>CANJNI010000003.1 GCA_947475995.1 Beijerinckiaceae bacterium | reverse complement strand
TCGATGATCTTGAGTTCCGGCTCGTCCATGCCGCCGTAGAGATGATTGAGGAACATCTCCTTGGTGAGGGTCGTGCCCTTGCGGAGCGAGAGCAGCTCCAGCATCTGATATTCCTTGCCCGTGAGGTGCACGCGGGCGCCGCTGACTTCCACCGTCTTCTGGTCGAGATTGACGATGAGGTCGCCGGTCGCGATGACCGACTGTGCATGGCCCTTGGAGCGCCGCACGATGGCGTGGATGCGGGCGACCAGTTCGTCCTTGTGGAACGGCTTGGTGAGATAGTCATCGGCTCCGAAGCCCAGACCCTTCACCTTGTCCTCGATGCCTGCAAGGCCCGAGAGGATCAGGATCGGCGTCTTCACCTTCGCGACCCGCAAGGTGCGAAGCACTTCATAACCCGACATGTCGGGCAGGTTCAGATCGAGCAGTATGATGTCGTAATCATACAGTTTGCCCAGATCGATGCCTTCCTCGCCGAGGTCGGTGGTATAGACGTTGAAATTTTCCGACTTGAGCATCAGTTCGATGCTCTGCGCGGTGGCGCGGTCGTCTTCGATCAATAATACGCGCATGTCAGGTCCCCACCCTTGCCCCGTGGCTCGCGACGCAAAGAAACAAAAGCAACGCACCGCGGAAGCACGGCTCGCTGTCGGGCATGTGCCCATGGCATTCCGGCTTCGTAAACCTTAACGCCTGAATGGTTAACAAATCATGATTCCTTCTGGCAAGCTCTGCGGTCGAAAACCCTGAAAATCGGCTCAAGTGCCTGAAAAACCATGCCTGATCGGGCGATCGGATTTTTCACGTAACACTTTAACTAAGTCTGCTAACCGATTCTCCGGACTCAGCCCGGCCTGGCAATCCGCCCCGGTTACGAAACAGGGTGAATGAAACCGCCATTGTTAAGATGGAGCCTTAATCTTTGGTTACCGGGCCCCGGCTTTCCCCTGATTCGTAAAAAAGAATCACCGGCATGTGCGAAGCCGCACCGCCGGCCTGCCGCCGTTCAGCCACCCTTCAGGTTGAAGCTGTCAGAGAAATTGGCGGGATGTCGCAAAGCATCCGTTTGCCGTGATCCTGCCCCGCTTCGGACATTAACGGGCGCGAAACCGGCCGGGTGTTATTTGCCCGAACCTGAAGGAGTCGAGGGTCTTATGCGTATCAGCCACACACACGAAGTCGAAGGCGGGCGCGTTCTTTATCCGATCGGCCGTATCGAGGCCGCTTCCGGCTGGCACGCCAGCAGCGTCTCCGGCGACTGGAAGAATGTCGCCCTGCAACGGCTGATCGCCGCCGCCATGGACTATGACGCGGACGCCATCGTGGACGTGGATTACAAGGTGGACGGAGTCCAGACCTTCGATCTTTCGGCCATTCCGCTCGAGCGCATCTCGGTTTCGGGCGTTGCGGTCAAGCTTGCCCGCGCCGCCTGATCAGTTCTGATCCGTGGCGGCGAGTTGCGCCGCCTGATGCTCGGTGATCAGCGGGTCGATGACCTCGTCGAGAGATTCGCCGGTGATCACCTTCTCCAGCTTGTAGAGCGTCAGGTTGATCCGGTGGTCGGTGACGCGCCCCTGCGGAAAATTATAGGTCCTGATCCGCTCGGACCTGTCGCCTGAGCCGACCTGCGCCTTGCGGTCGGCGGCGCGCTCCGAATCCAGCTTCTGCCGTTCGGCGTCATACAGACGCGACTTCAGCAGCATCATCGCCCGCGCCTTGTTCTTGTGCTGGGATCTCTCGTCCTGCACGAAGACCACTGTGTTCGTCGGCAGATGCGTGATTCGGATGGCCGATTCGGTCTTGTTGACGTGCTGTCCGCCCGCGCCCTGCGCCCGCATCGTGTCGATCTTCAGGTCGCTTTCGTTGATGTCGATATCGACATCGCTGGCTTCGGGCAGCACAGCCACGGTTGCGGCGGATGTATGAATCCGGCCCTGCGTCTCCGTCGCCGGAACGCGTTGCACGCGATGGACCCCGGACTCGAACTTCATCTTGGCGAAGACGCCGCGCCCGTTGATCTCCGCGATGATTTCCTTGAAGCCGCCGGCTGTGCCTTCGGAGGCCGAGACTAGCTCCATTTTCCAGCCGTGCAGCGCAGCATAGCGTTCATACATGCGGTAAAGGTCGCCCGCGAACAGGGCCGCCTCGTCGCCGCCCGTTCCGGCCCGGACCTCGAGAATCGCTCCCCCTTCGTCCGCTGCGTCCTTGGGCAGCAGCGCGATGCGAATCTTCTGTTCGAGTTCGGCGAGCGTTTTCTCCGCGCTGTCGCGCTCCTCCTCGGCCATCTGGCGCATGTCTGTGTCGAGGCCGGGATCATCAAGCAGCGTGCGCACCTCTGCGAGGTCGCCTTCCGCCTTGCGCCAGGCGCGGATCGCCTCCACCAAGGCGTCCAGGTCGGAGAGCTCGCGCGAAAGCGCGACAAACTCCGCGCCGGTCGCGCCGCCTGACAGTTTGGCCGAAATTTCCTCGTGGCGGCGAGTGATGAGGTCGAGCTTGTCGGTAGGGAGCATCTGGACGGCTTTCGCGAGAGCAGGGGGGCTGGGCGGCGAGGAGCCCCGCTACAAGAGGATGCCGTTGCGTTCCGCATAATCGTGCAGTTGCGGACGCAGCGTCTCGCAACCGTTGGAGCTGTCCAGCAGATCGTTGACGAACCGCGCGGCGTCGCCCGTGTCGAGCCCGAGCGCCATGGCCTTCACCGGCCCGATGGACGAAGCCGACATGGAGAGGCCGCGGTAGCCGAGCGCCACCAGCGTCATGGCCTCGAGCGGGCGACCGCCGATCTCCCCGCACAAGGTCAGCGGCTTTGCGGCATCGTTCGCCTTGCGGGCGATGCTCCTGAGGGCGCGCAACATGCCCGGCGACAGTGGATCGAACCGCGAAGCCACCCGCTTGTTGTCGCGGTCAGCGGCAAACAGATATTGCATCAGATCGTTGGAGCCGACGGAAAGAAAATCGACACGCTGCATGAACTCGTCGAGTTGCCAAAGCACGGACGGCACTTCGACCATGATGCCGAGCTTCAGATCGGTCGGCAGTTCATAGCCGTGCAGCTTCTGATGCTGCAATTCGCGATGGACGATCTTCTTCGCTTCCTCGAATTCCGAAACCTGCGCCACCATCGGGAACATGATGCGCAACTCGCGGCCCGCGCCAGCCCGAAGAAGCGCGCGCAATTGCGAGCGCAGCAGGCCGGGACGGTCAAGCCCGATGCGGATCGCTCGCCAGCCGAGCGCGGGATTCTCTTCCTCGGCCTTCGCCATGTAGGGAAGAACCTTGTCGCCGCCGATGTCGAGGGTGCGGAACGTGACGGCCCGGTCCGGCAGGGCGTCCATCACTGACTTGTAGAGTTGATATTGCGCGTTCATGCGCGGGAAGGTCGGGGCGATCATGAACTGCAGTTCGGTGCGGAACAGACCGATGGAAACGGCTCCGGCTTCCGCCACATGCGGCAGGTCGATCAGCAGGCCTGCATTCATGTGCAGGTCGATCTTCACGCCGTCCTTTGTTACGCAGGGCGTGTCGACGAGGCTGCGGTACTGCTCCTGGCGCCGGGCGCGCAGACGCGCCTTTTCCGCATAGGCGGCCTCGACGTCCGGCTGCGGCCGCAACTGCACGTCGCCGGACGAACCGTCCACGATGATCGCATCGCCCGCTTCAACCAGATTGGTGATGTTCGTCACATCGCCGACCGCCGGAACGCCCAGCGCGCGCGCAATGATCGCCACATGGCTCGACGCGCCGCCGTCCTCGAGGATCAGCCCGCGCAGCTTCTTGCGGTCATACTCGAGCAGCGCCGCAGGCCCCATGCTGCGCGCCACCACAATGGCGTTGTCGGGCAGGTCGTCATGCTCGGCGATGAAGCTCTGCCCGGTGAGCTGATGCAGCAACCGGTTGGCGAGATCGTCGAGATCGTGCAGCCGCTCGCGCATGTAGGGATCGGTGGAGCGTTGCAGCTTGGCGCGCGCATCGTTCTGCACGCGCTCCACGGCGGCTTCCGCGGTCAGGCCCGTCCGCACAGCTTCGGTCAGCCGACGCAGCCAGCCGCGATCATTGGCGAACATGCGGATCGTCTCGAGCACGTCGCGATGCTCGCCCGCGCCTGCGTCGTCGCCGAGTTCGATCAGCCTCTCGATATTCTCCCGAACGGCCGCGAGCGATTCATTCAGCCGCCGTTCCTCGCGGACAAGGTCCTCGGCGATGATCTGCTTGATGACCACGCGCGGCTCATGCAGCACCACATGGCCCAGCCCGATGCCTTCCGCGATGGCGGTTCCTTCGAGCGCAAGCGGACGCCGCACGGCGATCTGCTCGCCGGGCCGCACCATCGACTGCAGCTCGCCCGAGGCGACCATTTCGGCGAGCAGCATCGCCGTGGTCTGCATCGCCTCGATTTCTTCTTCCGAATAGGTCCGGCGCGCGCGGTTCTGGACAACCAGGACGCCGAGCGTATTGCCGCCGCGCAGCACCGGCACACCGAGGAAGGAGAGATAGATTTCTTCGCCCGTCTCGGGCTTGTACGAGAAGGCCGGGTGCGCCTGCGCATCCGACAGGGCAAGCGGTTCCGCCGTCTCGGCGATCAGGCCCACGAGACCTTCGCCTGACCGCATGGTGGTCAGGTGGACGGCTTCGCGGTTCAGGCCTTCAGTGGCGAAGAGTTCAAGCCGGCCATCCGAGCGCAGCACATAGAGCGAGCAGACTTCCGCCACCATGTTGGAGGCGATGTGAACGACGATCTTGTCCAGCCGGGCCTGCGCGCTGACAGGTTCCGCCATGGCTTCGCGAAGCCGGCGCAACAGCAGGCGCGGGCCGCCGAGCGCGGCGCGGTTATGCCGTTCCTGTTCAGGCATTCAGCCCTCACGGCCCCCCAGGCTGGAGCCGGTCCGCATCCGGAACGGCCCCTGGCTGGCCGTTCCCCTATGGTCCTATAGCCAATGCGGAGTCGCGGTCGCAAGGGTAGCGGGGCGTTCCGGGGCTCAGTCTTGTACAAAAGGCGGCTTCTTTGCCCGATCTTTGCGCGTCCGGAGCCTTTTCCGCGCCGGGATCACGTTTTGCAACGAATCGCGAGTTCGGGGCGATTCGGTCAGTTCTTCAGCCGGTATCCGGTCCGGAACATCCAGGCCACGATGCCGGTGCAGATCGCAAGCACCACGAGGATCAGCGCCACGCTGACGCCGATGTGCACATCCGCCACCCCGTAGAAGCTCCAGCGGAAGCCGCTGATGAGATAGACGACGGGATTGAGCAGGGCGACGTTTTGCCAGAAGGGCGGCAGCATGGAGATGGAATAAAAGCTCCCGCCCAGAAAGGTCAGCGGGGTGATGATCAGCAGCGGAATGATCTGCAGCTTCTCGAAACTGTCCGCCCATATGCCGATGATGAAGCCGAACAGGCTGAAGGTGAAGGACGTCAGCACCAGAAAGAACAGCATCCAGAACGGGTGTTCGATCCGGACGGGCACGAAAAGTTCCGCCGTCACCAGCGTCACCAGACCGAGGATGATGGACTTGGAGGCTGCCGCGCCCACATAGGCGAGCGCAATCTCGAAATAGGAGACAGGCGCCGAAAGGACTTCGTAGATCGTGCCCACGAAGCGCGGAAAATAAATGCCGAACGAGGCATTCGAAATGCTCTGCGTCAGCAGCGAAAGCATGATCAGCCCCGGAACGATGAAGGCCCCGTAGCTGACTCCGTCCACTTCCTCGAATCGCGACCCGATGGCCGAGCCGAAGACGATGAAATAGAGCGATGTCGACAGGACCGGCGAGATGATGCTTTGCATCAGCGTCCGCCACATGCGGGCCATTTCGAAAAAATAGATCGACTTGATGGCGTGCAGGTTCATGCGCGGTCCTTCACCAGATCGACGAAAATGTCCTCGAGCGAACTTTGCGTCGTCTGCAGATCGTGGAACTTGAGGCCCGCATCCCCGACGGCGTCGAGGAATTCCGCCACGCCTGCGCCATCGCTTCTGGTGTCATACGTGTAGGTGAGCGCCATTGCGTCCGACGAAAGCTCGACAGGCCAGCGGGCGATCGCTTCGGGAATATGTCCCAGCGGCTGCCCGAAGAGAAGCTTGACCTGCTTCTTGCCAAGCTTCTGCATCAGGACTGCCTTTTGCTCGACCAGAATGAGTTCGCCCTTGTGGATCACGCCCACGCGGTCGGCCATTTCCTCGGCTTCCTCGATGTAATGGGTCGTCAGGATGATCGTCACCCCCGCATCGCGCAGGGCGCGCACCATGGCCCACATGTCGCGCCGCAGTTCGACATCGACGCCCGCCGTCGGCTCGTCGAGGAACAGGATGCGCGGTTCGTGCGACAAGGCCTTGGCGATCATCACGCGCCGCTTCATCCCGCCCGAGAGCGTGCGGATCTTGCTGTCCTTCTTGTCCCACAGACTGAGGTCTTTCAGCACCTTTTCGATATGGGCCGGATTTTTCGGCTTTCCGAACAGGCCCCGGCTGAAGCTGACCGTGTCCCACACCGTCTCGAACATGTCCGTGGCGATCTCCTGCGGCACGAGGCCGATCAGCGAGCGCGTCTGCCGGTAATCCCGGACGATGTCGAAACCGCCCGCGCTTACCTGCCCGCCTGACGGGCGCACGATGCCGCAGATGATGCTGATGAGCGTGGTCTTGCCCGCCCCGTTCGGGCCGAGCAACGCGAAGATTTCGCCCGGCTCGATATCGAGGTTGACGGGCTTCAGCGCCTGAAAGCCGCTGTCGTAAACCTTTGTCAGATTGCGGATGGAGATGATTGGCATGCAGGGGCCCGGACAGAACGGGCGCGACTCGCGTCGCGCCCACATGTCTCATCCTACACGCAACGCCGCAGTTCGCGAATGTTCATCAAGCCTGCACGGCTTCCACCTGCAACAGCGAAGCATCCGCAACGCCCGTCACTTTCACGCGCGCGCCTGCGGGCAGATCAGGCCCGGTGACGCGCCAGAGCGAGTCGCGCACCTTCACGCGGCCTTCGCCGTTCACGATGGGCTGATCCAGCACATAGGTCTGTCCTATGAGCGCATCCGCCGGGCGGTTGAGGAACGGCTTGTCGCTCTCCTGATCGCGCGAGCCATAGAACTTGCGGCCGATCACCACCGAGATCACCGCAAATCCGCAGAACACCAGAAGGCTCCAGGCGAAATCCAGCGGCGCCAGCGACATGACCAATCCGGTCGCAAGCGCCGCGACTCCGAGCCAGAGTAGAAACATGCCGGGGGCCAGAGCTTCGAGCGCGCAAAGAACGACGCCGCCTGTCAGCCAGATCCAGTGAATCATGTCTTGCTTTCCTTCACTGTCGTCGCGCGTGGAACCCGGTCGTCATTGCGAGCGCAGCGAAGCAATCCGTTGCGCCGTTGCCGGATTGCTTCGTCGCTTCGCTCCTCGCAAAGACGTTTCTCGTTCGACTGATCGCCGGTATCGTTCACGCCGAAGGCCCGGTTGGCGGAACCGAACTGCGCCGCGCCTGGGCCGGAGAGGCCTGCGCTTCCCCGAGAGGGCGATTTCCGCAATGCCTCCCAGCGTCCCGGCGATGCCGGCCATGTCCATCGGCATGATGAAGGTCTTCTGGTTGGGCGAATGCGCCAGCGCGTCGATGGCCTTCACGTATTTTTCCGCGATGAAATAGTTCAGCGCCGCAATGTCGCCCTTGGCGATCGCCTCGCTGACCATGCCGGTGGCGGCGGCCTCGGCCTGCGCCTGGCGTTCGCGCGCTTCGGCGTCCCGGAAGGCTGCTTCCTTGCGGCCTTCCGCGTCCAGCACGAGCGATTGCTTGCGTCCTTCGGCGCGCAGGATTTCGGCGGCGCGCGCGCCTTCGGCTTCGAGAATGGAGGCGCGCTTTTCGCGCTCGGCCTTCATCTGGCGGCCCATGGATTCAACGAGGTCGCGCGGGGGCACGATATCCTTGATCTCGATGCGGTTGGTCTTGATGCCCCACGGCGACACCGCCTGATCGACCACGGCCAGCAGGCGCGAATTGATTTCGTCGCGATGCGACAGCAACTGGTCGAGGTCCATCGAACCCATGACGGTTCTGATGTTGGTCATCACCAGATTGAGCAGAGCCACTTCGAGATTGGCGACCTCGTAGGAGGCGCGCGCCGCATCCAGCACCTGAAAGAACACGACGCCATCCACCGTCACGGTGGCGTTGTCTTTGGTGATCACTTCCTGCGAGGGAACGTCCAGCACCTGTTCCATCATGTTCATCTTGCGGCCGACGGAATCGATCCACGGCATGATGACCCCGAGGCCGGGTGTGAGCGTCTTGTAATATTTCCCGAAGCGCTCGACCGTGTACGCATAGCCCTGCGGCACCTGCCGCACGCCCATCAGCAACGTGATGACGACGAAAACCACGACGGCTGCGGCGAAAATACTGAATCCGGCAATATTCTGCATCGGGACCTCCTGCTGGCCCGCTGGCCCCGTGCGGGGCGGGCCCGAACGGGCGAATCAGCGAGCTTCAGCTTTTCATTTGCCCGGTTTCTTTCCAAGCAAATGCGACATTGCGCACAGGCCGCGCGGAAAGGTCCGTCCGAACCGCGGCCTTATGGTTAACAATGCCTTAACCCAAACGCCCTAACTTCGCCTGAATGGAACGGCTTCTGCACATCGGCGGGGGCCAGCATACGAGTGGAGAAACAGGATGTTGTCGGCTCTGCGACATCCGGATCGGGCGGAACGCCGCCTTGCCCCCATCGGCCGGCACGGGCCGGTGAATTCCTTCAGCCAAATTCTGCGCGCCGTCCTCATATTCGGCTCGCTCGCGCTCATTCTCCTGGTGGGCCTGACACGCACGCCCGCCCGGGCGCAGGACACCAACGCCGCCTTCCGCGCCTATGTCCAGAGCCTGTGGCCAATGGCGCAGGCGCGCGGCGTCTCCCGCCAGACCTTCGACGCGGCTTTCGCCGGCGTCACGCCGAACACGTCCATTCTGAAGAATACGAAAAAACAGGCCGAATTCGTCAAGCCCATCTGGGACTATCTGGGCGGGGCGATCTCCAGCCAGCGGATCGAGCGGGGCCGGGCGCTGGCCGCGCAATATTCGGGCGTTCTCCAGCAGGTCGAAAGCAAATATGGCGTCGACCCTTACGTGGTTCTGGCGATCTGGGGCATGGAGACCAGCTACGGCTCCTTCACCGGCGGGCAGAGCGTCATCCGGGCGCTCGCCACGCTGGCTTTCGCCAGATACCGCGGCGACTTCTTCCGCGACGAACTGTTGACGGCCCTCGAAATTCTCCAGCAAGGCCATATCACCCCCGCCGCCATGACCGGCTCCTGGGCCGGCGCGATGGGGCAGACGCAGTTCATGCCGACGAGCTTCTTCAAATATGCGGTCGATCACGATGGCGACGGCCACAAGGACATCTGGACCAATATTCCCGACGCCCTCGCCTCGACCGGCAATTATCTCGCCCAGTTCGGCTGGCGGCGCGGCGAGACCTGGGGCTACGAGGTCATTCTTCCAGCCGCTTATGACGTCTCGCCGCATGACCCGCTGAAGTTTCGCTCCTTCGGCGAGTGGCGGCGCGAGGGGATCACCCGCGCCGACGGCGAACCCATGCCGACGGGCGGCGAAGCCTCGCTGTTCCTCCCGACCGGCGTGAAGGGCCCGGCCTTCCTGATGACGCAGAATTTCCGGGTCATCAAAAGCTACAACCAGTCCACCTTCTACGCGATGGGCGTTGCGCTCCTGTCGGACCGCATTGCCGGGGTCGCGGGCCTCAAGGGCGCTTGGCCGAAGGGCGAAAAGCTCCTTTCGGTGAATGAAACCAAGGAATTGCAGCAGCATCTCGCGCGCATGGGCTATGAGGTCGGCGAGGTGGATGGCCGCGTCGGCGACAAGGTCCAGACCGCCTTGCGCGCCTGGCAGCGCAAGATCGGCGTGATGGCGGACGGACACCCGACGCCTGCCATGCTGGAGAGGATGCGCAAGGCCCGATAGTGCGCTATATTGGGTCTATGCTTCGCCAAACCGGAAAAGCCGACGCCAAGGCTGCGGGTCGTTTCGGCCCTGCGCTGAAGCTCGCGCTTGTGGCTTTGTTTCTGTTCCTGACCGGCGGTCCCGCCGTGATCGCCCAGTTCGACGAAAGCAGCAATGCTGGGTTCTGGCTGCAGGAGCGCGAGCGACGCTTGAAGCAGGCGGCGCCGAAAGTCGTGCAGCGGCCCACCCACCTCATTCGCCGCGCTGCGCCCCGCAAGGGCTTTACGGTCGAGGTTCCGGCAGACCAGCTTCCTCAGCCCGTGCTGGACGCTGACGGCAACCCCGTGATGGGTCCTGACGGCCAGCCGCTGATGACGACTCCGCCGCCCGTTCAGGCGGAGGCGCCGATATTGCCCGCAAAGCCTGCGGAGCCGAATTTCTTCGTAGCGGTTCTGGGCGACAACATCGGCCAGTTGCTCGGGCAGGGCCTGAGCGAATCCTTCACCGACAAGCCCGAAATCTCCGTCCTGCGCCGCGCGCGGGAGAATACCGGCCTGGTGCGCGAGGATTATTACGACTGGCTGAAGGCCTCGCGCGAATTGCTGAGCGGCCCGCAGAAGATCAGCGCAGCCGTCATGATGATCGGCAGCAATGATCGCCAGCAGATCCGCGAGAACGGGGCTTTCCTTGATCCGCGCTCGCCGCGCTGGAAGGAAATCTATGGCGCGCGCATTGCGGCCATTGCGGCGCTGTTCAAGGAAAAGAATGTGCCGCTGATCTGGGTCGGCATGCCGGTCTTGAAGAACGATCGCCTGTCCGCCGACTTCATCGACTTCAATGAAATCTACCGCGAGAACGCCGAAAAGGCCGGCGCGAAATATGTCGACGTCTGGGACGCATTCGTGGACGATCGCGGCCAGTTTTCGCTCTACGGACCCGACGTGAACGGCCAGACCGCGAAGCTGCGCACCGGCGACGGCGTCCATTTCACCAAGCAGGGCGCCCGCAAGCTCGCCCATTTCGTCGAGATCGACCTGCGCCGCATCTATGACGACTCGCACCAGCAGGCCATCCCGGCTGTGGCGGCGCTTCCGGCTCCGAACGCAGCTCCTGCCGCTCCCGCGACGGCCTCGCCGCAAGCCGCAACCGCTGCGCCCGCCATTGCGCCGGCCGCCCCTGCGGCTCCGCAACGCCCCGCCGCCGGTCCCGTCGTTCCGCTGACCATGCCGGCTTTGTCGCCGGGCGGAATACTGGCGACGCGCAGCCAGTCTCCCGCCATCGCGAACGACAATCAGCGTCTGGTGGAGCGCGTGCTGGTTCAGGGCGCGCCGCCCGAGCCGCGTCCCGGCAGGGCTGACGATTTCGGCTGGCCGCGCCTGTAATCAGCGCGTGGTCTGCCTGATCCAGGCTAGATAATCAGCGCTGCCGTCCGCCACGTCGATTTTCAGGATTTCCGGCACGTCATAGCTGTGCAGCTTGCGGATAGCAGCCGCCAGATCCGCATAATCGGCCGACTTGGCCTTGATGAGCAGAAGCTGCTCGGCCTCCTCCCGCACCTCGCCCTCCCAGACAAAATGGCTGGTGATCGGCGTGATCTGCACGCAGGCCGCGAGCTGCTGTTCCAGCAACGCGCGGGCGATCTGTCGCGCGAGATCGGGCGCGCCGGTTGTGGTGGTGACGAGGCAGAACTCGCTCATCTCAAATCCAGCCGGAAAGCTCGCGCCGCACCACGGCCTCGATCCCATTCATGCCAGGCGCGCTGTCGTTCAGACACGCGAAACGATGGTACTTTTCGCCGCCATTGTGCAGGAAGGTTTCGCGTCCTTCCATGCCGATTTCCTCAATGGTTTCGAGACAATCGGCCGAAAATCCCGGCGTCGCCACCGCGACCCGTTTCAGGCCGTCCTTCGCGAGCTTTTCGAGCGTCTTGTCGAAATAAGGCTGCAACCATTGGGCAGGTCCGAAACGCGACTGGAACGCCATGACGAGCCGGTCCGGTCCAAGTCCGAGCTTTTCGCCGAGCAGCCGTGTGGTTTTCGCGCAATGGCAGTAATAGGGATCGCCCTTGTCGAAATAGGCCTGCGGGATGCCGTGAAAGGACGCGATGATCTTTTCCGGCTCGAAGTCGAGGCCTGCAAGTTCGGCCTGCATCGTCGCCGCAAGCGCATCAATATAGGCTGGATCGTCATAGTAGGGCGGGACAATCCGGATGGCGGGCTGCCAGCGCATCTTTCGCAATGTGGCGAAAACATCGTCCGCCACGGTGGCGTTCGTCGAGGCTGAATATTGCGGATAGAGCGGCGCGACCAGAATGCGCTCGCAGCCTTCCGCATGAAGCGCCCTGATCCGCGAGTCGATGGACGGCGATCCATACCGCATGGCCCAGTCCACGATCACCCGGTCTGTGCCGAATGCTCCTTCCTGAACCCGTGCGGCCAGCGCTTCGGACTGCGCGCGCGTGATGGTCTTCAGGGGACCCTCATTGCGCTCGCGATTCCAGACCTGCTCGTATTTTCTGCCGCTCTTGGTCGGGCGAAACGACAGGATGACAAGGTTCAGCACGAACCACCAGATCGCTCGCGGCGTCTCCACCACCCGGGGGTCAGACAGAAACTGCTTCAGATAGCGCCGCATCGACCAGTAATCCGTACCGTCCGGCGTGCCGAGATTGACCAGCAGGACGCCCACGCGACCGGTTTTCACCGGCGGATGGGAGGCCGGACGATGGTCCGTTGAGTTCGCGGGGCGCATTGGCTGATGACCTCTTGGGGGCAGTGGCGTAGCGGTTTACGCTGACAGGCGGGCCCGGATCAAATCTGCCTCCCCCGGCGCTTGCGTCCGCAGCAGGCGCTTGGCATGGTGAAGCTCCACCCGGAGGTTCCCATGAATTTGCGTTTCGCCCGCCGCCACGTCCTTGGCGCCCTTGCGCTCGCGTCCGCCTCGCTGTTGCCGCTCGTTGCTTTGGCGCAGGCCCCGACGAAAATCACCTTCGTCCTCACCAACGACATCTACAAGATGAACGAGGACGGCGGCAAAGGCGGTCTCCCGAAGCTCGCCACCGTCGTCAAGAACGAGCGCAAGAACAGCCAGAATGTCATTTTCGCCCACGCGGGCGACACGCTGAGCCCGAGCCTCATGTCCGGCTTCGACCAGGGCCAGCACATGATCGCCCTGTTCAACGAATTGCCGCCGGATGTATTCGTGCCCGGCAATCATGAGTTCGATTTCGGCCCCGAGGTTTACGCCAAGCGCGTTTCGGAAGCGAAGTTCCCGGTTCTGGCCGCCAACCTGCGCGACGCAGCCGGCAATGGTCTGCCGAACCACAAGGATACGATGATCGTCGAACGCGGCGGCGTGAAGATCGGCATCGTGGGCGCAACGCTGCAAAACACCCCGCAGCTCTCCTCTTCGGGCAATCTTAAATTCGCCCCGACCGTCGACACCGTTGCGGCCGCAACCCGCGCGCTGAAACAGCAGGGCGCTGACATCACCGTCGCGGTGGTGCATGCCGACAAGGAAACCGGCCAGAAGCTGTTCGCGGCCCGCGCGGCCGATATCATCCTGTCCGGCCACAACCACGATCTCAACATCAACTATGACGGGCGCACGTCGATCACCGAATCCGGCGAAGACGCTGATTTCGTCGTCGCCGTGGATGTGAGCGTCACCATCAAGGGCGAGGGCGCTGCCCGCACCGTCACGTGGGCGCCTAACTATCGGGTGTTCCCGACGCGCGAAGTGACGCCCGATCCGGACATGCTGGCGAAGGTGAAGGTTTACGAGTCCGAACTGTCGAAGGAACTCGACGTCGATCTCGCCACCATCAATGCCCCGCTCGACAGCCGCTCCGCGACCGTGCGTGGCGGCGAAGCCGCCATCGGCAACCTGATCGCCGACGCGCTGCGCGTGCAGGCCGGGACCGAACTCGCCATCACCAACGGCGGCGGCATCCGGGCCGGCAAGGAATACAAGCCGGGCGAAAAGCTGACGCGCCGCCATGTGCTGGCTGAACTGCCGTTCGGCAACAAGACGACCGTGACCAAGATCACCGGCAAGGCCGTCAAGGCAGCACTGGAAAACGGTCTTTCGCAGGTCGAGCAGCGCGCCGGCCGCTTCCCGCAGATTTCCGGCATGAAGGTGACGGCGAACTTCGCTGCGCCCGTCGGACAGCGGGTCATCGCGGTGGAAGTCGACGGCAAGCCGATTGACGAGAACCGCCTCTACACGGTCGCCACCAACGACTTCATGGTGCGCGGCGGCGACGGCTACACTTCACTGCGCGATCCGAACGCCACGGGCGACACCGGCGACCGTCTGATGGCCAATGACGTGATGGTCTATGCCCGCAAGCTCGGCACGATTGACGCGAAGGTCGAAGGCCGCATCCTCAACAAGCAGTAAGCTGAAAGTCCGAAGCCCTCCCGGTACGCCGGGAGGGCTTTTTTAATGCAGGTCTAGAGCGGAAAAGCGCTCGACTGCGCCGCAAAGCCGAAAATCTGCTTCACGTTGTAAAGCGTCGCCTGCCAGCAAAAATCCGGCGATGTGGTGGCTGTGCAATCCGTCACCATCATGGTGTCGTAGCCAAGGAAGTTGGCGTCGGCCAGCGAATGCAGGACGCATTGATCGGCGTTGACGCCTCCGAACAAAACCGTCTTCACATCGAGATTGCGCAGGATCGAGTCGAGCGGCGTATCCCAGAAGCCCGACATGCGGTGCTTGGACACGCGAATGTCTTGCGGCTCAGGCACGAGTTCATCGACGATTGCCGCCGACCAGCTTCCTTCCGTGAGCACCTTCGCGCCGGTCTTCGGCAAGGCGTCGCCAAGACCGGAGCCTGTTCCGCTGCTGTTGTAGACATGCAGCAGCGCGGGCGAGAGGTTGAACCTGTCGGGCCTGACGCCCCAGTTGACCCAGATCACCGGAACGCCCGCCGCACGCAGCTTCGGCAGGAATTTCCGCAGCGGCTCGATAGGCGCGCGTGCTGGCGTCACATCGACGCCTATCGACGCCAGCCAACCATCCGGGTGGCAGAAGTCGTTCTGCATGTCGATGACGATCATGGCGGTGCGAGCCAGATCTATCCTGGCGGGCTTCGGCTCGGCCGCGACGCGCAGTGGGCGCGGCTCATGCGGGCGCAGCATGTCGACTTCCGCAGCGCTGACTTTCCACGCTCCGGCCTTCGCGGCGCCAAGCTCGACGAGTGGTTCCTTACGCATGGGGACTCCTGTTTCGCTTCAAATTTGCGAAACCCGTGCCATGCGGGCGCTTTGTCGTGGGGCCAGTGGCAAGTCTCTTGCTCGTTGGCATTCAGTTCAGGAGCAAAGCATGAGTCTGGAACCCGCCATCGCCCGCACGCCCGCCGATTACGAGGTGTTCCGCATCACCCCGCAGGACACCAACAAGATGGCGGTGATCGCGGACCCGATCCGGGACCGCGTTCCGTTCGTGGCGATCGTGGAAATCTTCGAACCGGGCGGCAAGACGCCGCCCAACACGCATCAGGATGCCTACGAATTGTTCTTCGTGCTGAAGGGAAGCGGCTTTGCCTATTGCGACGGCAAGAAGTTCCCGGTGAATCCCGGGGACTCCTTCGTGGTTCGCCCGAAGAATGAGCACGTGGTCGAGAACCCGAATCCCGAACCGCTCTATTGCCTGACGGTGATGATGCCCAATGAAGGCTTCGCGGAACTCATCCGCAGCGGTCTGCCGGAGAAACTGGACGCGATGGACCTCGCGGCCATCACCGGTAAGGCCTAGGCGAGACGGGCCGCTGCGCGGCGGTGCTGCTCCATCAACCTGCGCAGATCGACCCCGATGGGCTGCCCATCTTCCACCCGCCACCGGCCACCGACCATCACCCGGTCGGCGCGATGAGCGCCACACAGGATCAGCGCCGCCAGCGGATCGTGTGCGCCCGAGAAGCGCAACTCATCAAGCATGAACATCGCCAGATCGGCCTGCATGCCGGGCGCGATCTTGCCGATGTCGTCGCGGCCGAGACAACGCGCGGAACCTTCGGTTCCCCAGCGCAGCACGTCGAGATGCGTCACGCCCGCCGCGCCATATTTCAGCCGTCCGATCATCAGCGCGTGGCGCAACGCCTCGATCATGTTGGATGCATCGTTCGACGCTGAACCGTCGACCCCGAGCCCCACAGGACTGCCCGCAGCTTCAAGATCTTTTGTCTGGCAGATGCCCGACGCCAGCACCATGTTCGACGCCGCGCAATGGCAGACGCCGACGCCGTGAGCCCCGAGGCGCTTTATTTCATCCGCGTTGAAATGGATTCCGTGCGCCAGCCATGTGCGCTTGTGCAGCCAGCCGGTTTCTTCCAGCAGATCGACCGGGCGACACTGATAGCGCTCGATGCAATAAGCCTCTTCGTCCTTTGTCTCGCACAGGTGCGTGTGCAGCGGACAATCGTACCGGTGCGCAAGCGCGGCGCTTTCAGCCATCAACCGTTTCGTCACCGAAAACGGCGAGCAGGGCGCCAGGCCGATCTGGATGAAGCTGCCGGGCGAAGGATCGTGGTAGGCCGACAGCACGCGCTCGCTGTCGCGCAGGATCGTGTCTTCATCCTGCACCACATGATCGGGCGGCAGTCCGCCATCCTTCTGCGACAGGTTCATCGAGCCGCGCGTCACCGTCATTCGGATACCGAGCGCGCGCGCCTCCTCGACTTCGATATCGACGGAGTTTTCGAGCCCTTTCGGGAACAGATAATGATGGTCCGCCGCCGTCGTGCAGCCGGACATGAGCAGTTCCGTCAGCGCAAGCCGCACCGCGATGCGAAATTCATCGGGGCCGAGCTTCGACCATATAGGATAAAGCGCCACGAGCCACGGAAACAGCTCCTTGTTGATCGCCGCCGGATGAGCGCGCGTCAGCGTCTGGAAAAAATGATGGTGCGTATTGATGAGCCCCGGCAGCACCACATGGCGGGAGGCGTCGAGCACATCATCAATCTGCGACGCCGGCGCAGCGCCGCGCGGAACACATTCCACGATCTGCGCGCCCCGCACCACAATGCCGCGCTCTGCGCCTTCGGCGAAGATCGCCAACGGGTCCTTGATCCAGAGAGTCTTGGGGTTTGGCATGGCGTCTCACGAAGGCTGTTGCAGGCCTTCCATGCGCCGCTGCGCCTTCTGCGTCAAACCTCCGCGACCGGCGCGCGCACGACGCCGTCTTTTTCCAGCTTCCGGGCGACCCGCAACGCTATGTCCTCGCGCCACGGCGCGCAGATGATCTGCACGCCGATCGGCAGCGGCTCCCCCTCCGTCCAGACAGGAACGCTCACCACCGGCAGGCCGATGAAGGAAATAGGCTGCGTGTAGATGCCGAGATTGGCCCGGACAGGCATTTCAACGCCATTGAGGATGAAGTTTTTTTGTCCGGTTTTTGGCGCGCGGCAGGGCGTTGCGGGCGCGAGGATCACGTCCACGCTCTCGAACAGTTTCAGCACCGCCTGACGATACCAGCTGCGGAATTTCTGCGCCTTCACCACAGCGCCCGCCGGCATCATCGCGCCTGCGATCATGCGGTTGCGGACTTCCGGATCGAAGTCCATCGCGCGTGTGCGAAGCCGCTCCGCATGAAGCGCCGCGCCTTCCACTGTGGTGATGACGTAAGCCGCTGCTCTTGCGCGCGCCGCTTCGGGAATTTCAACCGTGCGATCCGTTCCGAGCGCGCCCGCAATGCGCCGCACGGCTTCCAGCGCTTCGGGCATTGCGCCGGTGGCGAAATAGCCGCCCGCGACAGCAACTCGCAGCGGCCCTACGCCTGCATCAAGCTCCGCCATCACGGGCTCGACAGGTCGCGCGGCCTGCGCCGGATCGTGCGGGTCCGGCCCCTGCATGGCGTCATAGGCGAGCGCCAGATCCACCACCGACCGCCCCATTGGGCCGAGATGATCGAAGCTGGCCACAAACGGAAAAGTTCCGGCGCGTGACAGCCGCCCGTAAGTCGGCTTCAGGCCAAAAAATCCGCACAGCGATGAGGGAACGCGAATGGAGCCGTTCGTGTCCGAACCGAGCGAAATCGCCGCCATGCCGGAGCCGACCGCCGATCCCGATCCGCCCGACGATCCGCCGGACATATGGCCGAGCACATGCGGGTTCTGCGAATTGCCGTAATGAACATTCTCGCCCGTGAAGTCATAGGCGTATTCGCCCATGTTCAGCGCGCCGAACAGGATCGCATCCTGCGCCTTGAGTTTGGCAATCAAGGTTGCGTCGGCTTTCGCGGGCGGGTTTTCCCGATTGATGAGCGAACCCGCCAGCGTGGTGACTCCGGCGATGTCGAAGAGATTCTTCACCGCGACCGGAACGCCCGCGAGCGTTCCGAGCTTTTCGCCGCGCGCGCGTTTGGCGTCCACGGCGTCGGCGGCTGCGCGCGCCTCATCGGCCAGAACATGCGTGAAGGCGTGCAGCTTCGGGTCGATGCGGGCGATCAGGCTTAGTATGTCATCAGCGATCTTGCGGGCGCTCACCTTGCCGTCGCGCACTGCGGCCGCGGTTTCGGCGGCTGTGGCCCTTGTGGCGTCGAACGGCGCGCTCATGCGGAGAAGACCGGCGCGGGCTCGGCTTCGTCTGGCAGCGGAAAGCTTTCCACCAGCGCCGCATTGCGCATCGTGACCTGCAGATTGAAGATCACGGCGGCGCGGTCTTCGGGCGGAATGTCGAAGCCCAGCACATTCGCCATGGAATCAACCCAGGCGTCAAAATCCACGCGGGATTCGTCGAAAGCCTTTGCCATTGCGGGTTCCTCAGGCTGGTTTGGTTTTGGAGGCGATATAGGCGCGCCATCCGCCCAGATGGCTGATGTCGGTCGCGGCCTTTACAGCCTCGGCTTCGCACAAAAATCCCTTCGGGGTCGAGCCGTCGGTGAAGCGCACATTGCCGACCCCGAGCGGCGAGGGGATTCCGGCCACGAATGTCCCGAAAGCGTCGGGCCGCAAGGCCCAGACTTCCGCCGCGATGGAAGCGCCTTGACCATCGGGGACGCGCACCAGCCCGGGCCGTTCGGGCGGTCCGCCCGGCAGCGCGTAAAAGCGATAGTCCTTCGTGGTCTCGACCTTGCGCAGAAACACCGCGTCGCGGCTGGTCAATTCGTGGTTCAGCGCCATCCCGGAAAGATGCGCCCCCACGACCGCAAGTTCAATCCAGCCCGCAGGCGCTTTCGCGGCCCGTTCGGCTGGCGCCGGGCAGGGGGCGCCCGTCGCCCCGAGTGCGGCCCCGGCTTTCGACTGAAACACCCGGCCGACCGAGGCCAGTTTCCCGTCGCTTCCCGAGGGCGCAATGAAAGTGACGCCCGCCGGGCGTCCATCAAGCCGGTCCGGCCCCGGCACGGCCAACGCCGCCAGATCGAGCAGGTTCACAAAATTCGTATAGGTGCCGAAATTGGAATTAAGCCGGATCGGGTCCGCCAGAACCTCCGCGACTGTGTAAACCGTCGGCATGGTCGGCACGGCCAGCATGTCGATCTGCGTCCATGTCGGCTCCGTTGCGCGGCGCAGGTCGGCGAGTTTGTAGAAAGCCTCGAAAGCCGCGACCGCGCCCGGCTTCAGGCCGCCTGAAATGATCTCGCGCGTCACCGGCAGCATCGCGTCAGAGTTGTTGGTCAGTATGTCTTTCGTGGCCGCCGCGCGCTCCGCCACCCACGGGCCTTCATAAAGAAGTTTGGCGGTTTGCAGGAACGCGGAAATATCCACTTCGACAAGCTTCGCGCCCATGCTTTCCAGCACGTCGACAGAGGCCTGAAATGCCGATGCGGCCTGTGCATCATCGAAAAAGACCAGATCCTGCGGGCGTGGAACGCCGACGCGCAGGTTTGCCGGAACAGGCCCGAGCGGCGAAAGCCCGATCGGCTTTGAATAGCTGTCCTGCGCGTCGAAACCTGCGGCGATCCGGTACACCAGATCGGCGTCGTCCACCGTCAGGGCGAAGATCGAGATCGTGTCGAGGCTCCGGCAGGCCGGAACCACGCCGGTCGCCGAGAGCGCGCCGAGCGAGGGCTTCAACCCGACGATCCGGTTGAGCGCCGCCGGAACCCGTCCCGACCCCGCCGTGTCGGTGCCGAGCGAAAACGGAACGATGCCCGCCCCAACGGCTGTCGCCGAGCCGGCGCTGGAGCCGCCCGGTACCAGCGCCGGATCGACCGAATTGCGCGCAACCCCGTAGGGCGAGCGTACCCCCACGAGGCCAGTCGCGAACTGATCGAGATTGGACTTGCCGATGACGATGGCGCCCGCCTCCTCCAGACGCTTCACCACGAAGGAGGAGCGAGCAGGCTGATACGCAAAGGCCGGGCAGGCTGCGGTCGTCGGGAGCCCGGCGACGTCGATATTGTCCTTCACCACAAACGGCACGCCCAGCAGCGGCAATTGAGCCGCATCGCTGCGCGCCATCAGGCCCTGGGCGAGCGCAACCGCTTCGGCCTCCGGGCGCGTGGCGATCAGCATGGCCGGATCATTCCAGGCCCGCAGCCGCGCATAGGCGGCCCGGATGGTTTCGACCGGCGAAGCGCCCGCCCGGTGGCTGGCGACGATATCGGAAATCAAGGTCATGTCTGCCCGGTTCGCTTCATGGCGCGTGCGCGCGCAATGGCTGTCCCGATGCAATGTCGGGGCCAGAATGGCGCGAATTTGGGCGTAGGCCGCCCCGGCCGGTCGCCTTTACAGGGCAGGCGGCTTGTGGGAAACGGCGCGACCAATTCTTGTACGGTCGCCACGCGGCCATCACCACGGGTGGAACATGAAACTTGCCAGCTATGTGTATCGCGGCGAAGAGAGCTACGGCGTTGTGGTCGGCGACGGCATCATCGATCTGGGCCGTCGGCTTGGTTCGGACTTCCCGGACCTGCGCTCGCTGATCGAGGGCGCGGGCGTCGACGAGGCGCGCGAAATGGTGCGCGGCGCTCCGGCAGATTTCGCGGCCTCGCTGGTCGACTGGCTGCCGGTCATCCCGAACGCCGACAAGTACATTTGCGTCGGCCTCAACTACAAGGCGCACATCAACGAACTCGGCCGCAAGATGGAAGACCATCCGACCCTGTTCCTGCGTATGCCGTCTTCGCATGTCGGCCATCTTCAGCCGATCATCCGCCCGAAAGTGTCCGAGAAATTCGACTATGAGGGCGAACTCGCGCTCATCATCGGCAAGGGCGGCCGCTACATTTCCGAAGACAAGGCGATGGAATGCATCGCCGGCTATACGATCTACAACGACGGCTCGATCCGCGACTACCAGCGCCACACCCAGCAATATACGCCGGGCAAGAACTTCTGGCGAAGCGGGGCTTTCGGCCCGCACATGGTGACGGCGGACGAAATCCCAGATCCGCGCAAGCTGCGCCTGCAGACCCGCCTCAACGGAACGGTCCTGCAGGACACGCTGATCGACGATCTGCTGTTCACAATTCCGCAGATCATCGCTTACGCGTCGATCTTCACGCCCCTGATGCCGGGCGACGTCATCATCACCGGCACGCCGGGCGGCGTCGGCGGCGCCCGCAATCCGCCGATCTGGATGAAGCCGGGCGATACGGTGGAAGTCGAGATCGACAAGATCGGCGTGCTGCGCAATCCGGTCGCGCAGGAGATCTGAACGCTTCATGGCGCGGCCAATTTGCCGCGCCATAGCCAGAAGAGGCGTTTTGCCTCTGCGGCGCGCTCCGGCTAGAGTCGGTCAACAAACTCTACCGGAGCCGAACGCCGATGGACGACCGCATCACTCCCGCCGTGGCGCAGAAGCGTCAGGAATTCTACGGACGCATCGGCCAGAAGGCGCTCGCGCCCCTTTGGGAGTCCCTGAAGGGCCTCGTTCCGCGCGCGCCCGCCACGAAATTCCTGCCGCACGCCTGGCATTACGGCGATGTGCGGCCGCTGCTGATGGAATCTGGCGGCTTGCTCACTGCCGAAGAAGCCGAGCGCCGCGTGCTGGTGTTCGAGAATCCCGGCCAGCCGGGTACATCGCGCATCACCGCCACCATGTATGCGGGCATGCAGCTCATCCTGCCGGGCGAGGTCGCGCCGGCCCACAAGCACACGGCTTCGGCGCTACGCTTCGTGCTTGAAAGCAACGGCGGATACACCTCGGTCGCCGGTGAACGCACCACCATGCGGCGCGGCGATTTCATCATCACCCCGAACGACGCCTGGCACGATCACGGACAGGACCAGAGCACCGGCCCCGTCATCTGGGTGGACGGGCTCGATCTGCACATCGTCAATTTCTTCGAAGCGGCTTTCAGCGAACACCTGAACGACAAGAAGCAGATGGTGGTGAAGCGCGAGGGGGATTCCATCGCCCGCTTCGGCTCGGGCATGATGCCGTTCAACGCGACATCGCCCTTCGGCAAGACGACGCCGATCTTCAATTACACCTACGAGACCAGCCGTCGTGCGCTGATGCAGGTCGCCGGCGCCGATGCGCCCGACCCGCATTTCGGCCATGCGCTGCGCTATGCCAATCCGTTCGACGGCGGCTGGCCCATGCCGCTCATCGCGGCCTGGCTGACGCATTTGCCCAAGGGCTTCGAGACGAAGCCGGTGCGCTCCACCGACGGCCAGACATGGATCGTCGTGGAGGGTGAAGTGACAGCCGAAGTCGAAGGCAAGACCTTCACGCTTGGCGAGAACGATCTTCTGGCCGTGCCGAGCTGGTGCTGGCGGAAGTTCCGCGCCTCGAAGGATGCGGTCGTGTTCGCGTTCTCGGATCGCAGCGCGCAGGAAAAGCTGTCGATCTTCAGCGAAGAGCGGCGGTAAGAAAAATCCCTCGTGCTTCGAGACGGGCGCCGTGTGCGCTCCTCAGCATGAGGGATTATATCGCTCAATCCCTCATGCCGAGGAGGCCCGCGGGGCCGTCTCGTAGCACGAGGGTCGCGCAGCCTTCGGTTACCGCTTCGCGCGCTTCATGTCCGGATGCAGCGAATTGCCCAGAATGTGCTGCGACCTGGCGATCACATGCGCGGTCGAGCCGACGATCAGCGGATCGGGATTGCTCACCACATGTTCGTTCTTGTTCGGATAGTCGATCGTTGACAGGAAATGGCGCATGCAATTCAGCCGCGCGCGCTTATTGTCATCTGACTTGACGATGATCCACGGACAGTCGGCCGTGTCCGTGTAGAAGAACATGGCCTCCTTGGCTTCGGTGTAATCGTCCCACTTGTCCAGCGAGGCGCGGTCGATGGGCGACAGCTTCCATTGCTTGAGCGGATCGGTTTCACGCGACTGGAAGCGCTTGGCCTGTTCGTCGCGCGTCACCGAGAACCAGTATTTGTAGAGCCTGATGCCGGAGCGCACGAGCATCACCTCCATCTGCGGACATTGCCGCATGAATTCGAGATATTCGCCCGCAGAGCAGAAGCCCATGACGCGCTCGACGCCCGCCCGGTTGTACCAGGAGCGGTCGAAAAGCACGATCTCGCCTGCAGCCGGCAGATGGTTGATGTAGCGCTGGAAGTACCATTGCGAGCGTTCGCGGTCAGTCGGCTTTTCCAGCGCCACCACGCGCGCGCCGCGCGGGTTGAGGTGCTCCATGTAGCGTTTGATGGTGCCGCCCTTGCCGGCGGCGTCGCGGCCCTCGAACAGGATCACAACCTTTTCGCCGCTTTCCCGGATCCAGTTCTGGGCCTTGAGCAGTTCGACCTGCAACTGCCCTATATGTTCGAGATAGTTCCGGTTGGTCAGATGCGTCTTGTACGGATACTCGCCGGTCTCGAACGCGCGCCGGATGGCTTCCGGATCGTTGCGCATCTGCGCAGCGCTCATGCGGCCTTTCTTGTCCTGCCTTGCAGGCTCCGCGCCCAGCGACCCGGCCGCCTTGGCGATGATGGCGGCCCCGTCGGGCTTCGCCGCAGGCCCCGGCTCGACAGGAGGCGCATTGCTGTTGGCGACAGGAATCTCAACGGTCGCGGGAGCGGGGGTGACGGTAACGACCTTCCCCATGATGCCTCGTTGGAACAGGGCCGCCGGCGCGGCTTTCGGAAGAGAGCATGAATGTCAGTCGTCCAAGCTGTCACGTCATTGTGGCAAATCAAACAACCCGCATGTTCGGATCGCCCGGAGGCCGGGGCGGTTCGACCTAACGGCAACGTGATGGCGGCTCCATTCTTCGTGAAATGCGTTTCCGCGTCCCTGCTGCTAGGGTTCAGTCATTCATTCAGGGAGGTTCAAACATGTTTTCCCGCCGCTCCGTCATCGCTCTTTCCCTTGTGGCCGCCGCCGGCTTCGCTGCGCCGGCAGCCGCCGCCGAACAGCCCTACACGCCCGAGGCTTTCGCAGCCGCCCAGAAGGCCGGAAAGCACATTCTGGTCGCTGTTCACGCAAGCTGGTGCCCCGTCTGCAAGCAGCAGATCCCCATTCTCGATCGCCTGTCCACCGACGCCAGGTTCAAGGACATGACGTTCCTGCGTGTTGATTTCGACGCCCAGAAGCCGATCGTTCAGGGCTTTGGCGTGCAGAAGCAGTCCACCCTCATCGTCTTCAAGGGCGACAAGGAAGTCGGGCGTTCGACGGGCGAGACCAAGGCTGATCCGATCGAGGCGTTGCTCGCCAAGGGCATCTGACATTGGCGACCTACGGGCTGGCCTTCCTGGCCGGAATCCTGTCCACCCTGTCGCCCTGCGTATTGCCGCTGCTGCCCCTCGTGCTGGGCGCAGCGTCATCGCGGCACCGCTACGGGCCGCTCGCGCTTGCGGGCGGTCTGGCCGTGTCCTTCGTGATCATTGGCCTCTTCGTGGCGACCATCGGCTTTTCGATCGGGCTCGACAGCGATGTGTTTCGCATCGCTGCCGCCGTCATGATGATGCTGATCGGGGCGGTCCTCGTCGTTCCGGGCTTTCAGGCGCGCGTGGCGCTCGCCGGCGGGCCTCTGGCCAACTGGACCGAGCAGAAATTCGGCGGCTTTTCGGAAGACGGCCTGCATGGCCAGTTCGGCGTCGGTCTTCTGCTTGGCGCTGTCTGGTCCCCCTGTGTGGGGCCGACGCTGGGCGCAGCGTCCCTGCTGGCCGCCAAGGGGGAGAATCTCCCGCAGGTTGCGCTGACCATGCTGCTGTTCGGTCTGGGGGCGGCGGCGCCGCTGGCGATCCTCGGCTTCGTCTCACGCGAGGCGATGGGACGGATGAGGGCGCGCCTGATGTCTGCCGGCAAGGGAGCCAAGGCGGCCTTCGGCCTTCTGTTCGTGCTGATCGGCGTGGCGATTCTGACGGGTTACGACAAGAAGATCGAGACGATCCTCGTCGACGTTTCGCCGCAATGGCTGACGGATCTGACCACGCGGTTCTGAGGCCGCCTAAGTGGCCACCACAACGCGATTGCGACCCTGTTCCTTCGCCTGATACAGCGCGCGGTCCGCGCGTTCGATCAGGCGTTGGTAGTCAGGATGCGCATCGTAATGCGCGATGCCGATGCTGACCGTGACGCCGACGCGCGCCCCGTCCTTGACGGGAATCTTCTCCGCCTGAACCGCCTCGCGGATTTTTGCCGCGACCTTGAGGGCCTGCTCGGCCTTCACCTCGACGCAGATCACCACGAATTCCTCGCCGCCGTGGCGAAACACGAAATCGCCGCTGCGCACGCTGCTGACGAATATCCCCGCCAGATGCTGGAGAACCCGGTCGCCGGACTCGTGTCCGTATTCGTCGTTGATGAGCTTGAAATAGTCGATGTCGATCATCAGCACGCAGAACGGCTTTCCGGTTTTCTGCGACAGTCCGATTTCGCGGCTCATGATCGTCGGCAGGAAACGGCGGCTCAGCAACTGGGTCAGCGCGTCGCGTCCGGTCTCCAGATGGATCAGATGTTCGAACATCGCGTCCACGAGGTAGCGGATCTGCTTGATGTCCGCGACGATGATGCTCACCAGACGCCGCAATTCGCCGAGGCCGTCATGCGCCACGAGTTCGCGCTGGCAGGCCGGAACCATGTTGCGGTCCAGACGCTCGATGATGTCATTGATCTGCCCGAGTTCGGGCGAGCCAAGGAACAGCGCCGTCGCCTTGTGACGGATCCACAAGCCAAAGGACGATGTGCCGATGCGCGAAATGTGCGCTTCGGGCCGGGCGATCATCACCTCCTGCAGCAACTGGTTCTCCCAGTCGAACAGAAGCGTGCGCAGCCGCTCGCGCTCCAGCGACGTGTTCATCGTCGCCGCAAACGAACGGTAGGCCTCGTCAGTGCGCGCCGCCGTTTCGTGATCGACCGTATATTGGGCGGACATGACCTCGATCGCGAGATCGATCACACTGATGCCGGTGATGGTGGCCTCGACTCGCAGCGCGTCCGCCGGTCCGCTGTTGAGGATCGCCTGGGCCAGCGCCTCCTTGATGAGGCGCGCTCCGCGCAGCACCAGTTCGATCTTCACGTTCAGCCGTGAGTGGACCATGCCCACATGGCGCTGGCGGCTGATCAGATGGTCGATGTCGGCGGTATTGCGAAGGTCGAGCACCTCCCTGATCCAGGCCTGCATGGAAGCGTGAAGACGGCTGTTGACCTCGTCATGGCCGAGGAATGCAGCCGCTTCCGGGTCCTGCATCATCGTGTCGTAGAAGAGATCCGAAAAGCGCACGGCGCGCTGGTCGGCGACCCGCTTGAGCAGGTCTGCCGCTGAGGGCGACGTCTGCTCGATGAGCAAGCGCCATTGGCCAGCGATGTTCTGGTAAGCAGGGGCGACAGGAAAATTCATTGACAACTCAAATGATGGCGGCTCAATTTCCATCACGGATGCGTGACGGCGAGCCTTCGCGATTCTTCTTTGAAATCAGTCCCTAATGAGCAGTCTGCCCCGACCGCTCGCGATGTATGTAACGTTAACCTTACATTATGTCGAGCGTGTGCGCAGCGCGTTCGCCATCGTCTCCGTTTGCAGGGCTGACAAGGCCATTTCGCCTTGCGCGCAATCGTGCGATTTTCCGCAAAACGAACGGGAGGAATGAGATGCCGCACGATAATCCGCAGGGTCACTGGCACGAGGTCGAGGGCGAGACCCAGAAGGCCGGGAAGGGCACGTTCATCCGTCCGCCCATGCCCTACGACAAGTTCATGATGGAACAGGAAATCCCGATCGTCCGCGCCATCGGGGTCAGCAAGGTGCAGAACCTGCCGTTGAAGCCGTGGAAGCGCATGGGCGGTCAGGGCAGCTTCATACAGCTCTATGGCACCGAAGGCCTGTGGGGCTGCTATGTGGTGGAAGTTCCGGGCGCGGGCGCGTTGAACGCCGAAAAGCACACCTACGAGGAGATGTTTCTTGTCATCGAAGGTCGCGGGACGACCGAGGTCTGGATGGATGGCCAGGAGGGCAGGAAGCACATCTTCGAATGGCAGAAAGGTTCGCTTTTCTCGATCCCGCTCAACTGCAACCACCGGATCGTCAACGCCACTTCGAGTCCGGCGCTGCTGCTCGGCGGCACCACGGCCCCGAATGTGATGAACTTGTTCGACAATCAGGATTTCGTCTTCAATTGCCCGTTCGGCTTCACGGACCGTTTCAGCGGCGGCGCGGATTTCTTCAAGCCGAAGGATGAAGTGGAGCCCGATCCGGTGCGCGGCCTCGCGATGCGCAAGACGAACCTCATTCCCGACGTCATGAACACCGACCTGCCGCTCGACAACCGCCGCTCGCCGGGCTTCCGGCGCATTGAGCCGGCCATGACGGGCAACAAGTTCTACCTGTGGATCGGCGAACACCAGACGGGCCGCTATTCGAAGGCGCACGCCCACGCCTCCGGCCCGGTGCTGATCTGCCTCAAGGGGAAGGGCTACACCCACACCTGGCCGGCCTCGCTGGGGACGCGGCCATGGGAATCGGGCCATGCCGACAAGGTCCAGCGGGTGGAATATGAGCCCGTCGGTCTCGTCACGGCCGCCCCGATGGCGAACGACTGGTTCCACCAGCATTTCGCCGTCAGCGCCGAACCCTTGCGACTCACCGCCTGGTACGGACCCCGCAAGCCGGGCCTCAATCAGGACGCCGGCGCCCCCGGCCAGAAGGCCATCGACTTCGGGGCGATCGACATCCGTGACGGCGGCACGGCGATTCCCTATGACGAGGAGGACCCCGCTGTCCGCCGCGAATGGGAGGCGGCGATCGCCAGAAACGGCGTGTCGAGCCGCATGGACCCCAAGCTCTACGAGCGTCCGCCCGGCCGCTGAGTCGAAAGCTCGACCTTTTTTGGGGATTAACCGTCCGTTAAGGATAAAACCACTGCGCGCCCGCCCGGGACCGCGCTTCAGACAAACTTTAAGCCGCATTCGCCTAAAATGATCGGCAATGATGGTTAATCCCAATTGGCGCAGCAAAGCTATGTTGCTGTGCAGTCACAACGACCGGGGCGGCGCTCTGGCGGCGGTCCGGTCGACCAAATCTCTATTGACCGCCGGGGTCCGCATGGCGATAATCGACCGGTCTTCGGGCATGAAGGGTAAAGGGTTGATGGGACTGGCCGCGCGACTTTTTGGATTGGCGGCGGTCGCATTGTCTCTCGCTGGCTGCTCATCCCTGCCGTCGCAGGGGCCTTCCGCCGCAGATGTCGTCAACAACGCCACCAATGTGACGCCAGACGCGGGCGGCGCCCACTATCTGCTCACGCGGATCGACGAACGTGCGGTCACGATTCTGGAGCGCCGGGGCATCGTGTCCATGTCCGGGCGATTCGGCGATTACCGTGGAGCTTCCCCGAACCAGACCATCGGGGTCGGCGACGTCGTCCAGGTGACGATCTGGGAAGCCGCCGCCGGCGGCCTGTTCTCGACTCCGGCGCTCAGCGGCGCCTCCACAGGCTCCCATTCCGCCGTCATTCCGCCCCAGCAGGTGGCGCGTGACGGATCGATCACGGTTCCCTATGCGGGCCGCATTCAGGTTGCCGGGCTCGCGCCCCCGCAGGTGGAAAACGCCATCGTGGCGCGCCTCACCGGCAAGGCCATCGAGCCGCAGGCGCTGGTGACGATTTCCGGCAATATTTCCAACACCGTCACCGTGACCGGCGAAGTGGTGCAGGGCGCGCGCGTGCCTCTGACCCCGCGCGGCGACCGCATTCTGGACGTCATCGCCACGGCGGGCGGCGTCAAGGCTCCGGTAAACGAGACCTTCGTGTCCCTCGGCCGCAACAACCAGACGGTCCGGGTTCCAATGCAGGCGCTGCTGCAGCGTCCGCAGGAAAACATCTTCATGCGGCCCGGCGATATCCTCACGCTGGTGCGCGAGCCGCAGACCTACACGGCATTCGGGGCCACAGGCCGAAACGCGCTCATTCCGTTCGACGCCATCGGCATCTCTCTCGAAGAGGCAGTCGCCAAGACCGGCGGCCTTCTGGATCTCCAGTCCGACCCGCAAGGCGTGTTCGTCCTGCGTCCGGAACCTGTCTCGGTTGCCCGCGACCTCGATCCGTCGTTCCCCTTCGAGCCCGGCCAGCGCTTTGTGAACGTGGTCTACCAGATCAATCTGCGTGACCCGAGCGCCTATTTCTGGGCGCGCCGTTTCCAGGTCCACAACAAGGACATCGTCTACGTCGCCTCCTCGCCGCTCAACGATGTGGCCAAGGCGATGGGCATCCTGTCGACGGTCTACAATCCGGCGCTGACCGGCTTCTGCGCCGCTACTGTGAAGTGCTGATCGCGCTCCGCGCGCTCGGCTGAGCTTCAGCCTGTCCGGTCGACCCACGCCCGCAACAGATGATGCGCGATGGCGACCGGATTGGGCGGAAGAAGCCCTTCCGGGTGCCGCCCTTCCAGCATGGCCACGACTTCGGCGCGGGTGAACCAGCGGGCGTCTTCAAGTTCCGTCCGGTCGACGACAATCTCGTGCGTCAGGGCCTCCGCCAGACAGCCGATCATCAGCGACGACGGGAATGGCCACGGCTGCGAGGCGACGTAATGCACGAGGCCGGCTTCGATCCCGGCTTCCTCCAGGATTTCCCGGCGAACTGCGGATTCAATCGTCTCGCCCGGCTCCAGAAAGCCTGCCAGCGCCGAATACATGCCCTTGTTGAAGCGCGGCTGGCGGCCCATCAGGCAGCGGTCGCCATCGACTGCCAGCATGATCACCACCGGATCCGTGCGCGGGAAATGCATCGCCTTGCAGGATCGGCAATCGCGACGCCACCCGGCGGCGGAAAGCTCGCTGGATTGTCCGCAGACTGAACAGAAACGGTGGCGCGCGTGCCAGTAGAGCAGGCTCTTGGCCTCGCCAAGCAGGCCTGTCGTCCCGGCGTCGAAAAGACCCTGTGTGGCGATGGCCCGCAGGTCCATCGGTTGCAGGTCCTCGCGCCCCGGCACGACAAGGATGCGGGTATCCACCATGCCGCCTTCGTCCGCCTGATCCTGCAGGACCAGAGCCGCATCATCCAGCAGCGCCCCGAAAAAGGCCCGCTCAGGCGAGCGGCCCAGCAGCACGACCTCGCGGATCTGGCCGATCCCGGCGGCCTCCTGCGGGGTGAAAAGCGCCTCGCGCGCCCCGCCGCTCGCCCGGACGATGACGCGGTCGCGACCGATGACGACCGTGCGGGTCTGCGGCTGACGCTGAAGGTCCGCGATGAAATCGGCGTCGTCGCGCTGGTTGGACAAGCGGTCGAGCGTGTTCACCGCATAGCCGGTGTCGGCGGAACGTTCGTGAAAGGTCTTTTCGGACATGATGACCATCTGGCGAGTCGGGGCCGCATCATGAAGCCGGCGCCGCGCCGGGGGAACCCCAAAAGCAGCGCTGGAAATCGCCCCGCGCAGCTTGCGAAACGCCCCCTCTTGGTCCACATAGGTTTCGGGAGGTTGGCGTTGGACGTTCCACTCGCCAACCGGGTCAGGTCCGGAAGGAAGCAGCCCTAACGAGAATGGGCGGGTCTCCGTTCAGCCTCCCACCTTGAGCCCCGCCCTGCGCAGGCAGGCCGGGGCGCCATTTCCAGGTCGAACCATGAATGACGGGCGCTTGCAGGACGGATCACCCGCCGCGGGCGGCGAAGAGCCGTCGTTCGGCCTCGATCTCGGCTTCCCTCCGGCAGCCGCGAAACCGCTTCAGACCTCCTACCGGGTTCTTGCCCGCAAGTACCGGCCCGCGAGCTTCGATGATCTGATCGGTCAGGAAGCGATGGTCCGCACGCTGGAAAACGCCTTCCGGCTCGGCCGCATCCATCAGGCCTACATGCTGACCGGCGTGCGCGGGGTGGGCAAGACCACGACCGCACGCATTCTGGCGCGCGCGTTCAATTACGAACTGCCGGCCCGGGATGGGCGGCCTGCCGTCACCCAGCCGACCGTCCACATGCCGGAACTGGGCGTCCATTGTCAGGCCATCATTGAATCGCGCCATGTCGATGTGATCGAGATGGACGCCGCCTCCCACACCGGCATCGACGACATACGCGAGATCATCGAATCCGCCCGCTATCGTCCGGTGATGGCGCGCACGAAGGTCTTCATCATCGACGAAGTGCACATGCTGTCGAAATCGGCGTTCAACGGGCTGTTGAAGACGCTCGAAGAGCCGCCCGAGCATGTGCGATTCCTCTTTGCGACCACCGAGATCGAAAAGGTGCCGGTCACGGTGCGCTCGCGCTGCCAGCGCTTCGATCTGCGGCGTATCGACGGCGACGTGCTGATCCGCCATCTCGCGGGCATCTGCGCGAAGGAAGACGTGAAGATCGACGAGGATGCGCTGGCGCTGATTGCGCGCGCCTCCGAAGGCTCGGTGCGCGATTCCCTTTCCATGCTCGATCAGGCCATCGCGCATGGCGGCGCGCATGAGCGCATCGACATTTCCGGCGTGCGCGCCATGCTGGGCGCCGGCGACCGCGGCCGCATCATCGAGATGTTCGAGTCGGTGATGAAGGGCGACATTGCAGGCGCCCTCGAATCGCTGCGCGACCAGTTCGACCAGGGAGCCGACCCGGCCCTGATTCTCGCCGATTTCGCCGAATTCGTGCATTTCGTCACGCGACTGAAGCTGATCCCCGATTCAAGGCTTGACGCATCCGTCACGCAGGAAGAGCGGGTGCGCGGCGCTGTCTTCGCAAAGACATTGACGATGCCGGTCCTGACTCGCGCTTGGCAGATTCTCGTCAAGGGCATGCAGGACATGAAGGACTCGCCGCGTCCGCTGGCGGCGGCCGATATGGTTCTGGTGCGCCTCGCCTATGCGGCCGACATGCCGACGCCCGAAGATGTGCTGAAGCGGCTGTCGTCTGCTTCTGCGGCTTCCGTGTCAGCGCCCCGTCCCTCGGCAGCCCCGTCGGGCGGCGGCGCAAGTGCGGCCGCAGTCGCGCGACCGGCCCTGATGTCGCAATCCTCCGGAACAGCGGCCGCGCCGCAGATGCGCGCCGAGGCAGAACAGGCGCAGCCGCGCGTCCACCTCAGGACATTCGAGGAGGTTGTGGCGCTCGCGCAGGTCAATCGCGATATCCAGCTCAAGATGGCGCTCGAACGCGATGTGCATCTGGTGCGCTTCGAGCAGGGTTCGATCGAATTCTCGCTGGAGCCCGGCGCTTCACCGCAGCTTGCCCAGTCGCTCATGCGCCGCCTGCAGGAATGGACCGGCATCCGCTGGATGGTGGCGGTTTCAAATGCGCCCGGCGCGAAGACGCTGAGACAGGTCGCGGACGAGAAAACCGAGGAAAAGCTCACCGGCGTGCGCGCCGAACCTCTCGTGCGCGCGGTGCTGGAGCGTTACCCGAACGCCGAGATCGTCGCCATCCGCATGCCCGAAGAAGAGCCGGCTCCGACGCTGCCCGAACCGGTCATCGAAACGGCGAGCGACGAGATCGGCTATGCCGACCAAATACCTTCCGACGAAGATCTCTGAGGCAATCCGATGAAAGACATCATGGGCATCATGAAGCAGGCGCAAGCCATGCAGGCGCGCATGCAGGAGATGCAGGCCGAACTCGAACGCACCGAAGTCGACGGGCAGTCCGGCGGCGGTCTTGTGCGCGTCACTCTCACCGCCAAGGGCATGATGAAGGGCGTCAGCATCGACCCCTCCCTGCTCAAGGCGGAGGAGAAGGAAATCGTCGAGGACCTCATCGTCACAGCCCACGAAGATGCGCGCAAGAAGGCCGAGCGCATGATGGAAGAGAAGATGAAGTCCGTCACCGGCGGGCTGTCTCTGCCGCCCGGCATGAAGCTGCCGTTTTAATCCATCGCTGCGAGAGCTTGGCGACGAAGCAGTCCAGTCCAATGCCTGTGACTCTGGATTGCTTCGCCAAGCTCGCAATGACGTCTCAATGAAAGCTGCCTATGGCGGAACGCGTCGCCGGTCCTGAAATCCAGCGCCTGATCCAGTTGCTGGCGCGCTTGCCGGGCCTAGGGCCTCGCTCGGCCCGGCGCGCGGCGCTGCATCTCATTCGCAAGCGCGAGGAATTGCTGGGGCCGCTCGCCGACGCCATGCAGGTGGCGCGAGAACGGATCGTGGTTTGTTCGGCTTGCGGCAATGTCGATACGAGCGATCCCTGCACGGTCTGTCGCGATCCGCGCCGCGACCCCGGCCTGCTTGTCGTTGTAGAAACGGTCGCGGACCTCTGGGCCCTTGAGCGCGCGGGGGCGATCCGCGCGCGTTATCATGTTCTGGGCGGAACGCTGTCGCCGCTCGATGGCGTCGGCCCCAAGGAGCTCAATATCGAATCGCTCGTCGCGCGTGTGGCGGAGGATAAGATCGGCGAAGTCATCCTGGCCGTGAACGCCACGGTCGACGGGCAGACCACTGCGCATTACATCACCGATCTGCTGGCGCATCTGGACGTGAAGATCACCCGGCTGGCGCATGGCGTTCCGGTCGGCGGAGAACTTGATTATCTCGATGACGGCACGCTGGCCGCCGCGATCCGCAGCCGCACGACATTCTGAATTTCACTCCGCCGCGCGCGCCGGAGCCAGCGCGCCCGCAGCCTGCTCGGCGAATTCCATCTGGTCGATGCGTTCGCCGCGCTTGCCGATCTTGTCGGCGGAAGTTGCGATTCCCGTCAGGTCTTCCTGCGCCTGCCGGAAATGCGCCTCCAGTTTCGATGCGCGTTCCTGGAGCCGCCCAACGTCCTTGAGCAGCAGACGCACCTCGTTCTGAATCTGGTGCGCCTGCTCGCGCATGCGTGCATCGCGCACGATGGCCTGCATCACCTGAATCGCCATCATCAGCAGCGAGGGCGACACGATGATGATGCGGGCCCGATGCGCCTTCTGCACCACATCGTCGAAATGCTCGTTGAGATCGGCGTAGATCGACTCCGACGGCACGAACATCACTGCCAGATCCTGCGTCTCGCCGGGGATGAAATACTTCTCGGCGATGTCGCGCGTATGCTTGCCGAGATCGGTGCGGATGCGCTGTCCGGCGCCCGCGCGCTCGGCGTCGTTTCGGGCGTCCCTGAAGGCCGTGAATGCTTCCAGCGGAAACTTGGCGTCCACCACCATCACGCGGTCGTCGCCCGGCAGGCGGATGATGCAGTCAGGCCGGCTGCGGTTCGATAAAGTATACTGGAACTCGTAGGCGCTCGACGGCAGCCCGTCGCGCACGATGGATTCCATGCGGCCCTGACCGAAGGCGCCGCGCGACTGCTTGTTGGCCAGTATGTCCTTCAGGCCCACCACTTCCTGCGTCAGCCCCTGCAGGCGGGTCTGCGCCGCGTCGATCACCGCGAGCCGCTCGTTCAGTCTGGCAAGATGATCCGTAGTGGTCTTCGCGCCGGCCTCGAGCCCCTGGCCGACCCGCTGGCCGACCGCATCGAGGCGCTCCGACATCAGCCGCGCCAGATCCGACTGGCGGGAGCTGAGCACCTCCGCCATTGTCTGCATGCGGCCGGTCATTTCGGCGTTGAGGGCGTTCATTTCAGCCAGCTTGTCGTCCAGCTCGCGCTGCCGCTCCGCAGACACGGCCGCCTCCAGCGCGCGCCGGCGATTGGAGCCCAGCACCGAAAGCGCGACCCACCCCAGCAGCAACAAACACAGACCCGCGAAGCCGAAAAGCGCCTGCAGGGCCGTCACCGGCACGTCGCCCACAATGATCAGAACCTTGTCCATGCCCGATCATACCAGATTCTCCGTCATGATGCGAACATAAAGAGAACAGCGCGCAATTGACCCGGCGCGCCCGGCCCCTTATCTCAGGCGCAATCCCATCAGAGACCCTTCATGTCCATCCGTCCGATCATTTGCCTGCCCGATCCGCTCCTGAGGCTTGTTTGCGAGCCCGTCGCAAAGGTCGATTCCGAAATCGTCACTCTGCTGGACGACATGCTCGACACTATGTACGAGGCGCCCGGCATCGGACTTGCGGCGATCCAGATTGCGGTGCCCAAGCGGGTTGTGGTCATGGACGTCGCCAAGAAGGACGATCCGCCGGCCCCCATGTGCCTCGTCAATCCGGAGATTGTCTGGGCCTCGGACGAGAAGAACATCCACGAGGAAGGCTGCCTGTCGATCCCCGAATATTACGAGGAGGTGGAGCGGCCCTCGCGTGTGCGCGTGCGCTTTCTCGATCGCAGCGGCGCGCCCGTGGAGCTGGAAGCCGACGGGCTTCTGGCGACCTGCATCCAGCACGAGATCGACCATCTGAACGGCGTTCTCTTTATCGATCATCTGTCGCGCCTGAAGCGTGAACGCGCCATCAAGAAATTCACCAAGGCCGCGAGGCGCGACGGCCCGCTGGACGAGAAACCCGTCACCCGCGACCGCATCCGCTAGAAAGCCATCCCATGAGCTTGCGCGTCGTCTTCATGGGAACCCCCGATTTTTCGGTCCCGACGCTGACCGAGATCATCGGACAGGGCCATGAGGTCGTCGCCTGCTATACGCGCGCGCCCAAGCCGGCAGGCCGCCGGGGCCTTGAACTGACGCCATCGCCGGTTCATGCCGCCGCAGAGCGGTTCGGCATTCCGGTCTTCACGCCGAAGACGCTGCGGACCGAAGACGCCGCCGAACAGTTTCGCTCGCACGACGCCGACGTGGCTGTGGTGGTGGCCTACGGGCTCATTCTTCCCAAAGCCATTCTGGATGCGCCCCGCAGGGGTTGCGTCAACCTGCATGGATCGCTTCTTCCGCGCTGGCGCGGCGCCGCCCCGATCCAGCGGGCCATCATGGCCGGCGACGCCGAGAGCGGCGTCATGGTCATGCGCATGGAAGAGGGGCTCGACACCGGACCTGTCGGCATGGCGGAGCGTATCGCCATCGCGCCCGACATGACGGCCGGCGAACTGCATGATCGTCTCAGCCTGATCGGTGCTGATCTGATGGTGCGGGCGCTCGCAGCCATGTCGCGCGATGCGCTGACGTTTCATCCGCAGTCTGACGTCGGCGTCACCTATGCGCACAAGATCGAGAAGGCCGAGGCGCGCATCGACTGGTCGCAGGATGCAGCAGCGACGCACAATCGCATTCGCGGGCTTTCGCCTTTTCCGGGCGCCTGGTTCGAGTTGGACTTCGGACGCGGACCGGAGCGCATCAAGGTCCTGCGGTCGACTCTGGCCGATGGCGATGGCGCGCCCGGAACGGCGCTCGACGATGATCTGCGGATTGCATGCGGCGGCGGCGCAGTGCGTCTGCTTGAATTGCAGCGCGCCGGCAAGGCCCCGATGAAGGCCGCCGATTTCCAGCGCGGGCAGAAGATCGCCGCCGGCGCGAAGCTGCTCTGATGCCGCGCTACAAGCTGACGATCGAGTATGACGGCACGCCCTTCGTGGGTTGGCAGCGTCAGGCGAACGGGCTTTCCATTCAGGAAGTCCTTGAAAGCGCTCTTCTGGCCTTCACGGGAGAAACGCGCGTCGTGCATGGCGCCGGCCGCACGGATGCGGGCGTTCATGCGCGCGGGCAGGTTGCTCATATTGATCTTGAACGCGACTGGCGAGGCGACAAGATCCGTGAAGCGATGAACGCCCATCTGCGCCCGCATCCGGTGGCGGTGCTGCTGGTCGAAAAGGTAGCGGATGATTTCGAGGCGCGTTTTTCCGCGACGAAACGCCATTATCTCTATCGCATCGTCAATCGCCGCGCTCCGCCCACAGTGGCGCGCGATGCTGTGTGGCACGTCAAGCGCAAGCTCGATGCGGGCGCGATGCACGAGGCCGCGCAACGCCTCATCGGCCGCCACGATTTCTCGACATTCCGCGCCGCCGAGTGCCAGGCCAATTCGCCGGTGCGCACCCTCGACATGCTGCATGTGGCGCGAAATGGCGACGAGATCGACATCCGCACCTGCGCGCGGTCCTTCCTGCATCATCAGGTGCGCTCGATGGTCGGGTCGCTCGAACATGTGGGTTCGGGCAAATGGACCGCCGACGATCTCGAAGGGGCGCTGCACGCCCGCGATCGCGCTCGCTGTGGCGTGGTGGCGCCCGCGTCCGGACTTTTTCTGATGGGCGTCGATTACGGCGAGCAGCCGTTCAGCTAGCTTTGCGCATCAAGCGTCTTTTGCAAGAGCACCATCTCGCGCCAGCCGCCGAACTTGTAGCCTACCTCCGGCATCCGTCCGGTGATGCGAAACCCCAGCTTCTCGTGAAAGCGGATCGAGCCTTCATTGCCGCCGTCGACAGCGCCGATCATGATGTGCTTCCCCATCTGATGCGCAATGGGAAAGAGCGCTTCCATCAGCGGCCGTCCGACGCCTGCGCGGCGCCGACCCGACCTTACATGCACTGTATGCTCGACGGTAAACCGATAGCCCGGATAGGGGCGGAAATCGCCGAACGTCGAAAAACCTGCGACTTCATTCTCGATAATCTTCACCAGGATCGGATAGTTCTTCGCCGCCCGCGCCTCGAACCATTCGGTGCGGTCTTCCAGCGTCATCGGATCGTCGAACCAGACGGCTGCGCTGTTCGCGATGATCTCGTTGTAGATGGCGAGAATTTCCGGAAGGTCCTCGCGGGTCGCATTGCGGATCATTCAAACCTCCGCCGAATAGGCCGCGCGTTCGGTCGCCAGCATGTCGGCCACCATGTCGAGGCGGTCCTGCCCCCAGAAAACCTCGCGGTCGATGACATAGCAGGGCGAACCGAAGGCGCCGACTTCAAGTGCGTCCGCCAGGTTTGAATCGTAGGTCTTTGCGGTTTCCTCGCTCCGCGCAGCATCGATCAGGGAATCGTCTTCAATTCCGGCGCTCTTCAAAATGTCGCGCAGGCAGGCCTCGTCGGCAAGATCCTGCTCCTCGACCCACACGCCGCGAAACGCCAGCGCCGCAAAGGCGTCTATTGCGTCGGGGTGTTGTTGCGCGACCGCAATCGTCAGCCGGTCCGCCAGCTGCGGATCGAAAGGCCAATGTTTGGGCTGCAGCACGAGCGGGACGTTGCGCTTCTCGCGCCAGCGTTGCAGTTCGATCATCCGGTAGGCGCGCCGCAGCGGATGACGCTTGGCGAGCGGCAGGCCGCCGCTTTCCGGAAACAGCTTTCCCAGCGGGACCGGCTTGTAATGCACTGTTGCGCCCGCCGCATGCGCGATGCGCAGGAATTCCGCATGGCCCAGATAGGCGTAGGGGCTGATCAGCGAAAAGAAATAGTCGACGGCTCTGCTCAACCGGGTTCTCCTTCAATCGAAGGAACGATAGTCCGGCATCGGCAAAAAGAAAACGTCCGGCGCGCCTTTCACACAGAGCGCTTGAGCGCGTCCTCGGCATCCAGAAAGGCCTGCACCTCGGCGCTCGCTTCGGGCTGCATGTGCGACAGGCCCACCATGTCGAAGAGCCGCTCGACCATCACAAACCGACGCCCCTTGCGGTCGTAGATTCCCCCGCGCATCAGCGCAATCGCCGCGACCACATCCTCGCCGTTGCGGCCCGCGATGATGCAGCGATGCTCCATGACGAAACTCGTGTCGACCCAATAGACGATCCGCGTTTCAAGCCGGAAGCGCCGCCATAAACGCATCTCGCGGCGAAATCGCACCTTGGCGGCGGACAGCACCGGAATCCATCCGGTGCCACGCAATGCGGACAGCAGACCGGAGCGGATGAAGCAATCGAGCCGACCGAGATCCATCAGGGTCAGATAGCGACCGTTGTTCATATGCAGGTTTGTGTCGAGATCGTTCGGCAGAACCATGAGATTCAGCCGCGATGTTCCGAACGGCATGTCGAGCCGCGCGCCGAAGCGGGCTCGGAGCCACACATACAGGACACGAAACCAGAGGTTCATGTCGGGCTCAAGCCGCCGACTTCGCCGCCGCAAAGCGTCCGTAGAACGTCTCGCCTTTCGAGGCCATTTCGCGCAGCAGGCTCGGCGGTGCGAAACGCGGACCGAACTTGGCGGCAAGCCTGTCGCACAATGCCACGAATTTCGCCGCGCCCATGCCGTCGATGTAGCTGAGCGCGCCGCCCGAATAGGGCGCGAAGCCAAAGCCCAGAATGGAGCCCACATCCGCCTCGCGCGGATCGACGATCACGCCGTCCTCAACGGTGCGGGCGGCTTCCACCGCTTGCGTGACGAGGAAGCGCAGCTTCATCTCCTCGCGGTCGAGCGAATCCGGATCGAGCTTCTTTGCCTGCAGATCCGCGAGTCCCGGCCAGAGCTTCTTCTGGCCCTTCTCCGGATAATCGTAGAAGCCTTTGCGGTTCTTGCGGCCCAGCCGCTCATGTTTGTTCACCATCGCGTCGAGCAGTTTTTCCTGCGCCGGATCGACGGCGGCTTCGCCCAGATCCTTCTTGGCGGCCTGCAAGATTTTCCAGCCGAGATCGAGCGCCACTTCGTCGTTGAGCGATAGCGGCCCGACCGGCATCCCGGCCTGCTTCGCCATGTTTTCGATCATGGCGGGCGGCACGCCTTCAGCCAGCATCAGATGTCCTTCGCGAATATAGTTCAGCACGCAGCGGTTTGCGAAGAAGCCGCGCGAGTCGTTGACCACGATGGGAGTCTTGCGGATGGCGCGCACAAAATCGAGCGCCATCGCCAGCGCGCGGTCGCCGGTCTTCTTGCCCATGATGACTTCAACCAGCATCATCCGCTCGACCGGCGAGAAGAAATGAATGCCGATGAACTGCTCGGGCTTCGAAGAATTTTCCGCAAGTGACGTGATCGGCAGAGTGGATGTGTTGGAGGCGAAGATCGCATCCGGCCCCAGCACCGCAAGGGCTTTCCTCGTGACGTCCGCCTTCACGGCGCGGTCCTCGAACACGGCCTCGATCACCATGTCGGCGCCCGCGAGGCGTCCGTAATCCGGCGTCGCCTCGATACGTGACAGAAGCGCATCGCGCTCGGCGGTCTTGGCGCGGCCCTTCATGATCTGGTCGGTCATCAGCTTGTGGGAAAGCGCCTTGCCCTTGTCGGCTGATTCCTGATCGCGGTCGATCAGCACGACCTCGATACCGGCCAGCGCGCTCACATAGGCAATGCTGGCGCCCATGAAGCCCGCGCCCAGAACGCCGATCTTCTTCGGCGTCGCGTTGGGGATACCCGCGGGACGGCGCGCTCCCTTGTTAAGTTCGCCCATCGAAACAAAGAGCGTGCGGATCATCGCGCGCGCTTCGGGCGAACGCAGGATCTTGGCGAACCAGCGGCTCTCGACGCGAAGCGCCAAATCCATCGGCAGTTGCAGGCCTTCATAGACGGCGTGCAGGATTGCCTTCACGGCGGGATAATTGTCTTGCGTCTCGCGACGATAGATAGCGTTGGCGGCGGGCCAGATCATCATGCCGCCGGGCGAAAAAACCTTGCCGGAGGGCGGGCGATAGTTCTGCTCGTCCCACGGCGCGACGCCCTTGCCGCCGTTCTTGATCCACGTTTTCGCGCGCGCGACGATCTCGCCCGCAGGCGCGATCTCATGCACGAGACCCATCTGTTTCGCCTGCTGCGGGCGCAACTGGTCGCCCTTGAACAGCATCTGCAAGGCGTCGCCCGTCGGCATCAGACGCGCAACGCGCTGCGTTCCGCCCGCGCCCGGGAACAGGCCGACCTTCACTTCCGGCAGGCCGACGCGCACCTTCTCGCCATCCGCAACGACGCGGTAATGGCACGAGAGCGCGAGTTCGAATGCGCCGCCCAGACACGTACCGTTGATGGCGATCGCAAAAGGCTTTCCGCAGGTTTCCAGTTTGCGATAGAGCTGCGACAGCGAGCGCGTTCCATCAAAGAAGAACTGCATCGCCTTCTCGTAGCCTTCGGTTTTCGCCTTGCTGGCGAAGAGCGAACCGAAGCCTTCCAGCATCGTCAGGTCAGCCCCGCCCGAAAACGTATCCTTGCCGGAAGCGATGACGCAACCCTTGATGGAGGCCTCGCCGGCAACGTGATCGACGACTGCATTCAGCTCCGCCATCACGTCTTGCGTGATGACATTCATCGAGCGTCCGGCCATGTCCCAGGTCAGCAGCCCAATGCCGTCGCCGTCGGTCTCGAACTGAAAATTGGTGAGGTTCATTGGTCGATCCTCTGGAAAGGTTCAAGCCGCCGGCTTGGCGGCGGGAGGCGGAAAATCGCGTGGATGCAGGTCTGCGCCCGGCGTGAATTGATGCCAGGCTGGGGCGGATTGCGTGAATATGTGTGCCGCGATGGCAAAATCGTTAGGAGTATCAAGCGCGCCGACGGCGACGACCACATGCTTCGGCAACTTTTCCAAATCAGCGAAAAGCGGCGTGCCGCAAGTACCGCAGAAATGACGTGTGATTTTTCGCCCACTGTCAGCCTGCGTCTCGTAAACACGCGGCGAACCACTTTCGACTGCAAAGGCCTCGCGCGAAAACACCGCTTCGTAAGCAGGCGCACCCCCGTTGTATCGCTGGCAATCTGCGCAATGACACGCAAGACCCATGCGAAAGTTTTCGTCGACCGAGATGCGGATTTCACCGCACAGGCATCCACCTTTCAGGTGCGCCATGGAGGTCTCCTGCGTTCAGACTCGTTCGATAATGGTCGCGGTGCCCATGCCGGCGCCGATGCAGAGCGTGACAAGCGCCGTCGATTTGCCGGTGCGCTCCAGCTCATCCAGCGCCGTTCCCAAAATCATCGCGCCGGTCGCGCCAAGCGGATGGCCGAGCGCAATCGCGCCGCCGTTGACGTTCACCTTGTCGGCGGACACGTTGAACGCCTGCAGGAAGCGCAGCACCACGGAAGCAAACGCCTCGTTCACCTCGAACAGATCAATGTCGCCGATCGTCATGCCGGCGCGTGCCAGAACCTTCCTGGTGACATCCACGGGGCCGGTGAGCATCATGGCGGGCTCGCTGCCGATATTGGCGAAAGCCCTGATGCGCGCGCGCGGCTTGAGGCCGCTCGCCTTTCCGGCGTCGGCGGAACCGATCAGCACAGCCGCCGCGCCATCCACGATGCCGGACGAATTGCCCGCATGATGCACATGGTTCAGGGCCTCGATTTCCGGATGCGCCTGAATCGCAACGGCGTTGAACCCGCCTTGTTCGGCCATCATCACGAAGGACGGCTTGAGCGCCGCGAGCGACTGCATGTCGGTCGAGGGCCGCATGTGCTCGTCCTTGTCGAGGATAGTGAGGCCGTTTACGTCCTTCACCGGCACGATGGATTTGGCGAAACGTCCTTCGCTCCACGACGTTGCGGCGCGCTTCTGGCTCTCCACCGCATAAGCGTCGACGTCGTCGCGCGAGAAGCCGTATTTGGTGGCGATCAGATCTGCCGATATGCCCTGCGGCATGAAATAGGCCGGAATCGCAATCGTCGGATCGACCGGCCATGCGCCGCCTGACGCTCCGATGCCGACGCGGCTCATGGACTCGACGCCGCCCCCGATGGTCATCTGGTGCTGTCCGGCCATCACCTGCGCGGCGGCGAAATTCACCGCATCGAGGCCGGATGCGCAGAAGCGGTTGATCTGGATGCCCGGAACATGATCGCCATATCCGGCCGTCAGCGCCGCCATGCGGGCGATGTCGCCGCCTGCTTCGCCAACCGGATCGACGCAGCCCATCACCACATCGTCGATGAAGCGCGTGTCGAGCTTGTTGCGCTGCTTGATGGCGGACAAAGCGGTGGTCGCGAGGCCCAGAGTCGAGACTTCGTGCAGCGATCCGTCCTGTTTGCCGCGACCGCGCGGCGTGCGGACCGCGTCATAGATAAAGGCTTCGGGCATAGGTGACTCCGTCAAATCTCTTGCAGCTTAAAACGCATCCGCCGGCAGCGCCATCAACGTATCCGCCCCGCTGGTGATGCGGGCGAGATGCGCGGCGGATTCCGGCATCACGCGCGCCATGAAGAATTTTGCCGTCGCGAGCTTCGCGTCCATTCGTGACGCCTGTGTGGCGTCTGCAGCCTTGCGGGCAAGCGCGGCTTTCGCAATCTCCGCCCACATGTAGCCCAGCCCGACCAGACCGAACAGGTGCATATAGTCGTAGGAGCCCGCGCCCGCATGGTCGGGCTTGGCCATGGCGTTCTGCATGAACCACATGGTCGCCTGCTGCAATTGGCCAAGCGCCTGCTTGAGCGGCGCGAGCATCGGCTTCAGATCTTCGTCGCCCTCATGTGTCTTGATGAAGGCCCCGACCTCGTTGAAAAAGGCCATGACGGCGCGGCCGCCATCCTTGGGCAGCTTGCGACCGACAAGGTCGAGCGCCTGAATGCCATTCGCGCCCTCGTAAATCATCGCGATGCGGGCGTCGCGTACAAATTGCTCCATGCCCCATTCGCCCACATAGCCGTGGCCGCCGAAAATCTGCTGCGCCTTGACGGCGTTGTCGAAGCCCTTGTCGGTCAGCACACCTTTGATCACAGGCGTCATCAACCCGAGATGATCGTCGGCGGCCTGGATGGCCTTTTCGTCGCCCGAGCGATGCGCCACGTCGCTTTTCAGCGCCGTCCACAGGACCAGCGCGCGCGCCGCCTCGTTGAACGAGCGGATTTCCAGCAACATGCGGCGAATGTCCGGATGCACGATCAGCGGATCGGCGGGCTTTTCGGGAGCCTTCGGGCCTGACAGCGAGCGCCCCTGCAGGCGGTCCTTCGCGTAGGCGGCGGCGTTCTGATACGCGACTTCGGATTGGGCTAGGCCTTGGATGCCGACCGCCAGTCGCGCCTCGTTCATCATCACGAACATGGCCGCAAGGCCCTTGTTGGCCTCGCCGAGCAGGAAGCCCGTCGCGTCGTCATAATTCATCACGCAGGTCGCGTTGCCGTGAATGCCCATCTTGTGTTCGATGGCCCCGCATTCGACGCCGTTGCGCGCGCCCGGATTGCCCTGCGCATCGGGCAGGAACTTCGGCACGATGAACAGCGAAATGCCGCGCGTTCCGGCGGGCGCGCCTTCGATGCGCGCCAGCACCAGATGCACGATGTTCTCCGCCATATTGTGCTCGCCTGCCGAGATGAAAATCTTCTGGCCGGTGATCTTGTAGCTGCCGTCGGGCTGCGGGGCTGCCTTCGATTTCAGCAGGCCCAGATCCGTCCCGCAATGCGGCTCGGTCAGGTTCATGGTGCCGGTCCATTCGCCCGAAATCATTTTGGGGGCGTAAAGCTGCTTCTGTTCCGGGCTGCCGTGCTTCAGCAGCGCCGCCAGCGCTCCCATCGTGAGGCCCGGATACATGGAGAAGGCCATGTTGGCGGCGGACGAGAACTCGTTCATCACCGCACCGAGCGTGTAGGGCAGGCCCTGACCGCCATATTCAACGTCGGCGGACAGGCCGATCCAGCCGCCCTCGCGGTAAGCGTCATAAGCCTGTTTGAATCCCTTCGGGGCTTTCACGCTGCCGTCCGGCTGGCGCACGCAGCCTTCCCGGTCCCCGCTCATGTTGAGCGGCTGCAGCTTCTCCTCGCAGATTTTCGCCGCCTCGCGCACGATGGCCTCCAGCACATCGGCCGGCGCTTCCTCGAAGCCCGGCAGGTTGCCGTATTTCTCGTAGCCGAACACATCGTTGAGAAGGAAAAGGACGTCATCCACGGGGGCCTGATAGCTGGGCATCGTGCATTTCCTCGCGTCGAAAGCGGACCGCCATCCGGAGGGCGATCTTGATAGTTCATACGTAAACTATATGAACCCGACGTCAAGGCCCGGGCGCTCCTGCCCCGGCGTTTTGAACCCCGAAAGTGCAGAAAGCCTTATCCGGCGGCGCGCAGTTCGACGGAACGCGGCGTCGCTTCCGGCATCCAGACCGCTTTCAGCTCCGCAATGGTCCGGTCCAGCGTGTCGCGCTGGAATTCCAGGCGGGCGATGCGCGCCGCAGCATCGCGCGGGCGCAGCGGCAGGTCGGCGGGCGCGTTTTCAGCCTCAGCGCCGTCCAGCAGGTTGCGGGTCTCAGTCAGGGTGAAACCCATCGCCTTGGCCTTCAGGATGCGCTGCAATTGGCGAATTTGCTCGCTGTCGTAGGTGCGAACGCTATTCCTGGTTGTTCCGCTGGATGGCCGGACGCGCCCTGAACTCAGCAATCCGCGCGCTTCGTAGAATCGAAGCGCCCGCATGGTGACCCCGTAGCGTTCGGCGGCCTGCCGGATCGTCAGGAGTTCGGCGGGCGCACTCACAGTCCGCTGACTCGAAAGGAATTTGCCCGACCCGGTCCGGTCCATCATTGCCTCGCACGGCTGGACGTAATTCGACTGCCCAGTCCTTGAAACATGATCTGATTCGGGACGGTTTGCAACCTGTACGTGTATTTTTGAAAATGCTCGCAAAACGCGAATGGTTACTGTTTCCCGCGTGAAAGTATGTGTTCCCTTAACATATCTGTCCCAAACGGGGCCGCACTTAAGGGTTTGTTTACCACGATGGCTTGAAAGTTAACCGGGCATCGGAGGGGCGCCGATGATTCTCATGGCGCGCCAAACCAGCCGAAATTTCTGACGGGGCCAAGGCCCACGGGCGCAGGTATGAACAAGGCGGTTCCCTGGAGCATCAAAGGCGTTGATTTCGATGCGCGCGAAGCAGCCAAAGAGGCTGCGCGGCGCGCCGGAATGACGCTCGGCGAGTGGCTGAACAGCGTCATTTCCGACAAGGCGGCCGATATGGGCGTCGATGCGGACGATGTCGATGAAGACAGCCGCCTCGAAGCCATCACGGCGCGACTGGCCAAAATGTCCCGCCGGGAGCCTGCACCGGCCGCAGGTCGTCGCCGCGAACGTCCCGCCGCGACCCGCCGCCCGGTCCAGGTCGACGAAGACGATATGGACGAGGCCGAAGAAGACCCCCGCGCCAGCCGCCGCCGGAGCGATCCGCGCGAAGCCACCTATCTGGCGAACCGGCGCCCGGCGCGCCGTGTCGAGGCGGACCGCAGCTTCGAACCGCGCGTCCCCTATCCTGATCCGGACGCCCTGCTGGACGAGGCCGCGCGCGTATTCGAGCGCGGCGCACGCCGCACCCAGTTGGAAACCAGCGCGGCGCTCGCAAAAGTTTCGCGCCGGCTCGCCAATATCGAGGCGGCGATCGAGGATCGCACCGAGGACGCTCCTCCTAACGAGGTTCACAAGGCGATTTCGCGCCTCGAGTCGCGGATCGACTCCATTGCACGGCCGAAGCCTGTCGACCGCACCGAAGCGACGCTAAAGCAGCTCGATCAGAAGATCGAAATGCTCGCCAGCCAGATGCGCCCCGAGCCGCAGCCGTCGCCGGACATTTCGCGCCTCGAAAGCAAGATCAACCGGTTGCTCGGCGGTGTGGACCGCACCCGCTTCGAAGCGCCCGCCTATGACCTCGCGCCGGTCGAGCCGCCTGTTGCTCCGCGCATCCTCTCCGGCGCGCCGCGTTCACTGACCGACGCCATCGCGCAGATTTCGCACCGCCAGAAGGAACTCGAACAACCGGCCCCCGCAGCCGAGCGCGTCCCCGCGCCGCGCCGTCCCGCAGCGCCGCCGCTCGTCGAGCGGCCCGCGATGGCGACCTATGCGCCTGCAGCGCCCGCTTACGATCCGACGCTGAAAAACGAGATCGCCAGTCTCGCCGCCCGCATCGACGAGATGCGCCGCGACTCGATTGCGCGTGAGGAACAATTGCGACGCGAGGCGACCGAGCGCGAGGAGCGCCTGCGGCGTGAGGCCGAACAGCGCGAAGCCGACTTGCGCCGCGAAGCCGAGAAGCGTCAGGAAATGCTGCGTCTGGAACAGCAGCGTCAGGAAGAACTGCGCCGCGAAGCCGCCCAGCGCGAGGAACAGCTCCGCCGTGAAGCAGCCGCCCGCGCCGAGGCGGCGCCGCTTCCGCATCTCGAAACATTGCGCCGCCAGGTGGCCGACATGACGTCGGCTGTCTCGGGCCTTGCGCCGCGCGAGGCTTTGGCCTCGCTCGAAACAGCCGTTCGCGACCTGACGAAGCGGGTCGACTCCTCGCGGCTGGAAGGCGTTCGCGAGACGGTCCTGCAGCCGATCGAAAAGATGCTGAAGGATGTGCGGCATTCGCTGTCGGATTTCGCGCCGCGCTCGACCGTCGACACAATCGCCAGCGAACTGCGCTCCATTTCAGGCAAGATCAACGCCCTCGGCTCATGCGAGGTCGATCACAAGATTCTGGCGCGCGTCAACGAGCAGACGCAGGAAATCCGCAACCTGCTGGCGGCCGCTGTGGCTCATCCGCTGCCCATCGAGAGCATCGAAAAGCAGATCGAGGCGCTGACCAATCGCGTCGACTTCATCGCCATGTCGGGCGTGACGGGCGCGAGCGCGGATGCGGTCGGCCAGACGGTCGACGAGATTCGCAGCAGCCTCGACCGCTCGATGCCGCCTTCGCTCCTGCGCACGCTGGAGCAGCGCATCGAGTCGCTCGCCCACAAGCTGGACGACGCCGTCGCGCAATCGGGCGCAGCCGATCAGCTCGACGAACTGAACCGCCGCATCGATCAGGTCCAGCAGTCGCTGACCTCCCGCCTTGATCAGCCCGAGCCGCAGCCGTCCGCCGATGTGAGCGCGTTGGAATCGCTGGTGCGCGAACTGGCCTACAAGATCGACAGCGCCGTTTCGCATTCGACGTCTAACGACCAGCTTGAAGAGCTCACAAGCCGCATCAACGACGTGCATCGCGAACTCTCCGAGCGCGCCGCACAACCTGCGCCTGTGCCTGTCGTGTCTGCCGACACGAGCGCGCTGGAGGAAATGATCCGCGACCTCGCCCGCAAGGTCGATGAAGCGAGCCAGAGCACCGATGAAGGCGGCGGGGTCCTCGACGGTCTGCAGTTGCAGATCGCCCGCATCGCCGAGCGCCTCGATCGTCCGGACGCCAACAGCGGTTCGCTGGCGCAGCTCGAACGCCTCGTGGCCGATCTGTTCAAGCAACTTGACGCGAACCGCACCGCCGCCGTCACGGCTGCCGAGAATGCGGCTCACGCGGCTGCGCAGGAAGTGCTGCGCGCCGCGCTTGCAGCCCCGGCCCCTGTGCAATTGCCCGAAAGCATCACGCAGGATCTGGCGCATCTCAAATCTTTGCAAGACGTAGCCGACCGCCGCACGCATGCAACTCTGACGGCCGTTCACGAAACGCTCGAAAAGGTCGTCGACCGTCTGGCCATGCTTGAGAACGACGTGGTCGACGTTCGCGTCGGCCATGCGATGACGCGCGCCGACACTGTCGTGCGCGAGGCTGCCCAGCATTCCTTTGCCGAGAGTGCGCCGCAGATTCGCCCCGCGCGCGCAGACGCCGAAGATGAACTCGAAGGCTGGAGCCCGAAGGCCGGCGCGCCCGACGAGATCCGCGCACCCGCACGGGCCGAGCGCCCTGCGCCGCGCCGGGAAGCGACCGCGTCGCGCATCGAGGATGTTGATGCTCCGCTCGGCGCCCAGGACGATATTCTGATCGAGCCGGGCTCCGGCTTTGCGCCGGCGCGCCGCGCGCCCGATCCGCAGCCGCGTCGCGATGGCGCGGTTGTGCAGGAAAGTGAAGCTGCAGCGTCCAACGATCCGCGCAGCGCCCAATCGAGCTTCATAGCGGCTGCGCGCCGCGCCGCGCAGGCCGCCTCGGCTGAGGCCGCCATGCAGGCGGGCCAGCAAAAGACCGGCGCTGCTGCGGCGGTCGAAAACGCGCTTGCCGATGCTCGCGCCCGTGCGCGGGCCGCCGCTGCCGCCATGACCGACAAGATCGAGCAGGGCGACCAGAAGCCTTCGCTTCTGGGCAAGGTGAAATCCGCCCTCGTGTCGCGCAAGCGCACGCTTCTGCTCGGCGTCGCGGCTCTCGTGCTCGTCGCGGGATCGCTGCAGATCGCCCGCACCATGCTGTTGCAGCGCGGCCCCGCGCCGGTCATTCAGCTCGAAAATCCGGGTGTCGCCCCCGCAGACGATCCGGATATGGATGAGGAAGCGCCTGCTTCCGCCGCGCCGCAGAAGCAGGGCGCGGTCAAGACCGGCAAGTCCGCCGACTTTGCGAATGTGGGACCAGACAAGGCGATCCCGGCCGGCGTCGATCCAAGTCCCGTCGCGACCATCACGCCCGCAACCCCGATCCTCGCCAATCCGACCGGCGTTCCATCCATCGACCAGAATCTGCAGGTCGGTCCGCTGCGCGATCAGGCCGCCAAGGGCGTCGCGAGCGCGCAATACGAACTGGGCCTGCGTTATGCGGAAGGCCGCTCGGTGTCGCGCGATCTCAAGCTCGCTGCTCAATGGCTCGAAAAGGCGGCCCTGCAGGATCTCGCCCCGGCGCAGTACCGGCTCGGTTCGCTCTACGAGAAGGGCTACGGCGTCGACAAGAACATCGTGAAGGCGAAGTCCTGGTACACAAAGGCCGCCGAACAGGGCAACGTGAAGGCCATGCACAATCTGGCCGTCGTGCTGGCCGATGGCGGCGGCGACAAGCCGGATTATGTCGCTGCGGCGCAATGGTTCCACAAGGCAGCCGAACATGGCGTGCGCGACAGCCAGTACAATCTGGCCATTCTTTACGCGCGCGGTCTGGGCACGCCGCAGAACATGCAGCAGGCCTATAGCTGGTTTGCGATCGCCGCCCGGCAGGGCGATGGCGAAGCCGCCAAGAAGCGCGACGAAGTCGCCGCGCGCCTCACCGCGCAGCAGCTTGAAACCGCAAAGTCCGCAGGCGAGGGATTCAAGCCGAAGGTGGCGCGCCAGTCAGCCAATGACGTCGATGCGCCTGCCGGTGGTTGGGACTCCTTGCCCACGGCGTCCGACACGAAGCCCGCTCCGACGCCCGCCGCCGCTGCTCCGGCCGCAAAGCCGAAGACGAATCTGAAGGCGAAAGTCTCGAACATCTGAGACTCTGCGGGTTGACCCGCGCGTGCGTTCGCGCTTTGACATTATGAAGGCTGCGCGGCTGCAATTTCGCGATCATCGCGGATGGCGGCGCGGTCCGGACGATCCATGCAAATCTATCTGCCGATAGCCGAGCTTCCGGTCGACGTTTTCTTTATCATGATGATGGGGATGGCCGTCGGCTTCATCTCCGGCATGTTCGGAGTCGGCGGCGGGTTTTTGTTGACGCCTCTGCTCATCTTTGTCGGGATTCCTCCCGCGGTTGCGGTCGCCACGCAAGCCCCGCAGATCGTCGCAACCTCCATGACCGGCGCGATCTCCTACTGGCGCAAGCGCGCCGTGGATTTTCGTCTCGGGCTTGTGCTGCTCGCGGGCGGCCTGACCGGCACGTTTCTCGGCGTCGGCTTCTTCAACTGGATGCGCCGCCTCGGTCACCTCGATACGGTGATTTCGCTGTCCTATCTGACGCTGCTCGGAACGGTCGGCCTGCTGGTTCTGGTGGAAAGCCTGCGGGCGATCTGGGCCGCCCGCAAGGGCCTCGCCAGACCTGTCCGGCGCGGCGGCCGCCATGCCTGGTATGAGGGTCTTCCGTTCAAGATGCGCTTTCCGCGTTCGGGCCTCTACATCAGCATCATTCCGGTGCTGTTCGTCTCGTTTCTCATCGGCTTTGCGGGAGCCGTGCTGGGCATCGGCGGCGGGTTCATTCTGGTGCCGGTGCTGATCTACATTTTCCGCGTGCGGACGGCCGTGGTGGTTGGAACGAGCCTGTTCCAGATCCTGCTCACCATGATCGCCGCCACCGTGATGCATTCGGCGTCGAGCCACACGGTCGATATCTTTCTCGCGCTTCTGCTGATGGGCGGCAGCGTCTTCGGTGCGCAATTCGGGGCGATTGCGGGCGCGGCCATCAAGGCGGAGCACTTCCGGTTCCTGCTCGGGCTGCTGGTGCTGATCGTGGCTGTCCGCTTCGGCGTCGATCTCGTCAGCCAGCCCAAGGAAATGTTTTCCGCCTCCGCCACGGAGGTCCGGCGGTGAGGCGGCTCCTCGGCGCGGCGCTTCTGGCGATCTGTGCAGGATTGCGCCCTGGCGGCGCGCAGGCCGAGAAGCTCATCATCTCGCTCTCGTCCGACGTGGTGGAAATCCGCTCCAATTTCACCGGCGCGCAGGTGGCCCTGTTCGGTTCCATTGTGCCCGAGGAGGGCCGTGCTGCGCGAGCGAACTACGACATCGTGGCGACGACGCGCGGGCCGCGCGGCGTGGTGACGGTTTTCGAAAAACAGAAGTTCGGTCCCTTCTGGCTGAATGGCGAGCGCCGGACTCTGGACGACGTGCCGTCGTTCATCGCCATCGTGTCCAACCGGGCGCTTGACGCCATCGCGCCTCCGGAAGCGCGTCGTGCTGAACAAGTCGGCCTCGAGTCGCTCGTGGCAGGACCTGCCGGTTCCGACAAGGATGCGCCCCTGTTTCGCACCGCCCTGATCCGCCTGCGCGGCGATCATCAATTGTTTCAGGAAAATCCGGCGGGCGTGCGCTTTCTCTCGCCGACCCTTTTCCAGACCGGCATTCCGGTCGCCGGAACCGCGCCGCTCGGCCGCTACGATGTCGACGTCAAGGTCTTTGCCGATGGCGCGCTCGTGGCCCGTGGCGATGCGTCCTTCCGGGTCGAAAAGGTCGGCGCCGAACAATGGCTGTCGCAGACGGCGCTCACCTACGGGCTTGGCTACGGCGTCGCGCTCTCGCTGGTCGCGCTGTTTGTCGGCTGGCTGGCGAGCCTCGTCTTCCGTCGCGAGTGAGGTTGCGGGAGATCGTCGCACCCCGTCGGGCCCATTCGAAGGCGGTTGCCGCATCTCTCGCCCCGGGGCATTCTGTCCTCATAAAACATGAGGAAACCCGAGGGCGCGATGGATCTGAGCGACGACGATCTCATGGAGATCCTCAGGATCTTCGAACAGTCGAAGTTTGAATTTCTTCATCTGGAACAGGGCGAACTCAAGCTCAGCATCGGCAAGAAGGGCTATGCGCCGGCCGCCGCGCCCGTGGCCGCAACGCCTGCCGCCCCGGCTCCTCCGGTCGCAGCCGCGCCCGCCGCCGGTCCATGGGCGAAAGCCGCAACGCCGGCGCCGGCCGTGCCGCCGGCTCCGGTTGCGCAGCTCGCGGATGGTCTTGTGGCCGTGGCGGCCCCGATGGTCGGGAAATTTTACGCGCAGCCGTCGCCGGCGGACCCCGCCTATGTGGCGGTAGGGTCGAAGGTCGAGGTCGGCGGGACGCTTGGCCTCATCGAGGTGATGAAGGTCTTCACCAGCGTGCAGGCCGAGATGGCCGGAACCATCGAGCAGATCCTCGTCGCCAACGGCCAATCGGTCGAATACGGCCAGACGCTCTTTCTGATGAGGCCCTCCGCATGAGCGAGATCCGCTTCGTCGACACCACCATCCGGGACGGGCACCAGTCGCTCTGGGCCGAGCGCATGACCACCGGCATGATGACGCCCATCGCCGGGACGCTCGACCGCGCTGGCTTCGATGCGGTGGAGATTCTCTCCGGCTCGCACGTCAAGAAATCCGTCCGCGAATTGCGCGAGGACCCGTGGGAGCGCATCCGCGCGGTGGCGACCCGCATGCCCAACACGCCGCTGCGCCTCATCGCCGGGCGCATCAACACATTCGGTTTCGATCCGCCCGAGATGTACCAGCTCTTCATCGACCTGATGGGACTGAACGGCGTGCGCGAGGCGCGCATTTCCGAACCGTGGAACGATCTGCCGGGCTGGACGCGCCGTGTCGTCTCCGCCCGCAAGGCAGGCCTGCGCCCCATCGTGAATCTCATCTATTCCGTCTCGCCGCGCCACACGGATGAATATTACATCGAGCGCACGAAGCAGGCCGTCACGCTCGCGCCTTATCGTCTGTGCCTGAAAGACCCCGGCGGCCTGCTGACCCCGGAACGCACGCGCACGCTTGCGCCTGCGATCATCGCCCACGCCAACGGAATTCCCGTCGAACTGCATTCCCATTGCAACACGGGTTTGGGACCGCTCTGCGCGCTCGAAGCAGTGAAGGCAGGCATCAAGATCATCAACACCGCCATTCCGCCGCTGGCGGATGGCGCGTCCCTGCCGTCGATCTTCAATGTCGCGCATAATTTGCGCGCCCTCGGGCACAAGGCGGACATCGACGATGCGTCGCTGCGCCCCGTGTCGAAACATTTCACGGTGATCGCAAAGCGCGAGGGTTTCCCCATCGGCGCGCCGGTCGAATATGACGAGACGCAATACCAGCATCAGGTGCCGGGCGGGATGATCTCCAATCTCGGCCACCAGCTCGCGCAGGTCGGCAAGGCGCACAAGCTGCAGGAGGCGTTGGAAGAAACGATCCGGGTGCGCGCCGAACTCGGCTATCCGATCATGGTGACGCCGCTCTCGCAATTCGTCGGCAGTCAGGCCGCGATCAACGTCATTGTCGGCGAGCGCTACAAGGAAGTTACCGATCAGGTGATCCGCATGGCGCTGGGCCAGCACGGCGAGGAAGCTGTGACGCTGATGGACCCGAATGTGCGCGAGCGCATCCTCGACCGCCCCCGCGCCCGTGAGATCATGGCCGAAGATCCAACCCTGCCGACCCTCAAACAGATACGCGCGGAACTCGGCGGTCCTGACACGTCGGACGAGGAATTGCTGCTGCGCTGGCTGGTCAACAAGGAAGACGTGGCGCTGATGCGCAAGACGCCGCCAAGGGGCGACTACAATTCGGGCCGCCATCCGCTGGTCTCGATGGTGGCCGATCTGGCCGCCAAGGCCGATGCGGCGCTGATTGAGATCAAGCGACCGGGATTCTCGGTGCGGCTGGAGCGGCGGGGCTAATCCGCCAGACAGCGCGAGCCATGCACCGCATAGACGCGGTCGCGGCCGAGCGCATGAACGATGACGTCGCGCGCGCCGAACAATGGCGCAAAGGCTGCATCGCGCACATTCAAACCGCCCGCGAAGGCCCCGAACGCCGGCAACACGCAACGCGCGCCGTCGGTGACGAAACAGCGCCGCCTGGTGCTGCCGCTTTGCGACGCCACCCGCGCCGCCGGATGCAGATGGCCGGCGACTTCACCCGTAACGTCCCCCGCCTGCGGTTCATGCCGGAAGGTCAGGCCCGCTGCGCGCAATTCCGCGCGCCGCTCTCCGCCGACCTGCGCAGGCGCGTCGGGATCATGATTGCCGGCGATCCAGATCCAGTCACGGCCCCGCTGCAACGATTCAATGCCCGAGAGATCGAGTGTGTGCATGCGCTCGCCGGCGCGCACATCATGGAAAGAATCGCCGAGCGCCACGACCGTGCGCGGCGCATAACGCAGCATCAGGCGAGCCAGCCGAGCCAACGTGGCGGCTGTGTCGTAGGGCGGCAGGAAAATGCGCCGCGCCGCATAGGCGGAACCCTTCTCGAAATGCAGGTCGGCCACCACCAGCAGCCGCTCGCTTTCGAGAAACAGCGCGCCAGAGGCGTCGGCCACGCAGGCGACGCCGTTGATCGCCAGTCCGCCGCTCATCGCGGTTCGGTACGTATGCTGGTTTCTATCGAGCACGGCCTGTCGCTTCCGCCACGAGATCCTCCGCCGCCTCGGCGAGAATCTGATCCTGTGCTTCGCCATAGACCGGCTCGCGGCCGATTTCCAGCATCACCGGCACAGCCAGAGGAGAAATGCGGTCCAGATGTCGATGCAATATCTTTCCCCGCACACGGCCAAGCATGTCCGCAAGGCGCGCGAGGTCCAGCAGCCCCGTATAGGCGTCCTGACGGGCGGCGCGGAGAAGGATGTGGTCCGGTTCATGGCGCCGCAACACGTCGTAAACAAGATCGGTCGAAATCGTCACCTGCCGTCCCGACTTTTCCTTGCCCGGGAAACGCCGTTCGATGAGCCCGGAAATGATGGCGCAATTGCGGAATGTGCGCTTCATCAGGGCAGATTCCTGCAGCCAGTCTTCGAGATCGTCGCCCAGCATGTCTTCGCTGAACAACTCGTCGATGGAGATCAGTCCGTTCGCCGCGCGTGCGCCCGTATCGGCCAGCGACCAGACAGCCAGCGCATATTCGTTCGCCACAAAACCTTGCGGCTTCAGTCCGAGTCTTTCCATGCGCCGCGTCAGCAGCATGCCGAGCGTCTGATGCGCCAGCCGCCCCTCGAACGGATAAGCGACCAGAAAGGAGCGGTTGCCGCGCGGAAAAGTCTCGACAAGCAACTTGTCTGCGGGCGGCAGGCGCGAAACCTCGCGCTGCAATGTCAGCCACTCGACGACCTGTTCGGGCAAGGACTTCCATTGCGACGGTGAAGCGATGATCTTGCGGACGCGCTCCGCCAGATAGGTGGAAAGCGGAAACTTGCCGCCCGCATAGGATGGCACCTTGGGAGCGTCGGAGTGCGCGCGCGCCACATGCGCCTCGTTTTCCGCAATGCCGACGAGCGACAGAATTTCGCCGCCGAACAGAAACGTGTCTCCCGGCGATAGCGTTTCGAGAAAATACTCCTCGATCTCGCCCAGCACGCGGCCGCCGCGCGTCAGTTTCCCGGTGTAGGGCTGCGAATGTCCGCCTGCAAGTTTTGCAGGGTAGTTCAGCAGCGAAGATCCGCGCGATGGCGGCGACGACTTGCGCACCGGGCCAGCGCCTCGCACCAGCCGGACTTTCAGCATGTCCGACTCGATGATCGTGCCGACATTCATGCGGTAGGATTGAGCCACTTTCGGGTGAGCAATCCGCCACAAACCTTCTCTGGTTTTCTTGATGCGCGCGAAGCGATCGTAGGTTTTGAGCGCATAGCCGCCGGTGGCGACAAACTCGAGCGCATCGTCGAAGTCCTTGCGCGACAGGGCCGCGTAGGGTTCGGTGGAAATGATTTCGCTGAAAAGCGTTTCGGGATCGAACGGCCACGCGCAGGCCATGCCCAGAATATGCTGGCACAAAACATCAAGGCTGCCCGCGCGCGCCGGAGGCGTGTCTTGCGCCCCGACCCGCGCGGCGTCGATGGCAGCGCGGCATTCCAGCACTTCGAAACGATTGGCCGGAACAAGGATCGCGCGCGAGGGTTCATCCAGCCGGTGGTTGGCGCGGCCGATGCGTTGCGTCAGGCGGCTCGCGCCTTTTGGCGCGCCTACATTGATGACGAGATCCACATCGCCCCAGTCGATCCCCAGATCCAGCGTCGATGTGCACACGACAGCTTTCAATGCGCCAGCCGCCATGGCTTCTTCCACGCGGCGGCGTTGGCCCGCGTCCAGCGATCCGTGATGCAGCGCGATGGGCAGGTTGTCGTCGTTGATGCGCCAGAGCTGCGCGAAAATCGCCTCCGCCTGCGCGCGCGTATTGACGAAAACCAGCGTCATGCGGGCGTTTTTGATGCGGTCGTAAATTTCGTGGATGGCGTGATAAGCCCCATGCCCGGCCCACGGCAGGCGCTCGCGCGTGTCGAGCATGTCGAGATCCGCCGCCGCGCCGGGAGGCGCCGTGACGAGCGCAGCCATCTGCGGCTGCGCTGGCGCCTGCGGCACAAGCCAGCGACGCAATTCATCCGGGTCGCGCACGGTGGCCGAAAGCCCCACCGCGCTCATGGCGGGCGCGAGATTGCGCAGCCGCCCGAAATCCAGCGCCAGAAGATCGCCGCGCTTCGACGTCACAATCGCATGAAGCTCGTCGAACACCACGCGCCGCACCGTCGCGAAGAGCGTTCGGGAATCCGCGCTCGCCAGCAGCAGCGCCAATTGTTCAGGCGTCGTCAGGAGAATGTCGGGCGGCAGCCGGCGCTGACGCTGCCGCTTCGAGGCGGGCGTATCGCCCGTGCGGGTTTCGACGCTGATGCGCAGCCCTATTTCGGAAACCGGAATTTCCAGATTGCGCGCCACATCCACGGCCAAAGCCTTCAGGGGAGAGATGTAAAGCGTGTGCAGGCCGCGATCATGTGGGCGGTTGGAGCGTCCGCGCATATCAGCCAGCTCCACCAGCGACGGCAGAAAGCCTGCGAGCGTCTTGCCCGCGCCCGTCGGGGCGATCAGCAGGGCCGAACGACCAGCCTGCGCCTGCGCCAGCAGTGCGAGCTGATGCGCGCGTGGCGCCCACCCGCGCTTAGCAAACCATTGCCGAAAGAGGGGCGGCAGGACCGCCTCCTCCGCAACGGTCTTGCGCGCGCGCGCCATCAGGGCTTCGCCAGCACGACCAGAAAGCCCGGCACATCGTGGCCGCGATCCTTGCGGGTCGATTGCGGGCGAAGGACCTTCACGCCGAGATCTTGCGCGCGCGCGAGGTCGCGGATGTAGATTTCCGAATGCGCGAAGCGCAGATCCTCGCCGAGCATGAAATCGCCCGCGTCCGCCGCCTGCATCGTGAAGCAGAAAACGCCGCCCGGCCCCAGTGCGCGCGAGGATTGCCGGAACGCCTCTCCAAGATCGCCCATATAGACAAACACATCCGCCGCAATGACCAGATTGGCTGTTGCATCAGGCTGCCGGCTCAGGAATTCCACCAGATCGCCGGCGCGCAGGCTTTCATATAGCCTTGTCTGCCGGGCCTTTTCGACCATTGCGGGCGAAAGATCGACGCCGCTGAATTGCTCCACGCAATCTCTCAGCGCAACCGCCGCAAGCCCCGTGCCGCAACCTAGGTCGAGCGCATGCGCAAAGCGCGCGTCGTGTCCGCATGTTTCGCGCAACGCATCGCGCAAGAGGCCCGGCGCGCGATAATCCAGTGCGCCCACCAGATGCTCGTCGAATTTCGGCGCATATTGGTCGAACAGCGCGCGCACATAGTCGGCCGGCGCGGTGGAGGGCGTTGCGCCGCGCAGGCGCGCCAGCCGCAGTCCCGCTCCGAGATCGTCGGCAGGAACCAGATCCAGCGCGCGCCCGAACGCGATTGCGGCCTGCTCATGGTCGCCCGTCGCCTCGCGCGATTCTCCGAGTGCGAACCAGCCTGCCGCCCATTGCGGCGCAAGCTCCAGAGCCTGTTCGAGCAAATCAGCGCAGGCCACATGGTCGCCGTCCTGCCGCGACGCCATCGCGTAATCGTAACGCCGGTCCGCCAGCGGATGGCCGGAGGCATGGCGAAGGTTTGTTTCGAGCGCGAAGGCCATGTGCGGACATGACCGCCGCGCGCGCGGATCGTCAAGCATTTCGCTTCGTGCGGCCGCGCACATCTAACTTTTCCGGAAAGTCTAGATTCACCATCAATCGATCACGAGGAGCGATCGAGACCAGACAGAGCGGACTTTCCCGCCAACCCGAACAGGAGCCAGTCATGAACATTTTCTCGAAGAAGACCTTCGTCGCCGTCGTCGGCGCTCTCACCCTCGGGGCCGGCGTGGCCGCCACCGCCTCGCCCGCCGCCGCCTGGGGCGTCCACCATCACCATCGCGGCTGGGGTCCGGGCCTCGGCATCGGACTCGGCCTTGCGGTCGGCGGCGCGCTTGCAGCGTCCAGCTATCGCGGCCCCGCTTATTACGACTGCTATTTCGAGCGTCGCCCCGTCTACAACCGTCTGGGCCACGTGGTTGGCTACAAGCGCATCCGGGTCTGCTGAGCCGTCGATGCAGCAATGTTCCCGGAAAGCCCCGCCAGCCGGCGGGGCTTTTTTCGTCCTGTGCGGAACAGCACATCGCCCCGACCGCGTTAGGAGCATGGTGGCCTTGCTGAAACGAACCTGACCCGGAGAGAGCCATGCTGAAGCTGAAACTGAGCCCCTTCGCCACCGCCGCCTTGTTGCTGGTCGTGGGAGCGAACTTGTCGCTTGCCGCTGTCGGCATGGGCCGGGTCGTGTCCACAGTCACGGTCGCCAGCGAGAACATCCGCCCCCTGACCATCAAGAAGAGCCTCTCGGCTGAACCGGCCTATGGCGTCGACGACGAGGATTGCGTGATGCAGACGCGCCGCGAGATCCTCGACAACGGCAGGGAAAACATCGTCCGCAAGCTGGTCTGCGCCGATATCGACATCGACTGAGCCTTCTAAGGCGACGCCGGCGGCCCTATCTTCAGCAAATGGCCGCTCGCGATCTTCTCACCAACACCCCCGCCGGACTTTACTGCCCGGAGGGGGATTTTCATGTGGACCCGGTGCGCGCCGTGCCGCGTGCGCTCATCACGCATGGACATTCTGACCACGCCCGCGCCGGCCACGGCGCAGTTCTGGCGACGCGCGAGACGCTCGCCATCATGGCCCTGCGCTACGGGCCCCAGTTTGCCAAAGTCGAACAGGTCGCCCGCTATGGCGAGCCTCAGACGATCGGCGGCGTCAAGGTGACGTTTCGGCCCGCCGGTCACGTGCTGGGTTCTGCGCAAATCCTGGTGGAGCGCGAAGGTTGCCGGATCGTGGTGAGCGGCGACTACAAGCGTGAGCGCGATCCGACCTGCGCGCCGTTCGAGCCGGTTCGCTGCGATATTTTCATCACCGAGGCGACATTCGCCCTGCCGGTGTTTCGTCATCCGCCGGCCGCGCGGGAAATCGAGCGGCTGTTGCAGTCGCGCGCTCTGTTTCCCGAGCGCGCCCACATGGTGGGGGCATACGGCTTGGGGAAAGCGCAGCGCGTCATGGGCCTGTTGCGGGAAGCGGGCTATGACCGCCCGATCTACATGCATGGCGCCGTGGAAAAGATCACCGGCTATTACCTGCGCGAGGGAATCCCGCTCGGCGAAGTGCGCAAGGTGACGGCGGCGGATCGCGGCAAGCTGGCGGGGGAGATCGTCATCTGCCCGCCCTCGTCGCTGAACGACCTCTGGTCGCGGAAGTTTCCGGACCCGGTCAACGCCTTCGCGTCTGGCTGGATGCGCATAAAGGCGCGCGCCCGTCAGCGCGGAGTCGAATTGCCACTCGTCATTTCCGATCACGCCGACTGGGACGATCTGTGCGCCACAATCCTCGAAACGCAGTGCCGAGAGGTCTGGGTCACCCACGGTCAGGAGGATGCGCTGGTCCACTGGGCGCAGAGTGCGGGCCTGCGCGCCAGGCCTCTGCATCTGGCCGGTTATGGCGATGAGGAAGAGGCCGCAACGCCGGGTGAGGAATCGCCGGAGGCCGCTCCGTGAATCGCTTTGCGGAGCTTCTCGACCGACTCGCCTATGAGCCCTCGCGCAACGCCAAACTGCGTCTTCTGACGGATTATTTCCGCACCACCCCAGATCCTGATCGCGGCTATGCGCTGGCGGCGCTTACCGGCGCGCTGTCCTTCAAGCATGCCAAGCCGGCTCTCATCCGCACTTTGATCGCCGGGCGCACCGATCCGGTCCTGTTCGGATTGTCCTATGATTACGTCGGCGATTTGTCCGAGACGGTGGCGCTCATGTGGCCTGCGCCGCGCGCGCATGGCGAGCCCGGACACAATCGCCCGCCGCCGCCTTCGCTTTCCGATATTGTCGAGACGCTGCACCGCACGGGCAAGACGCAATTGCCGGCCCAGCTGGCAGAATGGCTCGATGAACTCGACGAGGCGGGCCGCTGGGCTCTGCTGAAACTCATCACCGGCGCGATGCGGATTGGCGTTTCGGCGCGTCTGGCCAAGACCGCCATCGCGGCGCTTGGCGACAGACAGCCGAACGATGTTGAGCACATCTGGCATGGCCTGACGCCGCCCTATCTCGATCTGTTCGCATGGGTCGAGGGAAGGGCGGAGGCGCCGCAATCGGAAAATCCCGCGCCGTTTCGTCCGCCCATGCTGTCGCATGCTCTGGAAGAAGTGGATTTTGCTTCCATCAGCCCCGATGAGTTCGCCGCCGAATGGAAATGGGACGGGATCCGGGTGCAGGCTTCGGCGGGATATGATTCCGGCGGGCGTTATTTGGCGCGGCTCTATTCACGCACTGGCGAGGATATTTCGGCGGCCTTTCCTGATCTGCTCGACGCCATGCGCGAGGACAACTTTGGCGAAGCGGCTGTCGATGGAGAATTGCTGATCCTGATCGACGGGCGTGTCCAGCCCTTCGGGGTTTTGCAGCAGCGGCTCAATCGCAAGAGCGTGTCGGCAAAACTGGTCGGCGAGTTTCCCGCGCATATCCGGGTCTATGACCTGCTGGCGGAGAGCGGCGAGGACTTGCGCCCGCTCCATTTCGAGCAGCGGCGCAAGAGGCTCGAAGCCTTCATGGCGCGCAACGGCAATCCGCGTTTCGATCTGTCGCCGCTTGTGCCTTTTGCGGACCGCGATGCGCTCGCGGCGGCGCGGCGCGATCCGGCCGGCGCCGGGGCCGGCGCAGATGCCGAAGCCGTCGAGGGCGTCATGCTCAAGCGCCTCGACAGCATCTATGTGCCGGGCCGGCCGAAAGGCCCGTGGTTCAAGTGGAAGCGCGATCCATATGCGGTGGATGCTGTGCTGATGTATGCGCAGCGCGGCCACGGCAAGCGCTCGTCCTTCTATTCGGACTTCACTTTCGGAGTTTGGCGCGGCGAGGAACTCGTGCCGGTCGGAAAGGCCTATTTCGGCTTCACGGATGCAGAGTTGATCGAACTGGACAAGTTTGTCCGCAATCACACGGTCAATCGCTTCGGCCCGGTGCGGGAGGTCACGCACGAGAAGGATCAGGGCCTCGTGCTTGAAATCGCCTTCGAGGGGCTGAACCGTTCGACGCGCCACAAGTCGGGAGTCGCGATGCGTTTTCCGCGCATCGCCCGCATCCGCTGGGACAAGGGCCCGCGTGACGCCGACCGGCTGGAGACACTGGAGGCCCTGATCGGCGCTGCGCGGTGACGCCGCCGTCACGAGCGTCGGATTCCCAGTCCTGCTCGCGACGAAGCTGTTCACGCGCCCTTGTCGGGATTCAGAACATCCTGATCGCCGTGCAGCACGCCATGCACGAAAGCCCCGCCCTGGCTTTCCGGCCCCCCCGGGCGGAACAGGCTCGTCACAAAGCCGGACACACAGGCCGCGATTCCGCCCGCGATGGAACTGAGCGCCATCCGCTCGACCGAAGGCGTTCCGCCCCCGAGCACGATGACGATTTCAGCGGTCGCGAGTCCGACCAGCAGGGCAATCGTGGCGTCGGCCCCTGCAGCGCGCGGCCAGAGCGACAGCGCCAGCAACGGGGCGAGCGCGGCCGCCGAAAAGGCGATGGCGAGGCCGATGAGCGCGCGCGGATCGAGCGAAACGCTCTGGACGAGCGCGCCGCATCCAAGGATCGCGACGATCAGCACAAAGCGCGTGATCGCCAGTCGTCTGCTCGTCAGCGCGGAGGAATCGCGCACGCGATAAAAGGCGTCGTGCCCAAGGGCCGTGCCGACGATCTGGAAACCTGCGGCGGCGATCATCATCGCGATGGAGGTCAGCGCCGCGCCCACGAGGCCCGAAAAGGCGACGCTCAACCCGCGCGATGCAGGCAGCCCGACCGTCAGCCATGCGCCGCTGGCCACATAGTCTTCTGCCCGCAGGACGTTGTTGAAGCCGGGCGTCTTTCGGCAGGCTTCGAGCGCCGCCGCCTGCGTCGCCACCTGCTCTCCGCAGATGGACACAAGGCCCTTGGCGCTGGCCGCATAGACGAAATCGGGCAGCCGGTCGGGGCGCTGGCCGGTCATCCGCTGGTCGAGGCTCATGGAGGCCAGCGCCATCGTGGCCGCGACCAGAGCGCCGAGCACGATGATCCATGCGGTTCCGGCCAGACCCGCAAGTCGCGCGGAGCTGCCGTCGCGGCATGTCATGGCCGGAGACAGCAGGGGGGCCAGAACCGCGACGCCGATCGCAATCGCCGCCACAAGCGCCAGTCCCATCGGGTCGCCCGGAGATTGCGTGATTGCGTGCCACTCGCCCATCCGGGCAAGGGCCAGGCTCCAGAGCGCTTCATCCCCGAGGATCGGGAACGGCAGCGGCGTACCCCGTGACGCAAGCAGGATCATCGGCAGGGCGAAAGCCGCGATGAAAATGCCCGCCGCGCCCGTCGCGGTCCACACCACGCCTGTGAGTCCCCCCGGCACAATGATGAGCATCAGCACGAGGCCCGTCAGGACGGTTGCGGACAAACGGTTCGCCCCTGACGTTTGCAGAAGCGCCCGGACGGCTGTCTCGTAACCGGCCAGGCCGACCAGCAAGCCGACAGCCCCGACCACGGCCACGACCCCCAGCCGTAGCGCCAGATTGGGAAATCGCGCCGCAATGAGATCGGGAATCGAGAATGCCCCGGTCTTGCGCAGAAACGGGCCGACCACGAGGGCCGCGAGCAGAAACCCGATCCCGAAGCCGGTCAGCAGCCCTCGCATGGAGGTTCCGGCCGGAACCGGCGGCGCGAAGGGCAGAAAAAGCCCTGCGCCCAGTGAAGCCAGCGCCAGTCCTGCATAATATCCGGGCACCGCACGGCCTGCCGCATAAAAGCGCGAAATGCGCATGGAACCGACCAGAAGCCCGACGGTCGCCAGCCCGGTGGCGGTCGCCACAGGCGCCAGAATGGCCACAAGCCGTTCCGGCACGCCGAGCCGGTCGAGCAGCGCCACCAGTCCGGCGCCCAAGGCAAAAGCCGCCAGCGCAAAGGCCACGCGGCCGTCAATTGCGGCTCTTTCCAGCAGGTCTTCGTCGGTCAGCGGCTTCTTCAAGGAAATCTCCGGCAGTAATTCTGACCGATTCGCACAATCATCGCAGCCCCGGCCCGACGAATCTGCGAATTCCTGCGATTTTGTGGCTTGCCTTCAATTGTTCAGCGTTGAACAATGGAAAAATTGATGCAAAAGCAATAGCGCTTGGGGAAGCTTGGCTGACACGCCCGATAGGGCGCGCGCGCCGGGGACGCCAAAAGGGGTGGCTGCGTGGATCAGAACGTCCGCATAATGATCGCTGATGATCATCCGCTCGTGCGCGGCGCATTGCGACAGGCCGTAACGGGCGCGGTTTCCGCTGCCGACATCGTCGAATGCGCGGATCTCGATTCCGTCAGCAAGTCCCTGGGTGAGAACGACGAAGTTGATCTCGTCCTGCTCGATCTCGCCATGCCGGGCGTGCGGGGCTTTTCAGGTCTTCTCTACTTGCGGGCGCAATATCCGGGCGTGCCGGTGGTGGTGGTTTCCGCCAACGAGGACCGCGGCGTCATGCGCCGCTGCATCGACTTCGGCGCTTCGGGATTCATTCCCAAGACCACCGATATCGACACGATGCGCGGCGCCATCCGCAATGTGCTCGACGGCAAGACCTGGACCCCGCCGGACCTCGACCTTTCGACCCCCGCCGACAAGGATACGGCAGATACGGTGCGCCGCCTCGCATCGCTCACGCCGCAGCAGGTGCGTGTGCTGATGATGCTGTCCGAAGGCCTGCTCAACAAGCAGATCGCCTACGAACTCTCGGTGTCGGAAGCGACCGTCAAGGCGCATGTTTCGGCGATCCTTCAAAAGCTTGGCGTCGAAAGCCGCACGCAGGCTGTGATCGCCGCATCGAAGATCGAAGCCGGCCAGTGGCAAGGCGACGGCGCGACGAACTGAAACCGTAGGGCGGGCGCTTTTGCCGCCCTGATTTCGGCGTGAGCAATCCCTATATCTCTGCGTGGCGCTTCAGCGCCGTTGAGCGGAGATGGCCGATGAAATCTGCATTTGCATTGCTGGTCCTGCTGGCCGCCGCACCGGTTTCAACCGCCAGCGCCGCCGAGCCGGACGCGACCGAAAACGGCCGCTACGCGATGACGCCTGCGCCCGACGGCTTCCTGCGTCTGGACACCCGCACCGGCGCCACGGCGCTCTGCAAGATCAACGGCTCCTCCGTTTCGTGCCGGGCTGCGGCCGAGGAATCCCGCGCACTCAACGAGGAGATCGACCGCCTGGCGCGCGAGAACGCCGACCTCAAGGGCAAGCTCGCGGCCGGGCAGGGCGGCTCGAAATATGGCCTGCCGTCCGATGAGGAGATCGACAAGGCGCTCACCATTGGGGAAAGGTTCATGAAGCGCATGATGAAAATCCTGCGAGATGAACCAGGCCCGGGCAATCTCTGACCGGGCCGCGCAGCGGAGCACACAATGGCGCAGGAGATCATCGAGCCGCCGAATGCCGCAAGCCGGCGCGGCTCGTCGTGGTGGCGGACGCCGCCGGATGGAGAAGAACCGATGGACGTGAATGTGGCGAACCAGTCGACCCTCAATCGTTTTCTGGGCGGCTCGCCGGCTGCGGTGTTTGTGCGCCTGCTCTTTGTCTCGCTGATCGTCGGCGCGTTCCTGATGTGGCTGGACATCCGGCCCATCGAGGTCATTCACAGCGTCGAGCGTCTGTTCGGGCGCATCTGGAATCTCGGTTTCGACGCGGTGCGCGAAATCTTCGAATATATCCTGGCCGGCGCCGTGCTTGTCATACCGATCTGGCTGGTGATCCGTCTGCTGAACATGCGCAGCGCCCGCTGAACAGGCGCGATCTTTAAGAAATTTTCGGCTACGGATGGGCCTTCAGCTCACGCCGTAGCCGTTCCTTGGATCAGATCGCTTCTCCTCAACCCGTCAACGTCACCCATGCGCGCGTCCTGTGGCTCGCGCTGCCGATGATGCTCGCCCATGCGACGACGCCGCTTGTCGGCATCGCGTCCACGGCGATCATCGGCTCACTGGGCGATGCGACGCTGGTCGGCGGCGTCGCCACGGCCGCGATCGTGTTCGACTTCCTGTTCTGGAGCTTCGGCTTCCTGCGCATGGGAACTGCGGGCCTCACCGCGCAGGCTCTGGGCGCGGGCAATGCGGATGAAATGCGGGCGACGCTCTGGCGCGCTCTGGTGCTGTCCACATCGCTGGGGGCGGCGCTCATTCTTCTTCAGGCTTTGATTGCGGTGGCGGCGTTCCGCCTGATCGACGCAAGCCCGGCTGTCACGCAGGCGGCGCGCGAATTCTACGACATTCGCATCTGGTCGGCGCCCTTCACCCTGTCCGGCTACGCGACCTTCGGGGCGATTGTCGGACGTGGCAGGACAGACCTTGGCCTCATCACGCAAATCTTCGCCAATGTGCTGAACGTGGCGCTCGCGGCGTTCCTTGTTCTGGGGCTGAACTGGGGCGTGACGGGCGCGGCGCTCGGCATCAACATCGCCGAGGCATTGGGGCTCGCCTTCAACATCTTCCTGCTGCGGCGCATGGATGCGCTGGCCGCCACCAGCCGCGCGCGCATTTTCGATTCCCACGGCTTCCGCACGATGCTGATGCTGAATCGTGACATTCTCATCCGCACGGCGGCGCTGATGTTCGTCTCGGTCGTGTTCCTGCGCACCGGCGCCCATGTGGATGATGCGACGCTCGCCGCCAATTCCATCCTGATGGTTCTGGCGCTGTTTCTGGTCGCGATGGTCGATGGTTTCGGCACAGCCGCCGAACAGCTCTGCGGGCAATCGTATGGCGCGCGTGATTCTCGCGGCTTTCGCCGCGCAGCGTGGCTTTGCGGCTGGTGGTCGGTGGCGTTCGGCGCGGTGTTGTGGATCGGCGCGCTCGGCTTTGCGCAGATCTATGCGCAGGCCATGAGCCCCGTACCTGAAGTGCAGGCGGTGGTGGTCGCCTATCTGCCCTATGCGGCCCTGATACCGCTGGCGGGCGCGCTTGCCTTTTCGTTCGATGGCGTCTTCATCGGCGCAGGATGGGGACGAGAAATGCGCAACACGATGCTGTTTGCGGCGCTCGTGTATGTGGGGCTCGTGTTCGCGCTTCAATCGTTCGGCAATGCGGGCCTCTGGACGGCGCAGATCTTGTTCTATGTCGTGCGCTGGTCCGGACAGGCGTTCCTCTATCCGGGCCGCCTGGCTCAGGCCTTTCCGGCGGCCCAATCGGCGGCTTTCGCCCCGACGGCGTCAGACAGGCGCGCATAGCCACCCCGGGCGATGCAGCCCGGCAGTCCGCGCTTGATGTCGTTCACCAGTTGCGGCCCACGGTAGACCATCGCCGAATAGACCTGCACGAGGGTCGCGCCGGCTTCAAACTTGGCGAAAGCAGTGTCGGCGGATTCGATTCCGCCTGCGCCGATCAACGGGAACTGGCCTTCGACACGTTGGAACGTCTGCGCCAGCACCTGCGTGGCGAGGCGGAACAAAGGCCTGCCGGACAGGCCGCCCGTTTCTTTCGACAGCGCCGAGCGCAAGCTCGCGGGCCGTGTGATCGTCGTGTTCGACACGATCATGCCGTCGATGGCGCGCGCACGAGATACCCGCACCACATCATCGAGATCTTCGATCGCCAGATCAGGGGCGATCTTCAAAAGAACCGGCTTGCGGCCGTGTTTTTCCGCAGCTGCATCGCGCGCATCCAGCACTTTCGCCAGCAGATCGTCGAGTGCCGCCGCCTGTTGCAGATCGCGAAGTCCCGGCGTGTTGGGCGAGGAAATGTTGATGGTGAAATAGCTCGCCACATCGGCGAAAGCCGTGACGCCCGCCACATAATCGGCGGCCCGATCAACCGCGTCCTTGTTGGCCCCGACATTGACGCCGACGATTCCAGCGCGTGCGCCGCGAGCAGTCAGCCGCCGATGCGCCGCCGCGTGGCCCTCGCTGTTGAAGCCGAAACGATTGATGACGCCCTCGTCTTCCGTGAGCCGGAACAGGCGCGGCTTCGGATTGCCGGGCTGCGGGCGCGGGGTGATCGTGCCGACTTCCGTGAAGCCGAAACCGAGGCCGAGCAGCGCGTCGGGAACCTCGCCGTGCTTGTCGAAACCAGCCGCCATGCCGACCGGATTGGGAAACCGCAGCCCGAAAGCCTCGACCGCAAGTCGCGGATCGTCCTTCTGCGGCGCGCGCGCGGGCATGACCCGCAGGCCCGCAATGGTCGCCCCATGCGCCTGCTCCGGGTCCATGCCCATCAGAAACGGGCGGGCGAGGTTGAAAAGGAAGCTCACGGCAGCAGTCCGGTGAAATCGTGGCTGCCATCCGCATGCATTGGAATGACGGCGACGGAGCGCACCGCGTCGAGCTTCATCGGTTCGTACAGATGCGGAAACAATTGCCCGCCGCGCGAGGGCTCCCACTTGAGCTTGTCGCCCAGCGCTTCCGCCTCGACTGCGATCAGCAGCAGATCGGACTGCCCGCGAAAATGCTTGGCGGCCGTCTCGCGCGTCTGTTCGGCGGTCGAGAAATGAATGAACCCGTCCTGCACATCGACCGGCGCGCCGGTGAACACGCCCGCCTTTTCGGCCTCGCGCCACAGGGACGTGGGGGCGATCTTATAGATGAGGGTCAAGGCTGGCTCCGGGACTGGCGTGGGCGCGCGGAACCTAGAGAGGATGCGCCGGGCGGGCAAGCCGCCCGCTTGCCTGTTTCATGAAACAGGTATATATCCCCAAAGCAGGAACTAATCCCTTCTGGATGGCGATCATGGCGGACTCAGCGGGCAAGATTTCCGGCAAGGCCTCCGGTTCGCTGACCCACGATCAGGTGTGGAGCGCCATCGACGTTCTGGCTCAGCGCCACGACATGACGCCGTCGGCGCTGGCCAGAAAGGCCGGGCTGGACGCCACCACCTTCAACAAGTCCAAACGAACTTCGGCCGACGGGCGTTTGCGCTGGCCCTCGACCGAATCCATTTCCAAGATTCTCGACGCCACCGGCGCATCGGTGGACGAGTTTTTGAGCCTTGTGGCCTCTCGCGCCGCCGCACCCATGCGGCGCACGATCCCGATGATCGGCATGGCGCAGGCGGGGTCGGGCGGCTTCTTTGACGACGGCGGCTTCCCGGTCGGGACAGGGTGGGATGAGGTCAATTTTCCCAACGTGCCGGACGAACATTCCTATGCGCTGGAAATTTCCGGCGATTCCATGCAGCCGGTCTATCGCGACGGCGACACGATCATCGTCTCGCCCGCCGCCCAGATCCGGCGCGGCGACCGCGTCGTGGTGAAGACCACGGAGGGCGAAGTGCTGGCCAAGGAACTCCGCCGCCGCACCGCGCGGGTCATCGAGTTGAAGTCGCTGAACCCCGAACACGAGGACCGCATTCTCAACGAGGAGCAGGTTCAGTGGGTGGCGCGCATCATGTGGTCGAGCCAGTAAACAGCAGCCACAAGCCGCGCCCCACATAAATCAGGCTGAGGCCCCAGATCAGCGCGCGCGTCGCCTTGCGGAAATTGGCGTCCGACATCCAGTTCAGCACGCCTGCCGCCGCAGAGCCGCCCGCGAAGGTGATGAGGATGTAAACGCCAAGCAGCCACCACGGCAGCGATTCACCTTCTTGCAGAGCCGCAAAACCGAAATACGCGAAACGTCCCGCCTGCGAGAACAATTGCATCACGGCCTTGCTGGCGACCGTCACATGGCGGTTGAGCGTGCTGTTCTGGAAGAAGGCGTCGAGCACATTGCCGCCCGCCCCGACGGTGATCTGCAGCAGCATCACGATGAAGCCGGACAGCCACGGCATTCCGGCACGCTCGATGTTCGGGGCGATCTTCTTTGGCAGAAGATCAGCCAGAAGCGGCGCAAGTCCGATGCCCAGATAAACAACCGGCTTCGACGGCACATAGAAAATGAACAGCATCACCACATAGGCGATGACGGACCCGCCGATGTAGCGCGCCGTGATGGGCCAATGCACATGCTCGCGCCACAGCCAGCCGCGCCAAGCGCCGGAGGTGAACATGAGCGCGGAAAACATCGTCATGCCGGCGCTGACGGGCATGAAGTAAAGCGCCGTCGCCAGCACGATCTGCCCGCCGACCATGCCGAAGATGCCGGACACGAAGGTGCCGACAAAAACCGATGCGCCGATGATGAGCGAGGCTGCGACCGAGAGCATCAGACGCCGAAATAATCGCGCAGGATGCGTCCGTAGATGTTGGCGAGCCGCTCGAAATCATCCACCGGCACGCGCTCGTCCACCATGTGCATGGTCTGGCCTACAAGGCCGAATTCCACCACAGGGCAATAGGATTTGATGAAACGCGCATCGGACGTGCCTCCCGTGGTCGACAAGACAGGCTTGCGGCCCGTCTCGGCTTCCACCGCGCGCGACACGCTTTCCACAAACGGGCCGGGTTGCGTGAGGAATGCGGTTGCGTTGGTGGGATCGAACGTCAGCGTGAAGCGCGCCTTACCGGCGAATTTTTCCACCCGCGCGCGGATTTCCGCCGCCAGCGTTTCGGGCGTCCACAGATCGTTGAAGCGGATGTTGAACCGCGCGCGCGCCTCGGCGGGGATGACGTTCGTGGCCTTGTTGCCGACGTCCAGCGTGGTGACTTCAAGATTCGAGGCGTCGAAATGCTGCGTGCCTGCATCCAGCGGGCTCGCCAGCAGCCCGCTCAAAATCCGCAGCGCGTGATGCACCGGATTGTCTGCCAGATGCGGATAGCCCACATGCCCCTGCTTGCCGTGAATGAGCAGCGTGCCCGACAGCGAACCGCGCCGCCCGATCTTGATCATGTCGCCGAGGTGATCCGGATTGGTCGGCTCGCCCAGAATGCAATGATCGAATTTCTCGCCCCGCGCCGCCGCCCATTCGAGCAGCTTCACGGTGCCGTTGACCGCCGGGCCTTCCTCGTCGCCCGTGATCAGAAAGCCGATGGAGCCTTTCGGCGGACCGTGTTTTTCCAGATGCGCCAGCACAGCCGCAACCGAACAGGCCAGCCCGCCCTTCATGTCGCAGGCGCCGCGCCCCCACACGAGGCCGTCGGCGATCTCCGCCGAAAACGGATCGAACCGCCACTGCGCCGCATCGCCCACCGGCACCACGTCCGTATGTCCGGCAAACAGCAGATAGGGCGCGCCCGTGCCGATGCGCGCATAGAGATTGTCGATGTCGGGCGTGCCGGGCTCGGCGAACGTGATGCGATGCGTGGCGAATCCCGCCTGTTTCAGCACGCCTTCCAGCAGGCCCAGCGCGCCGCCATCCTCCGGGGTCACGGACGGGCAGCGGATCAGGTCGCGGGCGATCGAGAGGGCGGAGGGTGCGGGCATGACGGTCCGTTCAAAGGCTGACCCGTCCGTCATAAGTCGCAATGCGGGATTCCGGAAGCCCGGTCAGGTCAGGTCTTCCATCAGCGGGTCGTCGCCATACAGGTTCGGCCCCACCGTGCCGCGCATGCATCCGCTTTCCACGAAGGCCCAGATCCAGCCAACCACCGGGATGAGGATGATCAGCATCCACCAGGCCGACTTGTTCCGGTCGTGCCAGCGCTTCCCGGTGACGCAGATGCTGGGCCACAGCACCGCGAGTCCCGTGACCAGCGCAATCAGGTTTCCGACCGCGCCGCCGATGCCCTGCGCCACGCCGTTCATGGCCGCATTGATGAAGATGAGCGCCAGCGTCGCCAGCCAGAAAGGCTTGCGGTTGAGGCGCCCGTCCATTGAGAAAAAGACTGTCTTGAGATCCATGCCGCTCCCCCGAGTCGCGTGTCAGCTTGGCGGCAGGCTGACGCGCCGTCAATTCACTCGGAGGGGGCTTTCTGATCGTGCATGCCGAGGTCGAAAATCGTCCAGATGATCACCGCCAGCATCAGCAGGTCGATCCCGTAGACCCAGTTATAGGACATGACCTCCTTGACGCGGGGCTGCAGCCAGTGCGTTGCGCCGGACAGAAACACCACGAACGGCACCAGTCCCGCCAATGCAGTGCTGCGCCCGCGATCGCGCAGCCGCTTGACCGTCAGCATCGTGTACGACACCGCGCAGAGCACGATCACCAGCGCATAGACCAGTGAATACGAATAGGTGACGACCGTCATCGGATCGAGCATGGCGCGCTCGTCGAGGCCGCGGTTGGCGTAAGGCTCGAGGATCTTCCAGCCGAGCGTGGAAACCATCGCGACCGCAGCCAGAATCGCAACGCCCTGCCACCAGGCCCGCTTGCCGATGCGGCCCTGTTCGCTGCGGAACAGGAACCGCAGATATTCGGAAAGCGGAGGCTGGCTGCTCATCAATCCCTCAGCAGTTCATTGATCGCGGTCTTGGAGCGCGTCTGCGCGTCCACGGTCTTGACGATGACCGCACAATAGAGCGAGGGGCCGGGAGTTCCATCCGGCAGGGGCTTTCCGGGCAGCGAGCCGGGCACGACGACCGAGTAGGGCGGCACGTAACCGATGTGGATCTTGCCGGTGTCGCGGTCGATGATCTTGGTCGACGCGCTGATGAACACGCCCATCGCCAGCACCGAGCCTTCACCCACCACGACGCCCTCGACCACTTCCGAACGCGCGCCGATGAAGCAATGATCCTCGATGATCGTCGGGCCGGCCTGCAGGGGCTCCAGCACGCCGCCGATGCCGACGCCGCCGGACAGATGCACATTCTTGCCGATCTGCGCGCAGGAACCGACGGTCGCCCATGTGTCGACCATCGTGCCGGAATCAACGTAGGCGCCGAGGTTCACGAAGGACGGCATCAGCACGACGCCCGGCGCGATGAAGGCCGAGCGGCGCACGATGCAGTTCGGCACCGACCGGAAACCCGCAGCCGCATGTTCCTTGGCGGTCCAGCCCTCGAATTTCGACGGCACCTTGTCCCACCACGAGCCGCCGCCCGGGCCGCCCGAAATCGCCCACATGTCGTTGAGGCGGAAGGACAGCAGCACCGCCTTCTTGAGCCACTGGTTGACCTTCCAGCCCTGCGGGCCGGACTGCCCGGCGATCTTCTCCGCCACGCGCGCCTTGCCGGCGTCGAGCAGCGAAAGCGCCTCGTTCACTGCGTCGCGGATCTCGCCCTTGGTCGAGGAATTGACGTTTCCCGCATTGGCGAAGGCGTCGTTGATGATCTGCTCGAGGTGGGCGTGCGACATGGACGGGGCTTCTCCGGGCGTTTAGCAAAAACCGCCGGAGGTTTTGACGGTCGCGGCTGCGAAGTCAATGGGCCATGGCGGCGCTTTGGGGCGGGCGAGCGAGCGGACCGGTCAGAAATCGCAACTTCATGTTGAATTCTGGAACGTTTTTCCCGTGGCGCCGCCGCCGGACCTGTTGCACAATGCCTTCAGTTTCGATCCACCGGAGATGCCGATGTTTCTGCGATCCGCCCGCGCCGCCGTCGCCGCCCTTGCGCTGGGCTGGCCGTTAAGCTCGATAGCTGCGCCGCAAGGCGATTTGCGCATCGGAATGCCGACCCTGAACGAGCAGGCCTTCCTGCCGCAGGCCACGGTCGGCTTCGCGGTGGCCTATCTCTCGCCGATGTTCGACTTTCTTGTTAAGTCCGACAAGGAGGGCAATTTCGATCCCAAGCAGAGCCTTGCGGAAAAGTGGGAAACCTCGGCCGACCAGCTCTCGTGGACCTTCACGATCCGGCAGGGCGTGAAATTCCACAACGGCGATCCGCTCACCGCCGACGACGTGAAATACACGCTCGACATGACGACGACCGCCAAGAACGTCGCCGGACGCCGGGCGGATTTCGAAGCCTTCTTCAAGTCGGTGGAAGTGACCTCGCCCAACACCGTGAAGGTGAACCTCAAGAAGCCCTGGCCCTACCTGCTGTTCTTCCTGAGCGATCTCATCGGCGTGCAGGGCATGGTGGTGCCGAAGAAATATATCGAGGAAAAGGGCGAGGCGAATTTCCTCGCCAATCCGGTCGGCTCCGGCCCCTACAAGTTTGTCGAGAACAAGCTGGGCAGCTCGATCACCTTCGAGGCTCTTGAAGGCCAGTGGCGCATTCCGGAGCCCAAGTACAAGCGCATCATTTTCCGCTCGCTGCCCGAACAGGGCACCCGCGTGGCGGCGCTGCGCAACGGCGAAGTCGATATCGCCAGCATCGGTCTTTCCGATGTGGACGCGCTGAAGAAGGCCGGGCTGAATGTGCTGCGCAAGGACGACGGCCTGCTGCTCGACTTCACCTTCCTGCGCGTCAACGAGAAGGAAGGTCTGCCGACCAACGACGAGCGCGTCCGCAAGGCGCTGCTCATGGGCATCAACCGCAAGGAAATCGTCGACCAGATTCTCTACGGCGAGGGCAAGGCCGTCGGGGCCACGCTGGCGCTGTTCACCTGGTCTTTCGACTACAAGCCGTTTGATCCCACGCCCTACAATCCGGCGGAAGCCAGGAAGCTGCTGGCGGCGGCGGGCTACCCCAATGGCTTCGAGATCGCGCTTTATTCGTTCACCCAGCGCCTGCCCGAGAGCAAGCTGATCAACGAGACGATCGCCGGTTACTGGGAACAGATCGGCGTGAAAACGAAAATCCTCGAAATGGATTACAACGCCTTCCGCAATGTCTGGACGAAGAAGAACGAGCCGCCGGGCCCTGCGGCCTTCACGATGGATTGGCCGAACCGCCCCTTCTACTCGTGGCGCGGCAAGTACCATTCGTCGTCGATGTTCTCCAGCGTGAAGGACCCGGCGCTCGACAAGATGATCGAAGCCGCCGAAGCCGAGCTCGACCTTGAGGCCTACAAGCCCAAGAGCCAGGCGATCATGCAATATATCATCGACAAGGGTTATTCGTCGGGCCTTGCCACGACCCATGAACTCTTTGCGGCGAACAAGAACGTTCCCGCCTGGAGCATCGGCCGCAGCTTCGGCGATTACCGCTTCGAATACGTCGGACAGAAGTAAGCCTTGGAGTCCCGGACGCGCCATGCGCGATCCGGGACGACTTCCGTCTCTGGTTATTGAGCGGAGCGAAGCAATCCGTCACCCGGATGGATTGCATCGTGCTTGGTCGAACGCCGCCCTTACAGATCCAGCGTGCTGGGCGCGAAGATTTCTTCCAGCCCGACGCGGCGGCTGCACAGGCCCTGTTCGTGGACGTACTGGGTGATGGTCTCCAGCACCTTGCGCGGACCCTTGATGCCGTAGCCCAGCAGGTCCTGCGAGAGCCAGTTGCGCGCATTGGCGTCGAGCACGCCTGCTTCATTATAGTGCTTCAGGCCCGCCATGAGTTCGGCGCGCACATGCGCCTTGGCATCCTGGAACATCGTGTAGAGGTTCAGGGCCAGCCACGGATATTTCTCGTGCAGCGAACGGCGGATCACCACGGTGTGGTTGATCGGGTAAATGCCGGTCTTGGTGAAATAGCGGTGCTTCTCGGCCGGAATGTCCGGGAAGATTTGGCGCAGGTTCGGATCCTGCGACAGGTCGATCTTGGAGCGGTCGACCAGATTATGCGCGACCAGATAATGCAGCGCGCAATCGATTTCGCCCTTCACGAGCATCTCGCCGATGTTGGTGGTCGGCGGAATGTAGTTGAGCTTCACACCGGCGGGAGGCTGGAATCCCGTGGAGCCGCCGTGGCTCTTTTCCGGGCTGCGCTCCATGAACCATTCCATGTCCTGCGCGCGCACGCCGAATTCGTGTTCGAGCACGCCGCGTGTCCAGATGGCCGCCGTCTGCTGATATTCGGGAATCGCGACGCGCTTGCCCTTGAGGTCCGCGACCGTGTTGATGCCGCGGTCGTTGCGCACCCAGATCATCGTGTGGAAGAAATGCCGCGACGTGAAAACCGGGATGGCCACCCAGTCGGTCGGCCCCTTGGACGTCGCGATGATCAGGGAGGACATCGACATTTCGGAAATGTCGAAATCGCCGAACTTCAGCTGGCGCCAGAACATCTCGGACGGATGCACGCAGGTCGGAAAAAGCTTGATGCCTTCGGCCTGCACGTCGCCGCGCAGAACCGGCTGGGTGTTTTCATTGTCCGACAAGGCGATGGAAAGTTCGAGTCTGGCGGCAGTCATAAATCCCCCCAAAGAGTATTGTGTTTGTTTAGCAACCTATGCGGCGGCGCGCCAGCGTCACTCCTTGCGGGGCGGTTCCACCGGATAGCCGCGCTTCTGCCATTCGCCGAAGCCGCCGTCGATATGCGCCACGGGCTTGAGGCCCATGTCCTGCGCGGTCTTTGCCGAGAGCGCCGACCGCCACCCGCCCGCGCAGTAGAACACGTAGGTCTTGTCCTGATCGAACAGCGGCTTGTGATAGGGACTTTTGGGATCGATCCAGAATTCCAGCATGCCGCGTGGAATGTGATGCGCCCCCGGAATGCGACCCGTCTTGGCCAGTTCGCGAATGTCCCGCAGGTCGATGAATTCGACATCCTCGCGACCGTGCAGGGCGCGCGCCTCCTCCTGCGTCAGCACCTTCACTTCGGAATTGGCTTCGGCCACCATATCGAGAACGTGGCGGGTGATGTTTTGCGGCATGGCGGTCCCGGAAAGCGGCGGATTTGCATCACGATAGGCGCGGCGCAAAGGCTTCGCAACCCGCGCTTGCATCGCGCGCAGAGCCATAGCAAACATGAGTCTGCCTCCGGGGGATGAATGGCCCGCCTGCTCGAAGTCCGCAATCTGCAAACGCATTTCGACACGCGCTGGGGCGTGCTGAAGGCTGTTGACGGCGTCAGCTTCGATCTCGATGAGGGCGAGACGCTCGGCATCGTGGGCGAGTCCGGCTCGGGCAAGAGCATCACCGCCATGTCGATCGTGGGCCTCGTCCCCAAACCGGCTGGCCGCATCGCCGGCGGGCAGATCGTGTTCGACGGCGAGGATCTGGTCCCCAAGTCGCAGGACGAGCTGCGCGAAATTCGCGGCACCAAACTCGCCATGGTGCTGCAAGATCCGATGGCCTCGCTCAACCCCATGTTCCGCATCGGCGATCAGGTGGGCGAGGGCCTGATGGTGCATCGCGGGTTGCGGGGCGCGCCGCTGCGCGAAAAGGTGCTGGGCCTTTTGCGCGCCATGCGGATTCCCTCGCCCGAAGCGCGCCTGAATGCTTGGCCGCATCAATTGTCCGGCGGCATGCGTCAGCGCGTCGTGGGCGCCATCGGCATATCCTGCGAGCCCAAGCTTCTCATTGCGGACGAGCCGACGAGCGCGCTCGATGCGACGATCCAGCTTCAATATCTGACGCTGCTGCAGGAATTGCAGGAGCGCACCGGGCTGGCGATCATCTTCATCACGCATGATTTCGGCGTCGTGGCGCGGCTCTGTCATCGCGCCGCCGTCATGTATGCGGGCCGCATCGTCGAGCTTGCGAAGGTGGACGATATCTTCGCGCGGCCGCGCCATCCCTACACGCAAGGCCTGCTGGCTTCGATTCCGGACGCCAGCAAGCCTGCCGGCAAACTCACCGCCATTCCGGGCCAGCCGCCCGAATTGCATCGCCTGCCGCCCGGTTGTCCGTTCGCGCCGCGTTGCGCGCGCGCAGACGAGCGCTGCAACGTGGAGCGTCCGCCGCTCGAAGCGAGCGACGCGCGCCACGCCGTGGCCTGCTGGCATCCGGATTGATCCCATGAGCCTGCTCACCTTCAACAATGTCGAGCGTTATTTCCCGGTTGCCAAAGGGGTGCTGCGCCGCAAGGCTTTCGCCTATGTGCGCGCTGTCGACGGCGTCTCGTTTCAGGTAGAGCCCGGCAAGACCTTCGCGCTCGTCGGCGAATCCGGCTGCGGCAAGACCACGATTGCGAAACTGGCGTTGCGCCTCGACGTGCCGACCGGTGGCGAGATCGCTTTCCGGGGACGCAACGCCTTCGCGATGACCGACGAAGAACAGCGCGAGTTCCGGGCGAACGTGCAGGCGGTGTTTCAGGACCCCACAAGTTCGCTCAATCCGCGCCACCGCGTCTCCACCATCGTGACCGAGCCGCTCGTCATCAACCGCAATGTCACGAAGGAGGCGGCGCGCACAGCCGCAATGGACGCGCTGCGCGAAGTGGGCTTGTCGGAGAACGCCATCGACCGTTTCCCGCACGAGTTTTCAGGCGGCCAGCGCCAGCGCATCGCGATTGCGCGCGCGCTTGTGCTCAAGCCATCGCTGATCGTGCTGGATGAAGCGGTGTCGGCCCTCGATGTGTCCATTCAGGCGCAGGTGATGAACTTGCTGCAGGACCTGCAACACAAGCATCATCTGGCCTACCTGTTCATCGCTCATAATCTGGGCATCGTCCGGCAGGCCAGCGATCGCGTCGGCGTCATGTATCTCGGCCGCATCGTTGAGCAGGGGCCGACCGAACAGGTGTTTTCGCGCCGTGCGCATCCCTATACGCGCGCGCTCATCGGCGCGTCGCTGCCGCCCGATCCGGTCGCGGCGCGCGCCGCTGCGATCATTCAGGGCGAGGTGCCCTCAGCGATTGCTTTGCCGAAAGGCTGTCGTTTCGCCAGTCGCTGCCCGATGGCGGCGGACATCTGTCGCGAGATCGATCCGCCGGAGAAGAAGGTGGGCGAGGCGCATAGCGCTGCTTGTCATTTCGCGTAAATGACTCCTCCCTCTCCCCGCGGCGTTGCCGTGGGGAGAGGGCTGGGGTGAGGGGCCAGTCGCGAGTGACACGCAGCGCCAAAGGTTCTGCTCCTTCGACCTGCCCCTCACCCCAACCCTCTCCCCGTAAACGGGGAGAGGAAGCCCTGCCTCACTTGATCGGCGGTCGCGGCAGTCTGGTCTCGCCTTCTTCCATCACGAAGCGATAGTCGAGCGAGTACCACGGCGCTTCGACGCCCTCCGGCCCCGGCTCATCGTGGCGCACGAAATCGCCCACCAGCCTGCGCGTCACCCCGAACTGCGGGTCGACCTCCAGCAACGGATCGTCATTGACGTAGATCTGCGAAATGAGCGTCTTCATGCCGGGCTTGTAGATCAGCGTGTGCAGGTGTGCGGGCCGATAGTGCTGGCGGTTCTGGGCCTTCAGCAGCTCGCCCACGACGCCATCGACCGGCAGCGGATAACCGGCGGGCTTCACGCTGCGGAACCAGAAGCGTCCCTGCTCGTCGGTGGTGAATTTGCCGCGCAGATTCATGTCCGCCTGCTGGGGGTCCTGCTGCTCGTAAAGCCCGACGGTCGAGGAATGCCAGACATCGACTTCTGCGCCCGCGACCGGCGCGCCGTGTTTGTCGATCACCACTGCATTCACAAAAAGCGCAGGCCCCGGTGTAGGCGATCGCAGCAGCGATCCGCCATTGGCCGTCACCGGCGAATGCATCCGCCAGAACGGGCCGAGCAGATTCGCGGCAGTTTCCGATTGTCCGTTGTCGCCATTGTTGAGCAGGCAGATGAGCTGCGACAGGCCGAGCGATCCGGCCATCAGCACTGCTTCATTGTGCGTATCGTTGGTGAGTTGCCCGAGCCGCACCACGCTCGAAATCGCCTTCTCCCATTCGCGCTCGGTGAGCCGCGTCTCGCGCACGAAAGCGTGCAAGTGGGTGGCGAGCGACGTCATGATTTCGCGCAGGCGCGGGTCTGGCGTGCGCTCCATGGTGGCGATCACCGCCTCGGTCAGTTGCTCGTGATTGGCGATGATCATGTGCGGCCTCCGCATTCCCTGTAGCCCAACGAAAAACGGCGGGCCAGAGCCCGCCGTTCATCAAGCTCGAAACGTTGATCTTACTTCGCGGTCGCCATGGCGGCCTTGAGCACCGGCGTCCAGCGCGCCACTTCGGCCACAACGAGCTTCTGCAGTGCGTCCGGGGTGCGGCCAGCCTTGTCGGGGATGATGCCGCCGAGGTCGAGCAGGCGCTTGCGGGTGGCTTCGTCATCGAGCGCCTTGTCGAGCGCGCCGGCCAGCTTGGTCACAACATCCGCAGGCGTGTTCTTCGGCGCGAAGATCGCGTTCCACGCACTCACCTCGAATTCCGGCATGCCCTGTTCCTTGGCGGTCGGGACATCCGGCAAGGCCGGGGAGCGTTCCGGGGTCGCAATGGCGTAGGCCTTGATGGCGCCGCCCTTGATCTGCTCGACGACGTTGACGATCTGGTCGGCCATGTAGTCGACCTGGCCCGAAACGAGGTCGTTCAGGGCCGGACCGGTGCCGGTGTAGGGCACGAAGGTCGGCTTCACGCCCACCAGCGAATTGTAGAAGATGCCGGTCATGTGCGACACCGCGCCCACGCCCGCATGGGCCTGATTGGCCTTGTCTCCGGTCGCCTTCAGCCAGGTGTTGAATTCCTTCAGGTCCTTGGCCGGAAGCGTCTTCTTGGCGACGATCAGGATCGGCGTGCCGGCCGCAAGACCGACCGGCGCGAAATCCTTCGTCGGGTCATACTTGAGGTTCGGATACAGCGCCGGAGCCGCTCCATGCGTGCCCATGTGGCCCATCATGATCGTGTACCCGTCGGCCGTCGCCTGCGAGGCGCGCGTGATGCCGGTGGTGCCGCCCGCGCCGGCGACGTTCTCGATGACGATCTGCTGTCCGAGCGTGCGCGACATATGCTCGCCGACGATCCGGGCGATGATGTCGGTCGGGCCGCCCGCCGCGAAGGGGACGATCATGGTGATCGGCTTGTTGGGATAGGTCTGGGCTTGCGCCGGAGCCTGCATCAACCCGATAGCAAGACCGGCGGCCAGAATAAGACGCTTCATAGAAAAACCTCCCTCGAATGCGGGCCCCGCCTTCGCGGAACAGCCCGTTAGATAGTTGAGCAATATACGATTTCAAAGGCTCCGGAGCTGTTACTTTCGTCTATTCCGTAAAGACCTCGTCGCGGCTCTTGCGGATCGACGGCAGCAGCGCCAGCACCAGCATGGCGACCGCAATCACCAGCAGGACCGCCGATACCGGCCGATCCAGAAAGGTCATGAAGTCGCCGCGCGACAGGATCAGCGACTGACGCAGCTTTTCTTCCATCAGCTTGCCCAGAACGAAGCCGAGCAGCATCGGGGCCGGCTCGAAGCCGAGCTTGAGGACGATGTAGCCGAACAGGCCGAAGAAGGCCGTGAACATGACGTCCGACGGCGAATTGTTGATCGAATAGATGCCGATGCAGCAGAAGATCAGGATCGCCGGGAACATCAGCCGGTAAGGCACTTTCAGCAGTTTCACCCAGATGCCGACGAGCGGCAGGTTGATGATCACCAGCATCAGGTTCCCGACCCACATGCTGGCCACCATGCCCCAGAACAGTTCCGGGTTGCGGGTCATCACCTGCGGGCCCGGAATGATTCCGTGGATCGTCATCGCCCCGACCATCAGGGCCATCACGGCGTTGGGCGGAATGCCCAGCGTCAGCAGCGGAATGAAGGCGGTCTGGGCGCCGGCGTTATTGGCCGATTCCGGCCCGGCCACGCCCTCGATGGCGCCGCGCCCGAAGCGGCTCGGGTCCTTGGCGAGCCTTTTTTCCATCGTATAGGCCGCGAACGGCCCGAGCACCGCGCCATTGCCGGGCAGGATGCCGAGGATCGAGCCGATGAACGTGCCGCGCAGGATGGGCATGTATGACTGGCGGAAATCTTCCTTGCCGGGCAGCAGGCGGCCGATCGTGCCGCGCACCACGTCGCGCGTTTCGGGATTTTCCAGATTTCGGATGATTTCCGCGAAACCGAAAATCCCCATGGCCAGAACGGCGAAGTCGATGCCGTCGGAGAGCGAAATCAGCCCGAGCGTCATGCGCTCCTGGCCGGTTTCGAGGTCCGTGCCGACCTGCGCCAGCATCAGTCCGAGCAGGATCATGCAGATGGCTTTCAGGATGGACCCGCGCGCCAGCACGACCGCGAAGACAAGGCCCATCACCATCAGCGAGAAATATTCCGCCGGGCCGAACAATTGCGCCAGCCGGGTGAGCGGCAGGCCGAGCGCGGCGATCAGCAATGTCGCCACGCAGCCCGCGAAGAACGATCCGATGGCCGCGATGCCGAGCGCCACGCCCGCGCGGCCCTGCTTGGCCATCTGGTGACCGTCGAGCGTCGTCACCACGCTGGTGGCCTCGCCCGGCAGGTTGACCAGAATCGCGGTCGTGGAGCCGCCATATTGCGCGCCGTAATAGATGCCCGCCAGCATGATGAGCGCGCCGGTCGGATCAAGCCCGAAGGTGATCGGCAGCAGCATCGCAATGGTCGCGATGGGGCCGACGCCCGGCAGCACGCCGATCAGCGTGCCGACGAAGCAGCCTGCGAAACACAGGGCGATGTTTTTCAGAGTCAGGGCGACCGAAAAACCAAGCGCCAGATTGGAGAACATGTCCATCGGGGCGCCTCACATGAACGCAATGACGGGGATCGGCAGGCCGAGCGCGAATTTGAACAAAACGATGCAGATCGCCGTCAGCGCCACGGCGAAGATGGCGGCTTCCTTCCAGTTGAACTCGTCGCTCGCCAGCGAGCCGAAGATCATTGACAGCGGACCGGCGACGATCAGCCCCGCCGTCCGTATGGTCAGCGCGAAAAGCAGGATGCCGCCGAGGATGAAGAGCGGGCCGCGCCAGTGGAAGCGCTCCAGCGCCGGCCCTTCCTCCAGGAAGGACGACACCATCAGGATCACGCCTCCAAGCCCCACCATCACCGCGACGGCGCGCGGCAGCATGCCCGGACCCATCGCCCGCAAGGTGCCGAGCGGCATGTCCGACGCCTGCCAGATGGCGAACAGCGCGATCACAGCCAGAAACAGGCCCGCCACGAAATCCTGCTGCGCCCTGATTCCAGATCCGGCCCTGCCGGCCTGCTCGTCCTGATTAGCCATGTCGGAGCCCCCAAAAAGCCCAGCCCGCGTTTAACCACGTTATCGGCCCGGAAGGGCCCTTGGCAATTCCGGCTGCGACAAACAGTACAAAAAATGCGGCAGAACCCGAAGGCCTGCCGCATTTTTCATCCCTTGCGGAATGCGATCAGAAATACTTGCCGAAGAATTCCAGTGTCCGGCTGCGGGCGAGTTCGGCGGCCGCCTTGTCGTAGCTGCCGCGCTCGTCGCAGTTGAAGCCGTGGCCGGCCGCATAGACGTAGACCGGCACGTCGGGGCGGGCGTTCTTGATCTTCTCGACGTCGATGAGCGGGATCGACTGATCCTTGTCGCCGAAGTGCAGGATGATTGGAGCCTTCGGCTTCTGGTCCGACATGGCGGCGACGCCGCTGCCGTAATAGCCGACAGCCGCCGTCACGCCTTCGAGCTTCGTGGCCGCCACGAAGGCGAGCGTGCCGCCCCAGCAATAGCCGACGACGCCGACCTTGCCGGCCTGCTTGGCGTAGTCGATCGCCGCCTGAACGTCGATCTCGGCCTTGGCATTGTCGACCTTGCCCTTGGTCTCCATGCCCTTCTGGCGGTCCGGACCCTCATACCCGACCTCGATGCCGGGCTGCACGCGGTCGAACAAGGCCGGGGCCACTGCCAGGAAGCCCTGCGAGGCGTAGAAATCCGTCACCGCGCGGATATGGTGGTTGACGCCGAAAATCTCCTGGATGACCACCATGCCGCCCTTCGGGGCTCCGGCAGGCTTGGCCACATAGGCGCTGATCTTCACGCCGTCGGCGCAGGTGAGGGTGATGTTCTCTCCCATAGGGTCCTCTTCTGAATTGGATTGCGGCAAGCCGGGACCGGCTCCGGCCGCATATAAAGAGCATTTGAAGCCGGGACGCTAGGGGTCTCGCGAAGCGCGCAAGTTAACCCCGCCGAAAAGCATTTCAGTCAGCGTAGGGCCGAGCGGATCGGGTCCTCAAACGGCGGCAGGGGCTTTGGATGACGGAACTTCAATCTTTTGACGCGGGCCATCAAACGCCCGCCCTGCGCCTTGCGGGCCTGCGCAAGACCTTCACCAAGACCGCCGTGGACGGACTGGACCTGACCGTGAAGGCTGGCGAGTTCTACGCGCTGCTCGGCCCCAACGGCGCCGGGAAAACCACAACGCTCCGCATGGTTGCCGGACTCTTGCAGCCCGATGAAGGCTCCATCGAGATTTTCGGCGTCGACGCCCGCCGCGATCCGGTCGCCGCCAAGCGCATCACCGCATGGCTCCCGGACGAGCCGATGCTCTACGACAAGCTGGACCCGCTCGAATATCTGGAATTCGTCGCCGGCCTCTGGGGCGTCGAACCGGCGCACGCGCAAAAAAGCGCCATCGAGCTTCTGGAAGTTCTCGAACTCTGGCCGCATCGCCATGAACTCTGCGAGGGCTTCTCGCGCGGCATGAAGCAGAAGGTCGCGCTGGCGGGGGCCCTTGTGCACGAGCCGAAGCTCCTGATGCTCGACGAACCGCTCACCGGCCTCGACGCCGCCATCGCCCGTCAGGTGAAGGATCTGCTGGTGGCGCGCTGCCGCGCCGGAGCGTCCATCATCCTCACCACGCATATTCTGGAAGTCGCCGAGCGCCTTGCCGATCGTATCGGGATCATCGCCAACGGCCGCCTGATCGCCGAAGGAACGCTGGGCGAACTGCGCGAACTCGCCGGGCAGAAAAACACATCGCTGGAAGACATCTTCCTCGAACTCACGCGCACGATGGAGCGGGCCGCGTGAGCTTCCGTCCCGGCTCCTTTGCGTGGCTGGTGGCGCATGACCTGAGGCTCGGCTGGCGGCGCTTCCGGAGCATGTTCGGCAAGCTGCGGACGACAACCGTCGCGTTGATCGTAGGTCTCTGTTTCGCCGTCTTCCATCTGATCGCATGGCCGGTCGCGGGCTGGTTCGCTTCTCTGCAGACAATGCCGGGCGGCGCGCGGCTGTATTATCCGGCGCTGGCCTCGGCCTGTCTTTTCGTGATGCCGTGGCTGATCTCGCAGGCTCTCACGAGCGCCACGCGCGCCCTCTATTCGCGCGGCGATCTCGATCTGCTGTTCGCATCGCCGATGCCCTCGCGCACCATCCTGGGCGCGCATGCCGTCGCGACCGCCATCGAGGCGCTCGGCTCCGTGGCGATCTTCCTCGTGCCCATCGTCAACATGAATGCGCTCATCGACGGGCCGCACTGGCTGGCCGTGTTTCCGGCGCTGGTTGCCACCGCGCTTTTCGCGACGGCGCTCGGCCTTTGCATCACGCTGGCGCTGTTCATGATCGCCGGTCCGCGCCTGACGCGCGTGATTTCGCAGATCGCCGCCACGATCATCGGCGCGGGCTTCGTACTGGCGCTTCAGGCCGTCCACGTACTGCCGGCCGCGACCCGCGACAGCATCGTCGCCAGTATCGAAAATCCGCAGGCAGGTTCGCTGTTCGACCGGAACGGCTGGCTCTGGCTGCCGGTGCGGGCCGCGGCCGGCGAAACGACGGATCTGTTGTTGTGGTGTGCTGTGTCGCTCGCCTTCTTCCTCGCCACGACCGTGATGCTTGGCAATCGCTTCGCCCAAAGCGCCATTCGCTCCGCCAGCGTTGCGCCGAAGAAAGTGCGCGAGCGCCGCATGCGCGAGGCGAAACGGTTCCGGGCGAACCTTGGCTCCAGCCTGCGACGCAAGGAGTGGAAACTGCTGGCGCGCGATCCGTGGCTCGTGTCGCAAATCCTCTTGCAGATCATCTATACATTGCCGGTCGCGATCGTGATCTGGCGCAGTCAGGGCGAAGACGGCAACATCGGCCTGTCGGTCGCGCCCGCCATCGTGGTGATTGCCTCGCAGATCGCCGCATCGCTCGCATGGCTGGCGATCTCCAGCGAGGACGCCGCCGAATTTCTGGCGACTGCGCCCGTCGCGAAGGCCCAGATCGAACGCCGCAAGCTCGAAGCCATCGCGCTGCCGCTGATCCTGTTCATCGCGCCGCCGATCCTCGGTCTCGCATTCTTCTCGCTCTGGACCGCGCTGGTCGCATCCATCTTCTGCGCTGCCGCAGGGGCTTCGACGGCTTTGCTCAATCTCTGGCATCCCAAGCCCGGCGGCCGTGCGCAGGTCCTGCGACGTCACTCGCAGTCAAAGCTTGTCGGCGTCATGGAACATGCGCTCTCGCTGCTCTGGGCAGTCGGCATGGTTCTGGCGGCCGTCGGGAGCTGGCTGATGCTGGTTCCGGCCGCGATGGCGCTGGGACTGTTGTGGTTCAACCGGCCGGGGAGCGGCAAGTTCACTCTTGCGGCAAGAGCCGCGTGAAGTGACCCATCTTGCGGCCGGGACGCGCCTCACGCTTGCCATAAAGATGCAGGCAGACGCCCGGCTCGTTCAGCAACTCGCGCCACATGTCGACATCGCTTCCGATGAGATTGCGCATCTCAACGGGTGCGTGCAGGCGCGTTGAGCCAAGCGGCCATCCGCAGATCGCCCGGATATGCTGCTCGAACTGGCTCGTCACCGAACCGTCGAGCGTCCAGTGGCCGGAATTGTGAACGCGCGGCGCAAGCTCGTTCACGGCCAGCGATTCCACCACCTCGCCGTTCGGGCGCTTCTTGACGATGTGGAACATTTCCACCGCGATCACGCCCACATAGTTCAGCGCCTCGGCGATCCGCGACGCCATCCCGACGGCCTGTGCGGCGGTTTCAGGCGCAATGTTCGCGGGCGCGCGCGTCACCGCCAGAATGTGATGCTCGTGCGTGTTCTCGCAGACGTCCCACGCAGCGAAGGAGCCGTCGAAACCCCGTGCGCCCACGACCGAAATCTCGCGCGCGAAATCCACCACGCCTTCCAGTATGCACGGCTGCGCCCCGATGCCACGAAACACGGCGGAGAGGTCCGCGCCTTCACGCACCATTGCCTGTCCCTTGCCGTCGTATCCGAAACGGCGCGTCTTCAGGATGGACGGACGCCCGATCTGCGCCACGGCGCGCGCGAGGCTGCCGCCGTCATCGACCTGCGCAAACGGCGCGGTCGGAATGCCGAGGCTGTTGAGGAACTGCTTTTCCAGCAGCCGGTCCTGCGAGGTCGCCAGCGCGACCGGATTGGGATGCACCTGACGGCGCGCGACGAGAAACTCCGCCGTATGCGCCGGCACGTTCTCGAATTCATAGGTGATGACGTGGACCTCTGCGGCGAATTTCGCCAGCGCCTCGTCGTTGTCGTATTCTGCTCTCGTATGCGTCGTGGCGACGTCGAAGGCGGGGCCGCTCTCGGGCGCATAGACATGGCTGCGCAAGCCGAGCCGCGCGGCGGCGGAGGCCAGCATTCGCCCCAACTGGCCGCTGCCCAGAATGCCGACCGTGTCGCCCTGCCTGATCCCGATATGCGTCATCAGTGACCGGCCTCGTCGGAAGGCTTCTCGGCGACGGAATTCGTCTGCTCGGCCCGGAAGGCGTCGAGCCGCTGCGCGAGCGCGGGATCGTGCAGGGCCAGAACGGCAGCCGCGAGCAGCGCGGCGTTGACCGCCCCGGCGCGCCCGATGGCGAGCGTCCCGACCGGAATCCCCGCCGGCATCTGGACGATGGAAAGCAGGGAATCTTTCCCGCTGAGCGCCTTGGACTCGACCGGCACGCCGAAGACCGGAAGCGGCGTCATGGCCGCCGTCATGCCGGGCAGGTGGGCCGCCCCGCCTGCGCCCGCGATGACGACCTGAAAGCCGTCCTGCCTGGCGGATTTGGCGAAAGAGACCAGCCGGTCCGGCGTCCGGTGCGCCGACACGATGCGCGCGTCATAGGCGACGCCCAGCTTGTCCAGCGTTTCGGCAGCGTTTCGCATGGTGGCCCAGTCGGACTGGCTGCCCATGATGATGGCGACGGGAGGTCGGCTTGCTGCCACGATTCTGCTCTCGTGCGTGACGGAAGCTGTTCCGGATAGACGATGCAGGCGGGGTCGGCAAGCGGCAGGACGGAACCGTCCTCAGGCGATGATATCCGGGGTCGTCTGGTCTTCCAGAAACGAAATCCTGTCGCGCAGCCAGAGCTTTCGCTTCTTGAACCGCTGAAGCTGCAACTGGTCCGGCGTGCCGACCGCCACAAGCGCGTCGATGGCTGCGTCGAGGTCGCGATGCTCCTGCCGCAGCCGTTCGATTTCGAGCTCAAAGGCCTGCAATTCTTCTTCTGTCAGTTTGCCCGCCATGCGCCCGCCGCGATGCCCGAATGCCCTTGTGCGATCACCGCAGGATGCGGCTCGCCGAATGCGCACAGTATGGGTGTTCGTACCGCCATGAGCAAGCTCCGCATCATGGCTCGTGCGGCGCGCCGCATTAGACGAATTGCGTGGGCTGAACTTTAACTGTCCGGCTTTTGTGACGTGGCTGTGACATGTTTTCGCTTGCCGGATTCGAAAGCTGTGGCACACTCAACGGGTCATCAGCACTCAAGGAGTTGCCCGATGTCTTTGCATAATCATCTTGTTGAACTTGAACGTCGTCATCAGGCTCTGGAAAAGCAAATCACTGCCGCTCAGCATCATCCTTCCTCGACCGAGCGAGAGATCACCGCATTGAAGCGCAAGAAGCTTCAGGTGAAAGACGAAATCGTCAAACTTCGAGCCAAGGTCCCCGATCAGACGCTTCACTGAAGCGCTCGCTTCACTCAAGCGCGCAAGCCCGACCTCATCATCCGAACACGATGACGTTCATCGTCTCGTCGTTGCGCGCTCGTAATAGCTCGCATCGATGAGACCGGTGACCGGCGGAGCTGTCGGAAAATCGCCGAGTTCCACCTGATAGGCGAGCATCGCCTGTGTGGGACCAGCGATGACGCGCGGATCGCTCACGTAGCCGGCTGCGGGCGACGAGAGCGCCTGCGTCATCGTGGCTTCGTCCACAAGGCCTGCGCCGAGCGTCTTCAAGACATGCGGCGCGGCGTCCCTGGGCGATTTCACGATCAGGTCAGTGGCGCGGATCACCAGAGAGACGAATTTCTCCAGCGCGGCGGGCTGCGTCTTCTCGAACACGCCCGTCACGGCCATCACGACGCCGGGGATCTCGGGGAACATCTGCTGCGCTGTGGCGATGCGTTTCAGCGTCGGGTTCCGGGCGGTCACGATCGTCGCCGAAGGCTCCAGCACAGTGCCGCCATCGGCGGTTCCGGCCAGCATCGCCTGCTGCACGGCGTCGATGCCCATCTGGGCGATCTCGACATCGGCGGGATCGACCTTGCCGAGCTTGAACAGCCAGTGGCTCAGCGCGACCGTCGGGACCCCGCCGGGCGGCAGGGTCGCCAGTTTCGCCTTGCGTCCCGTGGCGGCCCGGAAGGCCGCGAAGGCTTTCGCCTGGTCCCCGCCCGCTGTTGCGAAATGCGCCGCCAGAGCGCCAGACGCCACGAAGGCGGAGCCGCCTGTTCCGGCAGCCGTCACGACTTTCACGTCCAGCCCCTTGGCGCGCGCCACCGCCACCGGCGCAACGCCGATCGCCAGCGCGTCGAGCGTCCCGGATCCGAAAGCCTGAATGGCCGCAGGGCCGGAATCAAAACGGGTGAGTTTCAGGTCGAGCCCGGCTTCCTTGGCCCAGCCCGCGCCGTCCAGCACGAACAGCGCACTTGCGCCGATCACCGGCACGTAGCCGATCCGCATCGGGACGGTCTGGGCGAGCGCCCCGAACGGCATGCCCGACAGCAAGGCGGCGCCCGACATTTGCAGCGCGGAGCGGCGTGAGACCAGCATGGCGGGGCCTTTCCCGTAAATACATTCCAGAATTGGAATTAAAATAATTTACATCAAAATGTGAGTTTTGGGAAGCGAACGAATTATCTTTGAAGCGAAACCGCCCCGCCGGTGTTAAGCAGAACCTCACGCCCAGCACTGGACAAAGATTGATCCGACTGAACCTCAGTCATCGCACCACCTACCGGTACGCCCGTCCGGTCTCGCTGGGTCCACATCGGATGATGTTGCGTCCGCGCGAGCGGCATGACCTCAAACTGACGTCCTACAGCCTCGATGTATCGGCTGATGCGGTGATCGCATGGGCGCAGGATGTCTTCGGCAACAGCATCGCGACCGTCCACTTCTCGCGTAACACCGATCATCTGGTGATCGACAGCCGCTCCGAATTGCAGCTTGAGGCCGCGCCCTGGCCGGTGTTCGACGTGGATTTTTCGGCCATCAGCTATCCGTTCCGGTACAGCGACGCCGAATGGACCGATCTGGGGGCTCTGTCTGCGCCCCAATATGCCGATCCGGCGGGTCGCCTTCGCGCCTGGGCGCGGCGCTTCATCAAATCGAATCCGACGGACACGCTGTCATTGCTGAAAGACATCAGCGGCGGAATTTCCAGCTGGATCAACTACCAGAGCCGCGACGACGAAGGCACCCAGACGCCGCTGGAGACGCTGGATCGCGGGTGGGGATCGTGCCGGGATTTCGCGGTGCTGCTGGTGGAGGCGGTGCGGGCGCTCGGCTTCGGGGCGCGGATCGTGTCCGGTTATCTGTACAATCCGGATCGCGACTTCGTTGGGTCCTACGGCGTTGGCTCGACGCACGCATGGGCCGAGATCTACTTGCCGGGCGCGGGCTGGATCACGTTCGATCCCACCAATCGCAGCGTCGGAAGCTTCAATTTGATTCCCGTTGGCGTGGGCCGCGACATACGGCAGGTCATGCCGGTCGCGGGCAGTTTCCACGGCATGACCGATGCCTTCATGGACATGCGGGTTGAAGTTCTGATCGTGGCGAACTGATCGCCGGACCTCTTGCCCGCACGCCAAGCCCCTGCCATTTTGCGGCCCGCACCGGCGCGTCTTGCGCCGCACCGGCGCGCGTTGCGCCGACAGGAGACATTGATGGCCGCCTACTGGATCTGCATGTATCGCTCGATTTCCGACCCCGCGAAGGTCGCCGCCTATGCGCAGATCGCCGGTCCGGCCATTGCGGCGGCGGGCGGCAAGTTTCTGGCGCGCGGCGACGCCGTGAAGGCCTATGAGTCGGGAATTCTGGCCCGCACGGTGGTGATCGAATTCCCGAGCGTCGAAGCCGCCACGGCTGCTCACGACAGCCCGGACTACCAGAAGGCGCTGGCGGCCTTGAAGGGCGGCGCGGATCGCGACCTGCGCATCATTCCGGCCGCCTGATCAGCAATTCTGGCGGCTCAGGCCGCCAGATCAGCCACGACCGCATCCAGAACCGGGAAGCCGTCCTGCGTCACCCGCAGGCGGCCGGAGGCGGTCCGTTCGACCATGCCGTCGCCGATCAGCGACACAATGCGGTCCTCTTCCAGCGCCCGCCCGCTGATCGCCTCGAAACGCGCCGGGTCGATGCCTTCGCTCAGGCGCAGGCCCATCAGCAGGAACTCGTCGCCCTGTTCGGATTCCGAAAGCGGCGTGTCTTCGATCAGGCCGTGCCCGTCCGACTCGACGACCGTCAGCCACATTTCGGGATGCCGCTCGGTCGCCTGCGCGATGCGCCCCCGATTGGTCAGAATGCGCCCGTGCGCGCCGGGGCCGACGCCCGCATATTCGCCATAGCGCCAGTAGATCAGGTTGTGCCGGCTCTCTGCGCCCGGCTTTGCGTGGTTGGAAACCTCATAGGCCGGCATTCCGGCTTTTGTGGTCAGCTCCTGCGTCACGTCCCACAGGGCGCGCGAATGATCCGCGTCCGGCATTTGCAGCTTGCCCGCCTGAAACAGCTTTTCGAACATCGTGTCCGGCTCGATGGTAAGCTGGTAGAGCGATATATGTTCCCCGGCGCGCCGCAGCCCCTCTGAAAGTTCGGCCCGCCACGACGCAACCGATTGTTCGGGGCGTGCATAGATCAGATCGAACGTGTGGCGGTCGAAGGTGGAGGCCGCGACGTCGAGCGCCCGCATGGCCTCCTCGACGCTGTGCAGACGCCCCAGCATCTTCAGGTCCGCATCGTTCAGCGCCTGGATGCCCATCGAGACGCGATTGACGCCCGCAGACCGGTAGCCGCGAAATCGTTCCGCCTCAACCGAGGTCGGATTGGCCTCAAGGGTAATCTCGGCGTCTGGAGCAACGCTCCAGTGCGCCGCGATGGCTTCCAGCAGGCCCGCCACCGTTTCGGGCTTCATCAGCGAGGGCGTGCCGCCGCCAAAAAAGATCGAATTGACGGTGCGTCCCGGCGTCAGGGCCGCCCGATGCGCGATTTCGCTGCGGAACGCGGCCAGAAAGCGCGGCTCGTCGATGGCCGTCGCCCGCACATGCGAATTGAAGTCGCAATAGGGGCATTTGGACAGACAGAAGGGCCAGTGAACATAGACCCCGAATCCGGGATTGTTCGCGTCACCCGTTGAGGGAATCAGGATGGCCATGGGCTCTTATCGCACGTGCGGTAGGGGACGGCCAAGCTGGGCCGGAATCTTCGGGATCATCGGGAGAATCCACATAGGCCTCCAGGCTCGCCCGGTCGGGAATGTGAACTTCGCCGTAATTCATGATGATGAGGTTACGACCCGCCAGATCGCGCAGCAGCCGCCCGACGCGCTGGCGCGAGCCCAGCCCGAGTTGGCCGAACTGCTCCTGCGAAATCTTGATCTGGTCGACCCTGAATGCGCCCGCCGAAGCCATTTCGGTCGCCAGCAGCAGGAAGCTCGCCAGCCTTTTTTCCGGCGAAAGGACTGCCGATTGCAGCGTCCAGCGGATCAGATATCGCAGGGTGACGCTGATGTGCCGCATGACATGGAGAAGCGCCTCCGGGTCCTTCTCCACATGGCGGCGGATGATGGCGGTCGGAAAGGAGACAAGCGTCGCCTTGCGGGAGGTCCACATGGCGTAATCGACCGGCGATGGCGCGAAGCATCCAAGCCATGTGGCCCAGTGCCCGCGGAAGATCGGTAGCGCCGCGACCCTTCCATCATGCGTCGTGTAGGTGAGGTTGATGCTGCCCGCCACAACGTAGTGAAGGTGGGTCGGGGTTTCGCCCGGCGCGGCGAGCAGAACGCTTTCGGTCATCTGCTCGACGCGGCCGCGCGCGGCGATTTCCCGGAGGGCTTTCTCCGGTAATTCGCCGAACACGTCGCTCGTGTGCAGCAATTGCGCCAGATCGGCGATCTTCTTTCCCATCAGTCCCCGCAGCGCTTCGACCGCCCACAGCGTCGGCCAGACGCGCCGCCAAGGTCAAGGTTGGGCGGCGGGATCGGCGGGCGCGTCCTCCATCACAATTTCGAAGGAATCGGCGAGGCAATAGCCCTGGTCCGCAACATACCCGATGGGGTCGATGCCCAGCAGGATCTCCAGTTTCATCCGCAGATGCGCCACGTCCTGCTCCAGATGCCAGACCGGATCGCGGCTCGCCGTCTGACCATAGACCCGGCGCACAAGTCTGCGCTGCAGGACAAATTTGCCGCGCAATATTCCCAAACAAAAAAGAATACGGCATTCAGTGTCCGAAAGGGACAGCTCCCGATCATCCACAGAAATCGTCACACGCGACAAAGTTGCCCGGACAGTAAGAATCCGCACGGCTTCGTTGTCTTGTGACTCATGATGCTCGTTCATCTCTTTCCCTGTTTTTGAAAAAATGATTTCTTTTTCTTGTTGCCATCAGAATAGGGATTTGCTGCGCTGCAAAATGGAACGATTGTTACATTTCCGGCCGATTGCGGTCGATTTGAGCTAGCTGACTGAGACGAAAGTCCAATGATGCGCTGCGCCGCGCTTCCGCCTAGAACGGGGTTTCAACGTGGAGAAGCGGATGCCCCGGCCCGGTCTTGTTCTTGCGCTGTCACTGTCGCTCGTCGCAGCCGCTGCGCCCGCGTTGGCCGCAGAAGGGGTCCAGCTCGACGGAAAGGCGCTGGGGATCTGGTGGGCGCTGCCGTTCGCCGGACTGCTTCTGTCGATCGCGATCCTGCCGCTCGCCGCGCCGCACCTGTGGCACCACCACTATGGCAAGATTACCGCCGCCTGGGCCGCCGCCTTCATCGTCCCGACCGTGTTGATTTTCGGTGCCGGACTTGCGGCGCATGAGCTTCTTCACACGGCGCTGCTCGAATATGTGCCGTTCCTGATCCTCGTCGGCTCGCTGTTCTGCGTCACCGGCAATATTCATGTGAAGGGCAACCTGCACGGCGCGCCGTTGCTCAACACGGGGTTTCTGACTCTCGGCACCGCGCTCGCGAGCATCATGGGCACCACCGGCGCCGCGATGCTGCTGGTGCGTCCGCTCATCCGCGCCAACGACGATCGCAAGCACAACGCGCATGTGATGATCTTCTTCATCTTCCTTGTCGCCAATGTCGGGGGTTCATTGACTCCGCTAGGCGATCCGCCGTTGTTTCTGGGCTTCCTGCAGGGCGTCAGCTTCTTCTGGACCTTGCAGCATCTGTTACTGCCGATGCTGCTTGTGTCAGCCATCCTGCTCGCGCTGTTTTTTGCGATCGACCTTTATTTCTACAGACGCGAAGGCCGCATCAAGCCGGACCCGACCCCGGACGCCACCGTCGAAATCATCGGCAAGGTGAATTTCATTCTGCTGGGCGCAATCGTGCTCGCAGTGCTGATGAGCGGCTCGCTAAAGCTGGGATCGCTGCATGTTTTCGGCATCGAACTGGAATTACAGAATGTGCTGCGAGATGTGGCCCTGATCGTCATCACGATCATGTCGTTTCGGCTGACGCGGGAAGAAACACGCGAAGCGAACGAGTTCGCGTTCGGGCCGGTGATCGAAGTGGCGAAACTGTTCGCCGGCATCTTCGTCACCATCATTCCGGCCATTGCGATCTTGCGCGCAGGGCGCGAGGGAGCTTTCGCGGGCCTCATCGGTCTCGTGACGCATCCGGACGGATCGCCCAACAACGCCATGTATTTCTGGTTGACCGGCGGCCTGTCGAGCTTTCTCGACAATGCGCCGACTTATCTCGTGTTCTTCAACGCGGCCGGCGGCGATGCGCAGCAACTGATGGGGCCGCTGGCGCAGACGCTCGTGGCGATCTCCGCCGGCGCTGTCTTCATGGGCGCCAACAGCTACATCGGAAATGCGCCGAACTTCATGGTGAAGGCCATCGCCGAAAGCCGGGGCGTCAAGATGCCGAGCTTCTTCGGCTATATGGTCTGGTCGGGCTGTATCTTGTTGCCGGTGTTCGGGCTGGTGACGTGGGTGCTTTTTTAGGTGCGAATTTGATAGAATGATGCAAGAGAGGTCTTATGGGCAAAAAACTAATCGGTCTGGGGACTTTTGCTGTACTAATTGCGTTAGCTAATTTCTTTGTTTTTTTATGGCTAAATAGCTCAGAAAAAATAGCAGAGTTGGGTCAAAGCGGCGACTTTTTTGGGGGATGGACTAATCCAATTCTTACACTAATGACATTTATCGGAGTTTTGTTCACAATCCAGTTGCAGCATGAGGAGTTGGCCCTTACCCGTAGTGAGATAAAACGTCAGGGCGATGCGCTGGAAAAGCAGAATTTTGAATCGACATTTTTTCAAATGCTAAATCTGCATAATTCTATAGTTTCTTCTGTGAGATTTTATTCTCATAATGGGAGCGGCGTGCCTGCAGAAGGGGTCGAGTGTTTTCAATATTTTTATAATGAGTTGAGAGATAGAATTCAAAAAAGTAACGGTGATATAGAAAGTGGCTACGCAATTTTTTGGCGAAAATATAGACAGCAAGTTGCTCACTATTACCGTTATTTATTGAACATAATTAAATTTGTAGATCAGTCTGGCATTGATATAGATAAGTATATGTTACTTATAAGAGCGCAGTTGTCGGACTACGATTTGGTTTTACTACTATACAATGCATCGACTGTGGGTGGATCAAAATTTAAATATTATATTTCAAAATACCATCTTTTGGAAGACATTCCAGATTCGTTATTGATCAGCGCTGACCACCTCGCGTTGTTTGATAAAGACGCTTTCGGGACTATTGATTAGAACAATGGTGCCCTTACCGTTCGTACAACAACCTCGCCCTGATGGTCCCATCCACACCCTTCAGGGCTTCCAGCACGTCCTCGGCCTGCTGGCGGGCGGCGTCGCCGTCCGACTCCACCACCACATAGCCGATGTCCCCATAGGTCTGGAGATATTGCGCGGCGATGTTGAGGCCGCGCGATGAGAAGACGTTGTTGAGACGGTTCAGCATGCCCGGCACATTGCGGTGGACGTGAATGAAGCGCGTGCCGTTCGGGTTCATCGGCAATTGCACCTGCGGGAAATTCACCGCCCCGAAGGTCGAGCCGATGTCGCTGTATTCCACCAGCTTCTTGGCGACTTCTGCGCCGATGCGCTCCTGCGCTTCCTCGGTCGAGCCGCCGATATGCGGGGTGATGATGACATTCGGCAGTCCCTGGATGGGCGAGACGAATTTTTCCTTGTTGGATGCGGGCTCGACCGGAAACACGTCGACCGCCGCGCCGTGCAGGTGGCCCGACTTCAGCGCATCCGCCAGTGCATCGAGATCCACCACGGTGCCGCGGCTGTTGTTGATGAAATAAGCGCCCTTCTTCATTCTGGCGAATTGCGCCGCGCCGATCATGTTCTGCGTCGCGGGCGTTTCGGGGACATGCATCGTCACCACGTCGGACTGCGCCAGCAATTCGTCGAGCGACTCGACAGGCTCGGTGTTGCCGTGGCGCAGCTTGTCGGTGAGATCGTGGTAGATCACCCGCATGCCCATGGCCTCGGCGAGGTTCGACAATTGCGAACCGATATTGCCGTAGCCGACGATGCCGAGAGTCTTGCCGCGCACTTCGAGGCTGTTGTCGGCGCTCTTGTCCCAGCCGCCCTGATGCGCCTCGACGGAGCGCGGAAAGATGCGCCGCAGCAGCATGACGATTTCACCGATGACGAGTTCGGCCACGCTGCGGGTGTTCGAGAACGGCGCGTTGAAGATCGGAATGCCGCGCCGCCGCGCTGCATCAAGGTCGACCTGATTGGTGCCGACGCTGAAACAGCCCGCGCAAATGAGACGCGGCGCGTGGGCAAAAACCTCTTCGGTCAGCTGCGTGCGGGACCGGATGCCTAGAATGTGCACGCCTTCCAGCGCGTCATACAGTTCCCTGCCGTCGAGCGCCTTGGTGAGCCGCGTTAGATTGGAATAGCCGGCGGCTTTCATCAGGTCGACGGCGCTGTCGTTGATATTCTCGAGCAGCAGAACCTTGATCTTGTCTTTGGACAGCGAAAGCCGGTCGTTCATGGGGGCTCTTCTTCGTTGAGTGAGGGCCAAGTTTAACAGCCGGACGGCGAATTTTGAAATGAGGCTATGAGACGCGGCTCAGGCCTTCCGCAAGCACGCTGCGGCCAGCATCTGGAAGGCGCGGGCGCGATGCGACAGCGCCTGCGATCCGTCCGCCGGGATGCCGTGCTTCTCGTCCGAGGTCATCTCGCCGAATGTGCGCGTGTGCCCGTCCGGCAGAAAGCACGGATCGTAACCGAACCCCGCCGTCCCGCGCGGCGGGGCGACGATGATGCCGAAAACCTTGCCCTCGAAGGTTTCGCGATGCCCATCCGGCCACGCAACCGCCAGCGCAGACACAAAATGCGCCCGGCGCTGCTCGGGCGCCACGCAGCCGCGCTCGATCAGCAGTCCGTCGATTTTCGCCATCACCCGGTCGTAATCGCCCGCCTCCTTCGCCCAACGGGCGGAATAGATGCCCGGATCGCCATTCAGCCCATCGACGCAAAGCCCGGAATCATCCGCGAAAGCCGGCAGGTTCGCAGCCCTTGCGGCTGCTTCGGCCTTGATCAGCGCGTTGCCGATGAAGTCGGTCGCGGTCTCGTCGGGCTCCGCCAGTCCCAGTTCCCCCGCCGACACGGCCTCGATCCCGTAGGGGGCGAGCAATTCGCGCATCTCGCGCAGCTTGCCTGCATTGTGGGTGGCGACGACGATACGGCCTTGAAGAAGTCTGGTCATGGGTCCGGGGGCTTTGCGGATTGAGGTTCAGGTATAGATTGTACGCAGGGCCCCGCGCAAAGGTTGCGTGAACGCGCCACATGGACGGACGTCGAAAACCGTGACTGACTGAAGCACCGGAACTGGAGGAAGCCCATGACTTCGCATAGCGAAACCCCGCTCGCCATTCTGGAGCCCGCAAGGCTGATTCCGCTGCTCACCATCGAGCGGATCGAGGACGCGGTGCCGCTGGCGAAAACCCTCGTGGAGGCCGGCCTGCCGGTTCTGGAAATCGCCCTGCGCACCAAGGTTGCTCCCAACGCCATCAAGGCCATTCTGCGTGAGGTGCCGGGCGCCGTACCTGGAGCCGGCAATGTGATGACCCCGCATGATCTGGCGCTCGCCCGCGACACGGGCGCGCGTTTCGCCCTCAGCCCGGGCTCGACCGCCGCCTTGCTGGAGGCCGCCGCCGCGCAGGATCTGCCGTTCGTGCCGGGCGTGGCCACTGCCTCCGAGCTGATGACGGTCCTGTCGGCGGGATTTCACGTCGTCAAATTCTTCCCCGGCGCAACGCTGGGCGGCGCTGCGACCCTGCGGGCGATGGCGGCGCCGTTTCCGCGCGTGAAATTCTGCCCGACGGGCGGCACCAGCGAGGACGATCTGGAAGAATGGCTGGCGCAGCCCAACGTCATCGCTGTCGGCGGCGCATGGCTCGCGCCCCTCGAAGAAATCCGCCAGAAGCAATGGGACAGGATCGGCGCGCGCGCTCGCGCGGCGGTGCAGAAATATCTGGCGAAGCGCGCCCCAAACGCAGCTGCGTGAGGGAAATTCCCCTCTCCCCGCTTGCGGGGAGAGGGCTAGGGTGAGGGGCCGGTCGGAAGTTACGTTCTTGGCGACCTGACCCTCACCCCGCCGCTCTCCCCATTCTGCGAACGGGGAGAGGGCGGAATCCTGTTCACCCCCGCCTTTTTGCCCATTGCACGAGCTCCGCCGCCTGCTGGCGACGGGCGCGGGCGCGGTCGTTGACCGTGCGGGCGAGGAACACTGTGGGGTCCTCGTTCAGCCCCACCGAATGGGCGGCGCTGATGTCGGAGCGGTACAGCCCGAAATCCTTCAGTTCATGGTCGGAGAGTTCGGACAGTTGGGCCAGTTGGCGTCGGGCCTGAATAGCTCGTACCGGCCAATGCGTCGCCCATTCGGCCGCAACGGCGGCCTTGGCGAGCGCCGGCGAAAGCGCCGCGACAATGCCTGAGGTCCGTGTGCGCGAAAGGGCGAGCATATGTCCATCTCCTGTAAACTGGTCCTGTGACCGGCGCTGCCGAACAGCCCGGCAGCTTTCCAGAAGATGCGGGAGATGGATTGATCGGTCCAACGAATGTTATTAAACTGATCCATCACAGAACACGACGGATTCCATGCTCGACACCGACCAGCTTCGTTCCTTCCTCGCCATCGTCGACACAGGCAGCTTCACCCGTGCCGCCGAGCGGGTGAACAAGACCCAGTCGGCAATCTCGATGCATATCCGCAGGCTGGAGGAGCAGTTAGGCGTCGAGCTTTTCGTCAAACAGGGCAGGGGCGTGAGGCTTTCTTCTCACGGCGAGCGGTTGATCGACCATGCGCGCGTGATCCTGCAGGCGGAAGCCGCCGCACTGGCGGGCATTGCCGGAAAAGGCCTCACGGGCCGTGTGCGGCTGGGCATTCCGGACGATTATGCCGAGCCGTTTCTGCCGGCGATTCTGGGGAATTTTCGCTCCCGCAATCCGCTGGTGGAGATAGCCGTGGTCTGCGAAAGCTCGGTGCTTCTGTCCGAGCGCGTGCGGGCGCGCGATCTCGATCTGGCGCTCGTTACCGATTGCGCTTCGATCCCGGAGGTCGAGGTCATTCGCGAGGAACCGCTGATGTGGGTGACGCGCCAGCCGATGAGTTTCGGCAAGGATGCGGTCGTCCCCCTTGCCGTGGGCGGGCCGACCTGCGCCTGGCGTCAGCAGGCCGAAACGGCGCTGACGCGGGCCGGCATGGAGTACCGGATCGTGCTGGTGTCGAACAATTACGCCGCCATCGCCCCCATCGTGGACAGCGGGCTGGCGATTACGCTGCTGCCGCAGGGCGCGATGCGTCCGGGGATGCGGGCGCTGGACGAGTCCGACGGGTTGCCGCGCCTGCCGCGCTCCCGGATGGGATTGATCCGCGCGCCGACCAACCAGACCCGCGAGGCGCGCGCGCTGGCGGACGAGATCAGGGCCGTGGTGAGCTTGAAACAGGCGGCTTAGGCCATCCTGTACCGCCCTCGTGCTTCGAGACGCCGCCTTCAGCGGCTCCTCAGCATGAGGGCTGGTTCCGCTTTAAACTTGCAATTAGGCCTCATCCTGAGGAGCGCAGCGCAGCAGCGCGTCTCGAAGGACGAGGCCGCTACCTCAGGGCTTACAGCCCCAGAGCGGTCTTCTGCTTGTCCACCAGCAGAGTGGTGCCGTGGCGCGCCAGCCCGAGCAGCGCCATCATCTGGGCTTCGGTGAACACCGCGCCTTCTGCGGTGGCCTGAACTTCCACGAGGCCGCCCGTGCCGGTGATGACGAAGTTGGCGTCGGTCTCGGCGGTCGAATCCTCGTCATAATCGAGGTCCAGAACCGGAACGCCCTTCACCATGCCGCACGAGATCGCCGCCACATGATCGCGGATCGGCGAATCCTTCAGCATCGAGCGGTTGCGCATCCATTCGATGCAATCATACATCGCCACCCATGCGCCCGTGATAGCCGCCGTGCGTGTGCCGCCGTCAGCCTGAATGACATCGCAATCGAGCGTGATCTGGCGTTCGCCAAGGCCCTGAAGATTGACGACGGCGCGCAGACTGCGGCCGATGAGGCGCTGGATTTCCTGCGTCCGGCCGGATTGCTTGCCGGACGTGCTCTCGCGGCGGGTGCGGGTGTTGGTGGCGCGCGGCAGCATGGAATATTCCGCCGTCACCCAGCCGCGGCCCTGTCCGCGCAGCCATTGCGGCGGCTTTTCTTCCAGCGACGCCGTGCACAGCACATGCGTATTGCCGAACTTGATGAAGCAGGAGCCCTCGGCATAGCGGGCGACGTTCCGCTCGAGCGAGACGGCGCGCATTTCGTTGGCGGCGCGTTTGGAGGGGCGCATGGACTTTTCCTTGTGACGTTGCGGCGCTTCTAGGCCGTTCGGCGCGAAGCCGCAAGGAAGGCCGTCGGGCGCGTCCCTCCGCCTACCGGAACAACTCCTGATAGATCTCGTCCGAGCGCTTCTCCATCTTGTCGATGGTCGAGCCCAGAATGAAATTCACCGGAACCTTGGCGATGTTCGGATCGACCGTGGCCACGACCGGATCGGGCGCCACATCCGGCCGGGCCGGGAAAAGGCCTGCCTTCGAGAACACCGCCTGACCTTCCTTGCCGAGCATGAAGTCGATCAGCAGCGCCGACGCATGGGGATGCTTGGCGTTCTTGACGACCGCGATCGAGGCCGAGGTGCTCGGCACCGGCGCGAGCAGTTTCGTGTTCACCGGCGCGCCCGCCGCCGCGCTGATGACCGGGAAATGCGCAAACACGTTCACGGCGATCGGATATTCTCCCGCCATGACGCGATCGACCAGCGTGCGGGCGCTGCCCGAGCCGAAATTGATGATCTTCTGCTGCGACAGCTTCTTGAAATAATCCAGCGCCTTCTCTTCGCCCCACGCGATGCGCAGGTTCGTCAGGAACAGCGACGTGCCGCTGGAGGATTCGATGCGCCATGAAATCTTGCCCTTCCACATCGGGTCGAGCAGGTCCTCATAGGTCTGCGGCACCTTGTCGGCGGGCACCAGCTTGGTGTTGTAGGCGAGGCCGAAATAGCTGACGCGCGAGGGCGCGGTGAGGTTTTCGGGATCGAGCAGGTTCTTAGGAAGGAACTCGCGCATCGGTGAGTAGAACGGCTGGATAAGGTTCGCCGCCAAAGCGAGTTCGCCGACGCCGGTGCCCTCGATCACATCCGCCACGACATTGTTGGCGCGCCCTTCAGCGAGAATCTTCTGCGCAATGGCTTCCGATTCGCCGCGCCAGTAGTTCATCTTCACGAAGGGATACTTGGCCTGAAAGGCTTCGGCCATCGGACGCAGCGCCACATTGACCACGAGGCCCGTGTAGAAGACCACCTGCCCTTCCTTCTTCGCGCCTTCCAGAACCTTCTGGTCGCGGTCGGCGCCCTTGTAGGTGAGGATGTTTTCCTGCGCGAAGGATGCTGTCGAGGCCAGCGCCGCAACCGCCAGAGCCGCGATACGCACAGAACGGACGACCGTCATGTTATCTCCCATTCAAACCGCGCGACCGGACCGCGCCTCTTGTGATTTCTCGCAAGACTAGGGACGATAGGGCGTTTTTGCAACCGCGCCGGAAATGAGCACCTCATGCAATATACCCACGAAGGCCGTTATCGTTCGCGTCGCTCGCCGGTCTTCGCCCGGAACGTGGTCACGACCTCGCAGCCGCTCGCCACGCAGGCCGGAATTGAAACATTGCACGCGGGCGGCAACGCCATGGACGCCGCGCTCGCCACCGCCATTGCGCTCGTGGTGGTGGAGCCGACCAGCAACGGCTTGGGGTCGGACGCCTTCTGCATCGTCTGGGACGGCAGGGAACTGCACGGGCTCAATGCATCGGGCCGCTCGCCGGCGGGCTGGACGCGCGATCATTTCGCAGGCCGCAACGCCATGCCGCAGCGCGGCTGGGATTCGGTGACGACGCCCGGCGCGGTGTCCGCGTGGGTGGAGCTGTCGACCAGATTCGGACGTCTGCCTTTCGAGAAGCTTTTCGAACCTGCGATCCGTTATGCGACGCGCGGCTTCCACGTCTCCCCCATCATCGGCGAACAATGGCGTCGCGCCGAAAAGCTTCTCCATGCTCAGCCGGGCTTTGCGGAAGCCTTCCTGCCGGGCGGGCGCGCTCCGAAAGCCGGCGAAATGTTTTCGTCCAGCGCGCTGGCGCGCTCGCTGCAACTCATTGCCGAGACACGTGGCGAGGCCTTCTATCGCGGCGAACTGGCGGAGCGCATCGACGCTTTCGCCCGCAAGACCGGCGGCGCGCTGCGGGCCAGCGATCTCGCCGATCACAAGCTGGACTGGTGCGGAACGATTCACAAATCCGTCGGCGACAGATCGCTGCACGAAATCCCGCCGAACGGGCAGGGGATCGCGGCATGCATGGCGCTCGGCATTCTGCGCCATCTGGGAATCGAGGCCGAAAAGCCTGATTCTCCGCAGGCCTTTCATCTCCAGATCGAGGCGATGAAACTGGCTTTCGCGGATTCCGCCGCATACGTGGCCGAACAGCGTTTCATGACCAAGGTGACGATCGCGCAACTGCTGGACGACGATTATTTGGCCTCGCGCGCAAAGCTCGTCGACCGGAAAATCGCGACCGACTTCGGCGCCGGAAAGCCCGGCGGCAGCGGCACGGTGTGCCTCGCTACCGGCGACGAAGACGGCATGATGGTCTCCTACATCCAGTCGAATTTCTCTGGCTTCGGGTCGGGGTGCGTGGTGCCCGGGACCGGCATCGCGCTGCAAAATCGCGGCTATGGATTCTCCTTGCAGGCCGGTCACCCGAACGAGGTCGGCCCCTCGAAGCGGCCCTTCCACACGATCATTCCGGGCTTCGTCACAAAGGGCGGCGAGGCCCAGATGGCGTTCTGCCTCATGGGCGGGTCCATGCAGGCGCAGGGCCATGTGCAGATGTTCCTGCGCACGCAGATATGGAATCAGGACCCCCAGACCGCCGCCGATGCGCCGCGCTGGCGCGTCATCAACGGGATGGAAGTGTCGATCGATTCAACCGCACCTGCGGGACTGGCGGACGATCTGGCCTCGCGCGGCCACAAGGTCGAAGGCCCGCGCGATTTCGAGGGCGAGGCGAGCTTCGGCGGCGCGCAGCTCGTGCATCGTATCGAGGGCGGTTACGTGGCGGGTTCCGATCCGCGCAAGGACGGGCAGGCGGCGGGGTTCTGAAGACGCGCGCTTCGAGACGCGCCTTTCAGCGCTCCTCAGCGTGAGGGCACCGGAGAGTTGCTTGGTTTCCTCATCCTGAGGAGCCCGCGGAGCGGGCGTCTCGAAGGATGCGGCAAGAGCCGCAGATCAAATCCCCGGAGCTCCATTGGCGAACCATGCCGCCAGAATCTGCCGGTCTTCGTCCGGCAGATCGGTCATGTTGCCGCCCGGCGGCATGGCCCGGGTAGCGACTGCCTGCAAAAAGATTCCCTTGGCGTGCTGACGGATTGCGTCCGGCGTATCCAGCATCACGCCCTTCGGCGGGGCTGCGATGCCGTCCCACACCGGCTCCTTGGCGTGGCACATGGAGCAGCGCGCGCTCACAATGTCCTGCACCTGCGCGAATTGCACGTTGCGCGGCGCGGCTGCGTTCGCAATGGCCGACCCGGCCACCGACAGCCACATGATGATCGCCATCAGGAGTGCCGAAACCGCCCATGTCCACCACGGCTTGGCGCGGCCCGCATGACCCTCGTTGTAGAAATGACGGATCAGGACGCCGATCACCAGCACGAGCGTGGCGATGATCCAGTTGTACTTCGACGCGAAGGCCAGCGGATAATGGTTCGACACCATCATGAAGATGACCGGCAGCGTCAGGTAATTGTTGTGAACGGAACGTTGCTTGCCGGCCTTGCCGAGCGCCGGATCGGGCGTCTCGCCAGCCAGGAGCGCCTTAACGATCTTGCGCTGGTTGGGAATGATGACATGCGCCACATTCGCCACCATGGCGGTTCCGATCAGCGCGCCGAGTTCGATATAGGCGCCGCGCCCGCTGAAGATCTTCGTGAAGAACCACGCAAGGAACACCAGAAACGCGAATCCGACCGCGCCGAGCGCCAGATCGTTCTTGCCCAGCGGCGAGCGGCACAAGCCCTCATAGACCGAATAGCCGACCACCAGCCCCGCGATGCTCAGAAGGATCGCGGTCGTGCCGGAAATATCCAGCACCGTCTTGTCGACCAGATAGATCTCGGCGTTCATGTAGTAATGCGCGACGAGCAGCGCGAAGCCGGTCAGGAAGGTCGCGTAGGCCTCCCAGTAGAACCAGGTCAGTTCCTTCGGCATCGACTTCGGCGCGACCACATATTTCTGCATGTGGTAGAAGCCGCCGCCGTGCACCTGCCATGCATCTCCGCCGACGCCTTCGGGCAATCCCTCGCGCTTGCGCAGGCTCAGATCGAGATGAATGAAATAGAACGACGAACCGATCCACCCGATGCCGGCGATCACATGCACCCAGCGCAGCAGAAAGTTGGCCCATTCCTCAAACAGCAAAAGCCAGGTCACGGTCGGTCCTCGTTTGCGGCTGCGCCGCTTTCATTCGGATGATTGAACTCGCCGCCGCTCAACTGCCCCGATAGGTCGAATAGCCGTAGGGCGAGATCAGCAGCGGCACATGATAATGCGCGCCCGCATCGGCGATTCCGAAACAGATCGGCACGTCATCCAGAAAGGCGGGCTCGGGCAGCGCGATGCCGTTGCGGCGAAAATAGGCTGCGACGTCGAAGATGAGTTCGTATCTGCCGACAGCGAAACTTTCGCCCGAAAGCAGCGGCCCATCGCAACGGCCGTCCTGATTGGTCAGGGTCTCGACCAGCAGCGTTCGGCTGTCGCCCGCGCGGGCATAGAGCCGAACCCGGACCCCGCTCGCCGGACGCCCGGAGGCTGTGTCGAGAACATGGGTGGTGAGGCGGCCTGCGGACATGGAGACTCGGGCAATTGTGGTCGTTTTCATGCTAGGCTTTTCGGACCGGCGCATGCAACCGGATCGGAGCGGCAATTGCCGCTGCTTTGCGTAAATTACATGTCCTGTGCCGCTGGATTGAGCAGGGAGCCAATATTTCCATGAGTCAGGACTGGACCCGGGACGCCTTCCTAGCCCGTTTCGGGGGCGTTTTTGAACATTCCGCCTGGGTGGCGGAAGATGCGTGGGATCGGCGCAGCGCGGCCGACTGCCGGACCGCCCCCACGCTTCATGCCGTCATGGTCGCCGCCATGAGGGACGCCGCGCGCGAGCGGCAACTGGCGCTCATCAACGCGCATCCCGACCTCGCCGGGCGGCTCGCGATGGCGGGCCGGCTGACGCCCGAGTCGACCAAGGAGCAACAGTCCGCCGGCCTCGCCTTCCTGACCGACGAGGAGAAGGCGCGCTTCACCGAACTCAACGACGCCTACAAGGCCCGCTTCGGATTCCCGTTCATCATGGCCGTCAAGGGCCGCAGCAAGGACGAAATCCTGGAAGCATTCGTGCGTCGCCTGAAGCACGGGGCCGACGAGGAATTCGCCACCGCGCTTGACGAGATCGAGAAGATTGCGCTGTTCCGCCTGCGTGATCTGCTTCCCGAATAGGCCACGTCCGTGAAATCCTTCGATTGCGATGTGCTCATTGCGGGCGGAGGCCCGACCGGCCTGCTGACCGCCTTTCTGTGCGGCGAAGCCGGAATCGAGGCGCGCGCCTTCGAGATGCGCGACGCCATCGCCCCGGACCTTCGCGCCACGAGCTTTCATCCGCCGACGCTCGACATGCTGGAGCCCGACGGGTTCACGCAGGAGATCGTCGCGCAGGGACTCACCACCACGCAATGGCAGGTGCGCCTGCACCCGGAAGGCGAACGCGCGGTCTTCGATCTCGCCGTCATCCGGGATGAAGTACGGCACCCTTTCCGCCTGCAATGCGAGCAGTCGCGCCTGCAGCAGGCGATCTACGACCGGCTCGCGCGCCATCCGCGCGCCCGTGCGGACTTCGGCCACAAGGTCGTGGGCTTCCGGCAGGACGAAACCGGGGTCGATGTGGATGTCGAAAGCGCGCGCGGAATCGAGACCCTGCGCGCCCGCATTCTGGTCGGCGCGGATGGTCTGGCCAGCACGGTGCGCGAGACCGCAGGAATTCCGTTTGAGGGCGAGGCCTTCCCGGAAACCACCCTGGTGGTGACGACGACGTTTCCGTTCGAGCAGCACATGGAAGGGCTGACCATCGTGGCGTCGTGCTGGACGCCGGGCGGCAATCTGGCGTTCCTGCGCCTGCGCGATTTCTGGCGGCTCGCGATCTATCTGCGCGAGGACATTCCGGTTGAGCAGCAGATTACGCCGGACGGCGTGCAGGCGGCGCTGCAAAACATCATCGCCTCGCCGCAGCCCTATCCGGTGCTCGGCGCGTGGCCCTATCGGGTCCAGCAGCGCATCGTGCCGACCTACCGCAAGGGGCGCGTGGCGCTGGTGGGCGATGCGGCCCATGTGAATTCGCCGGCGGGCGGACTGGGCCTCAATGGCGGCATCCATGAGGCTTTCGAACTGGCAGAAGCCCTCAAGGATATTTTCCGGCGCGGCGCGGACCTCGAAAGGCTGGACCTCTACACGCGTCGTCGCCGACCTGTCGTGGCGGAAGAAATTCTCGGGCAGGCCAAGCGCAACCGCGACCGGATGCGCGAGAAGGACCCGGACGAGCGTCGCCGTCTGCTGGCGAACCTGCAGGCCATCACGGGCGATCCCGAGCGCCACCGCGCTTATGTGCGCAGGGCCTCGATGCTGGATGGTCTCCGCATGGCGGCGCAAATCTCCTGACACGCAACGAGGTTGCGGCGTGCAAAATCCCCGCTATCCTGCGGGGCAACGAGCGGCCATGAGGCCAACTGCACCTGAGAGGAAAACGCCCGATGAAGATCGTCAAGGTCGATGTACTGCCGTGCCACATGCCGCAGTCGGACCCGAAATGGCGGTTTTCCATCCACGCCAATCGCATCTCAAAGGGCTGGCTGGTCGAGATCACCGCCGAGGACGGCACGGTCGGCTACGGCTATGCATCCGCCACGCGCCACATGGGGGCCAACAGCGAGGGCCTGAAGGGCACGCTCGACGATTTCGCCACGCTGCTGATGGGGCGTGACGCCTTCGACATCGAGGACATCCTCGTTCGGCTCGATCATCATCTGAAGGGCATGAATCAGGCGAAAGCCGCGATCGATTGCGCCCTGTTTGAAATCGCGTCGCGCTCGCTCGGCGTGCCCATGTACCATCTGTTCGGCGGCAAGCGCCGCACCGAACTCCCCGTCATGCGCGTGCTGTCGATCAAGGAACCGGCTGAAATGGCCCGCATGGGCCGCAAGCTGGTCGAGGCCGGATACAAGCACATCAAGATCAAGGTCGACGGCCATGTGACGCTCGACGCCGTGCGGGTGAAGGCGATCCGCGATGAAGTCGGCCCCGACATTCGTCTCATCATCGACGCCAACCAGGCCTACAAGCCGAAAGAAGCCATTCAGCTCGCCAACAAGGTCGTCGATTACGGCGTCGAGATTTTCGAGCAGCCGTGCAAGTCGGACGATTACGCGGGCCTGAAACTCGTCACGCAGAATTCGCCCATCGCCACCGAGGCCGACGAGAGCGCGGGCTCCGTGCATGAGGTCATGCATCTGGTGGCGAACCGCATCGTCGACATGGTGAGCCTGAAGGTTCCCAAGCTCGGCGGCCTGCGCAACACTCTGGCGGCGGCCCGCATCTGTCAGGCCGGCGACATTCCGTGCCGTCTGGGCGCGCATGTGGGTCCGCGTCTTATGTCCGCACAGGCCATGCATCTGGCGGCGAGCCTGCCGGAACTCTCCTTCGCCTGCGAATTCGGCGAATATGTCCGGCTCGAAAACGACATCACCGAAGGCGTCGATAACATCGACGGCAAGGTTCACGTCACGGACGCGCCGGGCTCCGGCGCACGCCTGCGCAGTGACGCACACATCCAGATCGCCGAAGCCGAAAAGCTGATGGCGACGGTTTGAGACCAAAAACAAACAGGGGAGGAAACATGACCAAGGGCACGCTGAGTCTTCTGTTTGCGGGTGCGCTGGTTGCGCAGGCGTCCATCCCGGCGAACGCGCTGACCAACGAGGAAATCTTCAACTATCGCGGTGCGGACCGCCAGAAGGTGCTCGAAGAAGGCGCCCGCAAGGAAGGCACGGTGATTCTTTACTCGGCCATGATCGTCAATCAGGCCCTGCGACCGATCTCGGAAGCCTTCCGCAAGAAGTATCCATACATCGACATGAAGTTCTGGCGTGGCGACGACAACCAGATCATTGCCAAGCTGGTGGCGGAAGCGCAGGCGAACAATTTCGCCGCAGACGTTGTGGAAGGCAGTGGGGCGAGCGGCGCGCTGGGCGGCGCCAAAATTCCGGCGCCGTTCTATTCGGCCTATTCCGACATCATGCCGCCCGAAGCCGTCGCCAAGGATCGGACCTGGATCACCACGCGTTATCGTTACATCGCCACCGGCTACAACACGAAGCTGGTGAAAGCCGACGAAGTGCCGAAGACCTACGACGATCTGCTCGATCCAAAATGGAAGGGCAAGTTGGCCTGGGCCTTCAATTCCAACGCCAGCGGGGCAATGATCGTCATCACCAGTCTTAGGGCGGCGTGGGGCGAACAGAAGGCTGAGGAATATCTGGCCAAACTCGCCAAACAGGATGTGAAGCCGCTGGCTCTCAGCAATCGCGCAGTCGCGGATCGCATGATCGAAGGCGAGTTCCTCATCGGCCTTGGCATCTCGGCGCATCATCCGATCATCAGCGCCAAAAAAGGCGCGCCGGCCGACACGGTCATGTTTGAGCCGATCCCGGCGCTGAATGATTCCATTCAGGTGATTGGCAAGTCGAAGCATCCCTATGCGGCCATGCTGCTGATTGACTTCATGCTTTCGCCCGAAGCGCAGACGCTGCTGCAGGAGGCGGAATATTTCCCGTCGAACCCGAACGTCCAGCCGGCCGACTCGCTCCGGAAGGTCGTGCCCAAGAACAACGGGCTCAAGCCGGTGGTCATAAGTTCAGAGATGATTCACGACGATTCAGCGAAATCCGCCGCGCTTTTCGAAAAGCTGTTCAAGAAATAAGAGGCCGCTCGGCGCCGGAAGAAAGCGGGCTGGCGTAAGCCGTCCGCAATCATTTGCGCTAAGATCGTGCCCTGCATGCACCTTGACGCCACGCGGGTTATGTCCTTTGGCTGGCCGCTGATCTGCGTGTCGTTTCCGGAGCCTGAATGCCGACTACCCAAAAGGGACCGATTGCCCTGCCGCCGCTGGAATTGCCGGCGGAGGACACGCAGGCGAGCCGGTTCGGCAAGGCTCGTACGGCGCAATCATCCGCCCTCATGGAAGATTATGTCGAGCTGATCGCCGATCTGCTCGCCACGCAGGGCGAAGCGCGGCCCACCGATGTGGCGCGTCGGCTGGGCGTGTCCCACGCCACTGCCATCAAGACGATCTCGCGCCTCAAGCGAGAGGGGCTGGCGACGTCCCGGCCCTACAGGGGCGTCTTTCTCACGCAATCCGGGCATGATCTCGCCGAAAGATGCAGGGGCCGCCACCGACTCGTGGTCGATCTCCTGATTGCGCTCGGCGTTCCGGACGAAGTGGCCGAGGCCGACGCCGAAGGTCTCGAACATCATGCCTCCGAAGTCACGCTGGCGGCCTTCGACCGCTTCTTGAAAACACGCGGCGGCGACCAGACCTGAATAGCGACGTTTCGTTGCAATCGTGTAGTGTGTTTCGAGACCAAGGAAGGGGACGGTCATGAAAAATATTCTGGTGCCGATCGAGATGCACTCCTCGATCGAATCCGTTTTGACCACGGCGCATCTGCTTGCCAAACGTGTCGACGGCTATGTCGAGGGCATGCCGCTGGGGCCCGACCTGCCGGATCTGGTGGCGTTCGACATGCCGGTGAGCTGGACCATGGCGGACCAGAACACCTGGAAGGAACTTGCCGAGGAAGCGCACCGGCGCTTCGAGGTCTTCATGACCGAGCACGCCGTCCCGGTTCATGCCGAGGGTGTCCCGGGACTTTCCTACGGTTTCGCGGGCGACCGGTCATTCGGCGACAGCCAGATCGCCAGCTATGCGCGCGTCTTTGACGTTACAGTTCTGGGCCGTCCGGGTTCGGAACGCGGCGATCCCCGCATGGCGACCGCTGAGGCCTGCCTGTTCGAAAGCGGTCGTCCGGTTCTTCTCGCGCCGCCCGAACCGCCGAAATCCGTGGCGGAAACCATCGTGATCGCCTGGAACCACAGCATGGAATCGGCTCGCTCGACCGCTTTCGCCATGCCGCTGCTGAAAGCCGCCAAGAAGGTCTTCATCCTGACCATCGAGGCCCACAATGCCGAAGGTCCGGCGGCCGAACAATTGCAGCAGATGCTGGCCCTGCACGGGATTCAGGCCGACATCATTCATCGGCTCGGCAAGAACCGCCCGGCGGGCCTTGCCTATCTGGAAGATTCGGCGACCCTCGGGGCCGATCTGATGATCAAGGGCGCCTACACACAGAGCCGCCTGCGCCAGATGATCTTCGGAGGCGCGACCTCCCACATCATGGCCAAGGCGCAACTGCCGGTTCTGATGGCCAACTGACCGGACTGGCGTCGCCCAAAAGGAAAAGGCCGGGGAAACCCCCGGCCTTTTTTCTGTTTGGCTTGATCAGAGCGATCAGAACTGGCCGCGCAGGCCCACCGCAATCTGGTTGCGATTGTAGTTGTTGGCGAAGATGAACGCATTCTCGCGCCACGTGCGGTTCCAGGTCGCAACCGCCGAAATGTTCCGGTTGATGTAATAGGTCAGACCGGTATTCGCCCCGTAAGTATAGTCCGTGTAGGACGGGGCGGTATATTTGGCGATCGAATAGGTGCTGCCGACGCTCCAGACGAGATTGTGATAGATCTCGTAATCCGCCTGCACGCCGAATGACGTGTTGACCGAGGCCGGAGCGCCCAGCGCCGACGGATCGCCGATGTCGCGGTTGGCATTGAGGTTCACCGTCAGGCGTTCCATCGGATACCAGATGATGCGGCCGCCGAAGCCGTAGCTGCTGACGTTCGGAATCGCCGGGCTGGCGAAGTCCTGGAACAGGTAACCGCCGTAGACTTCGCCGCGCACCAGTCGGGTCATCTCGGTGGAGAGACCGCCGTAGATGCGATAGCCTTCCGAATTATAGGCCGAGTTCTTGTAGCGGCGGATATTGTACTGCGGCTGGATGAACACCGTCGTGGACGGCGAGATCTCGTAGCCCAGACGCTCCGTGAAGGTCGTGACCGCGCCGTTGCGGAAGGACTGATCGACCGGAACGCCGAAGCTCTTCGCGTTTTCGTAATTGCTCCAGGACCAGTTCACGCCGGCCGACCAGACGAACCGGTTGAATCGCGTGTTGAAGGTTGCGCCTTCCACCAGCGTGTTGTTCACGATCGGACCGTCCGGGCTCGCCGCGCCGGTGGTCGGCACTGTATCGGCGGAGCGCACGAAGCGGGATTCGATGACGATGTTGGACGAGCTGCCGAGTTCGAACTTGCCGACGCCGCCAATGCGCGCGTTGATGTGATCGAGCTTGGACTGGCGGGCATACTTGATGGCGTCGATCGCGAACTCGCCTTCCAGCGAGTGCCGTGACCAGTCGGACTTGAACTGGAGGCCGGGAGTCACGCTGAAGATGGTATCCGACCGGCGCACACGCGCACCGTAGACGTTATCGTCAAACGCCACCTTGCCGATCAGGTAGGGCGTGAAGATAAAGGCGCCCGACCGCACCCCTCCGGTATCGTTCTGCGAACGAACACGTTCGAGCACCGCAACCGGGGCGCCCGAAGGCTCCACATCAGCCGCGAAAGCAGGCAAATTTGCAAAACCCGCAGCAATTGCGAGTGCGCCCAGAGAGACGGCAGAGCCCCTCTTCGCGAGAAAATGACTTGAGACCATGAGATGATTCACCCTATCCATTCCAGTTGTTTAACATCAGCGGAAACAAATTTCAACCGCCGCTGCCACAATCCCGACCGGGGTTTTGAATCCTTTCCGCCCCCTGTTGCCTGCAGGGCACAGCAACACTGCAGCAGAGTGGCTCATGGCACAGAATACGCTCTGTTTTTCATTATGTTAACCATGCTGCTTTCCGATAATGGTCGGCGCCCCGACTCCGCTTTGATAAGAAGGACGCCGTGCAGCCGTGGATAAAAACATTGAATTTGGATGTTTATTGCGGAACTATAATTGACCGTGAATGTGGCGGCATAGAACCGGAATGGCGACATTTTGTTCAATTGCAGCAGAAATGAGTCCAGTTGCGCTGTCGGCGCCGCTCCGTGCTTCCCAATTTTTGAGCGAGCCGCCTTTTTTTAACCCCGGGATCGAACAAGTTCAGCGGTCTGGCCCACATTATTAGGGACAGACCCTGCGGAAACGCCTAGCCGGCGGTCAACACCTTGGTAAATGCCTCGACGCGGCTGCGCATGCGGGCCGCCATGGCGTCCAGCTTGTGGGCGAGTTCTACGACGGATTCTACGTTCGTGCCGGTTTCCATCACGGCGGCTTCGACGTTTTCCACGTGTTCGGACATGCTGGTCGTGCCGGAAGCCGCCGAGCGGACGTTGCGGGCGATCTCCTGCGTGGACGCCCCCTGTTCGTGAACGGCCGAAGCAATGATCGTCGTGATGTGCTCCACTTCGATGATCTTGTGACGGATCGTCTCAATGGCCTCGACCGACATGTCGGTCGCGCGCTGCATCTCGCTGATCTGGTCGGCGATGTCCTGTGTGGCCTTGGCGGTCTGCGTGGCGAGGTTCTTCACCTCCTGGGCCACGACCGCGAAGCCGCGTCCCGCCTCTCCGGCGCGCGCCGCCTCGATGGTGGCGTTCAGGGCCAGCAGGTTGGTCTGGGCCGCAATGCGGGAAATCGAGCTGACCACATCGCCCACCCGGCGGGCCGCCGAGGAAAGCTGGGCCATTCCGCTGGACGATTGTTCGGCGGTCGAAACCGCCTTCTGCACCACGGTGGTGGATTGCACGACCTGCCGGTTGATCTCCTCGATGGAGGCCAGCAGTTGCTCGGAGGCCATCGCCACCGAGGACACGTTGTTGGCGGCGTCGGTCGAGGCTTCCTTGGCGTGGGTCGAGCCTTCCGTGGCTCGGCGCGCCGCCACGATCATCACATCCGAGGCCTTCGACATCCGTCTGGTCATGTCTCCCAGCTGGGCTGTGGTGGTGTCGAGTTCCTGGCTGAATTCTTCCACATGGGCGCGGATCGAGGCGTCGCGCAGCAGTCGCGCCTCGCGGTCGTCGCGGGCCTTCAGCTCGATCATCAGCTCGTTATTGTGGCGCACGGCGTCGCGGAGTACCCCGAGGGCGCGCGCAATGGCGCCGATCTCGTCGCGCCGCTCGGAATCGACGATCTGGACGTCGAGGTTTCCGGCCGCCAGCTCCGTCATCTGGTGGGCGAGGCGATTGATCGGCTGCGACAGCGACCGGTGCATCACCGGCATGGAGACGCCCAGGATGAGGAAACACGCGAAGCCTGTCCCGAAGATCAGCCAGCGGGCCATTGTGTCGGCGGACCCGGCGAGCTCCACGGCCAGCCGGTGCATCTGGTCCGGCGGGGCGCTCATCAATTCGTTGGCCAGATCCCGGACGCCGGTCGCGCCGAACATGGAGGCGATCCCCAGGACGACGATGACGCCGACGAACAGGGCCTGGCGGAACACCAAACCGCTCGCGATGGAGAAAGCCCGCATAATTCGATCCTGAACCCGGATATGGACTCCGTCTTATAAGTGGCGCGCGTTCAATTAGAGTTAACGAACCGGAATCCCGAAAGGTTGACGTCGATCCGTTGGCTGGCTTACCCCACTGGGCGGCCTGCCGGTCGCGGCTGACGCAAAGGAACCCCACATGGGACTGACGGTTGCCGTCCAGATGGACCCGATCGAGAAGATCAATATCGCGGGCGATTCCACCTTCGCGCTTCTGCTGGAAGCGCAGGGCAGGGGCCATTCGATCCGCTATTACACGCCCGACCGGCTTTCGATGCGAGGCGACAGGATCATCGCCGAAACCCGCCCGCTCTCGGTGCGCGACGTGGCCGGAGACCACTTCACGCTGGGCGACGCAGAACTGACCGATCTGTCGAAGGTCGATGTGGTGCTGCTTCGGCAGGACCCGCCTTTCGACCTTGCCTACATCACCACCACGCATTTGCTGGAGCGCATTCACCCGAAGACGCTGGTGGTGAACAATCCTTCGAGCGTCCGCAATGCTCCCGAGAAGCTGATGGTCATGAACTATCCGCAGCTCATGCCGCCGACTCTCGTCAGCCGCGACAAGGCGCTCATCGAAGCCTTCCGGGCAGAGCATGGCGACGTGGTGATGAAGCCGCTTTACGGCAACGGCGGCGCGGCTGTCTTCAAGATCGGCCGCACTGATCCGAACTTCGGTTCGCTGTTCGACCTTTTCACGGCGACATTCCGCGAGCCCTGGGTCATCCAGCGCTTCCTGCCGCAGGTTACGCAGGGCGACAAGCGCATCATTCTGGTGGACGGCGAGGCGGCTGGCGCGGTCAACCGCGTCCCGGCCGAAAACGACATCCGCTCCAACATGGTGCGCGGCGGCGCTGCGCGGGCGACTGACCTCACGCCGCGCGAAAAGGAAATTTGCGCCACGATCGGTCCGGAACTGAAAAAGCGCGGCCTCATTTTCGTCGGCATCGACGTGATTGATGGCAACCTGACCGAGATCAACGTCACCTCGCCGACCGGCGTGCGGGCGATCAAGAAGCTGGGCGGCCCCGATCTCGCCGCCGCCATCTGGGACTCGATCGAATCCAAGGTCGGGAAATAGGCTGAAAATCTTTCTGTCTCCGGCCCTCGCGGCCCTTGCGCTCCTTGTCTGGTTGCCGGCCTCGCTGGCCGACGAGCGCTGGGTGCAATACGGCGTTGAAGGCGCGGAAATTCGTGTTGCGACCGGCGCGGCGACCTGCCCGTCTGCTGAAGTGGACGGGAAGACGCTTGCGCTGCGCGAACGCTCCGCCCCGGGCCCGGACTTTCCGGTCCGGGTTTGCGCGGTCTCCCTGCCGGGGGGCGCGAAGTCGGCGTCGGTCGGCGGCGAGTCGCTGCCGCTGCCGAAAGCCCGTCCGCAAAAAATCCTTCTGATCGGCGACACCGGCTGCCGCATCAGCAACCTGCAGGCGCAGGCCTGCAACGATCCGCACGCCTGGCCATTTGCCGACGGGTCGATTGCGGCTGCGCGCGACGTGCCGGACCTCGTGATTCATGTCGGCGACTTTCATTATCGCGAACGCGCCTGCCCGCTGGCCGACAAGGGCTGCAAGGATTCCCCCTACGGCGACACCTGGAAGGTCTGGACGGCCGATTTCTTCGACCCCGCCCGGCCGCTCCTGAAAGCCGCCCCCTGGGTCATGGTGCGGGGCAATCATGAGGAATGCGGGCGCGGCGGCAAGGGCTGGAGCAGGGCGCTCGACCCCTATCCGTTCCGGTCCGCCACGGGCTGTCTGGGCCTCGGCGAACCTTTTCCGGTCGATCTGGGCGGCGTGACGCTCTTCGTGATGGACACATCGACGGCCGGCGAAGTCCGCATCAATGCGGAGCAGGCGGCGCGCTATCGGACCCAGTTCGACAGCATGGCGCGCCTCGCGCCGGCCGGACCCATCTGGATCGCCGCGCACCGGCCGATCCGCTCCGTCGCGGCCCGCCTGCTCAACATTGCGGTCGGCGGCAATGCGACCCTGGCGGCCGCCAGTCCGGCCATTCCCGACCGTGTGGACCTCTTGCTGGCGGGGCACCTGCACACGTTCCAGATTCTGGACTTTGCCGAGCCGCACCCGGTTCAGGTCGTTTCCGGCAACGGCGGCAACGAGTTGCATCTCACGGCCTCGAACCAGCCGGCCGGCCTGTCGGTTCATGGACTGACCATCCGGGAGGGACGCGGCGCGTCGGGCGTATTCGGCTATGCGATGCTGGAGCGCGGCGCTGACGATGGCTGGCGGATCGCCGCCCGCTCCTATGACGGCAAGACGCTGGTCGAATGCGGTCTCGCCGGACGGCGGATCGACTGCCGCTGAGGAGTGTTTGCCTAAAGAACGGGCAGCACATTTCTTTAGTTGGATGTGATAAAAGGGCGCATGACTCTCGCCACTCTCGCACCCGCTCCGCGCAGCCGCCAAAAATCCACGGCCCCCACCGATGCGATCATCGACCGCGCGCGGCTCGACGCCGATATCCGCGCCCTGCACGGCAGCTTGGGATCGAACGCCACCGAGTTTCGCAAGGCGGTGGTGGAGCGCTTCCGCACTGCGCTCGGCGATGGACGCGATCTCGCCCGCGCCCGGCTGGAAGCGCAGGGCAAGGGCCTCGATTGCGCCCACGAGCTCGCCTTTCTCGAAGACGAACTGATCCGCTCGATCCACACTTATGTGACCACCTACGTCTATCCCTCCGATAATCCTTCTTCGGGCGAACGTCTGTCCGTCGTGGCTGTCGGCGGCTATGGGCGCGGCACGCTTGCGCCCGGCTCCGATATCGATCTGCTGTTCCTGCTGCCCTACAAGAAGACGCCATGGAGCGAGAGCGTCGTCGAGGCGATGCTTTACGTGTTGTGGGATCTTCGCCAGAAGGTCGGCCACTCCACGCGCTCGGTCGATGAATGCATCCGTCAGGCGCAGGCCGACATGACCGTGCGCACCGCCATGCTCGAAGGCCGCTTTCTGTTCGGAGACCGTGCGCTGTTCGACGAGATGCGCACGCGCTTTGACAAGGAAATCGTGGCGAAGAGCGCGCGCGAATATGTGCAGGCCAAACTCGCCGAGCGCGACACGCGCATCGCGCGCGCCGGATCATCGCGTTATCTGGTCGAACCCAACGTCAAGGAAGGCAAGGGCGGCCTGCGCGATCTGAATACGCTGTTCTGGATCGCCAAATATGTCTACCGCGTCGACGACGTGCAGGAATTGGTGAAGCCGGGCCTTTTCACCACCAAGGAATTGCAGACGTTTCGTCGCTGCGAAGAATTCCTGTGGCGCGTGCGCTGCCATCTTCATTTCACCACCGGGCGCGCCGAAGAACGTCTGTCGTTTGACCAGCAGCGCGGCATTGCGGCGCGTCTTGGCTATGTGACCCATGCGGGCCTGTCGGACGTCGAACGCTTCATGAAGCACTACTTCCTCGTCGCCAAGGATGTCGGCGATCTCACCGCCATCCTGTGTGCGGCGCTGGAGGAACGACAGGCCAAGCCGCGCGCGGTTCTGGACCGGGTGCTGGGACAGATCCGCCGCCGCAAGCCGACGAAACTCGATGGCGATTTCGCCATCGAGACAGATCGCCTGACGGTCGCCTATGTGGACGCCTTCGAGCGCGACCCGGTCAATCTCATCAAGCTGTTCTGGGTGGCCGATCGCAACCGGCTGGAAATCCACCCGGACGCGATCCGGCTCGTGACGCTGTCGCTCAAGCGCATCGACGCGAAGCTGCGCGCTTCGCCCGAAGCGAACCGGCTGTTCGTCGAAATCGTCTGTTCGAACCACACGCCTGAAATCATCCTGCGTCGAATGAACGAATCTGGCGTGCTGGGCCGCTTCATCCCCGATTTCGGACGCATCGTGGCGATGATGCAGTTCAACATGTATCACCATTATACGGTGGACGAGCATCTACTGCGCGGCATCGGCATTCTGGCGAATATCGACCAGGGCCATCTGAAGGAAGATCATCCGCTTTCGGCGGAAGTCATGCCGGCGATCCAGAACCGCAAGGCGCTCTACATCGCCATGTTCCTGCATGATGTCGCCAAGGGCCGCAAGGAAGACCATTCCATCGCCGGCGCCGAGGTGGCCCGCAAGATCTGTCCGCGTCTGGGTCTGACTGAAGCCGAAACCGAAACGGTTGCGTGGCTGGTTCTCAATCATCTTGTGATGTCCAACACTGCGCAGAGCCGCGATCTGTCCGATCCCAAGACCATTCAGGGTTTTGCCGATGTGGTTCAGACGCTGGAGCGCCTGCGCATGTTGCTTGTCCTCACCGTCTGCGACATCCGTGCGGTCGGCCCCGGCGTCTGGAACGGCTGGAAAGGCCAGTTGCTGCGCACGCTCTACTGGGAAACCGAAATCGTGCTGGCGGGCGGCCATTCCTCCATCGACCGCAAGTCGCGCGTGCGCCATTCGCAGGAAGAACTCCGCGCCGCGCTGCCCGCGTGGTCGGACCCCGATTTCGACGCCTATGCGGCGCGGCACTATCCGGCTTACTGGCTCAAGGTCGATCTGCCGCATCGCATCGAGCATGCGCAGCTTCTGCGCCTCACCGAAGTCGAAGTGCGTTCGCTGGCGACCGAGGTCGCCACCGATTCCTTCCGCGGCGTCACCGAATTGACCGTGGTGGCGCAGGATCATCCGCGGCTTCTGTCGATCATCGCCGGCGCCTGCGCGATGGCGGGCGCGAACATCGTGGACGCGCAGATCTTCACCACCACGGATGGTCTGGCGCTCGACACGATCTGCATCAGCCGCGCCTTCGAACAGGACGAGGACGAATTGCGCCGCGCCGAGCGCGTGGCCAAGGGCATCGAGAAGGCTTTGCGCGGCGAGATCAGGCTCACCGACGCGGTCGAGGCCCGCAACGTCACCGTCAACGGACGCGAAAAGACTTTCGCGATCGCGCCCGAGGTGACGATCGATAACAATCTGTCCAACCAGTATACGGTGCTGGAAGTCTCCGGGCTCGACCGGCCGGGACTTCTCTACGACCTCACCTCGACCATCTCGCGACTCAATCTCAACATCGGCTCGGCGCATGTCGTGACCTTCGGCGAAAAGGCCGTGGACGCCTTTTATGTGACCGATCTCACCCGCCTGAAGATCACCGATCCGCGCCGCCAGGCGGTCATCCGCAAGGCGCTGCTGGAAATCTTCGACGGGGAGGCGCGGGCCCAGAAACAGGCCCGCAAGCCGAAGTCCGCCTGACCGTCACGCTTGATTTTTCGCCGCCGCGACCTGATATGCGAGGCATCATCTTGCCGAACGCCAAAGAAGACACATGACCGAACAGGACAAGCAGAGCCCCGACGCCGGAGCGCCGGCCGGAGAGGCCCACACCTCGGCATTCACCGCTGAGCCCGCGCCGCAATCGCCGAACGACAAGCCCGAGCCTTTCACGGAACTCGAAAATCTCTATCAGGAGAATGCGGGCCTGAAGGACCGCGTGTTGCGCACGCTTGCCGAAATGGAAAACCTGCGCCGCCGCACCGACAAGGAAGTCGCCGACGCCAAGACCTACGGGGTGACGAGCTTCGCGCGCGACATGCTGGTTTTTGCCGACAATCTGCGCCGCGCCGTAGAAAGCATTCCGGTGGATGTGCGCGCAGGGGCGGAAGGCCCTCTGAAAAGCATCGTCGAGGGCATCGAACTGACCGAGCGCGATTTCCTGTCTCGCTTGTCTCGCCATGGCATCAAGAAGCTTGAGCCGCAGGGTCAGAAGTTCGACCCCAACATGCACGAAGCCCTGTTCGAAATGCCGGACCCTAGCGTTCCCAGCGGCACGGTCGTGCAGGTGATGGAAGCCGGCTATTCCATCGGCGAACGCTGCCTGCGTCCCGCCAAGGTGGGCGTCGCGCGCGGCGGGCCGAAGGCCTAAGTCGCTCGCGTCACCCGCCGCAGCGTCAGGTTGATCCGGCCCTCGTTCGCCAGCAGCGTCGATGTACCGGGCAGGATCCGGTCAACGCCGTGGAAACACAGCCGCGATGCGCCGCCGATCACCACGACGTCGCCCGAATGCAGCTTGAGCGATCTGGTGCGACCCGACCGCTCCTGCCCGCCATAGCGGAACAGGCACGAATCCCCCAGCGAGACGGACAGGACCGGGGCGGAGAAATCCGCCTCGTCGCGGTCCTGATGCAGCCCCATCCGGGCCTCGGGTCCGTAGAAATTGACCAGACAGGCTTCTGGCGGATCGGGATAGGCGGCAAGGTCCTCCCATGCGCGCAGCAGGCGCTGCGGCATCGGCGGCCATTCCTTCCCGCTGACCGGATGCGTCGCCTGATAGCGATAGCCGCCCTCGCGATCAGACACCCAGCCCAGCGGCCCGCAATTGGTCATCCGCACGGAAAACGGCTTGCCGGTGCGGGGCATCGCGGGCGTAAACAGCGGCGCGTCTTTCACCAGAGCGCGGATCTCCGCCGCCAGCGCTTCCTGCGCAGCGCGGTCGAGATAGTCCGGGAAATAAAGAAGGCCGGGCGCGAGTTCGGGCATTACCGGTAGAAGATGGCGTCGGGCCGCACCGAGCGCCCGATGCGGCGAAAGATCGTCTCGAATTCGTAGACGTGTCCATAGAGTGCGACGAACAGCACCACCGCCGGAACCGCCAGCGTCCACGCCGGGAACCGCGCATGGGCTGGGCGCCAGCCCTTGCGCAGAAACACGAAAAGCAGCGCGGTTCCGATCAACAGCCCGACGATCGCCTCGCTCATCCGGTGACCGAACATCGCCACGCGCGAGACGCCCACCAGCAGCACCAGCAATAGCACGCCCGCGTAAGCGATGTAGCGATTTGCGCGCCGCCAGGAGGCGCACAGGATCACCACCAGCGAGCCGTACAGGTAAGACGCCATGTAGGAATGGCCGCTGATCGAGAAGAGCCGGATCGAGGCGAGCGAAATTCCGAAGGCGTAATAAAGAAGCTTCTGGAGGACGAGCAGCGATGCGCCCAGGACCCACAATCCGCCGAACCACAGCGCGGTGCGGCGCGAGCACGAGAGCCACAGCCAGCCGAAGATCAGCAGCCCCAGCGGGATCAGCAGGGTGGGTTCAGCCGTGAGGGTGATGATCCGCCACAACGGCCGCCAGGACCGTATGGTGTCGACGAAATTCATTCGTCGTTGAGGCCCAGCACGTCCGCCATGGAATAGACGCCCGGCTTGCGCCCGCGGCCCCACAGCGCCGCCCGCACGGCGCCGCGCGCAAACAGCGTGCGGTCTTCGGCGCGATGCGACAGCTCAATGCGCTCGGCCGGTCCGGCGAACGTCACCGTATGATCTCCGATCACCGTGCCGCCGCGCAGCGATGCGAAGCCGATGTCGCCTTCCCGGCGCGCGCCCGTGATGCCGTCGCGCCCGCGCGCCGAATGATCGGCCAGCTTGATGTTGCGGCCCTCGGCGGCGGCTTCCCCGAGCAGGAGCGCTGTGCCGGACGGAGCATCGACCTTCATGCGGTGATGCATCTCGACGATTTCGATGTCGTACTCGACCCCGAGCGTCTTCGCCGCGCGGCGCACAAGTCCGGCCAGCAGATTGACGCCCAGCGACATGTTGCCAGAGCGCACGATGATCGCATGACGACCCGCAGCGTCGATCTTTGCAAGGTCGTCCGCGCTCAGGCCGGTGGTGCCGATGACATGGACGATGCGCGCCTGCGCGACGATGGCGGCGAGGTCGGTCGTCGCGCCGGGCGATGTGAAGTCGATGACGCCGTCGGCCTTCACCAGCGCTTCCAGCGGATCATCCGTGATGGCGACGCCGAGCTTGCCGACGCCCGCCAGTTCGCCCGCGTCCTGCCCGCAGGCGTTCGAGCCCTTGCGCTCCAGCGCGCCGCCAAGGACCATGCCGGGAGTCTGGTTCACGGCCTGCACCAGCATGCGGCCCATGCGTCCCGCAGCGCCCGCCACGACCAGCCGCATATCCGACATGACATTCTCCTGCATGGCGCGCGCGCCGGAATGGAAGGCGGCTCTATAGACCAGCCCGCGCTGCGCCGCAAAACAGGTTTACGCGAGCGCGCCCGCAATCTCCGCCACGATGGCGTCCGCAGCCGCCTTGGGGTCGGCGGCTTGCGTCACCGGGCGGCCGATGACCAGATGGTCTGCGCCGGCCTGTATCGCGCGGGCCGGAGTCATCACGCGCTTCTGGTCGCCGACATCGCCGCCCGCAGGCCTGATGCCGGGCGTTACCAGCAGCATGGCGGGACCAAGCGATGCGCGCATGGAGGCGACTTCCTCGGCTGACAGGATGAGGCCGTGGACCCCCGCGTCTTTCGCCTGCTGCGCGCGCCGCCCGACAAGGTCGGCGGCTCCGAGCGCATAACCGGCTTCCTTCAGATCGGCGTCGTCGTAGGACGTCATCACCGTTACGGCGAGCAGCTTGAGCGGCGAGGCGCCGAGCGCGCCGCGGGCGGCCTTCATGGTCTGCGGGAAAGCGTGGACGGTCAGGAAGGTGCAGCCGAGGTCGGCCACCTGCGCGGTCGCGCGCGCCACTGTGTTCGGAATGTCGTGAAACTTGAGGTCGAGGAAGACCTGCTTGCCGGATTTCACCAGCCGCGACGCCAGCGGCAGACCGCCGCCGTAAACGAGTTCAAGCCCGATCTTGTAGAAGCTGACGCTGTCGCCCAGACGCTCCACCATGGCTTCGGCGGCCTTCACGTCGGGCAGGTCCAGCGCGACGATGAGGCGGTCCCGGGCTTCGATCTTGGCCATGCGAATCACTCGTCTTTGGAGAGGGCGTCGCCCTTCTCCAAACACCCCGAACGCAACGGAGTCGACTCTAGCGTTTGGGGTTGCGGCGCGCCTCGCCAATCTTGCGCAGCAGTTCCAGCGGCGGGATCGACTTGTTGTCGTTATGCGCCTTGCGGCGGCGGGCGCGCAGGTCCTGCTTGGCCTTTGCGGTCGCGAGCCGGATTTCGGACTGCATCCGGTCCGTGCGCTCGCGGAATTCTTCCTTCACCCGCCCGGCGCTTTCGCGCAGCTTGCCGATGAAGACATCTGCGGGCTTCAGCTTCTTGACGTCCGCCTCGGTGGCGGCCTGATAGGAAAAGACGCGGGCAGGGGGCAGGTTCAGCCAGACGGCGGGCGAGCCGTCAGCAATGAAGTGCAAAGTCTCGCCCTTGTGCTTGCGCGGAATGGGCGAAATCATCCCGTAGGTGAACTGCACGAAGCGTCCGCCCGGCTGCATCATCCCGAAGGCGTCGCGCAGCAGGCGCACCCGCTCGTCTTCCGGCTTGTTCAGTAGCGGCAGGCTGGAGACGATGGCGGCGGCTGGTTCGCTCAACATGCCGGCCAGCGTGCCCGGCAGGTCGTAGGCGTCGCCCTCGATGACGAGCGCACGCGGAAAGCGGCGGGCGAGCAGCTTGCAGAAATCGGGATCATACTCGACCAGCACAAGCCGCTCCGGCGCGACGCCGCGCTGGATCAGCGCCTGCGTGACCGGGCCGGTCCCGGGTCCCAGTTCCACCACCGGGCCGCGGGCGGCAGGATCGACATAACGAGCCATCATGCGGGCGAGGAAACGCCCCGAGGGAGAAACCGCGCCCGTCAGGCCGGGCTTTTCGACCCATGCTTTGAAAAATTTGGCCTCATCGGCGAACTTGCCGAGAACCCGAGCGCCATGCCCCCGCAAATCTTGATTTTTTTGAGAACGCAAACCCGGATCCTCACGATCACCTGAGCCATTGCTTGCTCAATTTTGCCGCACCGTCAAGAAATTGTCACACCCCGACTATGACCCGGTTAAGCAGCGTCCGGTTTCATGAACTCAGGTTGTCGAAGAAATCCTTCATGCGGGCGAAAAAGCCTGAAGATTCAGGGTGTGTCTTCGAGGAAGATTCGGCTTCGAATTCCTGCAGCAGCTCGCGCTGGCGGCGCGTGAGGTTCTGCGGAGTCTCGACGGTCGCCTGAATGTAGAGGTCACCCACGTCGCGCGAGCGCAAAACCGGCATGCCCTTGCCGCGCAACTTGAACTGCTTGCCCGATTGGGTGCCCTCGGGAACCTTCACCTTCGCTTCGCTGCCGTCGAGCGCATGAACCGTGAACTCTCCGCCCAGCGCCGCCTGCACCATCGAGATCGGCACGCGGCAGTAAAGGTCCGCTCCGTCGCGCTGGAAGAACTGGTGCGGCTTGATCGACAGGAAAATGTAGAGATCGCCCGAAGGTCCGCCGCGCAGACCGGCCTCGCCCTCGTTGGCGAGCCGGATGCGCGTTCCGTCCTCGACGCCCGGCGGAATGTTCACCGACAGGCTGCGCTCGCGCATGACGCGGCCGGCCCCGCTGCAGGCCGTGCAGGGATTGTCGATCATCTCGCCCCGACCCTGGCAGGTCGGGCACGTGCGCTCGATGGCGAAAAAGCCCTGCTGGGCGCGCACGCGGCCGGCGCCGTTGCAGGTGCCGCAGGTTTTCGGCTTGGAGCCGGCCTTTGCGCCGGTGCCGGTGCAGGCCTCGCAGGTCGCGGATGTCGGCACCTTGATGGTGGCGGTCTTGCCGGCGAATGCCTCGTCGAGCGAGATTTCCAGATTGTAGCGAAGGTCGCTGCCGCGCTCGCGGCCTCCGGAGCGACGGCCGCCCCGGCCCATCATGTCGCCGAACAAATCCTCGAAAATATCCGCCATGGAGGACCCGAAGCCGTCCCCCATGCCGCCGCCGCCCGGCCCGCCCTGCTCGAAGGCGGCGTGGCCGAAACGGTCATAGGCGGCGCGCTTCTGCTGGTCCGAGAGGCACTGGTAAGCTTCGTTGAGTTCCTTGAACTTGGCCTCGGCGTCCTTGTCGCCGGGATTCTTGTCGGGATGGTGCTGCATGGCGGACTTGCGGAAGGCCGCCTTGAGTTTGACCTCGGTGGCCGTCCTCGTCACACCAAGGATCTCGTAGTAATCGCGTTTGGCCATGTCAGACGCTGTCTCCCGGCTCGCGCCGCCATGCCCGGCCGCCTTTCGGCGTTTTCCGGGGGATAGGTAATCGACGGTCAATCATCTCTGACCGCGCTGCCCTGATACCTTTTGCAGATTAAGAACTGGATAACCATACGGTCCGGAAAGCCTTTCGAACCTGAAACGGACCCGGCCGTGAGGCCGAGTCCGCGAGTCCTTTCAGTTCGTCGGCGCACCCGAGGGCAAGCCGCTTACTTCTTCTTCTCGTCGCCGCCGACTTCCTTGAAGTCCGCGTCAATGACGTCGTCGTTCTTGGCCGATCCGCCCGTAGCGCCCGGGCCGGCGTCGCCGCCCGCTTCAGCCTGCTGCGACTTGTACATTGCCTCGCCGAGCTTCATGGAAGCCTGCGTCAGTTCGTTGGTGCGGGTCTTGATCGTCTCCGCATCATCGCCTTCGAGCGCGGTCTTGAGCGCCTTCGCGGCGTCCTCGATCGCAGTCTTTTCGGCCGCCCCGACCTTGTCGCCGAATTCCTTCAGCGACTTCTCGGTCGAGTGGATCATCGCCTCGCCCTGGTTCTTGGCGTCCACCAGTTCACGGCGCGCCTTGTCCTCGGCGGCGTGCAGTTCGGCGTCCTTGACCATCTTCTCGATGTCGGCGTCGGACAGGCCGCCCGAAGCCTGGATGCGGATCTGCTGCTCCTTGTTGGTCGCCTTGTCCTTGGCGGTGACGTTGACGATGCCGTTGGCGTCGATGTCGAAGGTCACCTCGACCTGCGGCATGCCGCGCGGAGCCGGCGGAATGCCCATGAGGTCGAACTGGCCGAGCATCTTGTTGTCGGCAGCCATCTCGCGCTCGCCCTGGAAGACCCGGATCGTCACGGCCTGCTGATTGTCCTCAGCGGTCGAGAAGACCTGCGACTTCTTGGTCGGGATCGTGGTGTTGCGGTCGATCAGGCGCGTGAACACGCCGCCAAGCGTCTCGATGCCGAGCGACAGCGGGGTCACGTCGAGCAGCAGCACGTCCTTCACGTCGCCCTGCAGAACGCCCGCCTGGACAGCCGCCCCGATGGCGACGACTTCGTCCGGGTTGACGCCCTTGTGGGGCTCCTTGCCGAAGAACTGCTTCACCAGTTCCTGAACCTTCGGCATGCGGGTCATGCCGCCGACCAGAACCACTTCGTTGATCTCGCCCGCCGTGAGGCCGGCGTCCTTCAGGGCCTTGCGGCACGGCTCGATTGTCTTCTGGATGAGGTCATCCACAAGCGCCTCGAACTTGGCGCGCGTCAGCTTCATCGTCAGATGCTTCGGACCCGAAGCGTCTGCGGTGATGTACGGAAGGTTGATTTCCGTCTGCGTGGCGGAGGACAGTTCGATCTTGGCCTTTTCGGCCGCTTCCTTCAGGCGCTGGAGGGCGAGCTTGTCCTTCTTGAGGTCAATGCCCTGCTCCTTCTTGAACTCGTCGGCCAGATATTCGACGAGGCGCATGTCGAAGTCTTCACCGCCGAGGAACGTGTCGCCGTTGGTGGACTTCACCTCGAACACGCCGTCGCCGATCTCGAGGATCGACACGTCGAACGTGCCGCCGCCAAGGTCGTAGACCGCGATGGTGCCGGAGCCCTTCTTGTCGAGACCATAGGCGAGCGCAGCCGCCGTCGGCTCGTTGATGATGCGCAGCACTTCAAGACCGGCGATCTTGCCGGCGTCCTTGGTGGCCTGACGCTGGGCGTCGTTGAAATAGGCCGGAACCGTGATGACGGCCTGCGTCACCGGCTGGCCCAGATAGGCTTCCGCAGTCTCCTTCATCTTCTGCAGGGTGAAGGCGGAAATCTGGGAGGGCGAATATTGCTTGCCGTCGGACGACACCCATGCGTCGCCGTTGCCGCCCTTGATGATCTTGTAGGGGACCAGACCCATGTCCTTCTGGGTCATCGGGTCGTTGTAGCCGCGCCCGATCAGTCGCTTGATGGCGAAGAAGGTGCGTTCCGGATTGGTGACGCCCTGACGCTTTGCGGGCTGGCCGACGAGACGCTCGCCGTCATCGGTGAAAGCCACGATGGAGGGGGTCGTGCGCGCGCCTTCCGCGTTTTCGATGACCTTGGGGGTCGTGCCTTCCATCACTGCGACGCAGGAATTGGTCGTGCCGAGGTCGATGCCGATCACTTTAGCCATGGTTTTTTCCTTTACGTTACGCAAGACCGCCGGACCCCGAAGCGATCCGGTCATTGGGCCAAAAGGGAGGGTCTTTCGACCGTTCCCCCCGGCCCGGTCTCCGATGCTGCTGAGATTGGTATGGGGGCGGAATTCCGCAAGAGTGGCGCGTATATAGGAGTCGGATTTTCTGGGCGCAAGCAGCGTGGGCTTTGCGGTCGGGCCGAGCCGGCCTCTGGCGCTCCCGACGTGTCCCAAAGGCCGCACCGCAGCGCAATTGGAGCCGATCATCGGCTTTTGACCTGACGGCTGTGCAGTCCTCATGTAATCTGCATGCTGAAGACATGGGCGGGACGCCGGGAACGTGCATTCGCGCAAGACCATATTGACCCTCGGGGCGGCCGGAATGGCCGTCTGGACTGCGCTGGTCGCTCCGGCGCAGGCGCAACTCATGCTGCCCGGCGCTGTCCCTTCCGCCCCTGTGGGGGCGCCGGACACGCCCACCACCGGCGGCCCCGCCAAGCCGGCTGCTCCCCCGCCGGTGAAGACGCCGGGCGAGGAAAGCATCACCCGCAAGGAACTGCGCCGCAACGGTTCGACCGGTCTCGTAAGCTTCGAACTGCAGGGCAAGGACCTGCAGATCACCCGACTGACCTTGCCGGGGCGGCAGATCTCGCGCCCTGCCGACATTTGCCGCGTCGATGTGTCGGGCGGGCCTTTCACCCTGAAGCCGGTCGGCAAGCACGAGGGGCTGTCGCGCTATGAAGCCTCCATCGAGGCGTGCCCCATCGTGATCGATGTTCTGGAAGGCGCCGTGCAGGTCCAGGCGCCGGGCGGCGTCTGCACATTCAAGGAAGCCGACTGCAACGCCTCCCCGACCGGGATCTGGGGGCCGCCTCCGTCGTCCTTCAAGGCGGATGAAGCCAAGAACATCGAGAAGGCCCGCGCGGCCGCAGACAACACTGCCCGCACTTATTTCCGGGCCCTGCTCAATGTGACGACCGACAAGCAGAAGGTCAGGGCCATTGCGGCCGAACAGGCCGCCTTTTCCTCGAGGCGCGAGGAAATGTGCCGGGACTATGCGCGCGAGGATGTCTTTGGCTATTGCGCCGCTCGCATCACCGAGGCGCGCGCGGTCGCCCTGCGGGCGCAGCTCTATCCCAACGCCAAGGAAGAAGCGCCGCCCAGGAAGAAGCCAGCCGCGCCCCGCAAGCCCGCCGCGCCGAAAGATCCGACGCCCACCGGCGCGATTGCTCCGCCGCCGGGCCTTCGATAGGCGCGACAGCCTCGAAGCTTGCCATCCGGGCCTCCCCGGTGCAGTTTCCGCCTGACGTCGAAATCACAAAAAGCATTCGGCGCAGGGAGGAACTTCAATGTTGGGAGCTTTCGCGAAGCTCGCGCGCTTCGCATGCATTTCATTGTCGCTGGCTGCAGCGCCGGCCATCGCCCAGACCGGCGTCGCCGATTTTTATCGCGGCAAGACGGTGCGGGTCCTGATCGGCTTCGGGCCGGGCGGAAGTTCGGCCTTCTATGCCGAAATTCTCGCGCGCTACATGAGCCGTCACCTGCCGGGCAGTCCGAATTTCGTCGCGCAACACATGCCGGGGGCGGGCGGTCTGACGGTCGCCAATTACATCCAGCAGCGCTCGCCGCGCGATGGAACCGAATTCGCCATCACCAGCCGCACAGCGGCTTTCGAACCCCAGCGCGGCAACAAGAACGCCGCCTTCGATCCGCTGAAGTTCAACTGGATCGGCAACGCCAACGTGGAAAACTCCACTTGCATCTCCTGGCACACCTCGCCGGTGAAGAAGATGGAGGACGTGTTTGTCCATGATTTCATCGTCGGAGGCACGGGCGCAGATACGCTCGCCATCGCGATGCCGAAAACGCTCAACAGGCTCATGGGCACGAAGTTCAAGCTGGTGACCGGCTATCCGATCAGCACCGACATTCTGCTCGCCATCGAGCGCGGCGAACTAAACGGATTCTGCGGGCTGGGCTGGACCTTCCTGAAACTGCGCAAGGCCGAATGGCTGGCCGACAAGAAGGTCAACGTGCTCTTCCAGATGGCGATGGAAAAGCATCCCGACCTGCCTGATGTGCCGCTCATTCAGGAGATCGCCAAAAACTCCGACGATCGGCAGATCATCGAACTGCTGCTCGCGCCGCAGGAAATGGGCCGGCCTTTCTTCGCCCCGCCCGACGTTCCGGCCGACCGCGTCAAAGCGCTGCGCGAGGCCTTCGCAAAGACGCTCGCCGATCCCGATTATCTGCGCGATGCGGAAAAGTCCGGCATCGAGGTGCAGTACACATCCGGCGAAGCGGTTCATGATCTGCTGACAAAGGCCTATGCGGCCTCGCCCGCCGCCGTGAAGCGTTCCATCGAGCTTTTGCAGGAATAGGCGGCGCGGCGCGGGTCAGCTTTCGCCCGCGCCGATCCGTCCCGCTTCCCAGCCGATGATCGCCTGCTTGCGGGTGAGGCCCCAGTGGTAGCCGGTGAGCGCGCCGCTGCGCCCGATCACCCGGTGACACGGCACCACGAAAGAAATCGGGTTGCGGCCCACCGCCGCTCCGACCGCCCGCGCCGCCTTCGGCTTGCCGATGCTTTCGGCGAGGCTTGAGTAAGTGGTCGCGCGGCCGAGCGGAATGCGCAGCAGCGTCTGCCAGACGCGCACCTCGAAATCGCTGCCGATCAGGACGACCCTCAACGGTCTGTCCTGCCGCCATTCCGCCGGATCGAAGGCGCGCTTGGCCAGCGCGGCTGTGGCGGAATCGTCGCGCACATAGGCCGCGCCCGGCCACCGAACCACCATGTCCTGCAAGGCGCCGTCGCGGTCGCCGTCGTCCACGAAGCCCAGCCCCGCAAGCCCGCGCGGCGTCGAGACCACGATGGCCTCGCCGAACGGCGAGGGATGAAACCCATAGGTGAAGGTGACGCCCGCGCCGCGATTCTTGAAATCGCCCGGCGTCATCGCCTCATGGGTGACGAAAAGATCGTGCAACCGCCCCGGTCCCGACAGGCCGACCTCATAGGCGGCGTCGAGCAGCGAGACCGAATTGCGCAAGAGCGATTTCGCATGGTCGAGCGTAACGGCTTGCAGGAAGGCTTTCGGCGTCAGCCCAGCCCAGCGGCGAAACAGGGTATGAAGCTGCTGCGGCGCGAGCCCGACCGCGACCGCGATCTCCTCCAGCGAAGGCTGCTCCTTCCAGTTCCGCGAGATGAACTCGATGGCCTGCCGGACGCGGGCGTAATCGTCCCCTGCGGGCGTTTCAAGTTCCACGATGTCTGCGCGTTCCAGCATGATGGCCTCCGGCCAAACTCTCGCCCGAACATGCTGGAAAGGCGCGCCGCGCGCCACCCGAAAACCGCGACAGCCCGCGCAGGTGCAATGGGCGGCCGGAACGTTTATATGATAGCCATGCAATCCGTCCCGACCCACCAGACTGACGATCTGCCCGCGCACGACGGGCGCTTCGCGACGCGCATCGCGCTGGCGGGTTTCGGGCTGATGTTCGTGTCCGCCGCCGTAACATGGGTGAGCTTCGGCCCGTCGATCTTCTACGACGCGCTGGCCTTTGCGTCGGCCTGTTTCTGAGCTTCACCGGAAGGACGTCATGAACCAGCGTACGCTTCGCCTGCTCGTGCCGATCACGGCGCTCGTGCTGGGCTTCGGACTTCTGATGGCGACGCTCTGGGTGACTTACGGCGACCGCAATGCGCCGCCGCCCTCGACCATCGGGGGGCCTTTCAAGCTGATCGACCAGAACGGCCGCGTCGTCACCGAGAAGGAATTGCTGGGAAAGCCGACGCTCATCTTCTTCGGCTACACGCATTGCCCCGACGTGTGTCCCACGACCTTGTTTGAAGTGTCCGAAGTTTTCGGCAAGCTCGGCAAGGACAAGAAGGTGCAGGGCATTTTCGTCACCGTCGATCCCGAGCGCGACACGCCCGCGATGATGAAGGAATATCTGGCGAGCTTCGATCCGCGCATTCTCGGTCTGTCCGGCGATGAAGCCGCGACAGAAAGCATGAAGAAAGCCTACCGGGTCTATTCGCGAAAAGTGCCTGGCGCGAGCGGCGATTACACCATGGACCATAGCGCGCTCGTCTATCTGATGGATTCGAAGGGCCGCTTTGTGAACGGGTTCAACCTGCAGCGCCCGCCCGAGGAAGCCGCCAAAGAACTTGCGAAATACCTCTGAAAAACGGCGGTTTCTGTCAGGCGTTCCGGATTACAAGAGGCGTCGCACTTTAAATCTTCGCGCCCCGTTTCGATGCCGGGCAGCGCCTCTTCCGTGCTAATCTCCCTGGCGAGCAGGGATTTCTCTTCTCGCCGCAAGGAGAGGAATGCCCATGCAAATGCCAGAGATCCTTCAGGGAGAATCCCTGACCCGCCTGATTCAGGGCGCTGCGGTCGGCGCGATCGCAACACTGGTGATCGGCTTCAAGTTCATGGACTGGTCGCTTGCCAGCACCGCCGACAAGGCCGGTGAAGTGCGCGCCAATGCGGCTGTCGTGGCGGCCCTTGCGCCGCTCTGTGCGGCGAAGTTCCAGCAATCCGCAGAGCTGCCCGCCAATCTCGTTCTTTTCCAGAAGGAGCCCGCCTGGACCCGCAGTTCCTTCATCAAGAAGGGCGGATGGTCGAAGTTTGATGGCCAGACAGGCGTCGAGTCCGATCTCGCCGAAGCTTGCGCCACTCTCGTCAGCGCCGCGAAAGCCTGATCTTTTCGAAGCATCAATCCGGTCGGATCGTCTCAGTAAAATCCGATCGGAAAATATTTCAGATAAAGATCTGCATAGATGCCGCGCTCCGCGACCCGCATCAGGGCGAAGTCGAGCGCGCGCCGCAAGGTCTGGTTGTCCTTGCGCACCGCGATGCCGACGCCCTCTCCAAAGAAGCGGCTCTCGGTGAACGGCCCGCCCCGGAACGTGCAGCAGCCGTTCGCTTCCTGACCATTCAGCCAGATCGCCATGGTGACGCCGTCGCCGAAAGCGTTCTGCACGTCGCCAGAGCGCACCGCGCGCAGCACCTCGCCGGCGGTCGCATAGGGGCGAATGCTGGCGCTCTTGAAGAACATGCGCAGGAACGCTTCATGCGCGGTCTTTTCCTGCACGGCGATGGACTGGCCTGCCAGAGCCTCGGGCGTCGCCGGCGGATTTTGCGGCGACTTGCGCACCACGAAGCGCGCGGGCGTCCGGTAATAGGGAGCCGAGAAATCGACGCGCTTGCGCATGGCGGGCGTGATCGCCAGCGAAGCAATGGCGGCGTCCGCCTGACCTTTCTCGATGGCGTCCACAATCGTATCCCAGCGGCGCGCCTGGATGCTGCAAGTCACTTTCAGCTCTTCGCAGACAGCGCGCGCCAGATCGACATTGAAGCCCGTCAGCGAACCATCGGGAGCCGTAAAGCCGAGCGGCGGATATTCATCGTCCGTGATGAACAGGATGGACCGCAAGCCCGGCGTCTCCGGCCTTTCGAGCCGGAACTGCGGGTCCCAGAAGTACGGGATGACTGGCTGCTGGGCGGACGCGGTTGTATTTCCTGAAAATACAACCAATGAAGTTACTATAGCCAGAAGTAAAAAAGAGATGATACGCTGACGGCTATTGGCCGTTCTTGTGAATGGCGTATTATTTCTTAGCGTCTCGAGTACTTGCGTGTCCGAGGTCATTGCCGCCGCACCTGTGTCGTCCCGCTCGTCGCATGGCGGGCGAGTCGACGCAAGCCGCGCGCCGGACGAGCGCGCCGCCACGCTGCTTCCCGCTTCCATCGGTTTTCTGGCGTCTCACAGGATTTCGCCTGCAATCCTGCTGGCCGCCATGGAAGAAGCACGCCGCACCGGCGCCGAGCCGGTTGCGGCGCTGATTGCCGGGGGCCTCGTCGAGGAAAGCGTCTATTATCGCGCGTTGGGGCGGCATCTTTCGCTGCCCTACGAGGAGGCTGACGGAATCGAAATCCGCCCCGGCTCGCATTACCCCGAATCCATCCTGAGCGGCGTCGTTCCGGTGCGGTTGCCGTCCGGTCGCGACGGCTGGATGATTGCCCTGTCGGCCCGGCGCATCGAAGATCTTCTGCGCCTCGCCCGGCTGGGCCGGTTGCCGCGCCAGCATCTGCTCCTCACCCGGCCTTCCGCGCTTGCGGCTGCTGTGCGTGTCCATCACGCGGCGCAGGTGGCGCGTCTGGCCAGCCATACCCTGGCCGATGGCGACGAGCGCCTGAGCGCCCGCACGGAAGCGACGGGATGGCAGAAGGCGACGGCGTCGCTGTTCGCCGTCATGGTATTGTTTGCGCTCACCTACGGAGGCCTTCCGTGGGCGGCGTTTTGCGGCCTGTGCGGGATCATCCTTGCAGCCGCGATCCTGCTGCGGATTTTCGCCACCGCTGCGAGCTTCGACCCCGTCGGGCGCAGGCCGCGCGCACTCGCAGATCGCGAATTGCCGTTCTACACAGTCTCGATTGCTCTCTGCCGCGAGGAGGAGGTTCTAGATCAATTGATCGCCGCGATGGAGGCGCTCGACTATCCGGCCGCCAAGGTCGAAATCAAATTGATCGTCGAGGCCGACGATGCCGGACTGATCGCCGCCATCGCCGCCCGAAACTTGCCGGCGCGCTACGAAATGATCATTGCGCCGCAAGGCTTTCCGCGCACGAAGCCGCGCGCTCTCAACATGGCCCTGCCGACGGCGCGAGGGGAACTGCTCGTCGTCTTCGACGCCGAAGACAGGCCGGAGCCGCAGCAATTGCGCCGCGCCGCAGAGCGTTTCGCGATCTCGCCGCCGCAACTCGCCTGCCTGCAGGCTTCGCTTGTCATCGACAACTGGCGCGACTCCTGGCTCACGCGCCTCTTCGCGCTCGAATATGCGATGTTGTTCGACGTGCTCAATCCCGGCCTTGCGGCGCTCGCCATGCCGATCCCGCTCGGCGGCACATCGAACCATTTCCGCGTCCGTGCGCTTCGCGACGCGATGGGCTGGGACGCCTGGAACGTGACTGAAGACATTGATCTGGGCCTGCGTCTTGCGCGGCGCGGATACAACATCGAAACGCTGGCCTGCGTGACCGACGAAGAAGCGCCCGCCACGATCGTGCGCTGGCTCAACCAGCGCCGCCGCTGGATGAAGGGCTGGCTGCAGACGCTCGCCACCCATAGCTGCCATCCGGCGCTGCTGGCGCGCGAGCTGGGCCTGCTGCGCGCGAGCGCGTGTCTGGCCATGGTGGCGGGCGGCGTCATCGGGCCGCTGCTCGGGCCGCTCTTCGGTAGTTTTGCGGTTTACGACGCCCTTTATGGCAATCTTCTCGATCCGCCCACGTGGGCCGAACTGGCGCAGAGCACATGCTGGCTGTTCGTCGGCGTGGCCGGCGTCATCTCGGCTGGTTGGCCGGCCATATTGGGCTTGCGGCGGCGCGGGTTGCGCCGGCTTGCGCCATGTCTCCTGCTGCTGCCCGCCTATTACGGCCTGCTGACCGTCGCGGCCTGGGGCGCGCTGATCGAGTTTTTCACCGCGCCCTATCATTGGTCGAAAACGCCGCACGGATTTGCCCGCACGTCCAGCCGTCAGACAGCCAGAACGCCCATGGCCGACGCGCCCGCCAGTTCGCAGGCGATCAGCGCGGCCGCGACGCCGTCCGAAACGCCGAGCGTCGCCTTCGCCACAAACCAGCGCATCTGGACGACAATGAACAGGAACGCGAAGGCGTAGAGCGTGGACAGTCCCGGCGTCGCCCAACCTATCGCGAACAGGAGCGCCGGAATCGCCAGGAACAGCGCCGCAAATACGCTCGACCAGTTGCAGGCGATGATGAAGGGCACGATGCGCTGGTGCAGGTTCAGCAACCTCGCGAAGCCGTAGCCGATCACCGGCAGCATCAGCCACGTCGCGGCCAGAAACCACAGGGCGTGGCCGACCAGTTCCCAATTGTCGAAAAGTCCCGCGCCTTCGACTAGCAATCCTTCGCGCGCGCGCTCTGCGGCGAGCACAGTCACGAAGGCCGGGGCGGCCAGCGGCACGGACCAGAAGGAATGATAGAATCCGCGAGCCGTGAAATCCAACCGCCGCAGCCCCGTCGGGCGGCGCTGGAGCAGTTCCCACGCGCCGGCAAGTGAACGCGCTACTTCCTCTGATGAGGCGATCATGCGGGTCCTCCAGATCGAATCGTCAGCCGATCATGGAGAACTAGTATAGACTTTAGTCTATGGCGGGCAAGACCCTGCCTTGCACCGCAGCACCGTTCCGCTCAAGCCTTACCGGAACTTGCGCTTGCCCAGCATCGCCTCGGCGCCGGCGGCCACGAATGCGACGAGCAGCGCAGCTCCGGCGAGAAGGCCCATGGCTTTGAGGAAGAGGACTGCGCTTGTCATTTCAATACCTTTCGGTTCCGCCACGCTTCAACCAGCGCGACCAATCACGAAAGGCACCCTGCGCCCCGGGTGACGCGGGCGCTTTGACGAAGATCACCGCAGTGCACAAATGTCGCGCGTCAGATCGTCATACGACATAGGGTGGAGATGCGTGCGCCTCGCGCAGGCGATCGGCCCCGTCCTTCGAGACGCGCCTTCGGCGCTCCTCAGGATGAGGCCTTGGTCTCCGGCGATAGAAAAGCCCTCATGCTGAGGGCCGCGCAGCGGCGTCTCGAAGCACGAGGGCGTCCGTCTTATCCGGCTCGCTTTGCCAGAAAAGCCTCGTGCTCGGCCTTCAGATCGCCCGCCAGCGCCTTGGCGATCAGGGCGCGCGTCTCGGCGATTCCATAAAGCGCCGCGAAGGACCCGAAACGCGGGCCGCGCTGTTCGCCCAGCAGCACCTGATAGAGCATGTTGAACCATTCGTTCGACACGCCGGGCCGCTCGGGCGTTGCGCCCTTGGCCTTCAGGTCCTGATAGCGAGGGATCGGACGCGCCACATCGTAGAGCGCCGTCTGGATATCTTCCGCCTGTGCATCCGCCGGCAGTCCGGCCAGCATGGCGTCGAGTTTGCCCAGTGCGTCGCGCTCCACATCGTCCGGCAGCCGATACGACTTCTGCGGGCGCACGAAGTCGCGATAATAAGCTACCGCATAGCCGACCATTGCGTCGAGCTTGGGATGCGACTGCGGCGTGACGCCCGGCGCATAGCGGCGCAGGAAGCCCCACAGCACTGCGGGGTCCTCGCTGTTGGCGACGGTCGCCAGATTCAGCAGCATCGCAAACGTCAGCGTCGTGCCGGAATTGTGCTCGCCCGGATGATGCAGCACTTCGGGCGCAGGCGGCTCGCCCGAATGAATATGCCAGACCGGATTGCCCAGCCGCATCTTCCAGTCCTGCCGCTGATAGCCCGACAGGAACTGCTGGTATTCGTCCACGGTGCGCGGAATGACGTCGAAATGCAGGCGCTTCGCCTCGCGCGGCTTCTGGTACATGAACTGCGCGAGACTTTCCGGACTCGCATAGGTGAGCCAGTCCTCGATCGTCAGGCCGTTGCCCTTCGACTTGGAAATCTTCTGGCCCTTCTCGTCGAGAAAGAGCTCGTAGTTGAAGCCTTCGGGCGCAACGCCGCCAAGCGCCCGCACGATATTGCCGGAGAGCTTCACGGAATCGATGAGATCCTTGCCGGCCATCTCGTAATCGACCTTGAGCGCATACCAGCGCATGGCCCAGTCGGGCTTCCATTGCAGCTTGCAATGGCCGCCGGTCACGAGCGTCACGAACTTTTCGTTCGTTTCCGGATCGCGCCAGGTGATGGTCCCGGCCTTCGGGTCGCGCGCCTCCAGCGGCACCTGCATGACGATTCCGGTGCGCGGATGGACGGGCAGGAATGGCGAATAGGTGGAGGCCCGCTCCTCGCGCAGCGAGGGCAGCATGATGGCCTGCACCTTGTCGAACTGCTCCAGCATGTGCAGCAGCGCGGCGTCGAAACGGCCCGACGAATAATAGTCGGTCGAGGACGCGAATTCGTAGTCAAAGCCGAAGCGATCCAGAAAGTCCCGCAGCATCGCATTGTTGTGGTGCGCGAAGCTCTGGAACTTGTTGAACGGGTCGGGAATCTGCGTGAGCGGCTTGCCCAGATGGCTTTGCAGCATCTCCTTGTTCGGCACGTTCTCGGGCACCTTGCGGAGCCCGTCCATATCGTCCGAGAAGGCCAGCAACCGCGTCTTGATCTTGTCCTTCGTCAAAATCCGGAAGGCGTGCCGCACCATGGTGGTGCGCGCCACTTCGCCGAACGTGCCGATATGCGGCAGGCCCGAAGGGCCGTAGCCGGTCTCGAACAGGACTTCTTTCTGGCCGGTGCGCTCCACACGCGCGACAAGTTTGCGCGCCTCCTCGAAAGGCCAGGCGGTGGCGGCAGCTACGGCTTCGTCGAGCGAAAGTGGCGCGACGGCCGGGGTTCCGGCGGAAGACATTGGGCGATCCCTGATCGAGAAATCCCGCCGCGACAGCGCGAAACGGGACGCGCAAATTAGGCGCAGGCCTTCTGGACGTCAATCTTGCGGGATTGTACGGCTCTGGAAGTTTATTTCGTACTGAAAATTTTGAAGCAAAGGATTTTCAAAAATGCCGACTGTTCTCGACCAGAGGCCCTTTGTGCCGACCAAGGATTTTGGCAGGTCGCTCGATTTCTATCAGCGGATGGGCTGGGAGGTGCGGTTTCGTGACGACCATCTGGCGCTGATGCATCTGGGCGCGTCTCATTTCTTCCTTCAAAATTATTTTCAGCCCGAATGGGCGGACAACACGATGTTCCATTTGGTCGTGGATGACGCCGCCGCCTGGTTCGATCTTGCCACACGGGTCAAATCCGAAGGCGAATTCGCGTCGGTTCGGGTCAGTCCGCCCAAGCGGGAGGATTATGGCGCTCTCGTCACCCACGTGGTCGATCCTGCGGGCGTCCTGTGGCACTTCGCGCAGATGGACCCCTGATTATTCCGCCGCGCTCCGCAGCACGCGCCATTGCGCGAGCAGCGAACGCAGCGCCGCTGGCCGCACCGGCTTGTTGAGCACGCGCACGTCAATCCCCGCTGCGCGGTCGCGCACTTCGGGCGAACGGTCGGCTGTGAGCAGAAGGGCAGGGATGTCGGCCCCGAACTCCTCCCGCAGCGCCGAAATGGCGTCGAGTCCGTCGCCCTCGTCGAGATGGTAGTCGGCGAGGATCACGTCCGGCGCGCTGCCGAGATAAATGGCCGCGCGCGCTTCCTCAAGTCCCGGCGCGCACAGCACCCGGCATCCCCAGCCGGTGAGCAGCGCCAGCATGCCTTCCAGAATGCGCGAGTCGTTGTCGATGGTCAGGATCGTCATTCCGGCGAGCGGCGCATGGGCGGAAGCGACCGCCACAGGCTCTGCGGACTCCGACGGCGCAATGGCCACGACCGGAACCTCTACCGAGAAAACGGAACCCTTGCCGGGCTGTGATCGCAAGCGAATCTGGCTGTCCAGAACGCGCGCCAGACGTTCCACAATGGACAGGCCGAGGCCGAGCCCGCGCGCGATCTTCGCGCCTTGCGCCAGACGCTCGAACTCACGGAACACGCTCGCTTGCTGCGACGCGGGAATCCCTACGCCCGTGTCCCAGACTTCGATGCGGACATTCCTGCCGACGCGGCGGCAACCGACCAGCACGCTGCCGGACTGTGTATATTTGATGCCGTTGGAGATAAGGTTCTGCAGCATGCGGCGCAGCAGGCGACGGTCGGTGCGCACGCTGAGAGAGCATGGAACGAAACGCAGTTTCAGTCCCTTCTGGCGCGCCTGCGGTTCGAACTCGATGCGCAACTGGCGCATCACCTCGTCGAGCCGGAAATTCGACGGCTCGGCCTTCATCGCGCCGGCATCGAGTCGCGAAATTTCAAGCAGCGCGGTGAGGATTTCTTCCACCGCTTCGAGCGAGGCGTCGAGGTGTCGCGTCAGTTCGCCTGTCGACGCGCCGGGCTCGCCGGCGGCCGCAGCCCCCTCGCGCGTGCGCTCGACGAGCGAGGTCGCGTAAAGGCGCGCGGCGTTAAGCGGCTGAAGAATGTCGTGGCTGGCGGCGGCCAGAAAGCGCGTCTTGGACAGGTTCGCCTCGTCGGCTTCCGCCTTTGCGATGGCAAGCGCGCTGTTGAGTTGCTCCAGCTCCTCGGTGCGCTGGCGGACGCGCTCTTCCAGCGTCTCGTTGGTGCGTTCCAGTTCTTCCTCGGCCTTCACCGCATCGGTGACATCCGTATAGGTCGTCACGAGGCCGCCGTCCGGCATGCCGGCTGAGCGTATTTCGATCACACGCTGCGAAGGCCACAGGCGCAGCCTGAACGGCTCGCTCACATTGACCAGCGCCTCCATGCGCTGCGTGACGAATTCCTCGATGCGTCCGGGGCCATACAAGCCGCGCTCGGCATTATAGCGCAGCAGCTCTTCGAGGCTGAGTCCGATGGAGAGCTTGTCGGGCGCCAGATCAAACAGGTCGCGGAACTCGCGGTTCCAGCAGAGCAGCCGCTGGTCGCGGTCGAACACCGTGATCCCCTGGCGGGCGAAATCGAGCGCGTGTTGCAGCAGATCGCGATTGTATTGCAACGTCGCCGACGCCTGGTCGATCAGCCGCAGCGCGGCTTCGCGCGACACGTTGCGGCGTCGCAGGAGCAGCGAGAGCACAAGCCGCGACGAGGCCGCCCCGATGGCCGAGGCCAGCAGATGTTCGGCGAAACGCAGCAGGCGAATATCGGCTTCATGCGCGGGATTCGAATCAAGACCGAGATCCGCCATGAATCCTTCGAAAGCCCGGCGCGTATGTTCCGGTCCGAGGTAGCGGGCGACGGCGGTTTCAAGCTCGCTCACCGTGATGTTGACGCCCCACATCCGGAAAGCCTGCGCCATCGGCGAGGGCGCATGTCCCACGAAAATGTCGGCCTGCAGTTTCTCGATGGGGGTCGCCGGACGGCTGAGCGAGAAGCCGACAAAGCAGAGAATGTTGAAAGCCAGACTCCACAGCACGCCATGCACGAGCGTCGGCATTTCGGCGCCGAGCAGCGAGGTGGGCTTGAGGGCGGCGACGCCGAGCGGACCGTACTCGACCAGCGCCGCAAGATCTTCCGAGCCGCCCGCCACGGAGGGCAGGAAAAGCGTGTAGGCCCACAAGGCGACGCCTGCCAGAAGGCCCGCAGTCGCGCCGCGAGCCGTCGCACGGCCCCAGAACAGTCCGCCGAGAAACGGCGGAACCACCTGCGCCACAGCCGCGAACGCCAGAAGGCCGATGGACGCGAGGCCCGCATCGCCTGCATAGCGGTAATAGAGATAACCGAGCCCCAGCATCAGCACGATGGCGATGCGGCGCACGCCGAGCACGATGGACCCGAGGTCGCCCCTGCGGGTCAGCACGCCGAGGCCTGCGTCGCGCCCGCGCAGCAGGACCGGCATGACGAGATCGTTCGACACCATGATCGAAAGCGCGACGCATTCGACGATCACCATCGCGGTCGCCGCCGAAAGACCGCCGATCATTGTGATGAGCGCCACCGCGTCGGACTGCGCATGAAGCGGCAGGGCCAGCACCGTCATGTCGCGGTCGAAGCCGTTGCCCGGAAAGGTCAGCAGCCCGGCGATAGCCAGAGGCACGACGAACAGGTTGATCGCCACGAGGTAAAGCGGGAACAGCCATGCGGCCGTCTTGACGTCGCTCTCGTCGCGGTTTTCGACCACCATCATCTGGAACTGGCGCGGCAGCAGCAGGATGCAGCACGCCGACAGGAAGGTCGTGACGATCCACGTATCTGCCGCAGGAGTCTCGGCCAGAATCGCGCGGATCCTGGTGTCCGCGACAGCCTTCTGGGCAAGGTCGCCGAAACCGTCGAACATGAACCATGTGACGAAGACGCCGAGGATCAGGAAGGCCGCGAGTTTGACGAGCGACTCGGTGGCGATCGCCAGGACGAGGCCGTCCTGATGCTCCGTCGCGTCGATGTGGCGCGTTCCGAAGGCCATGGCGAAACCCGCCAGCATCAGCGCCACCACGATGGGCAGGACGCCGCCGCCTGCGGCCGCTATGGCCGTCTCGCCAACCTGCAGGGGATTCAGGACTGTCGAGATGCTCGTCGAAATCGCCTTGAGCTGCAGGGCTATATACGGGACAACGCCGATCACCATGATGATCGCGACCAGCGCCGCCACCTTTTCGGACTTGCCGTAGCGGGCCGCCACGAAGTCGGCGATGGAGGTGATGTTCTGCGCCTTGGCGAGGCGGATGACGCGCAGGATGAACGGATAGAACAGGCCTACGACGATCAGGGGTCCGATATAGATCGGCAGGAAGTCGAGCCCGTGCGATGAGGCAAGGCCGACCGAACCGTAGAACGTCCATGAAGTGCAATAGACGCCTAGCGTCAGCGCATAAACGAGCGGCCTGATCCGCTTGCCGAGAATGCGACGTCCCCAGATGTCGCCGTAATGCGCCACCACGAAAAGCAGGCACACATAGACGATTGCCGTGAGAACTGTGACCGAACCGGCAACCATGCGGGCTCCCCTGACGCGCTGCCGATGATCCTAGCACCGGACGCGACGAATTTCAGCTTTCGCACCGACACGCCGGATGCATGCCTTTCAAGGCTCCTGCGCGGGTGCTAGGTTGCCGCGCCCGAATGGGCTTTTGACCAATAAGTTTAAAAAGGGGGCCTCGATGCTCAAGGAATTCAAGGAATTTGCCATGCGCGGCAATGTGGTTGATCTCGCCATCGGCGTGATCATCGGCGCAGCCTTCAGCAAGATCGTCGACTCGCTGGTTAAGGACCTCATCATGCCGCTCATCGGCATGTTCGGCAGCGCCGATTTCTCCAACTATTTCATTCCGCTTTCCAAAGCCGTCACGGCGACCAACCTGGTCGACGCCCAGAAACAGGGACCGGTCCTCGCGTGGGGCAGCTTCGCCACCTATGTGGTGAATTTCCTGATCGTGGCGTTCGTCCTGTTCATGGTGGTGCGCGCCATCAACACGCTGAAGAAGAGCGAAGCCGCCAAGCCCGCCGAACCCGTGCCGCCGCCGAAGCAGGAAGTCCTGCTCAGCGAAATCCGCGATCTGCTCGCCAAAAAGTAGGCGCGTTTTCGACGAAGGGATTAGGTCAGCTATCCTGCCCCAACGGGGCAGCCATGCGAACTCCGCATTTGATTTTGTGCAACGCAACAAGCATATTGTGCACAGCAGCGTGGTTATGCCCGCTGTGCCCTCCTTGGGCGTTTCCTCCCTGACTTGGGGCCGCTTGCCAACGCGAGCGGCCTCCTTTCCCGACCGGGGGGCAAAATCAAGAGATAGCCATGACCAAGACCGCAAAACTCGACGTAATCGTGCTCGCCTTCACCATGTCGCTCGGCCTTTTCGCGACCATTTCGGCGGTTGCTTTCCGCTGAACGCGGGCTTCCGGCCCCCGACCTCGATCCTTGCGACGCACCGCCCGCGTGGGTAAACCCCGGATGGCGGTGCGCCCGGCTCCCGACGCGGGGCCGACGCCGCAAGGATAGACATGGCCGTCACCAGATCATTCCTGAAGAACGAACCGCCTGCCGTCGGCCAGCTCGTGACGCTGGCTGTCGGGCTGTTCGGCGCTTTTGCGTTTCGCTGGCTTGAACTGCCGGGCGCCTATCTGTCGGGCGCGATGGTGGCGGTTGCGCTCCTGTCCATCCCCGGCAAGGCGACGTCCATCGGCACGCCGCTACGCTGGCTCGCAATGCTTCTGTCGGGCGTCTCGATCGGCTCTGCCGTCACCCCTGAAACATTGCGCGGCGCCGCGACCTATCCGCTCAGCATCGTCCTGATGGCCGTAGCCGCCTATGCGGTCACCGCCACCTCGTCCTTTTACCTCATGCGGGTCCACGGCTGGAACAAGGCCACCGCCCTGCTGGCCTCGACCCCTGGCGCCATGTCGACCGCGCTGATCATCGCCGGCCAGACCAACGCCAACATCCCCCGCATCGTCGTGGTCCAGATGTTCCGGGCCTTTCTGCTCATGGCGGTCCTGCCCATCGTGGTCACCGGCGCCAGCGGCCATGCGTTGGCGAATGCCGTGCATGCCGACGATCCGCTCTGGCTGATCGCCCTCATCGCCGTTCCAGGACTGGCCTTCGGCTGGCTGCTGGAACGCTGGAAAGTGGCCGGCGGATTATTTCTCGGCATCATGGCGGTGTCCGGCTTCTTCCACGGAACCAGCATAGCCGACGGGCGACCGCCCGACTGGTACATGGCGTCGAGCCAGATCCTGATCGGCGCATGGATCGGCTCGCGCTTCGTGGGCTTCGACTGGAAGTCGCTGGGCGGAATGCTCGGCGCGGCTCTCGGGTCCGTAACCTGTTCCATCGCGATTTCGCTGGCCTTTGCATGGCTGGCTTCGCGGTGGCTGGGCTTTCCGATCGGCCAGACCATGCTGGCTTTTGCGCCCGGCGCATTCGAGGCCATGACGCTTCTGGCTTTCGCGCTTGGGCTCGACCCGCTTTACGCGGTCGCCCACCATCTCGTGCGCGTGCTGGTGATGACCTTCTCGATCCCCTTGATCATGAAGGTATGGCTGAAGGATTCCATCGTGCGCGCCAGATCGCGGTCGTTCCGCTGATCACCCGAACCCCTTCAGCCACTGGATTCCGAATGCGCCCGGTCCAAGCGTCGTAAAGCCCCACACGAAAGCCGACGCCCAGTTGGCGATCTGGAATGGAATCCGCGGCATCTGCACCGCGCCCGCCACCAGCGGCACCGCCGCCCGCAACGGCCCGATGAATCGTCCGAAAAACACGCCCAGCGCGCCCCATTTCTCGAAGAAGACATGCGCCCTGGGAAGCAGCGTCGGGTGCCGGGACAGCGGCCACATACGGGCGATCTGTTCGTGGAAATGGACGCCCAGCCAGTAGGACAGCCAGTCGCCGAGCGCCGCGCCCACCACGGCCGCAGCCCAGATCGGCCAGAAGTTCAGGCCGCTCGCGCCGATCAGCGCGCCGACGCCCCACAGGATCACTGTCGCCGGCAGCAGCAGCGCCACCAGCGCGAGCGATTCGCCGAACGCCAGCGCGAACACGATGGGCACGGCCCAAAACTCGTTTTCCTTGATGAAGGCCAGGATCGTCTGGGTGATCTCGTGCATCGAGCTGCAGCCTTCAGGTGACGATGGTGAGGCGCTTGGCGGCGCGGGTGACGGCCGTGTAGAGCCATCTATGGCGATGCTCGCGAAAGGCCCAGGATTCGTCGAACAGCACGACCTCGTCCCATTGCGAACCCTGCGCCTTGTGCACCGTGAGCGCATAGCCGAATTCGAATTCGTCCGATCCCTTGCGCAGCGAATAGGGGATTTCCTCTTCGCCGGTGAAGAATTGCGGAATCACCCCGATCCGCTGGCCCTTGTGGCGCGGATCGTCCTCGGGCGTCACCGTCATCCGCAGCTTGCCGCGCCGCATCGGCGACAGTGTCTTCACCTTCCAGAGGCCGCCGTTGAGCAGCCCCTTGGTTCGGTCGTTGCGCAGGCAGACCAGCTTGTCGCCCACTTGTGGTGTCTGCTCGGAAAAACCGAAAAGCTCGCGCAGGCGGCGATTGTAGTTGCGGCGCGTCTTGTTCATCCCGACCAGCACCTGATCGGCTTTGGTCACAATGGTCGGGTCGATGGCGCTGCGAGGAATGACCTGCGCGTCGCCGTAATCGCCGCGCTCGATCGATCCGCCGTCGCGCACGATCATCGACAACCGGATGATGGCATTGTCGGCGGCCTGCCGATGCACCTCGGTGAGCATCACGTCAGGCTCCGCCTCGGTGAAATAGCCCCCGCCCTTGACGGGCGGCAATTGCGCCGGATCGCCCAGCACCAGCACCGGCTTGCCGAAGGACAGAAGATCGCGACCCAGTTCCTCGTCCACCATCGAGCATTCGTCGATGATGATGAGGCTGGCGGTGGCGGCGGCGCTCTGCTCGTTGAGCACGAAGGACGGCTCCTCGCTGTCCACCTCCTTCGGTCTGTAGATCATGCTGTGAATCGTCCGGGCGTCCTTGCACCCCTTCTGGCGCAGCACCATGGCGGCTTTGCCGGTGAAGGCCCCGAACACGGTTTCGCCGTCCGCCTGATCGGCGATGTGGCGCGCCAGCGTGGTCTTGCCGGTTCCGGCGAAGCCGAACAGCCTGAAGACCTGCCGGTCGCCGTCGCGCAGCCAGCGGGCGACCGCCGTCAGGGCCTGATCCTGCTGGGGCGACCAGACATGGCTCACCGGCTGGAATCCGCCGCAAAATGGAAAGAAGGATCAGGGCCGCAAATCATGCGGTCTTGTAGCACGCCGGCCGGCCTCGCGCCGAAGAAGAAGATCAGGCGGCCCGCAGCCGCGTCTCGGCCAGGCTTTCGGCGATGTTGATCAGCGTGAGGCTGTAATCGCGCGCCACTGCTGGAGACCGGTGGAAACGCGCCATGATGACCGACATCAGTTCGTCGATGACCTGATGGTCCACATCGTCGATCGCCGTCGGGCGTAATCCGCAGAGTTTGCCGAGCCGCTGCAATTCAAGGCGCGTGATCTGCGCCTCCTTCACATGGCCGCTGAACAGATGCCGCCAGAGGCGACGGTGGTTGAATGTGAGAGGCTGCGCGATGCTCTGCTGGCCCTTGAGAGCTGCGGCGTAAAAGCCGATCAGTTGATCGGCCACGATCGGTTCGCCCCATTCGGCCAGATCGCGTCGGACTTGCGTCAGATCGATCGCCCGCATTTGCCCGTTCCCCTGCGAATCAGCCCGCTTGTGATTCGCCCCATGTTTGGCACAAGCGCGAATCGCCACAAGGGGTTGGTTCCGCACAGGAAAAATTATTTTTACAATCCGCCGTCATGGCTTGTGCGGGCCCTGCGTAAGCCGGTCGCGGTCGCGCAATTGCGGAAACCATACGGTCCACAGGCCCGTCACGACGAGCGAGCCGACGCCCCCGATCACAACGGCCGGAACCGCCCCGACGAATCCCGCCAGAATTCCGGATTCGAACTCGCCCAGTTCGTTGGATGCGCCGATGAACAGCGTATTCACCGCCGACACGCGCCCGCGCATCTCGTCCGGCGTTTCGATCTGCATCAGCGTCGAACGGATGAAGACGCTGACCATGTCGGCAGCGCCCAGCACCGCCAGAAAGATCATCGCCGCATAGAAATTCGTCGCCAGCCCGAACCCGATGGTCGCCAGTCCGAAGACCGCGACTGCAATGAACATCTTGCGTCCAACCTGCCGCAACTCGGGCATATGGGCGAGCACGAGCCCGGTCGCAAAGGCTCCCACGGCTGGCGCAGTACGCAGCACGCCGAGGCCGGACGGCCCCGTCTCCAGAATGTCGCGCGCATAGATCGGCAGCAAAGCCGTCGCGCCGCCCAGCAATACGGCGAAAAGATCGAGCGAGATCGACCCCAGCAGGATCTGGTGGCCCCAGATAAAGCGCACGCCGGCCGTCAGATATTCCCACGTTACCGGCTCCTTGCTCCGCACCCGCAGTCCCGGCTTGAGGAGGACGAGGCAGATCAGGCAGGCGGAGTTCAGGATCGTGGTGGCGAAGAAAACCTTGTCGGCGCCGAAAGCGTAGAGCAGGCCGCCGACGGCGGGTCCGGCGATGGTGGCCGTCTGCCAGGCCCATGACATGGTGGCGACGGCGCGCGGAAAGATGTCGCGCGGCACCAGATTGGGCAGGATCGCCTGTCCGGCCGGGTTGGAAAAAGCCTTCGCGGTTCCAAGCAGTCCGATCAGCAGGAAGATCATCGTCACGCTGAGCGTGCGGGTCATCACGCCTGTCAGCAGGCCGAGGGACGAAACCGTCATCGCCGCATAGCAGATGATCAGCACGAGACGCCGGTCGAACCGGTCCGCCACATGCCCGGCGATCAGGGCGAAGATGATGTTGGGCGCGAAAATGCACAGGCCGATCAGGCCCAGCGCAAAGGCGCTTTCGGTGAGATCGTAGATCAGCCAGCCGACCGCCACATTGATCATCTGCGACGACGCGCCGGAGAAGAAGCGGGAGACGAAATAGAGCGCGAAGTCGCGATGCTCGAAGGGCGCCCAGGCAGGGTTCCTCAACGGCGGTGTAGCTTTGACGGTCAATGAAATTTCCCGGTCGGTCCGCCGCGCGGACGATGATCAGACGCCATGCAGGAGACGGGCCGCTCCAGGACATCGGCGGCGTGATGAAGAGGGCGAAGGGAAAAACAAAAAGCCCCGGCTTTCACCGGGGCTTTGAAACGACGTCCAGGGCGTCAATCAGGCGCGCAGGTTGCCCGCGGAAGCCTTGCCCGAGCGACGGTCGGTGAGGATCTCGTAGGAGATCTTCTGACCTTCGTTGAGACCCTTGAGACCGGCCTGTTCGACAGCGCTGATGTGAACGAACACGTCCTTGCCGCCGTCGTCGGGCTGGATGAAGCCGTAGCCCTTTTGACCGTTAAACCACTTTACGGTTCCCGTAGCCATGGGAAACCCTTTCTTCAGATAGATAAGTGCTGGCCTGCCTGAGCGGACCGGTGAGTTTATCGATGTTCGGGAGTCGTCAGACAGAGCACTCGCAGTGCGTGGCCAAGTTCGCGGCCAAAGATCGATGCGAACAAGATACGTGGCAAACCGCCGCAATACAAGGGCGGGACAAGAATATTTTCTTGTCCCGCTCGAGCTTGCAGGATCGCGGACCCGGCTACTTGATGAGATTGCCGATTTTCTCGACGATCGGCTTGGGGGTCGCATAGATCTGGCGGATGAGCGCTTCCAGGTGCGCTCCGTCCTCGGGTTCGAGATCCAGCCCGGCCTTTTTGACCTCCGCGACGAAGTCCGGGTCCTTCATGGTCGCGTTGAAGGCGTCCCGAAGCATCTTCAGCCGATCTGCGGGCAGATCGGGCGGCGCCACGAACGGGCGTCCGATGCCCTGTCCGGCGTAGAGGAACCGCAGTTCGGTCTTCTGCTGCTCGTCCTTCGCAAGGTCGAGCACGAAGGGCAGGTCCTTGAGCGTGGGGTTCGGCTCCGCGCCGCCGTAGAAGATGATGTTGACGACCTTGTCCCGCAGCCAGTTCGGACGCTTGCCCGAAACGCTGTCGAGGCTCTCGCAGATGCCGTCCACCTCGCCGCGCTCCATTGCCAGAAACACGTCGGAGGAGGACGGGAAGCCGCTGATGAGCTTGAACTTCATGCCGAGAATTTCGGTCAGCGCCTTCGGGTAGGACCGGGTGCCGGTGCCGGCCCCTGTGTCGCCGACGATAAAGGTCTTTTCGGTGATGTCCTTCGGGGTCTTCAGCCCCGACTTGGCGGTGGCGATGCAGACATTGGTTTCCGTGGTGGGCGTGCCGATCCACGAGATTTTCAAGGGATCGAACCGTGCGCCTTCCGCGCCCGTGATCGGTCCCAGCGGGGCGTCTCGGGCGATGATGCCCATCACGGTGCCGTCCTTGGGGGCGATCGTGTAGATGTGGCTTGCGGCCTGGTAGGAGCCCGCGCCCGGCATGTTCTGCGGCACCACATTGGGCGTTCCCGGCAAATGTTTGCCGATATGCCGCGCCAGCGTGCGCCCCCACGTGTCGTAGCCGCCGCCCGGCCCGAACCCGATGATCATGGTCAGCGGCTTGCCGCCCGAGAACGGTCCCGCGCCCTGCGCCTGCGCCGCGCCTGCGAGGATCGTCGCCGCCACGGCCGCGAGGCCGAAACGCATTGTTGTCTTGAACATGGGTCCTCCACTTCAGGCGGTCATTCGCGGCCGCTCATTATTTGTGGAGACTAGAAGCCCGGACGCCAAAAGCAAGCCTCGGGCTTCACCGCCCTAGATGCGGAACCCGCCGCGCTTGCGGCCCTGATCGACGTCGAGGAACAGTTCTTCCAGCCCCATGCGGCGCTTCATCAATCCCTGCTCGTGCGAATATTGAACGAGCGTTTCGAGATTGTGCCGGTTGCGGTCGCTGAGCCCATATTCCCACGGATCGGAGCCCAGCACCTCTTCCTGTTCCTCCCAGGCCTCGCGATACCAGGCGAGCGGCGCGATGCGCGGATTTTCCATGCGCTGCATGCCGATCTTCTTGGCGGCGTCGAACGCCTTGTAAAGCTCCACCGGAACCCAGGGGTGCTTTTCGACGACCTCGCGGCGCAGCCCCATCACATGCATGATCGGGAAGATCTGCGTCTTGCGGAAATAATTCAGTTCGTCGTTCTTGTAGTCCTTGAAAAGACGCCCGACACGCGGGTCTTTCTTGATGAACGGCTCGATCAGGTCGGGATGCAGCACGGCGTCAAGTTCGCCGTTCACCAGCATCTCCTCCACGAACTTGTCGTGCGGCAGGCGGGTGAGCTTCAGGTCGGCAGGCGGGATGAACTCCACATCTTCGTCGATCTCCGAATACCAGTCGATCGAGCGATGCGGCACGTCATATTCGTGCTCCAGAATGCCCCGCAGCCACACGATGGCGCTGACCTGATAGGACTTCACGCCGATCCTCTTGCCGATCAGATCCTTCGGGCTGTTGATGCCCTTTTGCGTATTGATGAACGCAAAGCCATGGCGGAAACGCCGGTGCAGGAACACCGGGATCGCCTCGAACGGCATGCCCTGATCGCGCGACAGCAGGTAGGACGAACTGGAAAGCTCGGCGACGTCGAATTCCTGATTGCGCAGGAAGCGCCAGTGGCGCGTGCTCGAGTCCATTTTGGTGAGGATCGTCAGGTCGATCCCGTCGGGCTGCACGATGCCTTCCTTGAGGGCGCGCACAATCTCGTAGTCGCCGCAGGCGAGCGTGAGTTTCAGCTTGCTGGTCAAACGCATTTCCTCCGCAAAGGCCTGTGGGCGCCGCCGCGAGGCGGACCTGTTGGGTGGTCTTTGCGGGCGAAAATTGCGCCGGTCAAGCGCCTTGCGGCGCTCTCGCTGCGTCCTAGCCTGCGCCGCCGCCGAAGCTGCGCGGGGCAGGGCTCACGACCGTCGTGGTCCCGTTGTTGATCTGCAGCACCGAGAGGCCGCGGTCGTTCTGGCCGTCCGCCCGGAAGCGGAACACGCCGTCAGCGCCGTTGAAGCCGGACGAGTTGAGCAGGACGCCTTCCGAGAAGCGTTGTGCGCCCTGCGTGCGCGCCAGCGCCGCCGCCAGCGACACCGCGTCATACGCGAGAGTCGCGATGCGGGTCGGGTCGGAATTGAACTTGGCCCGGTAGCGCTGCGCGAACGCATTGAACCCGCTGTTCTCGGGGCCCGAGAACCATGCGCCCTGCAGGCCCGGAAGCCGCAGCACCCGCGCATCGTTCCAAAGACCCGTGCCGAGAATCTGCACGCGCTTGGTGTCCACCTTGGCGCTCTGCAATTGCGAGGAGATCGTCGCCATGGCGTCAGCCTGTTCGGGAATGAACAGGGCGTCGATCTGGCTCTGGACCCCCGCGATGCGCTGGATCGCTGTCCCGGCATTGCCCGGCGTGTAACGCTCGATGGCCTGCACGCGCATCCCGCGCCGCGCCGCAGCCTCCTGGAATTCGGCGAGCGCCACATTGCCGTAATCGTTTTCCGGCACGAGCGCCGCCACGGACTTCTTGCCCTTGGAGGCAGCGAAATCCACGATGCGGCTCACATAGCTCTCGACGAGGAATGACAGAAGGTAAATGCCGCGCGATGCGACGCTTGTGTCGGTCGAGAAGGCGATGACGGATTTGTTTGCGCCGCGGCCGAGGCGTCCGGCTTCGCGCACGTTATTGGCGTAGAGCGGTCCAAGGATCAGATCCGCGCCTTCGCCAAGCGCAGCCTGCGTGGCGGCGCGCGCGCCTTCCGGCGTCGACTGGTCGTCCTTCACCAGAACTGTGATGTCGGCGCCCCCGGATTCGCTCACCGCGAGTTCGGCCGCATTGCGGAGCGACTGGCCCACCACGCTGGGGCCGGACCCCTGCGTCAGCGGAAGGATGAGGGCGATACGGACCGGTCCGGTCCCGATCGTGTTGGCGGCGTCCAGCGGGCCGGATTCGACCGGCGTCGTCGGGGCGGACAAATTGCCCCCCGGAATGACCGGCCCGAGGCCTCCCGTACTGCTGCAGCCGGCGAGCGCGCCGGCAAGCAGGATCGGGGCAAACAGCCTGATGGGAAAGCTGCGGCGCAGGTGGCCTCTGCCCGCCGTCATGACCTTCGTCACCCAACCCTCCACGCGAAAACCGCACCGCTTACTATGGTTGCGTTCAATTTACCCTGTTTTGGGTAAGGAAAAGTAAAGAGTCCGCATCCTGCCGACCATTTCGAGGCGCGCGCCCGCAATGTCAATTGTTCTGTAAATCGAACGATCGGACGGTTTACAGAACGATTTGCCCGGTGCAGGATGTCTGTACTCAAGTCTGGACCAAGCCATGTCGAAGCCGCCTGCCGATCACCGACCCGCCGACAGGCCCTCGCCCTCCTATACGGTGCTGGGCCTGCGGGCCGAGGCGGAGCCGATCCGTCCGGGCCTTCATGTAGTGGCGACCCCCATCGGCAATCTGAAGGACATATCTTTCCGGGCGCTGGCGACTCTGGCCTCCGCCGACGCCGTGATCGCCGAGGACACGCGCGTCACCAAAACGTTGCTGGCCCATTACGGCATCGCGACCCCGCTCGTGACCTACCATGAGCACAACGCCGCCGTGATGCGCCCGCACCTGATCGCTCGCCTGAAGACCGGCGCGGCTCTGGCTCTGGTTTCGGACGCCGGCACGCCGCTCGTATCCGACCCGGGGTTCAAGCTCGTCGCGGATGCGCTGGCCGAAAACATCGAGGTCGTGCCGATCCCCGGCCCCTCGGCGGTGCTGGCGGCGCTCGTAGTCGCCGGCCTGCCGACCGACCGCTTTTTCTTCGAAGGCTTTCTGCCGCCCCGAAGCGCCGCCCGCCGCCAGCGCATCGCCGAACTCGCCGCCATTCCGGGCACGCTTGTGTTCTTTGAATCGCCGCGCCGCCTCGCCGAAGTGCTGGGGGATCTGGCCGCCGTCCTGGGCGGACGGCCCGCCGCCATCGCCAGGGAATTGACCAAACATTACGAGACGGTGCGGCGCGGCAGCCTGCCGGACCTTGCGGCTGCCCTTGCCGCAGAGGCCCCCCCAAAAGGCGAGATCGTTCTGCTCGTCGGCCCGCCCGACGCCGCCGCGCCGGAAGTGGCCACTGAAGACCTCGACGCCAAACTCGTCCGTGCGCTCGAAACCCTTTCGGTCAAGGACGCCGCTTCCGTCGTCTCCGCCGAAACCGGCCAGCCGCGCCGAAAGGTCTATGCGCGCGCGGTGGAACTCAGCGCGGCCCGCCGCGCGGCCGATCCGTGACGCGGGAGAGACGCAGGCGCGCCTATAGTCTGGGCCATCGCGCCGAATGGGCCGCCATGGCTGTTCTGCTCCTGTCTGGCTATCGCATTCTGGCGCGCCGCTACATCGCGCCCGGCGGCGAGATTGATCTCGTGGCCCGGCGCGGCGCCACGGTCGCCTTTGTGGAAGTGAAGGCGCGGCCGACGCTCGAACAGGCCATGACTTCCATTACGGCGACCAAGCAGCAGCGCATTTCAATCGCCGCCGCGCACTGGCTCGCCCGCCACCCCTGGGCCTCGACATATAATCTGCGCGGCGACGCCGTTTTCGTTGGCGGCATTCGCTGGCCGAAACATCAGATCGCAGCTTTCGAATTAAGATTCCGCTAGCCCACGGCGTAACTGGCGAAACCTCATCTGCGTTATGTCGCTGCGAGCCTCTGCGTCAGTCGATAAAAACAAGTCAGCGCGTCCGCTGATAGAAGCGCGTCTCGATGGGCTTGGGCTGGAAATCCGGCTGATAGCGGCAAGGGCCCGTCAGGGTTGCGCTGAGCGTCTTGCAATCCGCCGCGATGGAGACGGCGGAAGGCTTCTGGCCTTTCTCGATCCATTGCATCAGGGCGTTGATGGAAGCCGCGATCTCCGGCGCGCTCTGACCGGTATGTTCCGGCTCGTCCGTATAGGCCTGCACGAGGCGTTCGCCGCTGCCGCCTTTCGCGGCCGCGTCGCGATAGACCGACTGGTGTTCAACCGCCACCTGCGGATCGTTGATCGAGTGAATCGAGATCACCGGAACAGGAATGTTGCCGGTCACTTCGCCGTCGTGACGAAGATCCGCCACGGCCGACGGATCGGCCGCGAAGCGCGCCACGTCGCGGTTGAGCGCGGCATCGTCGTTCGAGCCCTTGTAGACGACGCCGGTATTGGAGAACGGGTTCCGTCCCTTCGTCATGTCGCGCACGATTCCCGCGAACAGAAGCGTCGAGGATTGCATGTGCCTGAACAGAAGATTTTCGGGGATGTTCACCACATTGACGATGTTGGCGAGCCGCGCCTTCTGCTCCGCCGTCCGTTCGGCGGCTGGCCGCGAGACGCCGGTGCAGTCGTTGATGAGCTTTTCCAGTCCCGGCAGCGATATTTTCTGATCCTGCGCGAGCCCCATCCAGAGCGGATATTGCGGCTCGTCCGGATGCGGCAGATTCTGGCAATAGTGCTGATAGACGGCGCGCAGATCGACGCGGAAATCATAACCTTTCAGCGGCCCGCCCACGAGACCGCTGTTGAGAAACGCGCCGTCATAGATGGTCTTGCCGTCGATGGTCTTGCCGTAGATTTCGACGAGCTTCGCGCCGACAATGCCGCCATAGGAAGCGCCATGCAGGACGGTGCGCCTGGGCTGGGCGATCCGCTCGACAAAATATTTTCGCGCATTGTCCGTATCCGTGGCGGCCATTCTGACGCCGTAGCCTTCGCGGCGATAGGTGGAGGCGACCCACGCAAATCCGAGCTTCACGCTGATGGCGTATTTGTTCAGATCGGACTTGTTGCTGTCGGCTGCGTAAGGAATGACCGAAGGCCCGCCGTGGGCATAGACAACCAGATTGCCGTTCCATTGCTTCGGCATGGCGGCCAGTATGTAGGCCCCGTTGGGGTCCTTGTCGGAATAGCACGTGGCGATATCGGCGACCGCAGGCGGACAGGCGGTGACAGACGCGGAAGGATTCGGAAGGGCTGTCTGCGCGAGGCCCTGTCCGGCGGGCATGACTGCAAACAACAAGATACCCGCAAGCTTCCGCATGAATCCCCCCATTTGTTGAAGGGCATCTGACCACCGGGGTCACAGGCGGTCAAGCTCGCATCAGGGCGAGCGTCCGCTCGACAGCGTCTGCGAGGGCGTTTCTCCGAACTGCCGGAAATATTCGTTCGAGAAGCGCCCCAGATGCCAGAAGCCATGGTCGAGCGCGACGGTTTTCACCAGCGTTGAAGGCTGCGCGTTCATCAGGGCGTTGCGCGCCATCCACAGACGCCGCAGCCGCATGTAGCGATGCAGGCTCATGCCGTTGAACGTCTGCATCACCGTATGAAGCGTCCGCGACGTGACGCCGAGCGCATCGGCGATTTCATCGCTGTAGATCGGGCGCTGCGCATGGGCGGCGATGAACTCGTCGACCTGCCGGGCAATGCGGAAATGCTTCACGGTCAGCGAAGGCGTTTCGGCTGCGGTGGAGGTCCGGAACGCCTGATCGAAAGCGCCGTGGAGACTTTCCACCATGCCGTTCACGGCATCCCACGAGGCGAAGCGTTCCGGTCTCAATGAAGCAATCTGAAACAGGTCGCTCAGGGTCGCCCGCAAGGCGTTCAGCGACTCGCGCGCGACCGGGACGACGGAATGCAGCGGCCCGGTATCCGGCCAGCCGCGATCATGCATCAGCGTGGGAAACATCACGATTGCCGATGTCCACGGCGCGCCCTCGGCGGAGCGATATTGGGAGCCGCCCCGGCCCATGGCGATGCCGGGACCATCGACCTTTTTTCCGTTCACCACCAGGGCTTCGGGGTCGGTCATGCTGACCGCCAGCATGGTCTGCGCGCCTGTCACGACGCCGTCAGTCACGTTGGGCCAGCGTTTAGCCATGGACAGATAGATGCCGTTCAGCGCGAAAGCGGCCTGTACGAATTCGAACGAGCCTGCGAACGGCAACCATTTCGCATGGATGGATGGAATGCGGTTCGCATAGGCCGGTTCAAGCGCCCTGGTCGTCCTCAGGACGGAAGAGGCCTGAAGCAGCGACACATCCATGAGGTTGAAATCTCCAGCCGATATCAAACCGATAAAATATTTGCGCCCGCGACGGAGCTGCGGGAATCACAACCGCCACAACCGCAAACGGCTGGAGACGATGGCGGGCGGATTCTGCAAGTCCAATCATTAAGACGGCAGTTTCTGAATCTGGATAGCCTTGCTAAAGCCTCGTAACCACCCGCACTGGATCACCCGCACGCGATCTGGTCGCAGCTCCGCACGGAAGCCACCATCCGGCGCATTGCGAAGCGGCCCGGGTAGCCCAGGATGCCCACCGTCTTCAGCAAGAATGAAGGCGTCGCCGAAAAGCCCAGCGCCTCGGCCAGCTTGCGCTGGCGGTCGAGAACACGCCCCACATCGGCGCCCTGCGAGGCTTCCGCGATCTTCGTTTCATCGAGCCCAATTCTTTTGGCGGTCGCCAGCGCGGTTTCGCGGTTATTGGGGCGGCGTGCTCCGAACAGGGCCAGATGCAGGGCGAGCGCAGCGCGCGGCCCATAGAGTTTCAGCACGGACTGCTGCACCTGCGCCGCCTCAAGGCTTTGGGGGGACAGAACCGGATTGTTGACCAGCGCCAGCCGCAAGTTGCCGTCTTCCTTCAGCATCGCTTCAAGATCGCTGGCGGCGCGGCGGCAGAACGGACAATTGTAGTCGAAGAATTCGACCAGGATGACATCGGGATGTTCCGAGCCTGCCCAGACGACGCCCGGCAGGCCGTCGACCGACAGGTCAGCCGGAACAAGATAGTTCGGGACCGGCGTTCCATCGTCGCCCGCGACGGATTTGTAGAAATGCGTCTGCGCCGCGACGGACCGGGTCAGTCCGAACGTCCCCAGCGCCAGCCCGCCCGCCAGCACGTTTCGCCGATCAATCGCCATAAGATGCGCCTTCTCGCGGAAAAACGTCTTCTTCCCTCAAGGCGTGGTGGAAGTGTGACGCCTCAATTTCCAAAAATCGCCCGCACGCGCGCCCGCACCGTGTCCGGCACCTTGACGGTGTTTTCGACGATCCTCTGGAGTTCGGCCGCTGTCGCGGGTTCGACGTCCAGACTGGCGCGCTTCACATCGGCGATGAAATCCGGGTCCTTCACCATGGCCTGAAAGCCGTCGCGCAGGGCCTTGGCGATCTGCGGAGGAACGCCCGGCGGACCGAAGAACGACCGGCCTATGGCGCCGCCGGACGCATAGAGGCCCAGCACCTGCTTGTCTTCGGGCGTCGCGCCGAATTCCGGCAGGGCAGGGACGTCGGGAAGCTCGGGGCTGCGCTCGGGAACGCTCTGGAGAATGATCCTGGCCAGCTTCTTGTCCAGCCAGTCCTGCTTGGTGGATTTGATCGCCGCCCAGGATGTGCCGGCGCTGTCCACCTCGCCGCGCTCCATCGCCAGCATGCCGGGCCCGGCCGCCTGATAGCCGCTGATGATCTTGAATTTAGTGCCGGCGATCGCGTTCAGCAGGCGCGGCACCGCTTCGGCTATATTGGCCGGGCCTGTCCCGGCGACCGTCATCTCGATGGTCTTCGTATCCTCGACCGACTGCGCCCTGGCCGCATGCCAGACGAGATGGATGTTGTTGGACGAGGCCACGCGGCCGACCCAGGTGAATTTCGTCGCGTCATATTTAGCGGCCGGATTGCCGAGGGCCTGCTCCATCGCGGCCGTTTCCGACACGATGGCCAGCGCCGTTCCGTCCTTCGGGGCGACCTCGTTCACATAATTGGCGGCCGTGAGAGAACCGGCGCCCGGCATGTTGTTGGGGATGACGGTCGGCTTGCCCGGCAGGTGCCGGCCGAGGTGCTGGGCCACCAGGCGCGCATACAGATCGTAGCTGCCGCCCGGCGTGTAGCCGATGTAAAGATTGACGGTCTTTTTGGCGCTGAAAACCTGTTCGGCGGTTTGCGGCGACGAATTGTTCTGCGCCGCCGCCGGAACGGCGAGAAAAAGCGCCGCTAGCGCCGCGACAAAACCCGTCCGGATCTTCATGGCGGCTCTCCCTGACCACCGGAGCCGAGCGCCCCTGCGCTTCTCATAGCGGACCGGCGGCGAAAGCGAAACGCCCCGACCTGGCCGCCGCGCAGCCTTGCATTTGGAGGTCCCAAGCCTAAGTTGGCCGCGTGGACCAGAACACACCCGTACTGATCGCCGATATCGAGGCCCGCATCGAGCATCTCGGCGAACTTCGCGAACGCGCCGGCAAGGCTATCTTGCTGGCGCGCCTCGCGCTGTGGGGCGGCGCGCTGCTCCTTCTGGCCGTGTTCCTGGGGTTCGCGATCTGGAACCGGGTGGAACTGGGCGTGGTCGGGCTGATCCTCTCCATCGGCGGCTTTGTGGTCGCCGGATCGTCAGGGTCCACCCGCCAGGAGCTGACGAGCCAGATCGAGAAGCTGGAGGCCGCCCGTTCGCAGGCGATCGACCAGCTCGATCTCGAATTCGTCCGCGAGGACGAGCGGCTGCCGCACGTCATCCATTGAGGGCGACGACGACCGGCCAGACTTCCAGCCAGCCGCGATAGATCATCTCGACCGCCACATAGAGAATGATCGCGAGACCCACATAGGCGATCCAGCGATGCTTCTGGAGCAGGCGGGCGATGAAGCTCGCCGCGATGCCCATGAGGGCGATGGAAAGAGCAAGGCCGAAGATCAGCACATAGGGATGCTCGCGCGCTGCGCCGGCGACCGCCAGCACGTTGTCGAGCGACATGGAGACGTCGGCCACGATGATCTGCCAGGCGGCCTGCGCGAACGTCTTGCGCCGGGCGCCGCCCGCGATGGTTCCGTCCGCGTTGAGATCGGCGTTTTCCAGCGCTTCGGCGGCGTCGTTCTCTTCATGCGCCGAATGACGCAACTCGCGCCACATCTTCCAGGAAACCCACAGCAACAGGATGCCGCCTGCGAGCAGAAGCCCGACGATCTGCAGAAGTTGCGTTGTAAAGCCTGCGAAAATGATGCGCAGCACGGTCGCCGCGATGATGCCGACCAGAATGGCTCTTGTTCTCTGATCCTTGGGGAGCCCCGCAGCAGCGAGGCCGATCACGACGGCGTTGTCGCCCGCCAGAACAAGGTCGATCATGATGACCTGAAAAAGCGCGGTCATCATGTCTGCCGTAAACCATTCCATCATTGCTTTTGCTCGCTCGTTTTTGCCGATGGGGAGCAGACTGCAACGAGGTCGTCGTTCCAGATCGAAAGCCTGTCAGGCTCTTCGATCAAGCGCCCCGAACGCAAGCAACGTTCGGGGCGATTGGCAGGAAGCGACAAGACCAGACCAGCAGGCCGCTCGGGAGATTTCCAGTCCGACATCGCAGCCTGATGGCTGCCAGAGGGGCCCGGTCTGGTATGGGGAAAGCGGCGGTTCAGCCGCCGAAAGCTCTCAGAATATTGGTCGGGTTGCTCAGCGCCGCCGTCACAATCCACATCAGCCCGAAAAGGGCCGCCGCATCGGCAGGTCGCAGTCCCGCAATGGACAGTCCGGGCTGCGCGCGCCGGGCGATCAGCGCCAGAATGGCGGCGGCCGTGAAAGCCAGCAGGCTCATGATGGGCATCACGAGCTTGAGCGGCGCGACCAGCGCCAGAATTGCCATCGGCCCGAGCGCCAGAGCCAGAAACATATTCATCGGTGCGCGCGAAGCGCCGATGAAATCGCGCGGATGCGCCTGATTGCCGTCAAGTCCGGGGCGTTGCATGCGACACTCCATCCCGTTGATGCCCTTGCGGCGCAAGCCGCGTTGCATGCAGGAAGAGTAGGGTAGCAATACGGGAAGCGGTATCCGAACAACCAACCGCGTAAATCTACGGATTTATAAGCTGCAGCCGGATGGCTTGCCGCACCAGGCTTGCGACGCTTTCCGCCCGCATCTTTTCCATGATCTGGACCCGGTATCCTTCAACGGTCCTGACGCTGATGCCGAGACGCGCCGCGACCGAATGGCTCGTATGGCCCTTCACGACATCGAGCAGAACCTCGCTCTCGCGCGGGGTCAGGCGATCGAAACGTTCGCGCAGATCCTTCACGGCGTCGTGCTGGTGCTGCTGCTCATGCAGGCGCGCGAGGCCCCGGTTGATGGCCGCCACAAGTTGCCGGTCGTCAACAGGCTTTTCGATGAAGTCTTCAGCGCCCGCCTTGATGGCCGCCACAGCCATCGGCACATCCGCATGGCCGGAAATGACCACCACCGGCATGGAGAGGTGGCGGCGTCTCATTTCATGGACGAGTTCGATGCCGTCCATGCCGTCCATCCGCACATCCGAGACCACGCAACCGGTCTTTTCTGGCGTCACGGCGGACAAAAAGCTTTCGGCGGATTCGAAGGTCTCGATCCGGTAGCCGAACACGCCGAGCATCTCGCCGAGCGCGTGCCGCACGGAGGCCTGATCGTCGATGATGAAAACACTGGTTCCTGTCATGCTTTTGATATCGGCGTTTCCAGCGGAATTGCAAAGTGGAAATACGTCGCGCCCGGGGTCTGGTCGAGCCAGATGCGGCCGCGATGGGCGTCGATGATCGCCCGGCAGATCGAAAGCCCGAGGCCAAGGCCTTCGGGTTTAGAGGTCGTCAGCGGATCAAACAGTTTCCCGGCCAGTTCGGGCGCGATGCCCGGACCGTTGTCGCAGACGCTCGCAACCAGAAACCGCCCGTCCCCGGACACTTTAGCCTCGATCGTCACAAGACCGTCAGCCTGCCCGGCGCCTCCGATTGAGTCGAGCGCATTGCGGACGAGATTGAGGATCACCTGCTGGATCTGCACCGGATCGACCGCAATCGCCGGCAGATCCGGCGTCATCAGATGATTCAGGGCGATCTTGCGTCCGGCGGCCTCGGGGCGGATCAGCGGCAGGATTTCCTCGACCAGCGTTCCGAACTCGACGGGCGAAACCTGCGGCTTTCCCCGGCGCAGGAATTCCCGCATGCGACGAACGATGCCGCTGGCGAGATCGATTTCGGCGATGGCCGTCTCGAGATTGCGCTCTGCGCGCGCCATGTCGCCTTGCGGCATGTTCAGCAATTGCTGCGCCGAACGCGCCAGCGCCCGCGCGGCCGCCATCGGCTGGTTGATCTCATGAGCCAGCGCCGAGGCCAGGCCGCTGACGAGGCTGAAACGCCCCGCGCGCGCAAGTTCTTCTTCCTTCTCCTTGATGCGAGCTTCGGCCGCCCGCACCAGACGGTCCGCTTCCCGGCGCTCCGTCACCACGATGCCGACGATCAGGCCGGTCAATGTCAGCGCGAGCATCATGCCCTGAAATTCGGTGAACACGATCGCGTCGTAAGCGCGCGCCCGAAGCAGGCCCACCAGACCGATCTGCGTCATCGCCAGTCCGATGCAGGCTCCGTCGAGACCGCCCCGCAGGGCGGCGGCGACCACCGGCACGAACAGCACATAAAACAGCTTGTGCCCGTCCCGGCTTTCATCGCCCGCCACGAGCCAGAGCGCGACCGCGACCGCGCCAGCCAGCAGGGCGATCTCTCCGAACAGACGCGGCGACAGAACAGCGGCGCGGTTCCGGCGGGCAAACCGCAGGATCAGCGGCGTCGTCACCGCAATGCCGATCAGGTCGCCGACCAGAAAGGCGGTTGCCGGAAGCCAGGCGTCCTCTCTGGTGAGGTCGCCGGAGGTCACCAGAACAGCGGTCAGCAGCAGGGTTGCGCAGATGACTGTGGCGGCGCCGGTTCCCAGCAGCACCAGCACATCGCGTAGCCGCGTCAGGCTGATGTCGATCCGGAACTCCCGGCGCACCAGAAAGGCCGCCAGCGCATAGCCGCCTGCGATGATGCCCGCGACCAGCGCCACGACAGGCTTTTCGAGATGGCTGCCGACTATGAAGGCCTCGGAAATCACGATGCCGGCGAAAAGCACCAGCGCATAGCGCGGATCGCGCAGCACCATGAGGGCAAATCCGACCCCTAGCCCCGGATTCCACGGCGTGACCGGAAGGCCGTTGAACTCGTGAATGAAGCTCAGCCACTCCAGCCCGAGATAGACCGCAAGGAATCCCGCGCCCAGAAGCAACCTTTCCGGGATATGCGGCGTTTCAGCGCGGGGTGTGGCGTCGGACGCGGTCAACTGGAACTCCAGGGCCGTTTGGTGGGCGAAAGTGCCACCTGCCCCTTATGTGCCGCAAGTGACCGCTGGTGGATAGTGCGGCATGTGAATTGCTTTTGATTGGTCGGAGGTCGTCCCGCGAGGGCTTTGTGGCTGGAAGCGCTGCGCCGCAGCGCCAACGAAACGAGGTCCAGAATGGAATTCGCTCTCGTCGTTCTTTTATGCTCGAGCGCCCCCGGCGCCCAATGTTCAGCCTCGCATTACGAGACCATCGCCTTTTCGCAAGGGCCGGTGTCGCGTGTCGAATGCAATGCGATGGCCATGTCGGTCATGCGGAAACTGCCATCCCCGCCGGACGGGCAGGTCTATTTCGGCTCCTGCATGCGCGAGGACCTGCGGCGCAAGCTCGTGGCCGAACATATCTGAGCGAATGGCGGGGCTTTCGCCCCGCCGTCCCGCTCAGAGCGTCTTGTCGCCGCGGCCGTCGACGTAGCGCCCGAACTGGTAGAAGTTCAGCGCCTCATAGGCCCATGCGAGATCGAACGTCGCGTTGAATCGATCCGTGATGTGCTTGTTGAACGCGCGCTTCGACAGGGCGAGCGCATAGGCGGGCCGTCGCAGCAGGTCGTCGCACATCTTCTGCACGGTCGCGTCGAGCTGATCGGCCGGGACCGCGCGGTTGATGACGCCCATGCGGAACAGGTCCGCGCCGGTGAACTGCTTCGCGAGCCACAGATATTCGCGCGCAATGCACGGCGGCATGTGGATCGGCACGAAGGCGTTCGCCCCGTCGCCGGGCGCCGTGCCGCTGTCCGGACGCCCCATCGGAAACAGGACGCCGTCGCCCATCCCGATATGGGGGTCGCCGAACGGGGCGTCTTCCGCCGCGCAGATGAAGTCGCAGGCGAAGACCATCGAGCCGCCGAAGCTGGCCGCGCGGCCGTTGACCTTCGCGATGACCGGCTTCTCCATCTCGATCAACGTCTGGAAGGTGAACTGCATGCCCTGCGTCAGGTCCCAGTCTTCCGCCGGGTTGCGGTTTTCCATGCGCGGGCGTCCCAGCGGCGATGTGTAGAACGCCCCGTTGGCGCCGGTCAGAACGACGACGCGGACGGAATTGTCGAAGCGCAGCTCGTTGAGCGCGCGGCCGACTTCCGAATGATGGCTCGCCGCTCCGCCCCGCGAGGCCCTGCGATCCATGAACATCTGAATCGTTCCGACGCCGTTGTCGCGCGTCACTTCTACCGACGTATAGGTCATTTGGCAGTTTCCTCCTGTTGGGATGCGCAATCGTACGAAGGTCCGATGCGGGTCACAAGGGAGCGGCCATTCGGCGGTGGAATTTACCCTTGCTTAACCAGACTGGGAGGGCTTTGCGCCAGGTTCATCACCTGTAAGCTGATTCAGGCGACCTTGGCCTTTGGAGTCCACAGGTGGAGCGCATGCGCCAGTCCGGTCGAATCGGCTATCTGGCAGCGGCGAGTGCTGCTTACGCAACCTTCGCGTCGATCTGGATATTCTTCTCCGATCGCCTGCTGGCCGGAATCCTCGATCAGGAAACCTTCGTTCGCGTCTCGGTGATCAAGGGTCTGGCGTTTGTCTTCGCCACGACAATCCTGCTGGTCGTGGCGATGCTGAATGTCCCCGCCGCGGATGCTCCACGAAGCGGTCCCCTTGACGCGCGCAAGGCCCAGCCCTGGGCGCTGATCGGCGTTCTCGCTCTGGCGGCAGGGCTTCTGGGAGGCGTCGGCGTTCTTGCCTACTATCGCCAGCTTGAAACCACCGAACGGCAGGAACGAGAGGCGCTGGACGCCGTCTCGAAGCTCAAGGCCACGGAAATTCTCCGCTGGCTGGACGACCGCAAATCCAATGTCCACGCCTTTGTCGATTCGGCCGTTTCGGGCCGCGACGAAATACGCAGTTGGCTGCAGAGCGGCGACAAAGACGCCGCAGCCGAACTGGGACGCCGCATGCGCGTCTATGCAGACACCTACGGCTTCGCCAGCATCATGGTGCTCGATACAAAGGGGCCTCGAAACCTCGAAGTCGGCAAGGGCAGGCCGGACATCGCGGACATCGAGGCGATGCGCACAGGAGGGCTGCGCGCGGGCGAGATCGCCCTGATTGATCTCCACCATGGCAGCGACGGCGAGATTCATTTCGGCCTGCTGACTCCAGTATTCGGACAGGACGGGGCCACGCAGCTTGGCGCATTGCTGTTCAACATCTCGCCGCAGACTTATCTCGAACCGACATTGAACGCCTGGCCGATGCCGACCCAGACCGGCGAAGCCTTGCTGGTGCGTCCGCAGAATGGCACGAACATCGTGCTGAACCGCCTGCGCGACGGCACGCGGGAGCCTTTGTCGCTTGCTTTCGAATTCACCGAGAACCCTGATCGTTCGCCGCACGATCTGGGGCCGGATGCGCAATTCAGCCACGGCGCCGACTTCCGGGGGCATCCGGTTTTCGCCGTCATCCGCGACCTGCCGGGAACTCCATGGCGGCTTGTGGCTAAAGTCGATCAGGCGGAAACCTTCAGCGATCTGGAGGACACAGCCTTTGCGACGGCCGTCATCCTTGCCGCAGTTCTCGTGGCGATTGCGGCGCTCGCCAGCGTCGTGTGGCACCGTGGACGCCTGCAGGCTGCGCTTGGAGAACTCGAACTGCGGGGCTTCCTGACGCGCATCGCGTCCGCCTCCCCCGGCGCGCTTCTGACTTTCCGCATGGAGTCAGGAGGGCGTATCTCGCTCCCCTTTGCGTCGGCGAAATTTGCGGAAATCTGCGGTCTCGACCCGTCCGGCCTTCGGGTCGACGCGCGCGCCTTTTTCGAGCGCATCCTCCCGGAGGACATGTCCCGGTTCCTGCAAAAGATGGAAGGCTCAAGGGACGGGTTGCAGATGTTCCAGTGCGAGTTTCGCATCAATCATCCGGCAAGCGGCCTCCGCTGGCTGGAGGCGCGCACCTCGCCCGAGCGTCATCCTGACGGTTCGGTGTCGTGGCATGGATTCCTGCTCGATGTGACGAGCCGCCGCGAAGCCGGGGACCGCATGCGGCTGTCGTCCATCGTGTTCGACAGCGCGGACGAGGGCGTCATGATCACGGACGCCAACAATGAAATCCTGACGGTCAATCAGGCGTTCACCCGCATTTCCGGCTATGCGCGATCCGAAACGGCGCACCGGAAGCCGAAGTTTCTCCAGTCGGGTCGTCATGATGCGGGCTTTTACCGCGACATGTGGAGCACCCTGCAGCAGCATGGGTCATGGCGGGGCGAAATCTGGAACCGCCGCAAGTCAGGCGAGATCTATCCGCAATGGATGTCGCTGACGACCGTGCGCGACGCGGCCGGGCAAGTCGTCAACCACATCGCGATTCTTTCGGATATTTCGAAACTGAAACAATCGGAATCGCAACTCGAGCATCTGGCCCACCATGATCCGTTGACCGGCCTGCCGAACAGGCTGCTGTTGCACTCGCGGCTCGAATTCATCCTTGGGAGGGCTCGGAAGGACGCGAGCACATGCGCAGTGCTCCATGTCAATCTCGACCGGTTCAAGACCGTCAATGAGAGCCTCGGCCATTTGGCAGGCGATGAAATGTTGCGGGAGACCGCGCGCCGCCTGAGTGATTGCCTCAGCGCACAGGATACGCTGGCTCGCTTCGGCGGCGACGAATTCGTCATCGTGATCGAGGCCGCATCGCCTGCGGCTGCACAGTCGCTTGCGGCTGCACAGTCGCTTGCAGCGCGCATCATCGAGGCTTTCGCCAAGCCCGTTCGTCTTGACGACAGTCACGAAGCAGCGGTGAGCGCCAGCGTCGGCATCTGTCTGTTTCCGCAGGATGGCGCGACGGCAGGAGACCTGCTGCAACATGCCTCGGCCGCGCTTTACGAGGCCAAGCGCCTCGGCGGAGGCCACTCCGTCTTCTATGCCGCAGCGCTGACTGATCTCGCCCAGGCGAGGCTTGAGCTTGAAACCAATCTGCATCATGCGCTCGAACGGGACGAATTCGTCCTGCACTATCAGCCCCTGGTTCGTATGGCGGATTCCCGCACCGTCGGTTGCGAGGCGCTGATCCGCTGGCAGGGACCGGGCGGCGGCGTCATACCTCCCGGCCTGTTCATTCCCGTCGCGGAACAGACGGGCGCGATCATCCCGATCGGCGCCTGGGTCCTGCGCACGGCATGCCGGCAATTGCAGCAATGGCGTGCGGCCGGCCGCGATATTGACTATGTGGCGGTGAACCTCTCGCCGATGCAGTTCCGCGATTCCTGGCTGCTGGAGCGTGTCGAGGCCGCCTTGCAGGAGACCGGCCTGCCGGCCGATTGCCTCGAACTCGAAATCACCGAAAGTACGCTGGCTGAAACCGGAGAGGAACCTGACGCCAGGCTCGCAGCGCTGCGGCGGCTCGGGGTGCGCCTCGCCATCGACGACTTCGGGACCGGCTATTCCTCGCTCGCCTATCTGAAGCGGTTCCCGATCGACAAGCTGAAGATCGACCGCAGCTTCATCCGCAACCTGCCCGATGACGCCGCCGACGTGCAGATTTCCTCGGCGATCATCTCGATGGCGCGCAGCCTGCGTCTCGAAGTTCTCGCCGAAGGGGTGGAGAAGCCCGAGCAGCTTGAATTCCTGCGGCAGCATGGCTGCGATACGGTGCAGGGCTTCCTCTACTCGCCGCCGATCCCGGCTTCGGAATTCGCGGCGCGCTGCGAGCGCGAGGCTGCGCTGGGGCGCTCGCCGCTGGCGTCCGATACGGCCGCCCGGAAGCCGGCCGCCGCCTGAACCTCTTGCGGCCCCGTTCGGGAGGGCGCCCAGCCCAGAGTGTCCTCCCGGGCGCCGCACTGGACCCCTCCGGGTTGCTGGGCTAGGAAGCCGTGTCTTCCCCCAACCCCCGCCGGGAGCAACTCTTTGGAGCGCCGCGTCGTCGTCCCGCTCATCGTGGCCTTTGCGCTGCTGATGCAGAACCTCGACTCGACCGCGCTCGTGACGTCGCTGCCGCTCATCGCCCAGTCGCTGGGGGAGCCGCCGTTGCGGCTCCATATGGCGATAACCGGATACATGCTGGCCTTTGCGGCGGCGCTGCCGGTGAGCGGCTGGCTGGCGGACCGTTTCGGGGCGCGGCTGATCTTCCGGCTGGCGATGGCGATTTTCACGCTGGCGTCGGTCGCCTGCGGCTTCTCGCATTCCTTCGAGGAACTGATCTTTTTCCGCCTGCTGCAAGGCATCGGCGGCGCGCTCATGGTGCCGGTGGGGCGTCTGATCCTTGTCCGAGCCGTGCCCAAGTCCGAACTCGTCGGCGCCATGGCCCTGATGGGCATGCCGACGATCATCGGCCCGCTGCTCGGCCCCGTCATGGGCGGGTTCATCACGACGTTCGCCTCATGGCGCTGGATCTTCTGGATGAATGTCCCGATCGGCATCGTCGGCATCGTCCTCGTCACGAGGTTCATCGACGACGTCCGTGAAACCGACGTGAAGCCATTCGACTGGAAGGGTTTCTGGCTTCTGGGCTTCGGTCTGGTGGCGTCCCTGTTCGGGATGGACGCCGTCATCGCCAGGACGTCGCTGGACCCGGTGTCGCTGGGCACGCTCACCGCCGGCCTCATTGCGCTCGCGCTTTATGTGATCCACGCCCGCAAGGTGAAGTTTCCGCTCATTGATCTCGGCCTGCTGAAAATTCCCACATTCCGCGCCACCGTAACGGGCGGCTCGCTGTTTCGCGGCGCAATCGGCGCGAACCCGTTCCTGCTGCCGCTGATGATGCAGGAAGGTTTCGGGTATTCGCCGTTCGAGTCCGGCATCATCACCTGTTGCTCCGCCGCCGGGGCCTTCGGGATGCGGACGATTTCCAAGCGCGTCCTGCGCCGATTCGGCTTCCGCAATGTGCTGATCTGGAATTCGCTGATCGCCGCCATGTTGTTCGCCTGCTGCGGCTTCTTCCAGCCTTCGACGCCGCAATTCGTCATGATGATCGTGATCTTTTCCGGCGGCGTGTTTCGCTCGCTTGAATTCACCGCCATCAGCGCCATTGCATTTGCCGAGATCGAACGCGCCCAGATGAGCCAGGCGACGAGTTTCTCGCAGATGGCGCAACGCCTCTCCATGAGCCTCGGGGTCGCCTTCGCGGCCTTTCTGCTGCATCAGTTCGCGGGCGATCCGCTGCATGTTCCCGTTAAGGCTTTTCAGCTTACCTTCGCGGTCATCGGCTTCATTTCGGCCATGGCGTCCTTTGCCTTCTGGCGGCTGCCGCATGATGCGGGCGCTGTCCTGGCGGGACGCGGGCCGGTGGAGCGCCGCACACGCGCCTTCCGCGACTGACGGGACCCGACATGACCACGACGCCTGCGCTGACCGACCTCGAAAGACACGACCTCGCCGCCATCCGGGCCCGCATGACGGACTGGCTGAAGGGCCCGGCCTTCGATCTCTGGTTCGAGGCCGATCGCGATCTCGAATGCGGCGGCTATTACGAGACGCTGAGCCTGACGGGTTCGCCTGTCTTCGACAATAAGCGCGTGCGCGTCACGGCGCGGCAGGTCTATTGCTTTGCGCAGGCGCAGCGTCTCGGCTGGACCGGCGACTGGCGCGAAGCTGTCGACCATGGCTGGCGTTTCCTGCTCACCACGGGCCTGCGCGACGACCACACCCTGCGCCACATCGTGACGCGCGACGGTCATGTGGTGAACGACGGACCCGATCTCTACGATCAGGCCTTCATACTGCTGGCGCTTGCCGAGACGTTCCGGGCGACCGGAGACGAGACATATCGAGACTTCGCGCGAGGCGGACTTGACTGGCTGCGCGCCAACTTCGGCCATCCGGACGGCGGCTTCTACGATGCGCTGGACCAGCGCGATATCCTTCGCTCGAATCCGCACATGCACATGTTCGAATGCGCGCTGGCCTGGATCAGCGTCGATCCGGACGGCCCCTGGTTCGCGCTGGCTGAAGAAATCGCGGGCCTCTGCCGCAAGCGCTTCGTGCGCGCCTCCGACGGCGCGCTGCTCGAAACATTCGACGCGAACTGGAATCCGGCGCTCGATGAGTCCGCCGTCATCGAGCCGGGACACCAGTTCGAATGGGCGTGGCTCTTGATGAAATGGGAAGAGGCCGGCGGGGCTGACTGCTCCGGAATCTACCGCCGCTTCTATGACATCGGCGACAGGCACGGCGTCTGCCCGACACGCCGTGTCGCCATTGACGCGCTGAAAATGTCGCTCGAATGGGCGGGCCCGCAGGCGCGCCTCTGGCCGCAGACAGAGCGCCTGAAATCCAGCCTCGCGCTCGCCTCGCGCACATCGGGCGACGAGCGCGCCCGCTATGTGGCAAACGCGACCGAGGCCGCTGCGGCGCTCTGGCAATATTTCGAGGGATTGCGGCCCGGCCTGTGGCGCGACAAGATGAAGGGCGACGGAAGTTTCGTCGAAGAACCCGCGCCCGCCAGCACCTTTTATCACATCGTCTGCGCCATTTCGGAATTGCAGGCGTTCGAAATCTGACGGGGCGGTTCATGACGAGGGCGGTTGTCGGAATCATCGGCGGATCGGGCGTCTATGACCTGCCGGGTCTGGAAGACCTGCGAGAAGAGCGCATCGCGACGCCCTGGGGCGAACCGTCCGACGCCCTGCGCTTCGGTCGCATCGGAAACACGCAGGCGGTGTTTCTGCCGCGCCACGGTCGCGGCCATCGTTTCTCGCCGTCCGACATCAACTATCGGGCCAACATCGACGCGCTGAAACGCGCGGGCGTCACCGACATCGTGTCCGTCTCGGCGTGCGGTTCGTTCAGGCCGGAGCTTTATCCGGGCTTCTTCGTGCTGGTCGATCAGTTCGTGGATCGGACGGTCGGTCGCCAGTCCAGCTTCTTCGGCAAGGGCTGCGTGGCTCATGTGTCGATGGCGCATCCGGTCGCCCCGCGCCTGCAGCAGCGCATAGCAGATGCAGCGCACACGGAGAATATTCCGCACCGGCGCGGTGGAACCTACGTGTGCATGGAAGGCCCGCAGTTTTCGAGCTACGCGGAATCCATCACCTACAAGGGCCTCGGTTATGACGTCATCGGCATGACCGCCATGCCGGAAGCCAAGCTCGCCCGCGAGGCCGAAATGTCCTACGCCACCATCGCGATGGTGACCGATTACGATTGCTGGCATCCCGAGCACGACGCCGTGGACGTCGCCTCGGTCATCAAGGTGGCGCATGACAACGCCAGCAAGGTGGCGGGCCTGCTGACTCGCCTGCTGCGCGAATTCCCCGCAGAGCACGAGCCGTGCCCGGTGCGGTCCGATTGCGCGCTGGATGGCGCGATCATGACCGCTCCGTCCGCGCGCGATCCCGAGGTGCTCAGGAAGCTCGATGCTGTCGCAGGACGTGTGCTGAAATAGGTAGAGCACCCCCGCGTGGCTGCCGGTGCTGTCCCGCACTTGCGACTGTGCTATGTCGAAACCACGCAAGGGGGTTTCCGAGCATGAACGACACGGCCAGCACTCTCAAGGACGCGATCCGCACAATACCGGACTATCCGAAGGCCGGCATCCAGTTCCGCGACATCACGACCCTGCTGGGCAATGCCCAGGCCTTCCGCCGCGCCGTCGATGAACTCGTACAGCCGTGGGCGGGACTGAAGATCGACAAAGTGGCCGGTATGGAAGCGCGCGGCTTCATCCTCGGCGGCGCGGTGGCGCATCAGCTTTCGGCCGGTTTCGTTCCGATCCGCAAGAAGGGCAAGCTGCCCTGGGCCAAGGTGTCGATCGCCTATTCGCTCGAATATGGCCTCGACGAAATGGAAATGCATCAGGACGCCGTGACTCCCGGCGAGCGCGTCATTCTGGTGGACGATCTCATCGCCACGGGCGGCACGGCCGAAGGCGCGGTGAAACTGCTGAAGCAGATCGGCGCCGATGTGGTGGCCGCGTGTTTCGTGATAGACCTTCCGGCGCTCGGCGGGGCGAACAAGATCCGCGACCTCGGCGTCCCGGTGCGGACACTGGTGTCTTTCGACGGTCACTGACCGAACCCCACATATCCGGAGCATTTTCGAATGGCGGCTGACGCATCAATTCTGCAATCGTCCTATCAGTTGGGTTCGCTGACTCTCCCCAATCGCGTCATCATGGCCCCCATGACCCGCAACCGGGCCGATGAGGAGACGATGGCCCCGACTGACCTGATGGTCGAATATTACCGCCAGCGCGCCTCCGCAGGTCTCATCATCACGGAAGGCACGCAGATCAGCCAGCAGGGGCAGGGATATCAGCAGACTCCGGGCATCTACAGCGAGGCTCAGGTCGAAGGCTGGTCGAAGATCACCGACGCCGTCCACAAGGCTGGCGGGCGCATCTTCGCCCAGCTCTGGCACGTTGGCCGCGTGTCGCACATCACGCTGCAGCCGGGAAATAACTGGCCCGTCGCGCCAAGCGCCCTTCCGGCCCAGACGAAGACCTATGTGAACAACGGCTTCGTCACTGTCTCCGCGCCGCGCGCGCTGCAGACCGAAGAGATTCCTGGCATCGTGCGCGACTTCCTGAACGCCGCCGAGAATGCCAAGCGCGCCGGTTTTGACGGCGTCGAACTGCACGGGGCGAACGGCTATCTGATCGACCAGTTCCTGCACGACGGCACCAACCATCGCCACGACGCTTACGGCGGCCCGGTCGAGAACCGCGTGCGCTTCGCGGTGGAAGTGACTGAAGCCGTCCTGCGCGTATTCGAGCCTTCGCGCGTGGGCTTCCGCATCTCGCCCGCCTCCGTCACCAACGACGTGCGCGAGCGCAACCCGGCCGAGGTGTTCGGTTATCTGGTGAAATGTCTCGACGCGCTGAACATCGGTTATGTCCATTGCAACGAGATGACCGGGCCCGACTCCGGCGATTTCGATTTCAAGGCGTTGCGTCGCCTGTTCCGCCGCACATGGATCGCCAACTTCGGCTATACGCGCGATCGCGCCGCGCAGGCGATTGCCGAAGGCGATGCGGATCTGGTCGCGTTCGGCAAGCCTTTCCTGGCCAATCCGGACCTTCCGATGCGTCTCGCCCGGAATGCGCCGCTCAACACGCCCGAACAGGCGACGTTCTATGGCGGCGCCGAAAAGGGCTACACGGATTATCCGGCGCTGGCGGAAGCCTGATCCGTAGCGGCAGCGATTTTAATCGCCCTTAAGCCGCTGCATCATGCCGGGGCTGACCGGATAACAGCCGATATCGTCCTCCCTGGACGATTTCGGCTCAAGCAGGGCGTTGCAATCGAACCCCGGCTGGAACTTGGGCGGCGGCGGCAACGGCCCGCCGACGCCGGTCGGCACAGCCTCCCCGAACGTCTGCCCGCCCGCGCTGCGCCCGCCGCGACCAAAACTGCGCGCCGTGTCGATGCGCAGGATCGAGCGGGGCCGGAAGCCCTGCGCCGAACGCGAGCCGGACACAGGCACGACGCTCATGTCCCGCTCGGACTTTACGGTCACCACAAAGCCCGCCCGCTGCGGCACGAAATAGACCCCGCCTGACCCGGCGAATTCCCCGATCATGCAGCGGTTCGCCCCCATGGCGCGCTCGCAGGCGTCGCGGGTGGGGAAATGCGGCACCTTCTCGTCGAATTCCGCGCCTGCATTGAGGGCGGCTGCACGGCACAGGTTGGAGTTCAGCACCTTGGCCGAACTGCACTGCTGCTCGTTGGCGTATCGATACGTTCCACGCGGCGTATCCGCCCAGGCGACGGACGCCGCCAGGCAGAACAGTCCGCCGAGGAGTGATACACGGTTCATCTGATCTTCCGGCCCATGCGGCGCATCTTGTCGAGCGGCGCGGCAATTTGATGGCGATGCCGCAGCAACGAAGATTCAGCTCATAGCGGTGCGGTTAACCCGGCGTAAACACGGCCGGTCAAATGCGGTCAATTCTTGAAGTTGGCAAACAAAGCCTTGAGACGGGCCGTGAGTTCCGGCGGCGTGCTCATCAGGCGGTCGATCATCGCGGCCAGTTCCTCGCCCGTCATGGCCTCGACCGGCAATTGCCTGCGCTCCATGTCGCTCAGGAAGGACTTGTTCTCCATGACCCGATCGAAGGCCCTGCGCAGGATCGCGAGCCTTTCTGCCGGAACGCCGGGCGGGGCGAAATAGGGCTTGGCGAACTCCTGCCGTGCGAGCAGCAATTCGAGCATCTGGCGCTCTTCATCGTTGCGGGCGATCTCCGCAAAAACCGGAATGTCTGGCAAATCCGGAAGACGCCGGGCCCCGAACTGCGTGATGACCCGGATCGACCCGTCCGCCAGCTGGTTCTTCAATTCGGTCTTGGCGGACGACCATCCGTTGCCGAAGGTGCCGTCGATCTCGCCCTTCTCGATGGCGAGCTTGGTTTCGAGCGACGACTTGTACCCGGTGACGATCTTCACTTTCAGGCCGAACATGTCCCGCATCACGATCGCCATGTCGATCGAGGCGGAGCCCAGCGAGGTGCCGCCCACGATCAGCGGCATGGTCTTCATGTCCTCGATGCTGCGCACCGGCACAGCGCCGCGCACGAAGCCCACGAAGGGTTCGCGGTTGGCGCTGCCGATCCAGCCGAGCTTGCGGGAATCGTAGCGGGTCGTGTCGGGCGTGAAGAGGGGCTGGGTGGGTATCGCCGCATGGGTCGCGGCGATCACCGTCCCGTCCTTGGCGGCGACGGTCCATGTGTAGTTCGCCACCCGGATGCCGCTCGCGCCCGGCATGTTCTCGACAATGATGTTCGGGCGGCCGGGTATGTACTCGGGCAGATACTGCGCGATGGCGCGCGCATAGGTGTCGTACAGCGTGCCGGCCTCGGTGCTGCACAGGATGGTGAGCGTCTTGCCCTTGTAGAAATCCGCCGTCTGGGCTGATGCCGCGCATTGCATGCTGCAGAGCGCTACGAAAGCTGCCGATACGCGCGAGAGTAAAGGCGTCACGGATTCCCCCTGTGGTGTGGCCGGCTACATGGTGATGACGCCGGTCCCGTTGCGGTTCTCGATCGTGGTTCCGTAGGGCTTTGACAGACGCGCCACGCGGTCGATCACGCGCGTGCGGACGGGATCGCCCGCCAGCACCGGACGCCCGCGCTGGCTGCGCGGCAGGCCGAAGCCCAGGTCAATCGGGTGAATGCGAATTTCCGAAAGCTTGCCGCCCGTGAAATGGCAGGTGACGGTGAAGTTTTCCCAGAAGCCCGCATGAGCCTCGTGGCCCTTCTTGCCGCCGTCGGTGCGCGCGTGCAGGAAGTCCGACGGCGTGGCGTCGTGGCCGAGGCCGAAACGCTTGTAGGCCGTCTCGGGGAAGAACGGCAGCGTCTCGTTCTGCATGATGAAATTGCCGAGCGAGTAGAAGATCGGCTTGCCCTTGTAGATTTCGATCCCGAGCGGTGTATGCGATCCATGGCCGGCGAACACGTCCGCGCCCGCGTCGATCACCTGACGGGCGAAATCCGGGATGAAGTCGGCCGGTTCCTCCAGCTCGATGCGCGTGCGCGCCTTGGCCTGCGCCTTCTGCGAGAAATCGTGCGTGTGGAAGCTCACCACCACCCAGTCCGCCATGCGGCGCGCCTCGCGCACATAGCGCAGGATGTCGTCGATATCGTCCTGACTGGCGGTCGCGGTCGCCCCGAAGGACTCGCCCTTCACGAACGCCGTTCCGAACGCGCTCATCTTGTCCGCGCCGGTCGCGCCGAGTTCAGACGCGGCATAGAAATGCGTCGCGTCGCGCTCGCGCGTGCGCTCGAAACCAAGCTCGCGGCCCATGCGCTGCAAGGCGCTGAAGGCCTCGTTGTCGACCGTGTATGTGACCTTCGTCGAAAACGGCGAGACGCCCGGACGCCCGGCAATGTCCTGCCGCTGCGCGCCCGCGGCGTTCCACGGGCGATAGGTCGCTGTCGTGCCGAGCAGGGCCACGCGCCCGCCCTTCGTGTCGAGATAGCGCGCCATGCGGGCTTCGGCGAGATTCTTGCCGGAGCCTGCGTGAACGATGCCGGCCTCATTGAGGTGCTTGATGGTCGCCATCAATCCGTCGCGGCCATAGTCGAACATATGATTATTGGCGCAATTGACCATGTTGATGCCGAGCCACTTGAAGTCTTCCAGCAGTTCTGGCGGCGTGGTCATGAAAGTGCCGCGCGTGATGCCAGGCTCGCCTTCGTCCCAGTTGCGCACCACGGTTTCGAGATTGACGAAACCGGCGTCGCAATCGCGAATGATGTTGACGAGATCCATGTAGGCAGGCTCGTCGAAAATGCTGAGGCGGCGCGTCACGAGGCAGTCGCCCGCGAGCGCAATGCTGAAATTACCGGCTTGCGAAGAATAGATCATGGGAGTCTCACGACGCGAAAAAAGGAGAGGCTGGAGAGCGGCGGACGTCGCCGCCCCGCCTCAGAGCTTGTTGGTGAAGTCTGCGTAATTCAGCTTCGTGCGCGGATAGGTGATGCCGCTCTGGGTCATCTTCAGGTCGATGCAGGCTTCCGCGAAGCGAATGCCGATGGCCTTCGTGTTGAGCACCTGGATGCCGGTCTCGCGCGCCAGATCGTCGGGGTTCACCACATATGGAATGAGCGCGCCGCCCAGCGGCATGATGATTTCCGCGCCATTCGCGATCATCTTCTTGATGAGCTTGACGGTGATGTCGAAAATCTCGTCCTTGCGCTTCTGCACATCGACATAAACCCCGATGGGCTGGATCTCGGTGACGAAACGATCAAGCCCGAGCGTGCGCATGTGCCGCCATGTGTAAGGCACGTGAGGGCCCAGCGGCACGGTGACGCCGACGCGGTCCGCCAGCGTCAGCGCCGCATGCATCGTGGTGCGCAGCAGGCCGATCACCGGAATGTCCACCGCAAGACGGCCGCCGTCGACGCCCGGATCGAAGGTATTCGAAGAAATCACGGCGTCGTAGCCGTTCTCGGCCGCCCAGAAGATCTTGCGAACGAGGGCGGGCGTTTCCATCATGTGATGCAGGCCGTTCAGATGGCTCTGCGCCCCGATGGTGTTGAAGAGCTGCGAGCCTTCGTAATCGTCCGGAAATCCGATTTCGACCTTGGTTCCTGCCGTCGCATAGGAATTGAGTTGCGCCTCGATCTTTTCGACCTCATAGGGCGGGCCCTTGTCGCCCTTGCGGGGCGCCTGATTGAGGAAAAGAATCTTTCTCATGGACGAGCGTCTCCCGCTGTGGCGCGCCATCCGCGCCGATGTTGTTTCTTTCGGAGCATGGCGCTCCGCATTCCATCAGTTTCGCCCAATCGGCGCAGGCGTCAAGCGCCCTTTTTGCGCACCACCAGCGCGTCGAGCATCATGCCCCCGCTCGTGCGCAACAGGAAGGGGTTGATGTCGATGGAATCGATATCTTCGCCCGCGTCCGTCACCAGATGCGACAGCCCGATCAGCGCTTGAACCAGCGCTGCGCGGTCGAGCGCAGGCCGTCCGCGATAACCGGCGATGATATGCGCCACGCGCGTGCGGTCGATGAGCGCATTGGCGCGCGCTTCATCCAGCGGCGGCGCGGCGAGCGCCACATCGCGCACGAGTTCGAGATCGACGCCGCCCGCGCCGAACAGGATCGTCGGACCCATTTCGGGATCGTGCGATGCGCCCAGCACCAGTTCCAGACCGCCGCTCACCATCTCGGCGATCAGCACGCCATCGAGCGAGGGCTTGCCGGGGAGGGCCGCGACTGCCGAAACGATCCTTGCGAAAGCCGCCCGCAGATCGGCCTCGTTCTTGATGCCGACGATGACGCCGCCGACGTCAGATTTGTGCGGGATCGCTGCGCTGACGAGCTTCGCCACAACCGGGTAGCCGATGCGCCCGGCAGCCGCGACGGCCTGATCCTCGGTCACCGCAAGTTCTTCGCGCGGCGCAGGAACTCCATAGGCGCGCAGCAGGTTCTTCGAACGCACTTCGTCCAGCGTCGCCGGCCCCGCAACGCGCGCGTAGTCGGCGAGCAGCTTCCGTCCGGCCTCGTTCGGCGCCGGAAGGGCAGGGGTCTTTTGTCCGATCCGCTCCGCATAGGCGATGACATTCGCGACGGCGCGCAGCGACTTCTCCACTTCCTGCAGGAAGGCCAGGTTCGGCAGTTCGTCGCGCAGCTTGCGGGCATAATCATTCACGCCGTGCGAGATCATCGTCACGAAGGCGACCGGCTTCCCGTATTTCGGAACAAGGTCGTTGACGGCGCGCAGGTTGGCTTCCTTGCGCTCCGAGCCGGGTCCGCGCGGCAATTCTTCCTGCAGCAGCAGAATGTCGATCTCCGGGTCGGTCAGCAGCGCCTCGACGCTCTTCACATAGGCGGCGGGATTGGTGAGGCCCGTAAAGCCCGTGTCGAGCGGATTGCCGATGATGGTGCCGACGCCGAGAAATTCTGAAAGTCTTTTGAAGGTCGCATCGCTCAGCGGGCGATAGTCGAGACTATTCATCGCCGCGCCGTCGAGAAGCAATCCGCGCATGCCGCCCGAGAAGGTGATGGACCCGAGGCGGCTGCCGGTCGGCAGCGGCGCGTGGGTCAGGAATTCCACCGCCTCCACCATGTCGTCGAGATTGCGCACGCGCAGCGCGCCAGCCTCGCCCGCAATGGCGTCGAAAGCTTCCATCGAGCCGGCCAACGCGCCCGTATGAGCGGCGGCGGCTTCGCGGCCCTTGTCGGACGCGCCCAGCTTCATCACCACAACCGGCTTTCCGGCGGCGCGTGCGATGCGCAGCGCATCCAGAAACGCCTTCGGATCGTGCACGGACTCCACATAGCAGGCGATGACCCGGATGTGGTCGACCTGCGCGAAATAGGTGATGTAATCGGCGGTCGTCAGGCCGGTCTCGTTCCCTGTCGTGACCAGCGCGGCAGTGTCGATGCCGCGCTCTTCCAGCGTGCGCTTGATGGCCATCACGATGCCGCCCGACTGGCCAAACACCGCCACAGGTCCAACGGTAAATTTGTGCGGACGATCGTCCGTCATCGAAAAGAAGCTTGCCGCCGCGTTGAAATTGCCGAGGCAGTTCGGCCCCGACACCGCCAGCCCGGTCTCCTCGATGGCCTTGCGCAATTCCGCGCCCAAAACCTTGCCTTCGGCCTCGGGCGCTTCGTCAAAGCCCGAGCTCATCACCGTCGCGCTGCGCGCGCCCCTGGCGGCCGCGTCCCGCAGCATTCCGGCCACATGCTTGGCGGGGGCGAGGACGATCAGATGGTCGGGGGCTTCGGGCAACTCGTCGAAGCTTCGATAGCAGCGTTCATCCCACACGCTCTCGCGCGCGGGATTGAACGGATAGATCTTGCCCGGATAATTGTAGCGCTTGAGGTTGCGCCACACGCGCTGCGCCCAGTTGCCGGGCTTGTCGGTGGCTCCGATGATGACGACGTTGCGGGGGTTGAGCAGCGCTTCGACCTTCGCGACCGCATTGTTGCCTGCGGTCTTCATGCTTGCACTGCTCATGCCCCACCTACTCCTCAATGCTGTCCGTGAATGCCCGTCCCGGAACGGCGCGCCACCAGATAGAACGTGACCGCAATGGATGTCATCAGCAGGCTCCAGAGCAGGCCGAGCGCGGCCAGTTCGGGTCCTTGTCCGTTGCCCCACAGGTCGAACATGGCCACCGCCATGGTCTGCGAACTCGGTCCGGACAGCAGCACCGGCAACGACAGAACGCGCGTCGCCAGCAGGAAGATGAACAGCCAGCCGGCGATCAGCGACGGGGCCAGCAGCGGCAGCACGATGCGCCTGAAACCCAGCAGCGGCGAAGCGCCCGAAACGGCGGCCACTTCCTCAAGCTCGCGATGCACCTGCAGCATGCCGGCGAACGAATAGCGGACGCCATACGGCATGTAGTTGATCGTGAAGGCCCAGACGATGATCCAGACGGTCCCGTAAACCCCGATGGGCATGTTGAGGAAGAATTGCATCACGCCGACGCCGAGCACGATGCCGGGAAACACGAGCGGCGTCGTTGCAAGCTGGTCTAGCCACTTCGAACCGGGGGCCTTTCGCACGGTGAGCCATGCGGTGAGGGACGCGATCAGCATGACGACCGTTGCGGTCACCACAGCGATGATGAACGTATTGCCCAGCAGCGTGATGTAGCGGGAGGACGAGAACACGCGGCCGTAGTTGATGAAGGACGCGCGGCTCCAGGCAGCCCAGCTGAACGTCGTGTAGAACGGCAACAGCGACGCCCAAACGAGGATGATCAACGGCAGGATGATCATCAGGAAGAAGTAGAAGCACAGCGCGAAACCGCCCACATAGCGCCAGGCGCCGAGGTCGAAGCGATTCGGGCGGAAGTTCTTGCCCGTGATGGTGGCGAACTTCTCCGCGTTGCGGGTCAGCTTGCCGTAGTAGTAGAGCAGCACCGAGACCAGCACGAGCAGCAGAACCGACAGTGAACTCGCAGCGCCCAGATTGGGCGGCATCGTGCGGTGCATCAGGTCGTAAATGTCCGTTGTCAGCACATGGACGCGGCCCGGCAGGCCGACCAGCGCCGGCACTTCGAACGCCTCGATCGAGCGGATGAAGACCAGCATCGCCAGCGCGAGAATCGACGGCAGCGACAGGCGCAGCGTGATGCGGCGGATCGTGTCCCACGTGCTCGCGCCGCTCATCTTGGCGGCTTCTTCAAGCTCGGGATTGAAGTTGCGCAAGGTCGCGCCGAGCAGCAGGAACACCAGCGGCGACCACAGGAGGCCCTCGATCAGGATCATCCCGCCAAGGCCGTAGACGTTGATCAGAACGTCCGTGCTGCCGGTGAACTGGCGATACCACGTATTGATCGGACCTGAACGCGCCAGCAGCAGCAGCCATGCGCTCGTGTAAAGCACATAGGGCGTGCCGAGCGACAGGATCGTGGTGAAATAGGCGAGCTGCTTGAAGGGAGCATTCGTGCGCTCCGCCAGCCACGCGATGATGCCGCCCAGCGCCAGGGCGAACACCGCGCTGCCGATGGCGAAGATGAACGAATTGGCGAGGCTGGCCGTCAAGCCCTTCTGGGACAGAATGTCGGTGAAGTTCTTCAGCGTCCATTCGCGCGCGCGGCCCGGCAGGTCGATCGAGAAGGCGCCGGTGATCAGGAAGATCAGCGGCGGGATCACCAGAATGGCAAGGATCACCCCGATGATGATCGAGAAGATCAGCTTGTCGCTCAACGGAATCAGGCGGCGCACGGCGCCTTGCGAGGGCGATTTGCCGTCCCCGGTCGTCGCAAAATTCGTGGACATCAGCTGATCCTAGTTGAAGTACTGCTTGTAGATATCAGTCCAGCGCGGCATCGCGTCCTGAACCTGCTCCGGCGTCATGTAGATGGCGCGGAAGTTTTTCCCGTCCGGCCGGAGCGAGGGATCGCGCGGAGGCACATTCGGGTCGACCGGCATGTAATCCGCATCCCGATAGAGCTTCTGGCCTTCTTCCGAGGCGAGGAATTCGACGAGCAGCTTGGCCGCGTTGGGATGCGGCGCATTCTTGATGATGGAGAGGACCGACAGAACCGCCAGCGAGGGATTCATCGCAATCCAGTCGACCGGCGCGCCCTGCTGGGCGCTGATGACGGCGTGATTGTTGAAGATCTCCAGCGCAATCGGGTATTCGCCGGCGATCACCTGATCGAGCACCTGACGCGCGGCGACCTTGAGCCCCGTCACATTCTGCTTCGAAAGCGCCTTGATGTAGTCCATGCCCTTGTCCTGCCCGAGTTCGGCCAGAACGAGGCCGATGAAGCCCGGACCGGCAGACGTGGAGGAACTGGCGTTCCACGCCATCTTGCCCTTCCACTTGGGATCGAGCAGATCGTTCCAGGTCTTCGGCGCCTGCGCCTTCGTCACCATGCTGGTGTTGTATCCGGGCGTCAGTACATAGAGGTTCGTGGCGATCCAGTAGCCTTCCTTGTCGTAATATTCGGGCCCGAATCGCTTGGCGGATTCAGGGATCCACCTTTCGACGAGACCTTCCTTCTTCAGGATGGGCGTCACGGTGGTGCCGTCGAACACGTCGACGATCGGGCGGCCCGCTTTTGATTCAGTGACGATGCGCAGCGCCACCTGATTGGAATCGGCGCGCACATAATCGACCTTGACGCCGTACTTCTTCTCGAAGGCCTCGGCGGCCGGGCGCGCGAACTGATTGATGATCTGGGTCGTGTACCAGGTGACCGCGCCTTCCTTCTTGGCGGCGTCGATCAGCGCCTTGTCCTGCGCCATTGCGGTCGAAACGAGCCCCGCGCCAAGCGCAAGCCCCGTCATGAAGGTGCGGATGTTCGTCACTTTGCTCATGATCGCGTTCCCTCCTGTGCCCCGCCGGATGCGCAGCGCGACTGTTTCGCCGCTTCTGTCGCAGACGACCCCGCACGTCTGATCGCGCGGGGCCGCAAGTCATGTTCGGATGATCAGGCGTTTTCGCGCTTGAACTCGCCGAGGCCCGGCTTGAACACCTTGTCGTCGAGGAACTGCTTCATCGCCTTGGCGCGGCCCTTTTCCGGGTCGTTCAGCTTGAGCGCGTCGCTCTTGACGTTGAGGTAGTCGAGCGCCTGATCCTTCGACATGCGGCGAACGGTGCGCACACATTCCTTCGTGTACTTCACGGCGGCCGGCGACTTGGCTTCGAGCTTGCGGGCCAGAGCCATCGTCTCTTCGCGCAGCTTTTCCAGCGGGACGGACTTGTTGACGAACTTCATCGCCGCCGCTTCCGTGCCGCTGAACTGGTCGCCGGTCACGGAGTAATAGATCGCGTCGCGATAGCCGAGAACTTCCGTCACCGCCCAGGCGACGAGACCGCCCGGAATGATGCCCCAGTTCACTTCCGACAGGCCGAAGGTGGCGTTGTCAGCCGCAATGGCGAAGTCGCAGGCGATGACAGGGGTGAAGCCGCCGCCGAAGCAGTAGCCGTGCACCATCGCGATGGTGGCCTTCGGGAAGGCCGACAGGCGGTTCCAGCGCCATTCGTGGGCGGCGCGGCGGGCCTTCACGCGGGCCTTCGGATCATCTTCCGTGCCGCGGAAATACAGCTTGAGGTCCTGGCCGGCGCAGAAATTGCCGCCCGCGCCGGTGATGACCACGACGCGCGTCTGGTCGTCCATCTCGGCCCAGTCGAGCGCATCGCACATGTCCATGTGCAGCTGCGGCGACATGGCGTTGCGCTTCTCCGGCCGGTTGAGGATGATGAAGGTCACGCCCCCATCGCGCTCGATCTTTACATTCTCCAGTGTGATGACGTCGGACATTCATTCCTCCCGAAAAGGGTTGTTGCGACATTGGTCGTCCGCCCCAAGCGGAGCGGCAAAAACGTCGGGGGCGAATGAAACATTCCTGCATCTTTGGGTCAATAGACCGATGCCGCAGAATGTAGCGGCGAGAGGCCGCGCGAGCTATTTCTCGTAGCCCAGCGCCTTCTTGGTCCGTTCAACGATCGCCGGGTCCATGGCGAAATTCTTCGCAACGATCTTCTGCAACTCGTCGCCGCTCAGGAAATCCACATCGAGATTGAGCTTCTTTGCTTCAGCGAGCAATTCCGGATCGCGCATGGATGCGCTGAAAGCCGCCCGCATGGCTTCCACCCGCTCTTTCGGCACGGCTGCGGCCATCATGTAGGGCCGCCCGAAGGTCTCCTGGCTATAGTAAAGCTCCATGATCTGGCGCTGCTCGGCTCCGGTGGCGAAATCGATGGTTTTCGGTACGCCCTGCTTGTTGAGATCGGGATGGCCGGGGACATTTTCCTGCGCCAGAACCTTGACGGTTCCATCCTTGAACCATTGCGGCCGCGCGGTCTGAACGCTGGACCAGCCCGCTCCGCAGATGCCCTGAACCTCGTTCTTGTCCACCGCAAGCATGACCTCGCGGTTGCCCGTGTAGCCCGACACCAGCTTGAATTTCGTGCCCAGCACGTTGTTGAGCAGGGTGGGGAACTCGCGGGTTGAGGCTGCGTCCGAGCTTGCGCCGAGAATGACCTGCTTCTCGCGCGCATCCGCGAATGTTTTCACCTCGGCGTCGGCCCGCATGACGCACACATAGGTGTCGCTGTTGGCGCTGCCGATCCAGTTGATCTTGGTGACGTCCATCTTGGATTTGGTGCGGTCGCCGAGAATCGGGTCCATGATGACGGCCGGATGCACGGCGCCGATATAGGTCCCGTCCTGCGTGGCGATTGTGCCCACATGATTGGCGGCCGCGCCGCCGCCCGCGCCCGGCATGTTTTGCGGCACCACATTCGGATTGCCCGGAATATGCTTGCCGATATGGCGCGCCACCAGACGCCCGTATGTGTCGAAGCCGCCGCCTGCTGCCGAGCCGATCACCACATAGACGGTCTTGCCCTTGTAGAATTGGGCAATCGCATCCTGCGCCCTGGCCTGATGGGCCGCGCATACCAGAACAGTCATTGCCGCCGCCGTCTGCAGCAGATGGGTCATTCGCGCCATAAGGCCCTCCCGGATTTTTACCAGTTTGGCGGACCGGGCGCCCAGGAGGCAAGGTCCGCCTGCAATAGTGTCGTCGCGTCAGGCGGCTGTGTAATTGCCGAACTTGATCAGATTTGCCTTCTGCTCCTCGTTGCGCGGCGGCAACTTGAAGAGGCGTGCGGCGGTGCCGCCCAGAATGTTGTGCTTGGCCTTCTCGGTCAGGAACGGCAAATCGTAGATGGTCGAGGGCAGGTCGAAGTCCCAGTGCGGATAGTCGGATGCGTAGAGCAGCTGCGTCTCCGCGTTCATCATCCGGAACGTCGTCTGCAGCGCGTCCATGTCCTGAATTTCCATCGGCTGCGTCGAGTAATACATGTCGCGCATGTAGTCCGACGGCTTCTTCTTGAGCAGCGGGCATTCGGACGGACGCAGCATGTATTCGTGATCGAGGCGCTGCATCAGGAATGGAATCCACGACAGGCCGCCTTCGACCCACATCACCGGAAGCTTGGGGAAGCGCTCCCCCATGCCGTTGATGACCCAGTTCGTGCAGTGCAGGATATTGTAGAAGGAGAAGCCGAGCGCATGCACCGAGATGAAGCGGTTGCAGCTCTTGAACACCGGCTCGCCCCAGTTGGGGCCGGAGTGGAAGGCGAGGCTGAGGCCGCGCTCCTCGATGGCCCGATAGACCTTCATCAGCGCATTGTCGTGCACTGCCATGTTGGAGCGCACGGTCGTCACCATGAAGCCTGTGACGTGCTTGCAATCCCCGAAACGTTCGACGTGGCGCAGCGATTCATCCGGGTCGCTGAACGGCAGCGACAGCATGGAATAAAGCCGCCCGCCGGCTTCCGGCAGAACCTTTTCGGTCAGCCAGCGATTGTAGGCCCAGCAAATGTCGGTTTCGATTTCTTTCTGCGGATGCAGGCCGATGTTCAGCATGCCGGTCGGGAACAGGCAGGAATAATCGACGCCCATCGCGTCCATCCAGCGTTCGCCGAGCTGCACGTCGCGTTGACGGCCGGGCTCGGTCTTTTCTGTCGAGCGCAGCGGATAGCGCGTCACGCGCCCGCCCATGTCCTGGTAGCCGACGCCGCCCGGAACGATCGTGTGGCGCGATTTTGCACGGCCCGAATTCAGCAGTTGCCGATAGACGTCGCTTTCCATGTAGGGGAGAATTTCGCCGAAATTTTCCTGCTCGTAATGATGCGCGTCGCAATCGACGATCATCATGCGCTTGTAATTGCGGTCGCGCGCCTGCTCAGTCGCGTGCGCCAGCAGCTTCGTGGTGTTGAGTTCCTCGACGGTGACGCGGCGGCCGCGGTCAGCAATCAGATCCATCTCTGTCTCCCGTTCCTTTGGCGAACCATCGCCTGAAATTGTTGTGCGGGCGTCTAGCGGCCCGTCCAGCTTTGCCACATGCCCAGTTCGAACACCTGCAGATTGGCCGATTTGAGAAGCGCCGCGCAGGACAGCATCACATCTGTCGAGGCAACCGAATTGGCGCGGACGATCGGATAACGATGCCCGGCTTCCGCATTGCCGCCGAAAAGTTTCACCAGCGCGGCGTTGAGCGCCTGCTGCGCCTCGATGCTGATGATGTCCCCGTTGCCGTTGATCAGGCCCGCCTCGATCACCCTTGCGAGCGCAAGCGCGCTGGCGCTCGCTTCGACATTCTCGGCCGGAGGCGGCAAGGCTTTTTCAGTCCGCGCGGTGGGTGCGGCGGCTTTCTTTGTTGAGGCCGCAGGCTTCGCCGCCTTGGGCGCGACCTTGCGGGCCGCCGGCTTTTTGGTCGCCGTCCTAGGAGACGACATAAAGGTCGTCCCCCTTCTGGAGAACCTGATAGCGCCGCAGTTTGAGCTTCCGGTCGGAAATGCATTCGCCGGTCTTCATGTCGTATTCGTAGCCGTGCCACGGGCAGACGAAGTTCATGTCGGTCTCGGAGAAGAACAGGCCCATGGAAGTCTTGTCGTCGCGCAGTTTCTCCACCACGCGGGCGATGGTCAGCCCCTCGCAGGCCGGGCCGCCCTGATGCAGACAGTAATTGCTGTAGGCGTAATACTCGCCCTCATGCCGGAAAACGCCGACTTCATGCTTCCCCATGCGAACGATCTGGCGCGCGCCGTCCTTGAATTCCGATGCCTTCCCGACGAACTGCTCAGCCATGAGCCGGGCTCCTCCCCAATTGTCTGGCGCTGAAATGCGCGCCTTTGCGGAAGCCCTCGCCCCCGTTCCGTCGATTTGACTCACCCGCGACCTGCCGGTCAAGCCAAACAATTCCGGCGCTCCTGTGAGCGGAGGCTGCTGCATTGCGCAAACTTGGACTCGGCTTTTCGCACGTTAATGCTACGTTAACGCTGCTAAGGCCCCGCCTGGAGGGTCAGGGAGACCATTATGAAAAAACCGATTGCGGAATTCATCGGCACGTTCACCCTTGTGCTGTTCGGCTGCGGCGCAGCCGTTATCGCCGGAATGGGGACGGGCCCGACAGCCATCGACGTCCTCGGCATTTCCTTCGCCTTCGGCCTCGCCATCGTGGCCATGGCGTATGGAATTGGCCCGGTTTCCGGCTGCCATGTGAACCCCGCCGTGAGCCTCGGGGTGCTGATCGCCGGCCGCATGTCCAAAAGCGACTTCATTTCCTACGTGATCGCGCAGGTGCTCGGCGCCGTTGCTGGAGCGATCGTCCTTTACATCATCCTTTCCGGCAAGGCCTCCGGATGGACGGGCGGTCTCGGCCAGAACGGCTGGGGCAAAGGCTATCTGGGCGAATACAATCTGTTCTCGGCCTTCGTGTTCGAGGTGGTGGCGACCTTCCTGTTCCTCGTCTGCATTCTGGGCGTGACCGAGAAGCGCGCGCCCTCGCATCTGGCGGGCCTCGCGATCGGGTTGACCCTGACCGTCATCCATATCGTCGGCATCAACGTCACGGGCGTGTCGGTGAACCCGGCGCGTTCGCTCGGCCCGGCGATTGTCGGAGCGGGTACGAATGCGGCCGCGCTCGGTCAGGTTTGGCTGTTCATCGTCGCCCCGCTGATCGGCGCCTTTGCGGCAGGCGTGCTCTTCAAGTCGGGCGGCTTGCTCGTTCCCGACGAGAAATAGTCAGACGTCGGCGAACCGATCCGTCGCCTGCACGAGCCGGGACAGAATGCCCGGCTCGCCTGTCGCATGGCCCGCGCCGGGAACCAGATGAATCTGCGACCCCGGCAGGGCTTTGTGCAGGGCCCAGGCTGTGCGGGGCGGCGTCACCACATCATGTCGCCCCTGCACGATCACGCACGGAATGCCCGCGATGGAGGCGGCTCCGTCGAGAATTTGTCCTTCGCGAAGGAAGCTGTCGTTGATGAAATAGTGCGCCTCGATCCGGGCCAGCGCCATTTCATCCGCCGCTGCGCTGCCGATACGGCCGCGCGGCATCACAGTGAGCAGTTCCGACTCCCACGCACACCATGAGCGCGCGCAATCGAAGCGCAGCGAAATGTCCGGACCTGTAAGCCGCCTGTAATAGGCGCGCACCAGATCGTCCCGTTCGTCTTCGGGAATTGGCGCGACAAAACGCTCCCACGCATCCGGATAAAGCACCGACGCGCCTTCGCGATACAGCCAGTCGAGTTCGCAGCGCCGTCCGGTGAAGACCCCGCGCAGGATCATGGCTGAAACGCAATCGGGATAGGCCTGCGCATAGGCGAGCGCCAGCGTCGAGCCCCACGACCCGCCGAGAACCAGCCAGCGCCTGACGCCGAGCATCTCACGCAGCGCCTCCATGTCGCCCACCAGATGCTGCGTGGTGTTATGCGCAATCGTGGCGTGCGGCTGGGAGCGTCCGCAGCCGCGCTGGTCGAACAGGATGATCCGGTAGGCGTCCGGATCGAACAGCCGCCGGTGATCCGCATGGCACGCGCCGCCAGGCCCGCCGTGCAGAAAGACGGCGGGCTTGCCGTTCGGGTTGCCGCAGACCTCCCAGTAGATGCGATGGCCGCCGTCGCGCTCCATCCATCCGCTGTTGTGCGGCTCGATGGGCGGATAAAGATCCGGAAGCCGTGCGGAAGCCGGCAGCATTACGCCGCCAGATTGGGATCTTTGCGGCCAAGCGCCGTCGTCGTCGGGAACACCAGCGACTTGATGACCACCGGCACTGCGCCGGACGATTCCAGCAGCGCGCCAATGTCGATGAAGTCGAACTCCTTCAGGATGATTCCGTCGATGGAGATGATCGGATTGGTGAGCTTGGCTTCTTCAAGCGCGTGAATGCCCACGAGGCCGCCAATGTCGCCATCGCCGACGAGGATCAGCGGGAAGCCCTTGTCGAGATGCTTAGACAGGCCCTTTGCGATGCCGCGGCAGAAATCATCCAGACGCCGGAAGGTCGCTGAACCATCCCAACGGTAGCAGAGGGCCACCGCCTGCTCGCCTTCGTGCTGGTCGAGACGGCGCAAGGCGGCGCGCACCGCATTGGCGATCGCCTCTTGATCGAGCGTCTCTGTCGACAACGGCAGTTCCGGCACCACCACCGGCACGTTGCGCACCGGCAGCACGTCCTGCGGGTTCACGAAAATCGTGCTGCCGCTGACCTGAATCGTATATTGCGAAGCGCCCACCACGGTCGCCCGGATGCCCTGGTCGGGCTTCACGATCGTCACGCCCCAGGCGTCGATGCGCGTCTTGATGGCCTTCGCCAGACGCGGACCGAGATCCCCGAATCCCTGCGTCTGCAATCCGTAAACATATTCCGACACGCCGCCCGAGAAGGTGATGGCGTCGGGCTTGCGCTCGTTCTTCATCGCTTCGAGGCGAAGCAGCTCGGACGTTTCTGCGGAAAGCTTCGGAGCCGAGATCGCCTCGAACAGACGGTCCGCCATGCGCTCCACCATCGCGCCGCGCTGGTCTTCGCTGATCATCCCGCCCAGTACGAGATCGAAACCGGCTTCCTTGGCGAAACGCTTCCCGGCCTCCTCGACGCGCGTGACCTTTCCGTCCGTCTCGAAGGACACGATGCGCGCCCCGACATCCACGGCGGTCATCTCGACGACTTCGCCGTCTTCGCAGACGGCGATCTTGGACGTGCCGCCGCCGATGTCGATGTTCATCACGCGGTTCTTCTCGCGGATGGACCGCGCCGCAGCGCCAGACCCGAAGGCCGCCAGCGTTGTCTCAAGTCCGTCGCCCGCCGACACGGACACGAACTTGCCGGTCTGGGCGGCGAACAATTCGCCGATAGCGCGCGCATTGGAGCGGCGCACCGCGACGCCTGTGAGGATCAGCGCGCCGGTGTCGATGGCGGCCGGGTCGATCTGCGCCAGTTCATACTGCCGGTCGATGAACGCGCCGAGCTTGGTCGCGTCAATCGTCATGTCGTCCGCATAGGGCGTCAGCAGCACTTCGGATTCATGCACGACTTCGCGCTCGGAGACGATGTAGCGATTGTCGAGACGCTCCAGCACCAGACGGGAGAACACCAGATGCGAGGTCGAAGAGCCGATATCGACGCCCACGCTCACGAGGCGGATTTCGTCTTCCTCTTCGAGGCTGCGTCGCACGTTCGAGAAAAAGATGCGTCCCCCGACGGGTTCTTCGGTCATTCAGCGATCCTCCGGTTCCGAGCCTTTTCGCCGCTGCGCGCGGGCTTGGCAAGGGGAGGGGCGGCTAGATGCCGGTGAACAGCATGTCGAGCGCTGCGATGATGCGCTCGCGGTCGGCCGACAGGTTGGCCGCAACCCGCCCGAGGCTCTGGACGGGAACATAGGCGACCTCGGTCACCGAAAGCAGAAACTCCTCGCCCTCGACCTGCACAGGCGGTGTGAGGCGCGTGAAATTTTCCTTTGGATGCCGGCGGCGAAGTGGCGCTGCGATTGTTGTCCGCAATCCTGAAAGCAGGTCGCTCTGCAGGACGATCAGGTACGGCGCATCCGGGGGAGTCCGAAATGTCGGCGCACAGACGTCAAACTGGCGCATCGGGATTCCACCAGCCCGGCAGGGATGCGTGCCATGTCCCCTCCGCGTCTATGCGCGCATTATAGGCCTCAATGGCCTCGGCATTTTCCTCCTGCCACTTGCGGGCGGCCTCACGCCGCACAGCCTCCGCAATGGCTTCCGCTGAAATCCGGGACAGATTGAGTCCAAGATCCTTTGCTTTCGTCACCAGTTCGGCGTCGATGGACAGGTTTACGGATTTTTTCTGCGCATAACTCATGCGCAAAATGTATGCGGGCAGAAGGTGCGTAGCAAGGGCAAGTAAACGGCTTGACACATACCAACCGGTCGGTATGCTTCCCCATCGAGAGCCCATATGACAACCCCGACCCCCAAACCCACCAGCCGCCAGAAACTGCTCGACGCCGCGCTGCGGGTCGTTCGGGAGCAGGGCTATTCGGCCACCACGGTCGACGACCTTTGCCGCGCGGCGGGCGTCACCAAGGGGGCATTCTTCCACCATTTCGCCACCAAGGATGAACTGGCGGTGGCGGCAGCGGATTACTGGTCGGAAATGACGGGCGGCTTCTTCGCCGACGCGCCCTACCATCAGCACGAAGACCCGCTCGACCGGGTGCTCGGCTACATCGAGTTTCGCAAACAGATCCTGCAGGGGCGAGTGGCGGACTTTACCTGCTTGGTCGGCACGATGGTGCAGGAGACTTACGACAGCCACCCCGCCATTCGGGACGCCTGCGACCGTTCGATCTCATCCCACGCCGAAAAGGTCGAGGTGGATATCGCGGAGGCGATGCGGCGTCACAAAATCAACGCCGACTGGACGGCGAAAAGTCTCGCGCTGCACACGCAGGCCGTGTTGCAGGGCGCATTCATTCTGGCCAAAGCCAAAGGCGGGCCGGACATCGCGGCGCAATCAGCAGAGCATCTGCGCCGTTACATCGAACTGCTTTTCGGCAGGTCGCAAAAGGGAGACGCAAATGTCTGACAACGAACTGGTTCTCGAACGCATCCTCGACGCCCCGCGCGCAAACGTCTGGCGCTGCTGGATGGAGGCGGAACTCATCAAGCAATGGTTCTGCCCGAAGCCCTGGAGAGTGACGGAAGCCGTGATGGACCAAAGGGTCGGCGGCTCTGCCTATTATCTGATGGAAGGCCCGAACGGCGAGAAGTTCCCAAATCGCGGGGTTTATCTGGAAATCGTCCCGCAGCGGAAGATTGTTTTCACCGACGCCTTCGTAAGCGATTGGGTTCCGTCGCCGAAAGCCTTCATGGTCTCGACCGTCACGATGGAAGACGCGCCGGGCGGCAAGACGAAATATCGCGCGACCGCAAGCCATTGGTCAGCCGAAGATCGCGAGCAGCACGAAAAAATGGGCTTCCACGAAGGCTGGGGCAAAGCCGCCGACCAGCTGGAAGAACTCGCGCGCAGCCTGAAATAGGGAGAACGTCATGCTGGAGATCATATTTGGCGTCATCGCCGCACTGGTCGTGATCGTTGGCGTCATCCTACTGATGGCTTCACGTAAACCCGACAGCTTCGCCTATGCGCGTACGAGGCGCATCGCGGCCTCGCCCGAAGCCTTGTTCGCGATGATCAACGATCTTCGCCAGATGAATCGCTGGAATCCTTATGCGCTGCGCGAAAAAGGCGGCAAAGCCGATTACAGCGGCGCACCGTCCGGACCCGGCCAGCGCTTCGACTTCGCAGGATCGAAATCCGGAACCGGCTTCGTCGAGATTCTGGAATCGACGCCTGCTTCATCGATCGTCATGCGGCTTGCCATGGTGAAACCGTTCAAGTTCGACAATCGCGTCGACTTCACCATCAGGCCCATGGACTCCGGCACGGACGTCACCTGGGCGATGAGCGGCAAGCAGCCGCTTCTCGGCAAGGCGATGCTGTTGTTCATCGACTGGGACAAGATGATGGGCCGCGATTTTGAAGAAGGCCTGTCGAACATGAAGAAGCTCGCCGAAGCGCCCGCAACCGTCGCCTGAGGAGCATACCATGTCGCACAAGGTCTCGACTTGCCTCTGGTACGACAACAATGCCGAGGAGGCGGCGAACTTTTATGTCTCGCTCATTCCGGACTCGCGCGTCACCGCCGTCACCCGGTATGGCGAGGCTGGACCGATGCCGAAGGGAACCGCCCTGACGGTGGTGTTTCAGCTGGCAGGCGTGGAATATATGGGGCTGAACGGCGGTCCGATCTTCCCGCAATCGGAGGCCGCCTCCATTGTCGTGCAATGCGACACGCAGGAGGAGATCGACAGCCTTTGGACCGCGCTCACAGCCGATGGCGGCAAGGAAAGCCAGTGCGGCTGGCTGAAGGATCGTTTCGGCGTCTCATGGCAGATCGTGCCGTCACGCATCGGCGAATGGATGACGGACCCCGACAAGGATGCCGCCGGTCGCGCGTTCGGCGCCATCATGCAGATGGGGAAGATTGATCTGGCGACGGTCGAGAAGGCGTTTCGGGGCGAATAGCGCCGAGGCGTCGTTGCGTGGAGCGTAGCCACGAAGCAATCCAGCCTGTGCTGGTGGATTGCTTCGCTTTGCTCGCAATGACGGTGCTTTTATACCTTACACCACGTCCTTCATGTTCGCCGGAGCGGTGGCCTTGTCGTACCACTTCGGGTCCATGCGGCATTCGACGCCGTTGCGCTTGAGCGTCTCTTCATATTCGCGGCGCAGATACGGGTCTTCCATGTAATACGGAATGGCCGTGCCGCCCTTGTCGAGATCGATCGCGGTGTAATCGGTGTGCTTCTCGCCCGGCGCGCCCGGATCGCGGCCCGGATTGTGCGGGCCGAACCATGCGGTGAGACGGAAATCGTCCTTCGAGACGCTGAAGTGCTGGTGATACCAGCGCGCGCCGCCCGGGGCCGCCGTCACCATGCCGACCGGCTCGTAGTCGAGACGGCGCACTTCACTGGCGTGTCCGTCTTTCCACGGCGTCGGGCCGCAACGCTCAGGCCACGAATAGGTGTAGCCCTTGCCCTTCAGGCAGATCAGGATCGCCGCCGACGTATGCGCGTGCGCCTTGGAATAGCGACCGTTCTCGTGCTGACCGATCCAGAAATAGAACTGGTTGTTGGTCATGAACGGCTCGACGCGGCGATAGCCGACGGAGCGACGGTTATCGAGCGGCAGGTCGCAATTGATGACGTCCGGAATGAAGTTCGTGCGGCGCATGGCGAGGCCGCGAACCGGATCGGATTCGATGTCGTCCTTCGGCTTGAAGAAGTCGTCGGCGCCCGAGAAGCGATCGCGGAACACGAACGGATTGTTGAAGATCGCGTCCACATTGTTGATCATGTTCATGATGTTCGGCGCGGTCGTGCCGGCCAGCAGCAGCGCGCCACCCGAGGTGGCGTTCACGATGCGGTGCATGGCGTTCATCGGGATCGAGAACATCGAACCCTTCTGCCATTCAAACACGTGCTTCTTCGTGTCGCCTTCCTGCCAGACTTCCGTCGAGCCGCGGCCCTCGATCACGAGGAAGATTTCCTCGTACATATGCTTTTCGGGATTGAGCGCGCCGCCCGGCGGCACTTCAACGACGTAGCAGCCCCACTTGGTCTCGGTGCCGTAAAGCTGGATGAAGTGGCCCTTGCCGCCCGTCCGCTTCCACGGGTAGAGCGGCAGGTTCTGAACCTTGGAAATGCCGATGTCGCGGAACACCGGAATGCCTTCCGATTCCATCCAGGCGTCATAAGGGGTCGGCTGCTTCTTGAATTCGCCGTGGCCGGCTTTCTTCATGCCCGCCGGCTCGTGCCAGTGCTGGGCTTTGTCGTCTTTGGCGTCATGCGGCATGGGGACCTCCGGTTTGGGGCGGGGTCGCGACCGGCGCAGGATGCTGCGTGACGCGTTCCCTCGCGATTGTTCTGCGGCCGGGCAATCGTCCGGCATTCGGGCGTGTTTGGGGCAAAGTCCCGGTACTGTCAATGAATCGCGCCCGCGGCCGCTGGACGGTGAGGAGCCCGGCTCCTATGGTTACAGGCAGTTAATCAAGAATATCCCCGGGGAGAAACATGTTCGCACGTCTCGCAGTCCTGTCGGCCTTCACGCTGGCCGCAACCATTCCGGCCACTGCCGCCCACAAGGAAACGTTCGTCCAGCTGGGGCAGGGCATGCAGGCCATGATCTACGAGCCGGCCACGCCGGGCCCGAAGGCGAAGGTCGGGCTGGTCACCATTCACCCCTATTCGGCCTATATCAACCACGCCAGCTGCGCGAATATGTCGGAGCGCGGCTATGTGGTGATGTGCGCCAACACGCCTTACACGAACAACCAGTACGGCTATTCGTCGGTCGAGAAGCAGTTCCCGACGATCACGGCGGCCATCGAGCGGCTGAAGAAAGTGCCGGGTGTCGAAAAGGTGGTGTTGATCGGCCATAGCGCCGCTGCGCCCATGATGTCCTACTATCAGAACGTGGCGCAGAACGGCCCGGCGGTCTGCAAGGGGCCTGAAAAGCTCATGCCTTGCGAGGATGCGCTCGTCCAGAACCTGCAAAAGGCGGACGGTCTGGTGCTGCTCGATCCCCATATGGGCGATGCTTTCGCAACCCTCACCTATATCGACCCGGCGATCGAGGACGGCGTGAAGCCCGGCAACCGCACGAAGGCGCTCGACCTCTACGATCCCGCGAACGGCTATGACCCGGCCAAACGCGCCGCCAATTACCCCGAAAGCTTCCGCAAGGCTTTCCTGGCCGGCCAGGCCGCCCGCAATGCGAAACTCATTTCAGAGGCGCAGGCCCTTCTGGCGAAGATCAACAGCAAGGCCGATGGGGTTTTTGCCGACGACATGCCCTTCATCATTCCGGGAGGCACGTCTGCGCGCCTGTGGCAGCCGGACGTAAGCCTTCTGAAGAAGAGCAAGAAAGCCTATCCGCTGCTGAAGGCGGACGGCTCGACGCCGACCGAAACCCTGACTTCGGTCCGGGTCGCCTCGGGCAACGCCAATGAAGCACGCGGCTACGGCTCTGTGCTGCAGGTGTCGGTGAAGAACTTTCTCGGCGCCCACGCCATGCGGACGCTGCCCGGCTACAACCAGACGGAGGACGATGTGACCGGCGTCGACTGGGCGTCATCCAACGCCAATACGACGGTCAACATCAAGGGCGTCACGGTTCCGCTGCTCATCGAGGTGATGACCGGCCATTATTTCATGCGCCCGGGCGAAATGATCCTCGAAGCTGCCGGCAGCAGCGACAAGGAAATGGTCGGCATCGAAGGCGCAAGCCACGGCTTCACCCCCTGCGTTCCCTGCGGCCCGACGCCGACACATTTCGGCGACACCGTGAAACGCACCTTCGATCACCTCGACAGCTGGCTGGCGAAGCGGTTCTGAGGCGCTGCAAGGGCAGAAGACCTTTTGGCGAAGCGACCGAAGCCGCTTCGCCGCGGGACCCGCGGCTACTTCAGAGCGTTGCCGATGGTCTTGAACTGGTTGGACACCTTGGTGCCGACACTGGTCACTGCGGTGATCACCACGACGCCGATGAGGCCGGCGATCAGACCATATTCAATAGCGGTGGCGCCGCTTTCATTGCGCCAGAAACTCAGAAACCTGTTGCTCATCAAACGCTCCCGGTCAGGATAGGATCGGTGTCCCGATGGCCGGAAACTACCCGTCCGCCTCTTACCAAGACCTTGCATCGGTTGCGGACTCGGCCCTGTATTAACCCCGACCGAAAACGCCGCCGGAGAGCGAAACATGTTACTCTCTGCAATCGCAGCAGCTTGGGTGGTTAATTCATTCTTGATGCGTGACATAAGGGTCCGGCGACGCGATCAGAATCCCGCCGAGCGAACCAGCCTGTCGCGGATTTCCGGAAGCATTCTCCAGCGGTCCAGCGCGCCGGCAGGATCCGCCGCAAAGCCCGGAAAGCTCTCTTTCAGCCGTGTGCGTCGCGCTTCGGCCTTCTTGCTGTCGCCCGCATGTTCGGCCACGACGATTTGCGACAGGAGGCCGATCGGAGTGCGTTCGGCCCCGCTGATGTTGGCGTAGCGGGCGGCTTCTTGTGCGTCGCCTTCCAGATAGGCGGCGAGGAAAAGGAAGAAATCCTGCCAGCTCGGCCGCGTCTCGTTGGTGGCCGCCGAGTGCTCCAGCAGCTTGCGTCCTTCGGCGAGCTCTCCCCGCAGGAGTTTGGATGCGCCAATCCGGGCGACGGTGTCGGACGCGAACGGATTGAGCTCCATGGCCGCCTGGGCTGATTGCAGCGCGTCATCATAGCGCTCCGACACGAAGCGCGCCCAAAAGCGCGCCGCATGGACCCGGCCCTTGGCGGGCGCGATCCGCACCGCTTGCCGGGTCATTTCGCGCGCCCGGGTCAAAATCTGGGCCTCGGGCTCGTCGGACATTCCATATTGCCACTCGGCAATGTCCAGATAGGCCAGCGCCGCGAGCGCCGAGGCGAAGCTGTCGTCTGCCGCCAGCGCGCGCTTCAGGCAATCGCGGGAATTGCGGAAATCGGCGGCCGATGGCTCGTCCAGCGTGTCATAGGCCATGACCACGCATCCAAATCCGGTGACCTGCGCCGGGTCCGAAGGCCCCTGCTGCCGCAGGTCGGCGAAGATGGCCCCGTAGGTCTGCGCCAGAGCTTTGGCGACGGCGACGACCACCTGCGGGCGCTCGCCCTGCAGGTCGGCTGTCCGAAGGCTGTCAAACCGCGCGCTCCAGATAACTTCCACCGGGCGATCCTGCGTCCGGCGCGTCAGGCGCAGGGCCAGCGCGAAGATGTCCTCCGAGACGCGCGAAAGCCGACCTCCGAGTCGGTAGCCGGGCTGGGACGATTCGTTGCCTGGCTCGATCACGCGCGGGTTTTCGAACAGGCTCAGGGTTTCGACAATGTCGTGAGTCAGATGCCGGGCCAATTCAGACGCCGGTCGGTCGTCGGCGGCTGATTCAAGAGGCTCCAGAATGAGCGGCGTCAGCGATTCCGCTGCCGCGACCGTCGAGCGCGGCAGCGGCGTCGCCTCGGGGCTGGGGGCGGCTAGCATCCATGCGCCGGCCAGTGTCGCCCCGATGATCGTCAGGATGGCCGCTCCGGCCAGAAACGGGCGAAAGCTGGGCCGGTGGGTTTTGGCGACGACCGGAAGGGGAAGGACCCGCGACGATGGTTCGGTTGATTCCTCGACTGAAGGCGTCTCGGACTCTGGCTCCGGGACGGGCGCTCCCGCGGCGAACTGGGGAACATAGGAGCCCGGATTGAGACGAAACTGCAGCGGTTCCCCGGAGCCGGGACCGGCGTAAAAGCTCTCCAGAATTCGCCTGAGCCGAAGCGCCTCGACGCGCACGATCGAGCTTTTCTGGGGATCGAAATCGGCATCGCGCCCGAACAGGCTGGTGGCGATGGTGAAGGCCTTGATTCGATTGGCCCGGCCCGCGAGGGTCTCCTCGACGACGAATTCGAGCAGGCCCCGCTGCCGGGGCGTCGCCCCGAAGGCAGGGTTGGCCAGCAGGCGCGCCAGCGCTTCCTTGACCAGGCTGGTCTGATCCGCCGATTGATCCATCATCCCCCGGTCTGCCGTCCGGACATGCCGGACCGGTCGCTTCTGCCGTCAGATTAAGCTGAATCGACACTTAACCCTAAAGCGCTAAGGAATGCTGAAGCCGCACGGCCGACCCGGCCCGATCCTAAGCCGCTGATAAGATTCCCGTTGACACTGCGGTCCAGTTACGGGAACGGTCCCCCCGACAGGCCGGGCTCGCCGGCAAACAATACGACGGTGGAAATGGCTGAGGACGACGACAAGAAGCAGGCCGAAGGTCACAAGATGACCGATCACGTTTACGGCCAGACTTTTCAGCACGAGCACGGGGACGACGCCGACCACGAACACGACGAGTGGGAGAGCGACGGACCGCTGGAGGAAAATCCTCTCTGGATCGCCGATAACGTCACGCTGACGACAGTCGGCATCGACATCGGCTCGTCCGGGACGCAGGTCATCTTCTCCAAGATCCGCCTGCGCCGCCTCGCCGAAGACCTGACCAGCCGCTACTACGTCGTCTCCCGCGACACCATTTATCTGTCGCCGGTCTCGCTGACGCCCTACGCCAGCGAGACCCGGATCGACGACGAGAAACTCCGGAAGATCATCGAGGACGCCTATCAGGGTGCGGGAGTCGAGAAGAAGGACATCGACACCGGCGCCGTGATCCTTACCGGGGAGGCCCTGCGGCGCGAGAACGCGCAGGCGATCTCGACCATGCTGTCCGAAGCAGGCGGCGAATTCGTATGCGCCACCGCCGGCCATCATATGGAATCCATGCTGGCCGCCTATGGTTCGGGCGCTTCCGCGGCCTCGCTCGAAGGCCAGATGCGGGTGCTCAATATCGACATCGGCGGCGGCACCACCAAGCTCGGCCTGATCGAAGGCGGCAAGGTGATGGTGACGGCTGCGGTGCATATAGGCGGCCGCCTCCAGGTGGTCGACGAAAACTTCAGGATTGTCCGCCTCGACCCGGCGGGCCGCACCCATGCGCGCCGCGCCGGCTTCGACTGGAAGCTCGGCGACACGGTGACGTCCGAACAGCTCGACAAAGTGGCGGACATCATGGCCGACACGCTGGTGGCGGCCCTTAAGGCGCGCCCCCTGCCGCATGATGTGGCCCATCTCTATCTGACCGATCCGATCGAGGATTTCGGATCGCTCGGCGGCATCATGTTTTCGGGCGGCGTCGCAGAATACATCTACGCGCGCGAGGAGCGCGACTTCGGCGACATGGGCAAGCGGCTTGGAACCGCCATTGCCCGCAAGGTTGCGGAAGGCAAGTTCCTGCCGTGGCCCATGCTGCCGGCGCGCGAATGCATCCGGGCGACCGCGCTCGGCGCATCGGAATATTCTGTCCAGCTCTCCGGCAACACGAGCTACATTTCCAATCCCGGAAAGCTGCTGCCGCGCCGCAATCTGCAGGTCATCCAGCCGCCCTTCGAGGCTGGCGAGGAGATCGACCCGAAGGCGCTCGCCAGGGCGATCATCTCGCACCGCAAGGCCTTCGAACTCGAAGACACGGAAACCGAGATTGCGCTGGCCTTGCGCTGGACGGGCGCCCCCTCCTACGAGCGCATTCACGCCTTCGCGCTGGGTATCCGGGAAGGGCTCGCGGACAAGATCGCCGAAAAAAAGCCGGTCTATGTCATGCTCGACGGCGACGTGGCCCAGACACTGGGCGCCCTGCTGCGCGAGGAACTGCACATCGAAAGCGAGATCCTGGTCATCGACGGCGTGATGCTCATGGATTTCGATTATATCGACCTCGGCAAGGTGCGTGTTCCGTCCTTCACGGTTCCGGTGACGATCAAGTCGCTCGTGTTCAGCGAGGACCCGCGCGGGCCGCGCGCCAAGGAAATCATCCACCACCGCGAGGATGACCACCACCACGGTCACGACCATGCCCATGGGCGTGAACATGGCCACGGGCAGCATCACCACCACGACCATGATCACGATCATCATCACGGTCATGGCCATAGCCACGGCGATCACAAGCACTAGCTGAGCGACCGGGCGGAACAGCCCGGCGCAACAACGCGACACGGAGACCTTCTTGGCCGTCGCAGGGGAAATGTCGGGAGTGAGACGCGGCGATGCGCCTGCGACGCCGCGCGTCAGCAGCGAATGGGTGGTGACGTCCGGCGTCGTCACATTCGTTGCGTGGCTGACGTTGATTCCGCTCGGCTTCCTCGTCTGGCAGAGTTTCATGACTCCCCAGACGGCCGCACGGGCGCAGCAATTCACGCTCGCCAATTACATCGAGGCCTATACGAGCCCCGAAACCTTCAGCCTGTTCGTCAATTCCGTGCAGTTTGCATCCGGCACTGCGGTTTTTGCGCTGGTGCTCGGGACATTGCTCGCATGGATGAGCGAGCGCACGAATACGCCGTTCAAATCGGTCTTCTACGCCACGTCCATCATCCCGCTGGTGGTGCCGGGCATCCTGTTCGTGGTTTCATGGATCATGCTGGCGAGCCCCAAGATCGGGCTTTTCAACCTGATCCTCCGGAACCTGTTCGACACGGATTACACGTTCTTCGACGTCTATTCGATGAGCGGCATGATCGTCGTCGACGGACTGCACTATGCGCCCATCGCTTTCCTGCTGATGACGGCGGCCTTCCGGTCCATGGACCCGTCGCTCGAAGAATCGGCCCTGATGAGCGGCGCATCGACCTTGCAGATCGCCTGGCGCATCACGTTGCGCCTCGCCTGGCCGGCGGTGGCGGCCTCCTTCCTGATCCTGTTTATCCGGTCGATCGAATCCTTCGAGGTGCCGGCCCTGCTCGGGTTGCCGGTCGGGATTCAGGTCTTCACCTCGTCCATTTATGACGCGATCCACCGCTATCCGAGCAATGTGGGCCTCGCTTCGGCCTATGCGCTGACCCTTCTGGTCATCACCTCGGGGGGTATCTGGTTCCAGGCCCGCATCGGCAGCCAGGGGAACAAATATTCCACCGTCACCGGCAAGGGGTTCCGGCCCCGCGTGATCGATCTCGGCCGCTGGCGCTATGTAACGGCGGCGATCTTCCTGCTCTATGCGCTTTTCGCCATCGCGATGCCGTTCTTCATTCTGGTCTGGTCGTCGCTGCAGCGATTTTACAGCGTTCCGTCCTGGGCAGCGCTGAAGAACGTCACGCTGCGCTCCTACCAGTCGATCATTTCCTACCCGAATGTCAGCGGCGCGGTCTGGAACAGCATGGTCCTGTCGCTGAGCAGCGCCACGCTCGTCATGCTCCTGACGGCGGTTCTGGCGTGGATCGTCCTGCGCACGAGGATTCGGGGCCGCTGGATGCTCGACAATATGGCGTCCCTGCCCATGGTGATGCCGGGCCTCGTCCTCGGCCTGGCGATCATGATCTGCTATTTGACCGTCGGGGGCGGCATTTACGGCACGATCTGGATCCTGCTGATCGCCTATGTCACCCGTTTCCTGCCCTATGGGATGCGCTACAACACGACTTCGATGCTGCAGATTCACAAGGAACTGGAAGAATCGGCCGCCATGAGCGGCGCTTCCTGGCTGCAGTCATTCTGGCATATCGTTCTGCCGCTGCTGAAACCGGGCCTCCTGGCCGGCTGGATCTACGTGGTGGTGGTCTCGGTTCGCGAACTGTCGAGTTCGATCCTGCTTTACAGCCCCGGCTCCGAAGTGGTTTCTGTGATCATCTGGGAACTTTGGCAAAACGGACAGTATGTGGAATTGTCCGCATTTGGTGTAATGTTGATCGCAACCCTGTTCGTCTTCACCCTTGTGGCGCAGGCGATCGGGCGTCGGTACGGCATCAAGGAAACGTAACAATCCTGGAGGGAGGATCGCGTGCTCAGCGTCAAGGCACTTTTTACTGAATACCAGACGCCGAAAGGCCCACCGGTGAAGGCGGCGCAGGACGTCACCTTTGAGGTGCCGAAAGGCAAGTTCTTCACGCTGCTCGGACCTTCGGGCTGCGGCAAGACGACGACGCTGCGTTCCATCGCGGGTCTCGAACGTCCCGTCTCGGGCGACATCGAGGTCAACGGAAACCTGGTCTATTCCTCCTCGCGCGGGATTTTCGTTCCGCCGAACCGCCGCAACTTCGGCATGGTGTTCCAGTCCTACGCGATCTGGCCGCACATGACGGTGTTCGCCAATGCGGCATTCCCGCTCGAAGTCCGCAAGAACCGCCCGAACAAGCAGCAGATCAAGGACAAGGTGATGAGCGTGCTGCACGCCGTCGGCCTCGACCATCTGGCCGAACGCGAAGCCACCAAGCTGTCCGGCGGCCAGCAGCAGCGTCTGGCGCTCGCCCGCGCCCTCGTGATGGAGCCCGAACTGCTCCTGCTCGACGAGCCGCTGTCGAACCTCGACGCCAAGCTGCGCGACAAGATGCGGTTCGAGCTGAAGCGCATCCAGCGCGATCTCGGCATCACCACCATCTACGTGACCCACGACCAGGGCGAGGCTCTGGCGCTGTCGCACGAAATCGCCGTCATGAACGAAGGCCGCGTGGTCCAGATCGGGCCGCCGCGCGCCATCTACGAGCGTCCGAAGACCAAGTTCGTGGCCGACTTCATCGGCACCACCAACTTCATCGACGGCGACGTGCGCGGCTTCGACGAGACCGCCAAGCGCTGGCGCGTCGACACCCCGCTCGGCCAGATCCTGGTCGAGAGCGACGGCACCCTCAAGCTGGGCGGCAAGGCTTCGATCTCGATCCGTCCGGAAGACGTCGAACTTCAGGAAGCCCCTCTGTCCGGCAGCCCGACCGACAACCATCTGTCGGGCGTGGTTGACCAGCGCATCTTCCTGGGCGATTTCGTTGACCTTGAGGTCAAGGTGGGCAATTACCTGCTCCGTTCCCGTGCGCATCCCTCGCTGCGCACGCCGATCGGCGAAAAGATCAATGTCCGCATGAACCCGGAAAAGTGCCTCGCCATCGAGGACGACGGCGGGCTCAAGGAAGTGGCCTGATCGGCCCCGCATTTGCATCGGCGCGCCACGCCCCCGGGCGAAGGCGCGCCCCAGACCAGGAGTATTGAATGGCAAAAGACGCGATCGTTTCGACAGAACTGGCCCAGAAGTTCGCGACCGAAAAAGAGACTCCCTACACCCGCTGGGTGGCGGGCGAAGGTCTCGACATCATCCCCGGCCTCTATGTCCGCAACCTGCGCACCGTTCCGCTGAAGCCCTGGGCTCGTCGCGGCGGCAATGCGGTGTTCGTCAACCACGACGCCTCGCGCACCTCGAACGACAGCTACGTGATGGAAATTCCGCCGGGCAAGCAGCTCGCGCCCCATCGCCAGCTTTACGAGGAAATGGTCCTCATTCTCGACGGCCGCGGCTCCACCACGGTGTGGAACGACGAAGGCAAGAAGATCACCTTCGAATGGGGTCCGGGTTCGCTTTTCGCGATTCCGATCAACACCATGCACCAGCACTTCAACGGTTCGGGCCGCGAGCCGGCGCGCTATATCGGCGTCACCAATGCTCCCCCGGTCATCAACCTGTATGAAGACCTCGATTTCGTCTTCAGCACGAAGCACGACTTCAAGAGCCGCTTCTCGGGCGAGCCGGACTACTTCGCGGCGAAGACCGAGCAGAAGGGCTTCCTGCTGCAGACCAACTTTGTGCCGGATGCGGTGAACCTGCCCCTCATCACCGCCAAGGAGCGCGGCGCGGGCGGCGGACATATCCGCTTCAACATGGCCAAGGGCTCGATGAACAGCCACATCTCGCAGTTCCCGGTCGGGACCTACAAGAAGGGCCACGCACACGGTCCGGGCGCTTACGTCATCATCCTGTCGGGCGAAGGCTATTCGCTGATGTGGCCGGAGGGCGAAGAGCCCAAGCGCTACGACTGGGAAGTCGGC
>CANJNI010000002.1 GCA_947475995.1 Beijerinckiaceae bacterium | reverse complement strand
CAACGCACGGTCCAGACCCGCCAGAATCGCCTCGAGATTCCACGCATCCTTCCCGACAAGATGCGGACGAAACAAATCAAGCTCCGCAGCCAACGTCGTCATCGACGAACCCATGTGGGCCGTGGCGGACGCGTAACCATAGCCCTTCTGTCCAGACTCGGTCTCGATGCTGAGCACTACGCCATTGGTGGTCGGGCTGGCGCCAAGCGCGAATTTCCAGGTCGGATCTTCCTTGCGAAGGATGCAGGGGGTCGCGACGACTGACTTGATGATCAACGGTTCCTCCGTAAATGACATTCGTGAAACCGGCAGATTATCCCAGCCCACCCTCTTCGGGCTTCAACGGCACGATCTTGCGGCCGAGATAATGGGCTTCATCGCCGTAAAGCAGGCCCTTGACGTCAGCAGCGCTGAAAAGCTTCACGAGCTGATCGACCGTTCCGGTCAACGGCAAAACGAGGCCACCCGCCTGCGCAAGATCCAGCGCGACGTCCATGTCCTTTTCCTGCCAGGTGAACTTGGTGTGATCCCAACGCTCCAGCGTGTTGTTGTAGGCGGGCGCCTGCAGCAAGACTTCGCGCATGCGCTGCGCATCGATTCCGTAGCGCTTGGCGATCAGCAAGGTCTCGTAGTTGCTGACCGAATGGACCCAGTGAAGGAGATTGTTGCATGTCTTGGCGATCTCGCCGGAGCCGAGCGGGCCGACGTGCAGAACATCGCGGCTGTAACACATCAGCGCCGGACGGGCCTTTTCCACATCCTCGGCCTTGCCGCCGCACAATGAAAGCAGCTTGCCGTCGCGCGCGCCGTCCATGCCGTACACAACCGGGGAATCGACATAGCCGACGCTTTTTGCCGACGCCACGGCGCCAAGCGCCTTCATGGTGTCGGGATGGTGCGTTCCGGCCACGGCGATCACCGAACCGGGCTTCGCGACCTTGAGGATTTCGTCGGTCACCTGCCTGACCTGATCGTCGGTACGAACCATGACGATGAAGAGATCGGCCGTCGTCATATCGGCGATCTTCGGAGCAGCCTTTGCGCCCTTGGCGACCGCATCCTCGATGCGGCTGGACACGACGTCATTCGCGAAAACCTGAAGTCCTTTGGCGGCCATATGGCCGGCCATCAGAACACCCATTTCGCCTACACCGATCATGCCAACGATCATGGCGTTGTTTCCTCCTGGGGCGAAGCATTGATGACTATTGATGCATTCAAGCATCTAGTCCGCCGCGCCTTCGTTTTCATCCCTACGCTGCAGGGCAGCATTTCGGGCCCTGCGTCCAGGATTTCATAGCCGAAGCTGTGCGTCTCGACAAACGACATTTTCGAACCCTATTGGTTCCAATCTGGAAACAACCGAAAAAGCCCGTTATGATGCAGCGATCTGCTTTGGGGACGGGTGAGGAGAAGCGCAGGATGGCTCTGCAGAATCTCGAGGACATTCGGGTTTTTGCCCTGACGGTGAAATTCGGGAGTCTTTCGGCAGCGGCCAAGAACGTGCATCTGTCCCGTTCAGCAGTCAGCAAGCGAATAGTGAAGCTTGAGGAGCGCATTGGGGCCCAACTGATTCACCGCTCGACACGCTCCCTGCGGCTCACCGAGGCCGGAAGCCGGTTCTTTGAACATGCTGCGCAAGCGCTGGCGGCGCTCGACGAAGCCCAGTCGGCCGTGACGTCTCTGGCAAACGCTCCGCGCGGTCTCCTGAAGGTCAATACGCCCGAAACATTCGGGCGCATCTGCATCTCCCCGCGCATCGGGGAGTTTCTGGCGACCTATCCGGACATGCGTCTGGAAGTGTCGATGAGTTCGCGCGACATGAACTATTTCATCGACGATTGCGACGTGGTGATACGCCGGCTTCGGCTCGTCGACAGCTCACTCCAGCGCGAATTGTTGCGGACCGATCCATTCGTGCTGTGCGCCGCGCCCGGCTATCTGGCTTCGCGCGGCCGCCCCCGCTCCACGGACGAACTCGTCGAGCACAATTGTCTGGTGCATCGCAATCCGAAGATGCGCGACGTCTGGGAGTTCGGGGCCGCCGGTGCGATTACGCGCATCAAGGTGAGCGGCAATCTTGTGGCAAACAATTACGAAATGCTCGTGGACGCTGCGCTGCAGGGCGCGGGCGTCGCCTATGTCCCGCTTTATATGGTGGAAAAGCACTTCAAGTCGCGAGCGCTGGAATGGCTGCTGCCAAACCAGAGCAGACAGGGGCGCGAATTGTGGGCCTATTATCCGCGCAGCCTCTATAAAGCGCCGAAATTGAGGGCCTTTCTGGAATTCTTCAGCGCTCCGCAAAAAGCCAAACGGTATCTGCACGAGACGCCTCAACGAAACGTGCGACGATAGAAGTCCCCCACCAGTTCAAACGCCCTGCGGGCCTCCGTCAACCTCGCAGTATGCTGCATGAAGGCGTGCTGCACCCCCTGATGGACATGCAAATCCAGTTCGCCGCCCGCCTCCTCGACACGCGCGGCGAATTCGAGAGTGTCGCAAAGCAAGGGGTCGAGACCTGCGGCGTTCATGAACAGCGGCGGCAGTTTTTCAAGCGTTTCAAACTCTGCTTTTACCGGGCACAGAAAACCATCGTCGCGGCTAGCCGGATCGGGCGCGTACAGGTCCCAGAATTTGGCCATTCCCACCCTGTTGAGTCCGTAACCTTTCGCGAACCGCAGATAGGAGGGACTGTTCACGTCATCGGACAATACGCCGTAAAACAGCAGCGCAGCTTGCGGAATGGTTTTCCGCGTCTCAATTTCGCGCAGCACGGTTCCGATGGCCAGATTGGCCCCCGCACTGTCGCCCGCCACCGTCAACGGGCCCTTGAAGTCAGGGTTGGTGCGGCTTTCCTCGACGACCCAGCGCCAAGCGGCGACCGCATCGTCATGAGCCGCCGGATAGGGGTGTTCAGGGGCCAGTCGATAATCCACGTAGAGGACACGGCTGCGCGTCGTGTTCGCCAGAACGCGGGCTAGCCGGGCGTGGGATGCAAGGTCGCCGAACGCCCACCCGCCGCCATGCAGATAGACAATGCAGCCCGGAAGAGCGTCGGCGGGGACGACGAGGTCGCAGTCGATCGCCGAAACTCCATCGAGCGACGGAACGACAATGCGCTCAAGACCCTGAATCCCGGGCAATTCGGCGTTGGTTCGAGCAGCCTGCAGGGCGCGCAACTTTCGGGCCTCGGCTATGGGCAGCATCGAGAGGTCGGGTGCGTTCTTGTCCTGCTCCACAAGCCAATCAAAAAGCTCCTGCATCTCGGCCGAGCGCTGCGCTTCGGCCGACAGGAGGAAGTGCAGATCGATGCTGCCTACCTTGGAGCGTCGCATAGGCTGAGGGTCTCTCACGAAAGTGCCCGCTTGTGCTGCGCCACCGGAATCATGGCGCGCACTTTCTTTACGCGGTCGGGATCGATGCGCGCCGCCACATAGCCGACGCCGTCGGACGCCCTGGCGACCACCAGACCCCACGGATCGACCACAAGCGAATGCCCGTAGGTGGCCCGAACTTCATTGCCCTGCGTGAAGGTTCCGGTCTGGGCGGAAGCGCAGAAATAGGTTTCGGTTTCGATGGCGCGGGCACGGCCCAGAACCTCCCAGTGATCCTTGCCGGTCTGAAGGGTGAAGGCGGCCGGCAGAGCGATCATCTGTGCGCCCCTGTCCATCAGAGCCTGAAAAAGCGCCGGAAAACGGATATCGTAGCAGATGGAACAACCAACCGTGACGCCTTCGCAATCATAGGTCACAACTGCATCACCCGGCTTCATGGTGGCGCTTTCATTGTATTGCTGCCCGTCCGGCGAGGTAATGTCGAACATGTGAATCTTGCGGTATCGGGCAATATCGTCACCATCGCGGTTGAACACCACCGTGGTATTGCCGACGCGAGCGTCGCCATCGATCTTTTCCAGCATCGAGCCGGCATGGATGAAGACGCGATGCTTTTTGGCCAGCGCCCGCATCGTCGAATAGGCCGGTCCGTCCGGGAACGTTTCAGCTGCGGCGAATTTTTCGGGGCGCGATCCGCCCATGAAGTCGAATACTTCCGGCAGGCAGATCCAGTCGGGCCTTTCTTCGGCGACGGCCTTTTCGATCAGGGCTGTGGCGGCCGCGATGTTGGCGGCCTTGTCGCTGCCCGAGTTCATCTGGATGAGTGCTACTTTCATTTCCTGCCTGCTGATTTGTGCAACTACCGCTGGCATTCGCCGCAGAAGAACGTCGAACGTCCTGATTGGACGATCCTGCGCACGACGCCATTGCATTTCGGGTTCGGGCAGTGTTCGCCTTCCCGATCATAGACCCTAAACCGGTGCTGGAAATAGCCCAGCGCGCCGTCCGTCTGCCTATGATCGCGAAGGGATGAGCCTCCCGCCTCGACCGCCTCCTGCAAGACTTCGCGGATGATCCCGGCCAGCGCATTGGCGCGGACAGTCGGCTTTCCATCTTGCCGGACAATGGTTCCGGCGGCCCGGCGGGGAGACAGGCCGGCGCGGTGCAGTGCTTCGCAAACGTAGATATTGCCGAGCCCCGCAATGAGGCTTTGGTCGAGAAGCGCCGCCTTGAGTGGCGCTGCCTTGTTCCGGAAGGCCCTGGCGATCAGTGCGCCGTCCAGCTCATTGCCAAGCGGCTCGATACCGATGTGCCGAAACAGCGGATGCGCCGGAAGGTCTGCGCGCCTTTCCAGCAGCATGAAGCCGAACCGGCGCGGATCGTTGTAGGTGATCCTCGCCCCATTCTCGAAGCGGAACACCACATGGTCATGCGCCGCCAGCTTCGACCGCTCATGGTGAAAAAAGCCCGTGACCTCATCCTCGATGCGGAATGAGCCGGACATGCCGAGGTGCATGATCAGAACGTCATCGCTGTCGAGATCGACCAGCAGGTATTTGGCGCGGCGGCCCACGGACGTGACGCGCCGCCCCGAGAGGCGCGCAGCGAAATTTTCAGGAAACGGAAAGCGCAGATCGGGACGGCGCTGGAGCACCTCCGTAATGCGCTGCCCGGCCATCGCGGGCTCAAGACCGCGGCGCACCGTTTCAACTTCGGGTAACTCAGGCATTCGGACCGGCAAGGTGCATGTGACAGATCGACTACATAGCTATTCGGGCCGTCTGACGCTATGGTCCGCAGCGTTCCGGAGTCCCCTATGACAGATTACCAGCCCCGCCAGTCCAGCGCTGACCAGACCGAGACACATTTCGGCTTCTCGACGGTCCCGCTTGGCGAAAAGCAGGAGATGGTCAATGACGTTTTCCATCGGGTCGCGTCCAAATACGACCTGATGAACGATTTCATGTCCGGCGGCCTGCATCGCGTCTGGAAGGACCTTCTGGTCGGCATGGTGAAGCCCTCCCGGACGCGCGGGTTTAACCATCTGGACGTGGCAGGCGGCACCGGCGACGTGGCATTCCGGATTGCCGAAGCCGGCGGGCCCGACACCCATGTGACGGTCGCGGACATCAACACCGACATGCTGGCGGTCGGTCAGGAGCGCGCCGGGAAACGTGGTCTTGATCTGCAGGTCCGGTTTCAGGAAGCCAATGCGGAGGAGCTTCCGTTCGCAGACAACAGTTTCGACGCCTATACGATCGCCTTCGGCATCCGCAACGTGCCTCGTACCGAATCAGCGCTGGCGGAAGCCTTTCGTGTCCTGAAGCGCGGTGGGCGTTTCCTGTGCCTCGAATTTTCCGCCGTGGACGTTCCGGTGCTGGACAAGATTTACGAGGCCTATTCATTCACCGCCATACCGGCCATCGGCAAGGCCGTGACGGGCGATGGCGCACCCTATCGCTATCTGGTGGAATCGATCCGCCAGTTTCCGACTGCCGAACGATTCCGCATGATGATCGAGGACGCGGGATTTGCCCGCGCATCCTTTACACGCCTGACAGGCGGCGTCGTGTGCATCCATTCCGGCTGGAAGTTGTGAGGCTGAAGGGTGTTGCGTACGGCGTTTCATTTTCTGCGTCTGGCGCGGGCGGGTTTCGTACTGGCGCGAGAGGGCGTTTTTTCCGGCGTGGACCTTTCGCTGGCGCCGCCCGCTGGGCGCGCCGTGCTTGGCCTCGCGCGGCGGCTTGAGCGGAAATCAAGGCTCGGCGCGGGCGGCTTGAAGGTCGCCATTACCCGGCTGGGACCGTCCTACATCAAGCTCGGGCAGTTTCTGGCCACGCGACCCGACGTCGTTGGCATACAGACCGCGCGATCTCTGGAGAGTCTGCAGGACCGTGTGGCTCCGTTTCCTCAGGACGAAGCAATCCGAACCATTGAGAGCGCATTCGATCGCAAGCTGGGCGAGATTTTCGCCGAATTCGGAGAGCCCGTCGCGGCGGCATCCATCGCTCAGGTCCACAGGGCGAAGATCATCGACTCGTCGGGACAGCGCGACGTCGCTGTGAAGGTGCTTAGGCCGGGGGTCGAGCGTCGCTTTGCGCGCGATCTGTCGGACATGTTTTTCGCCGCGCGATTGGCAGAGCGGCATTTCGCCGAGGCCCGCCGGTTGCGGGTGGTGGAAGTCGTCGAGACGCTCGCCAGAACCGTCCGGATGGAGATGGATTTCCGGCTCGAGGCGGCAGCGGCGTCCGAGTTCGAGGAAAACTGCGCCAACGACCCGGACTTCCGCCTGCCGAAGGTGGACTGGGACCGGACTGCCCGGCCGGTGCTGACGCTGGAATGGATTGACGGGACGCCCTTGTCGGATTCGGAGGCTTTGGCAGCTCGCGACGTTGATTTGCCGGCGCTTGGGCGCTGCGTCATACAGTCCTTTCTGCGTCACGCGGTGCGGGACGGTTTCTTCCACGCCGACATGCATCAGGGAAACCTGTTTCTCGATCGCGACGGGCGGCTTGCGGCGGTCGATTTCGGCATTATGGGGCGGCTTGGGCTCAAGGAGCGGCGGTTCCTGGCCGAGATCCTCTACGGTTTCATTACCCGAAACTATCGGCGCGTGGCCGAAGTGCATTTCGAGGCCGGCTATGTGCCTGCGCATCACAATGTGGATGATTTCGCACAGGCGATCCGGGCCATCGGGGAGCCCATTCACTCGCGAACCGCCGATCAGATTTCGATGGCGAAGTTGCTAACCCTTCTGTTCGAGATCACCGCCCTGTTCGACATGAAAACCCGCACAGAGCTTGTTCTGCTGCAGAAGACCATGGTGGTCGTGGAGGGCGTGGCGCGCAGCCTCGATCCGCGCCTCGACATGTGGAAAACGGCGGACCCGGTCGTGCGTGAATGGATCACCGAAAACCTCGGGCCCGTCGGACGCCTGCAGGACATTGGCCGCGGACTCGCCACGCTCGGACGCATCGCCGGCAGCGCGCCCGAGCTTTTCGAGCGGACCGAAAGAGTAGTGGCGGATTTCGAGACCGCACATCGCTACGGCTTTCGGCTGTCGCCTGAATCAGTGGCCGATATAGGGCGCGCTGAAGCGCGCCGGAACCGTTGGGGCAATGCGGCGCTCTGGGTCATTGCCGCATTGCTGGCGGTCGCGCTTTTCCTGCGATAGTTTCGGTTCAGGATATTCCGCAAGGACATGGGATGCTGACCGGAAAACGCATTCTGCTCGTAATCGGCGGCGGCATAGCCGCCTACAAGGCGCTCGACCTGATTCGCCGTCTGCGCGAGCGAGGCGCCAGCGTGCGGGGCGTGATGACGGGGGCAGCGGCCCATTTCGTGACCCCGCTTTCCGTCGCGAGCTTGTCTGGCCAAGGCGTTCATCAGGAGCTTTTTTCTCTGACTGATGAAGCCGAAATGGGTCACATTGAATTGTCCCGCGACGCCGATCTTGTCGTGGTCGCTCCCGCAACGGCAAATCTGCTGGCCAAGATGGCGAATGGAATCGCGGACGATCTGGCCTCAACCCTCCTGCTTGCGACCGACAAGAAGGCGCTCGTTGCGCCGGCGATGAATCTACGGATGTGGCTTCATCCGGCCACGCAGCGCAATGTTGCGCGGCTCCGCGAAGATGGCGTGCTGTTCGCAGGACCCAACGACGGATCAATGGCGTGCGGGGAATACGGACCCGGCCGGATGAGCGAGCCTCTCGAAATTGTGGCGGCCATCGAGACGGCGCTTCAGTCAGAAACGCAAATCCCGTTGGCGGGCGCCGCAAGAAGCCGTGGGCCGCTCAGCGGCAGACGTGTCGTCATCACGTCCGGGCCCACCCATGAGCCTATCGACCCGGTCCGCTACATCGCGAATCGATCGTCCGGCCGCCAGGGACATTCGATTGCCGATGCTGCCCGAGACGCCGGCGCTGATGTGGTTCTGATCAGCGGACCCGTGGCGATTCCCGACCCGGCCGGTCTTGCGGTCGTGCATGTGGAAACCGCCCAACAAATGCTTGCTGCGGTCGAGGCCGCCATGCCGGCGGACATTTTCATTTCCGCAGCGGCCGTGGCGGACTGGCGCATTGCAAACGCCCAAACCGAAAAGATCAAAAAAACCGGATCGAGCCTGCCGACTCTCACCATGGCGGAGAACCCCGATATTCTGGCCCGAATCGGGAAAAGTTCTGCAAGACCCCGACTTGTCATCGGCTTTGCGGCCGAGACCGAGAAAGTGGTTGCCCATGCGCAGGAAAAATTGGGTCGCAAGGGCTGCGACCTGATTGTCGCCAATGATGTGTCGCCCGCGAGCGGCGTCATGGGCGGCGACGAGAACACTGTTCATCTTGTCACTCCCGCAGGAGTGGAATCCTGGCCCAAAATGTCGAAAGCCGAAGTCGGCCGAAAACTGGTTGAACGGTTCGGAAAAATGCTGGAAGCGCGCCTGTGAGTCTGACGATTTCTTTTCGACGTCTTGAGCACGGCCGGAATTTACCGGCTCCGGCCTACCAGTCGTCTGGAGCCGCCGGAATGGATCTGGTTGCAGCCATTCAGGAAAACACGCGACTGATCATCGAACCGGGAGCCCGTGAGCTCGTCCCGACGGGATTATCCATCGCCGTCCCGGAAGGCTACGAAGCGCAGATTCGGCCCCGTTCCGGTCTCGCGCTCAAGAACGGCGTGACGGTGCTGAATGCGCCCGGCACGATAGACAGCGACTATCGCGGCGAAGTGGGGGTGCTGCTCATCAACCTCGGATCCGTGCCGTTCGAGTTGGAGCGGGGCGCAAGGATCGCCCAGATGGTGATCGCACCGGTGACCCAGGCTGTGCTGATCGAGGCTGATGAATTATCCTCGACTGGCCGTGGGGCGGACGGTTTCGGCTCAACAGGGCTTTCATCGGAAGGGCCAGTATGAATCTTCTGTCTCGTCGTAGCAGGTTGGCTGTAGCCGCAGTGGTGGATGTCGCTCTCCATGCGCGGCCGCAACCGGTCGCTGCGAAAGCTCTGGCCAACCGGCACAACCTGCCGCCGCGTCATCTGGAAACTCTGCTTCAGGGTCTGGTTCGGGCAAACATTCTCAAGGGAGTTCGCGGACCAAGGGGCGGATATGAACTCGCCCGGGAACGCCGGCGCATTACGGCTGGCGACATTGTCCGGGCGGCCATGAGCGATGGCGATGATGAGGAAAGTCTCGTGGCGGAATCCAGACTTGTCATGGACATTGTGTCGCCGATGATCGACCGCGCGGGTGAAGCGTTTCTCCAGGCTTTGGATGCTGTCACGGTCGACGATCTTTGCCGGGAAGCGGTGAACCGGGAGGCCTTCAGCGCAACCAGGGACGCTGCCGATTTTACAATATAATCTTGGATATATATTTTATATCGACTTTTAGCTGTGAATTTGGCAGGATTACGAGAACAACGAGGAGCGTGACATGGCGATTGCAGGCAAGGCAGGACGAGGCCGGGTTTACGGCTCGATCACCGAAACCGTCGGCGACACACCGATCGTGAGGCTGGACCGGTTGGCAAAGGAAAAGGGCGTCAAGGCCAACCTTCTGGCGAAGCTGGAGTTTTTCAACCCGATCGCGAGTGTGAAGGACCGGATTGGCGTGGCGATGATCGATGCTCTGGAGGCCGCAGGCAAGATCTCGCCGGGCAAGTCCACGCTTGTCGAGCCTACCTCCGGCAATACCGGCATTGCGCTGGCCTTCGTGGCCGCCTCGCGTGGCTACAAGCTCATGCTGGTGATGCCGGAATCGATGTCGATCGAACGCCGCAAGATGCTCGCGTTGCTGGGCGCAGAACTCGTCCTCACGCCAGCCCCGCAGGGCATGAAGGGCGCCATCGCCAAGGCTCAGGAGATCGTTGCGGCGACACCCGGCGCCATTATTCCGCAGCAGTTCGAGAATCCCGCCAATCCGGAAATCCACCGCAAGACCACCGCAGAAGAAATCTGGAACGACACGGAGGGCGGCGTTGATTTTCTGGTTTCCGGCGTCGGGACCGGCGGAACGATCACCGGCGTGGGCCAGGTGCTGAAGTCGCGCAAACCCTCGGTGAAAATCGTTGCGGTGGAACCTGAGGATTCCCCGGTCTTGTCCGGCGGGCAGCCCGGCCCGCACAAGATCCAGGGGATCGGGGCAGGATTCGTTCCCGGCGTTCTCGATCGTTCCGTCATCGACGAAGTGGTGACCGTAGGTAACCAGACAGCGTTCGACACGGCGCGGCTCCTTGCCCGCAACGAAGGCATTCCGGTGGGAATCTCGTCTGGCGCAGCCGTAGCGGCGGCACTGGAAATCGGCGGGCGCGCAGGCAACGAGGGCAAGAATATCGTCATCATCATTCCTTCCTTTGCGGAACGTTACCTGTCGACAGCCTTGTTCGAGGGCCTGTAAGACGGTCCCGGGGCGCGAACGTGGTTCACGCCATGTTTGCGCTCTGGCGGGGATCTTGATGCGTTTTTCGTTTCCCGGGATGGCGATTGCCGCATCTGCTGTTCCAGAGCCGGCTGGTTCACTCGCCAGGTCGCTGCTTTTCCAATCGGCCGTCTGAAGTGGCGGAAATCGGCTGGAACATCATCCTGCTTCTCGCCGTCGTGGCATTTGTCGCCGGGTTCATTGACGCCATCGCAGGCGGCGGTGGCTTGTTGACCGTGCCGGCGCTTCTGCTCGCCGGCTTCGACCCCGTCACGGCGCTGGCGACGAACAAGCTGCAGGCGACGTTCGGATCGGGCTCGGCAACGCTGGTCTTCCTGCGCAAGGGATACCTGAAGAAATCCATCTTGCCGTGGGTGCTGGCGTCAGGCCTGGGGTCGGTGACGGGCGTTGCGCTTTTGCCCTATGTGCCCCGCAATGCAATGCAGGTCGCGCTCCCGGTCGCGCTCCTGCTCGTTGGGGCGTATTTTGCGTTCTCACCCAGGCTGGGAGGAGCCCATACGGCGTCTCCGCCCCGTAGTGGAGCCTGGCAATGGCTCATTCCTGTCGTGGGCATGTACGACGGCATCTTCGGGCCCGGCACCGGGTCTTTCTTCATGCTGGTCTACGTTTCGCTGGGCCGTCTGAGCCTTCTGGAAGCCACGGGACGGACCAAGGCGTCCAACTTCGCCTCCAACGTGGCCGCTCTCGGCACTTTCGCCCTGACCGGGCACATTGATGTCACGACGGGCCTCGTGATGGCGGTCGGACAATTGTCCGGCGCATGGCTTGGGGCCCATACATCGATCCGGTCGGGCGGCGCCTGGATAAGGCCGGCTGTGGTCACCATGAGCATCGTTCTGGCCGCCAAGCTCCTCTGGGACGCCATCGGGTCGCGTTAAGGCTGAATTTTGCAGGCGGGCATTGACGCGCGCGCAGACCTGAAGCTATAAGCCGCCCAGCACGGCGCCATGGGGCGCCGCCTTTTGTTTTGAGCGCCCGCGTTCTGGGGCTCGTCCGGGGAATATCCATGGCGAATACGAGTTCGGCCAAGAAGGCTGTCAGGAAGATTGCTCGCCGCACGGCCGTGAACCGTTCGCGTCGCAGCCAGATGCGCACCTATATCCGCAAGGTCGAAGAAGCTCTTGCGGCCGGCGATGCGTCGGTTGCACAGACCGCCTTGAGCGAAGCAGAGCCTTTGATAATGCGCGCCGCCCAGAAGGGCATCGTTCACAAGAACACCGCCAGCCGCAAGGTTTCCCGCCTCACCGCGCGCGTGAAACAGCTGGCGAAGTAATCCGGCTCGTTTCCGGTTTTTGAAGGCCCGGTCTCCGACCGGGCCTTTTTGATTCCGGGCCGTGTATTCGATGTAAAAATACAACAGGCGTTTTTTTGAATCCGGCCGAAACGCCGCGCAAGCATTTCTGACGAAATTCAACGGGTTGCGGTCCAAGCAAACAAACGCCGAGAAACCGGACGGCTTGACTCCCCTTCCGGCTCGAACAGCTCGTCCTGATCGCCGCAATTTCAATTCGTGGATTCGAAAATTGAATCGTCCCGGTCTGGCTCACGATTCAAGCGCTTGGCGACGTCAACATGAATCCCGGCACGATTTTTCACGCATACGCTGATGCGTTCGCCAGTCTCACCGGCATGCATACGTTGCGCCTCGATGAACCCAGCGCTAAAAGTTTAACAACGAAGAAACAAGAGCTGCTGCGGGGCTTTTGCACATGATGCTCGGAGCCGGATCATTCCGGGACCGGTCATGGCGAATGTGGCGGTTCTTTTCTTCCGGGGCCAGGGCGCGAGCTGCGGTAATCGCCTGGTCTGCAATTTTTGTCGAAGGAACGCGCATTCGCGCGCAGGAGGAGTCATGTCTTCAGTGAGCTGCAAGGCGTTCACCAGACATGGCGAACCTGCGGGGTTTCGACCCTGACGGCGAATCCGAATTTCGCTCGAATTTGGACCCAATTTTGCAATTGGCCCTTGGCAACAACGAGAAACAGATGGCGGCCACGCACATGCAGGACATTTTGACATCCGCGACTCGCCCACTGGGCGATGGCGATTCCGTTGACCGCGGTGGATGGTCGCGCGTTACACAGCGGCTGCGGGCCGAGCTGGGCGATGATGTGTTCAACTCGTGGTTCGCGCGGCTTGAACTAGAACAGATGCGAGATGGCGTTGCATATCTCACAGTGCCTACCCGCTTTTTGAAAAGCTGGATCGATTCCCATTATCTCGACCGCATCCGGACCACACTGGCGACGGAGTTCGAGGGAATCGAGCGCGTGTCAGTGGGTGTTCGAACGTCGGGCCGCGCCATGGCTGCACGGCCGCTCGATTCCGCCTTGCCTGCATCAGCCAAATCGCTGACCAGTGCGTCGACTTCGATGCGGAGCAGCGTTGCTTCCGATCGAGCAGGCGCGGGCAACATTCCGTTGCGTGAAGTTGCGGCCATCAATTCTGCATCGCCGCTGCGCAGTTGGGACAAGGGCGTTGGAGGCCTGTCCGGATCGCCGCTCGACGCGCGGTTGACGTTCGATTCATTTCTGGTCGGTCGCTCGAACCAACTGGCGCATGCGGCTGCCTTGCGGATGGTCGAAACCGGTCCAAATGCGGTGCGCTACAATCCTCTTTACGTTCATGCGGCGGTTGGTCTCGGCAAGACGCACCTTCTGCAGGCGATTGCCCACGGCGTCACAGCCTCAGGGCGACGTGTGATCTACCTCACCGCCGAGAAGTTCATGTATGGCTTCGTGTCTGCGCTGAAGTCGCAGACCGCGATTGCCTTCAAGGAGAAACTGCGCGGCATTGATCTGCTCATTATCGACGACATCCAGTTCCTGCAGGGAAAGCAGATTCAGCAGGAGTTCTGCCATACGTTGAATTCGCTGATCGACGCGGGCCGTCAGGTGGTGACAGCGGCGGATCGTCCGCCTGCTGAGCTCGAAAGTCTGGACGAGCGCGTGCGGTCGCGTTTGGCGGGCGGGCTGTCGGTCGAGATGGGACCGCTCGACGAGACGTTGCGCGTCAAGATTCTCGAAGCCCGCATAGCAAACGCTCAGAAGACCCAAGCAGGATTCGATGTCCCGGCTCCGATTGTGGCCTACTTGGCGAAGACCCTGCGAACCAATGGACGTGATCTAGATGGCGCGGTGAATCGACTTCTTGCCCACACCACCCTGACCGGCACCCCTTTGACAACTGAAACGGCCGAGATCGCCATCAGCGATCTGGTCCGTTCGCGCGAGCCCAAGCGGGTCAAGATTGAGGATATCCAGAAGCTGGTGGCGTCTCATTACAATGTCAGCCGCTCGGATCTGCTCTCGGCGCGCCGGACTGCCGCCGTCGTTCGCCCGCGTCAAATCGCCATGTACCTTTCAAAGGTGCTGACGTTGCGGTCTCTTCCTGAAATCGGCCGCCGTTTTGGTGGACGCGATCATACGACCGTCCTCCATGCCGTGCGCAAGATCGATGGCCTCGCGGGGAAGGACGCCTCGCTCGCCGAAGTCATCGAACTGCTGAAGCGCATTCTGACCGACTGAAGTCTACCGTCCGGTTTTCACCCGCGTCCATTCGCGGGTGATGACCTTCTGGGTGGCCTGATCCTTCGCCGAAACCGTGAAAATGCGCTTCATGACGGCATCGTCAGGATAAATCGATTTATTCGCGACAATCTCCGGTGGCAGAAACTTTTTCGATGCATCGACCGGATTGGCGAAATTGGTCACTTTGGAATTACGCGCCGCGACCTCGGGTCGCAGGAGATAGTCGATCAACGCATGTGCCTCGGCGACACGTTCGGCATCTTTCGGGATCGCAAGATTGTCGAGAGAGATCAGGGTTCCCTCTTTCGGAATGACGTAATCGATTTCAACACCGTTGCGCGCTTCCTGCGCGCGGTTGCGCGCCTGAAAGCTGTCTCCGGCCCAACCGACCGCCAGACAGATGTCGCCGCTCGCAAGAGCATTGATGTATTCGGATGAATGAAATTTTTTCACGCTCGGTTTGACACGAATGATCGTGTCGGCGGCCTTTCGAATGTCTGCAGGATTTTTTGAGTCGGGATTCACCCCGATGGAACGCAGGGCTGTCGAAAAAATATCTTCCGGGCTGTCCAGAAAATAAACTCCGCAATCAGCAAATTTGCGCAGGTTCTCCGGCTTGTAGACCAGATCCCATGAGTCCGGACTCTTGTCGCCAATTCGGGCCTTTGCCTTGGCGACGTTGAAGGCGATGCCTGTGGTGAACCACATGTAGTTCACCGAATAGAGATTGCCGGGATCGTAGACCGCCAGACGACCGGTAATGTCTGCATTGAGATTTGCGAGATTTGGAAGCTTCGACTTGTCGAGCTTCTGATAGACGCCGATCTGAATTTGCCTTTGCAGGAAAGTCGCCGACGGCACCACGATGTCATAGCCCGTCTTGCCGGCCAGCAGCTTGGTCTCCAGCGTCTCATTCGAATCGTAAGTATCGTAGACGACGCGGATTCCGGTTTCGCGCGTAAAGTCGTCGAGCACGCCCGGGTCGATATAGTCAGACCAGTTATAGACATTGACTGATCGACCCTGGGCAAAGGCTGTCGTGGTGAGCGCCAATGTGGCGGCGGCGATCTGGAGACACTTTTTCACGGCGAATTTCCCAGTCCGTCGATAAAGGATTGCATGTTTTCCAGCCGTTCAAGGGCGGCGTCGAGCGTTGCATCATGCTTGGCGAAGCAGAAGCGGACGACATGGCGCACCGGGTTGATTGTGTAGAAGGCCGACACCGGAATTGCGGCAACGCCGCGCTTCAGCACCAGTTCCCGGCAAAAGACTGCATCGTCCTTCAAGCCGAACCCGGACAGGTCAACTGTCACGAAATACGTGCCCTCGCTTGGCATCACCGAGAAACCACGCTCCGAAAGCCCATAGGACAGCCGGTCGCGGCTTCGCTGAAATTCCATGCGCATATTTGCGAAATAGGCGTCGTCCTTGCCAAGCCCATAGGCCACCGCAACCTGCAGGTTTGGCGGTGTCGTGAAGGTCAGGAACTGGTGCGCCTTGGCCAATACTTTCATCAGGTCGGGGGCTGCTGCAACGAGCCCGACCTTCCAACCCGTCAGGGAGAAGATTTTGCCGGCCGAACCGATCTTGACGGTGCGTTCCCGCATCCCCGGGATGGACAGCATCGAAACATGACTGCGACCGTCGAATACGAGATGCTCCCAGACCTCATCGCATATGGCGACTACATCATGCCGGATACAGAAGCTCGCCAGCAGTTCCAGTTGCGCGCGCGAGTAGACGACGCCGCACGGGTTCAGTGGATTGTTGAAAATGACGACGCGCGTCCGGGCCGAGAAGGCCGCAGCCAGATCCTCCTCCGTGAAAGTCCAGTGCGGAGGTCTCAGATTGACGAACTTGGGAACTCCGCCGGCGCGTTTCACCAGAGGCACGTAAGCGTCGTAGGTCGGTTGGAACAGAACGACCTCGTCTCCCTGTTCGATCAAGGCGAACAGGGCGCCGGCGATTGCTTCGGTTGCGCCGGATGTCACCAGAACCTCGCGATCCGGATCAAGATCGGCTTTCTGGAACCGCCGGTAGTGATCGGCGATCGCCTGCCGCAACTCCGGAAGCCCCATCATGGAAGGATACTGATTGTATCCATTCAGAACTGCGTCTGCCGCCTTCCGCCGCACGTCATCGGGGCCCGGATCATCCGGGAAACCCTGCCCGAGATTGATGGCCTTGTGGTCGCGGGCGAGGCCGGACATGACCTCGAAAATGGTGGTTGGAAGCTGGGAGAAAACGGAATTCATCGCGGTTCCGGAAGCTCGATGTGTGATTCCTAGCATTGATCATTCGAGCTATGAAGAGCGGACTTCCGGAGCATCCGCAATGGCATACGACGGCCCCAGATCCACACTCCTGCTCGGCGGGGCGCGTTCGGGCAAAAGCAGCCGCGCGCTGGCGCTTGCAGAAGAAAGCTCCCTTTCCCCGATCTTCGTTGCGACCGCAACCGCAGGCGATCAGGAAATGGCCGAACGGATTGCGCGGCATCGGCAAGAGCGTTCTCACCGATGGCGGACAATCGAGGAGCCGCTGCGTCTTGTGGAGACGCTGGGGTCCGTCAGCAGCGAAGGGCGAGTTGTGGTCGTTGATTGCCTGACATTCTGGCTGGCGAATCTCATGTTTGCTGAACGGCCATGGGAGCCGGAAGTCGCCCGGCTGGCCGACTGCGCCACGCGATCGGCGGGCCCTGTGATGTTCGTTGCGAACGAGGTCGGATGGGGGATCGTTCCGGACACCCCCCTCGGGAGGCAGTTCCGGGACGCGCAAGGGAGCCTGAATCAGAGCATGGCGGCTGCGTGTGACCGGGTTGAGCTTGTGGTCGCCGGGTTGAGCCTGCGCCTCAAGGGTTAGCGTCAGTGTCCCAAAACCTTCCGGCGGATTTCCGCCGCGATCCTCTCTGCCAAGACGGGCGTCGACGGACCCCCGCACAAGGTCAGGACATCCGGCACCACCAACCGCCGTTCGAGCGGAAAAAAATTCAATAGGGCGGGATGCAGAAGAATGGCTTCGCCCTGGTCCTCGGCATCGGCTGCATCGCCGGCCACAATCAGGAAGTCCGGGCGGCCGACGAGCAGTCTTTCCAAGGGAACGAATCCACCGCCTTTCACGCCGAGCTCCGGGGCCGCATCATGCAGGCCGGCGAGCGCGAGGATCTCGCCGGTGACCCCTGCATGGAAAACATAGCCCCGGCGGTGAAGGACGAGGCTGTTTGGGCTTCCGGGAATGTTTGCGGCGATGTCTCGGATCATCTCCAACGATTGCTCTATGTCGGCAATCAATCTCTCGCCCTTTGCAGATTGTCCGAGGCGCGCTGCAAGATAGCGGATCTGCATTATGCCCCCAGCGATGCTGTCCCAAGGGGCCAAGACGACAAACTCTGTCTTGCGGGCCGCCAACAGATCGCGCGTGTATCGATTGTCGTAGGGACCGACCAGCACAAGATCTGCCTGCAGCACGATCAGCGCCTCGCCCGCGCCGCGGTTGGCAGGAAACGCCTTTGCGGCTTCAGCCATGAACGACATCTGTGGATCGCCCGCAAACGGGCTGAGAGAGACGATCTGCGCGGGGTCAGCCAACGCGAGAAGCAATTGATCGGCGCAAAGGTTCGCCGATACGACTCGTTTGGGAGCGTCGGCCCAGCTCAAGTCTTGATAGGAATTTGCAAGAATCAACAAGGCGCAGACCAGCATCGACCGCAATCCAGCCACCCGTTTGATTCCCACCACCGTCCGAAACTTTTCCCGTTGCATGTGGGAGGATCCGTCTTTACGCTGCAATTGTCGTTGGTGCCCCGGGCAACCGGGGTGAAACGGGAATGCGGTGTGGGAGAAATCCCGATTCCGCAGCTGCCCCCGCAACTGTAAGCGGCGAGCCGCTTCCGAGCAAAGTCACTGGAGAACAAGTCTCCGGGAAGACCGGAAGAGGCCTTGACCCGCAAGCCAGGAGACCGGCCATCGGCTCGTGCACTCAAGCGCCGTCGGCGGGACGGTGGGGGAATTTATGTCCGATCAGGTCCGGCCGTCCAAGGCCTTTTTGCTGCACGCGGGTTGTGTGCTGAATACGTTGTTCTGTCTATCGGCCCAAGCGGACCCGCTTGACCCGATTGTGGTTACGGCCAGCCGCAGCGAGCAGACCGTTTCACAGACGGGGTCTTCGGTTTCTGTCATCAGCACTGAAACCATCGAGAAGTCGTCGTCAAAGGGAATAGCGGACGCCCTGCGCGGAGTGGCCGGTCTCGAAGTGCGCGAGGCAAGCGGCATAGGTTCGGCAACCTCCATCACGATTCGCGGATCGGCCCCTGGACAGACGCTGGTTCTGGTCGACGGCGTGCGCATTGGCGACGCAACGGCGACTGATGGCGCAGTTGATTTCGGCAACCTGTCTGCGCCCGACATTGAACGCATTGAAGTCCTGCGCGGTCCGCAATCTGCGCTTTACGGATCCGATGCGATGGGCGGCGTGATCAACATCATCACGCGAAGGAGCGATGGTCCTGCCAGAAAGTCCGTAACGCTTGAAGCAGGCAGTTATGGAACGCTGCATTCGCGGGCTTCGGTGTCGGGAAGTGTCGACAGATTCAACTATTCGTTCGGGATTGACGCAATCCACTCGGACGGTTTTCCTCGCTACGGGTATCGCATAAAGCGCCCGCTGCTCATGGCTGATGGCGTGACGTCACTGCCGCCACTGCCGTGGGGCGACCCGACCAACCGAGGCGGCGTCACCGGGCGCATTTCATACAAGCTTTCGGATTCGGCCGGGCTCGAATTCGGACTGACCGCCTTCAGCAATGCGTTACGTTTCGACAATTCGTTTGCTTTTCTGCCTGCCAACGTGTTCAGCCCGCGCAATCATTCGAATTCGACCATTCTGCAAGGATTCTCGCGGCTTAAATGGTCTTCCGATGACGGTGCGCTCGACAGTCAACTTACCGTCTTCGCACATTCCACAGACCGCATGATCGCGCAGACCGAAGCCTGTTTCGACGCCTTCTTCACGTCGTTCGATTGCAGGAACGGATTTCGGGGAACCCGTCAGGGGGCCGAGTATCAGGGCGACTACAAGCTCGATGGCGCAACCGGAGTGATCACTTTCGGGGCACGTACCGAAGTTGAAACAGCGCGGACGTCGCAGGACCCCGCGCCGGCTGGCTCCTTTACGCCGGTTGATGCGAAGCAGACGACGAATTCCGCATTTCTTCAGTATCGCTTGCCAATCGGACGTCGATTGGACCTGAGCTTCGGCGGCCGGGTCGATTCGGTTTCGTCTGGGCCTACTTTCGGGACATGGCGTGCGACGGCGTCTTACCGTCTTGAGGAAACTGGATCGAGGCTGCATGCCAGCATTGGCACCGGCGCGAAAATTCCGTCCTTGTTTCAACGCTTCAGTCAGTTCGGCAGCGCAAGTCTTTCGCCAGAGGAGAGTCTCGGCGGCGATGTCGGCGTCGAACAGAAGCTTTTTGATGGTCGCGTGATCGTCGACGTTACGGCGTTTGCAAATCGATACAAGAATCTCGTCGGCTTCGGCTTTGTCGCAAGCTGCTCGCCAGCCCAGATATTCGGTTGCTACTATAACGTCGGACGCGCCGACACACGCGGTCTGGAAGCATCCGCCACCGTGATACTGGCGCCTGACATCTGGAAAGCTCGTGCAACCTATACCTACATGGCGGCCCGCGATCTCGTAGCCGGCGCACCGCTGCTCCAACGTCCGCGCACCCAGGCCTCGGCATCATTGACTTATTCCGGTGTCGCAAAGCTCGAACTGGAAGGCCGCATGGTTTTCGTCGGTCCGCGGCTTGATTTTGCCTTTCCGCCAGTTCGGCTCGGCGCTTATGCGCGGTTTGATGCACTTGCATCTTACAAGATCGACGACCGCGTCACTGTGTTCGCGCGACTCGAAAACCTCACCAATGCTCGTTACGAAGAGGTCTACAATTTCGGCGTAGCCGGGCGATCCATCTATGGCGGCGTCAAGGTTACCTGGTGAGCGAGGAAACTGCGTGAAGACGGGCGTATCACGAGGGTCGACAACGCTGCTCGCCATGCTGGCGGCCGCTGCCCTTGTGTCGCTTTTTCTCGGAGCAGCTCACCTCTCTGCCAGTGAAGTATGGCGAGGACTTTTGGGCTCGGACGAAGTGACAACGCTCATCGTCCGCGAAATCCGGCTGCCCCGCATGCTTCTCGCTGTTTCGATCGGCGGGTTCCTGGGAATGGCAGGCGCCGCGCTTCAGGGCCTGATGCAAAATCCACTGGCGGAAGCTGCTGTCTTCGGTGCGCCGCAGTCAGCCGCGCTAGGCGCCGTCATCGTGCTGTACCTCGGATTCGCCGATGCACTTTCGCTATGGCTGCCGCTGGCGGCGATTGCGGGAGCGCTCCTGTCCAGCCTGTTGCTTTTCGCTTTCGCGGGCCGCTCTGCGTCCATCGTGAGCTTCATCCTCGCTGGACTTGCGATCGGCAGTTTTGCCGGCGCGGCGCTCGCGCTGGTGATCAACCTGTCGCCAAACCCGTTCGCCATCACCGAAATCGTCTTCTGGCTGATGGGATCGCTGGAGGACCGCTCGTTGCGTCATGTGGCGATGTCCTTGCCGTTCCTGGTGCTGGCGGTCGCGATGCTGCTCGCGAATGGAAATGCCTATCGGGCGCTGGCGCTCGGGACTGACGCAGCGACGAGTCTGGGAGTTTCTGTCCAGTTCGCCCGGTGGAGCACCATCATTGCCGTATCTCTCGGAATCGGCGCGAGCGTCGCCGTGTCAGGCTCTATCGGATTTGTAGGCCTGATCGCGCCGCATGTTGCGCGATCATTGTTCGGGGCGGACCCGCGGCGCATTCTGCTGCCGTCGTGCCTGATCGGCGCGATCCTGCTTACCTGCGCGGACATTGCGGTGAGACTCATCCCATCGACGACAGAAATCAAAATCGGCGCGCTGACTTCGCTGCTGGGCGCGCCGCTTTTTGCCTATCTGGTTCTTGCCCGTCGCAGTCATGGCGGGGCCGACTTATGAAGCGTGCCCTCCTTCACCAGACTCCGGCGGCGCTGCGAGCCGATGACGTCTGCGTCTCGTTCCGCGGAACGCCCGTGTTGAACAACCTCTGTGTCGAAGGACGGCCGGGAGAATTCATCGCCATTCTGGGCCCGAACGGAGCTGGCAAAACCACCATGTTGCGGGCGTTGGCGGGTCTTCTCGATTCGGCGGGCTCCATCGAAGCCACCGGGGCGGCGCTCCGTTCCATGCCCTCACGCGCAAGGGCCAGAGCGATCGCCTATCTGCCGCAGGGCGGAACCATATTGTGGCCGATGACTGTGCGGGAGATCGTCGCCCTCGGGAGACTTCCCCATGGGGATGCAAATCGTTCCGGCGGTCGCGAGGCGGTTGATCGCGCATTGTCCGAATGCGATCTGCTTGATTTTCAGAACCGGCCTGTCACGGAACTGTCCGGCGGCGAGCGGGCCAGAGTTGTTCTGGCGCGAACGCTGGCCGTCAATGCCCCCATTTTGTTGGCGGATGAGCCAACGGCATTTCTTGACCCGGCGCATCAGACAAGCGTCATGAGGCTTCTTGCACTTGAGGCCGGCCGGGGCCGACTGGTAATTGCCGTGCTTCACGACGTTGCGCTGGCGCTCCGCTACGCAACGCGCATCATTGGCCTGTCGGGCGGCAGGATGGCTGTCGACGCATCCCCGGAGGATTTCGTCGAAGGCGGTCATCTGGAGCGGTTGTATGGCGTGCGATACGAGATGGCTGTCATGGCGTCAGGACGGTTGACGCCAGTTGCCGAAGCCTGAAAATCGGGGCGCCTAGCGATAACGGGACCAATATGCTGCGGCCTGTTGAATTGATTGCTCCAATCGACCGACGCCAGTCCGAAACTGCCTTGATGGTGGCCCGAGGCGTGAGGCGCTTACTGCGCGCGCAGGGTTTCTCTACAATCTGCGAAATGCCACTTCCCGGCGGACGACGGGCCGACATTGTCGCAGTAGGAAACGACGGCGCGATCCATATCGTCGAAATAAAATCATCGGTCGCGGATTTCCGGTCGGATCAGAAATGGCAAGATTACATGGCTCATTGCGACCGTCTCTATTTCGCGGCCCCGACCACGGTTCCTGAATCGCTTTTCCCCGCAGAAGCCGGATTGATCATGGCGGACGCTTACGGCGCGAGCGTGTTGCGCGATCCCGAGCTTCACAAGCTCGCAGGAGCGACACGGCGCTCGCTCCTGCTCGCGTTTGCCCGGCTCGCCGCAGATCGTCTTCACCTGATCGGCGACCCCGAATGCGGTGACGAGTTCGCGTAGTCAGCGCGGGGCGCGTTTAGCCAATATGCGCTGCAATGTCCGCCGATGCATGTTCAGGCGGCGCGCTGTTTCAGAAACATTCCGTCCGCAGAGCTCGTAGATGCGCTGGATGTGTTCCCAGCGCACCCGGTCGGCCGACATCGGGTTTTCCGGAACTTCTGCCTTGTCATGGCGGGTCGCCATCAGTGCATGAAAGATCTCATCGGCGTCGGCCGGTTTGGCGAGATAATCGAAGGCGCCCAGTTTCACCGCCGTCACTGCGGTGACGATGTTGCCGTAACCGGTCAGGATGATTCCGCGCGAGTCAGGCCGTCGTGACTTGAGTTCCGAAATCACATCCAGACCATTCCCGTCCGCGAGCCTCAGATCAATGATCGCGAAGGCTGGAGGCGCCTTTACGATTGCGGCGTGTCCGTCCGCAACGGAATCCGCAGTCGAAACCTGAAACCCCTTGGATTCCATGGCGCGCGCCAGCCTCGAAAGGAACGGCTTGTCGTCATCTACAATCAGCAGGGTTCTGTCTTCGAGATGCTCGACGCTGTGAATGGGCTTGTCCATGGAACCTGCCGTGTTTTTCTGGTCTGTCATCAATCCCAAGCCTCAATAGTGCGAAACACGCGGATTTCGCAATCGGAGCACTACGCTGGAAGCGCAAGCGCGGATGAAGGAGCGGTTGTCTGCGGCCGCGGACGTTCGAACGCCGCTTTCGGCCAACGAATTTCAATACATGCGCCCTGGCCGGGTGGCGCGGCATTGCGAGGGGTGACCACCGCGCCGGAGCGCTCCAGCAGGGTCTTGGCGATAAAGAGCCCCAAGCCCAAGCCGCCTTCCTCGGATTTCGCTCGGCGCGCCGGCCCGCGCGTCGTCACATAGGGCTCGCCGAGGTGAGCGAGGATGTCGGGCGAGAATCCCGGACCATCGTCCCGGATGCGGACCATCACCGATGTCGAACTCCATTCAGCTTCGATCCGGACCTCGGTTCGGGCAAAGTCGATGGCGTTTTCCACCAGATTGCCCAGTCCGTAGAGCATGCCGGGATTGCGGGCTGTGACCGGCTCGGGTCCTTCGCCGGACTTGAGGACAGCGACCTCCACACCGAAGTTCCGCTGCGGCTCCACCACTTCCTCGATCAATTGCCCCAGACCGAGTGTTTCCATCATGCCGCCTCGCTCGTCGCCCAGAGAAGCGAGCTTCGACAAAATGGTGCGGCAGCGGCGGACTTCCTGCGACAGCAGCTGGACATCCTCGCGAAAATTGCCGTCCGGAGGGCCGTGCGATTCAAGATCCTTCACCACGAGGGTGATGGTGGCCAATGGCGTGCCGAGTTCGTGGGCGGCGGCCGCTGCAAGCCCGTCCAGTTGCGTAAGGTGTTGCTCTCGCGCGAGGACAAGTTCGGTCGCCGCCAGGGCGTCTGACAGAAGTCGAGCCTCCTCGGCAACACGCGAGGCATAGACCCAAATGAAACCTGAACCGAGAACGATCGCGACCCAGATGCCGGCGATATAGAGAATCGGTAACTGAAACTCCTGGCCCCGATACCAGGGAAGCGGCAAATGCCAGAACGCCAGAACCGTTGCACAGATGACGATCAGGGCGCCGAGCATCAGGGTCCGCAAACCCGACAGCGACACCGCCGAAATCATGACGGGCGCCAGAAAGAGAAGCGAGAACGGATTTTCGAGCCCGCCCGTCAGGTAGAGCAGCACCGACAGCTGCAGAACATCGTATGCGAGCAGGATCGAGGCGGGGCCTTCGTCGAGCCGATGATTGAGCGAAAACCGCAGTCTCAGGGCGATATTGAGCCATGCCGACAGCGCGATGGCGATAAAGCAAAGTCCAAGCGGCAGCTCGAACCCCAAGCCATACTCAATCGTCAGAACCGCCCCCGACTGGCCCAGAATCGCCAGCCATCGAAGCCGCACCAACGTGTCGACGCGCAACCTGCGTGCCCTGCGGCCAAGCTCAAGATCGGCCAGGTCCGTCATCGGATCGTGGCAAGGAGCAGAGATTTCACCAACGTCTCCCGATTTTTTATCGCGTGTGACCTTTTGCCCCGTCGGGGCCCACGAGACAATGTTTTCGATCAATGCGGCTTTCCGGGCACAGGGCATTTTTCCATCCAATCCATGCTGCAGGACTTCTGAAGCCTGCGAATTCGGACGGAGGAATTGAATGCTGAAACCGGAAGACAATGATCGAGTCACGCTGGTCGGGAAAGGTAAGCCGGCCGGAGAATTGTTTCGACGCTATTGGCAGCCGGCGCTCCTTTCGGAAGAATTGCCCGACCCAGACTGTCCGCCTGTCCGGGTGAAGCTTCTCGGCGAAGATCTCATCGCATTCCGTGACAGCAATGGAGACGTGGGCCTTCTGGATGCCTATTGCCCGCCCCGGCGGGCTCCCATGTTTTACGGTCGGAACGAGGATTGCGGCCTGCGCTGCGTCTATCACGGGTGGAAGTTCGACCGACACGGCGACTGCACCGACATGCCGTCAGAGCCTTCCGGAACGCCCTTGCAGGCAAAAGTGAAGATCGCCGCCTATCCGGTGTTCGAAAAGGCCGGAATCGTCTGGACTTACATGGGTCCAAAAGCGTCGATGCCCGAACCGCCGGACTATGAGTGGATGAGAGCGCCCGGCACGCATCGCCATGTTTCCAAGACGTTCGAGGATTGCAACTGGCTTCAGGCGATGGAAGGCGGCCTCGACACCGCCCACTCATCGTTCGTCCATAACGACTTCATCGGAAACAAGAATTCCTTGCGCAACCAGGACCGCGCGCCCCGACTCGAGATAGAGACAACGCCCTACGGCTATTACTACGTCTCGACGCGCTCGCTGCTGGATGGAACGAGTTATGTCCGTATGTACCAGTTCATGATGCCAAACCAGCAGATGCGGTCCAGCACGGTCAACTTCGTCGCGGGCCTCGGCAAAGACGACCCGCATGCGACGCCAAAAATGGACGGCCACCTTTGGGTGCCAATCGATGACGAGCGCACCTATGTGTACAACTGGACCTGCGCGCACAGTCCGAGCGTGCAATTTTCCAACGACTATGTGGAGCGCTGGGAATCCTTCATGGGCCGCGGCAAGGACGATCTGATCCCCGGCACATACAGGCTGAAGCGCAACTCCTCTAACGACTACATGATCGACCGCGAGTTGCAGAAACACAAAACCTATTCGGGGATCAAAGGCATCAACACGCAGGATTATGCCCTTCAGGAAGGAATGGGGCCGATCGTCGACCGGTCCAAGGAATTCCTGGGCACCTCTGACCGCGCGATCGTCACGACACGCCGCATGCTGCTCGACGGCGCGCGGCAGGTGGAGCGCGGCGAGCGGCCGCCCGGAGCTGATCCATCGACCCATCGCAACGCGCGCCCCTACGATCGCGTCCTGCAGGAGGGCGAAAGCTGGCGAGAGATTTTCCCGGCTGAAGCCGTCGCTAAATGGCTGTGAAGTGAGCAGCAGAGACGACCCTCTGTCTGAAAACTCCAGAGAGGGCGGTTCCATGCACTAGGATTCGGCAAACCTTATCCGCTTTGCTGATTTGATTTGCAGCTCGCCCTATGCTGCAATGCGAAACGATCCCTTCGCATTGCAACGGGTAGCCGCATGAACCGCTTTTCCTATCACATGTACGAAATGGCCCATCTGGCTATGGCGCCAGCTCGTGCATGGTCCGAGGGAGCGCGTCTACTCCTGAAAAACCCCCTGAATCCGCTGACCCACACGGTAGCGGGGCGCAATGTGGCGGCCGGGGCCGAACTCTTCGAACGCCTGACCCGCCGGTATGGGAAACCCTCGTTCGATCTCCCCAGCACATTGGTCGGAGGTCAACGGGTAGCGGTGAGAGAGCGGGTCGTCTGGGAGAGGCCCTTCTGCAAGCTCATCCATTTCGAACGCGACCTGAAGACTGCGGCCAAGCCGCAGCCGCGCCTGCTCATCGTGGCCCCGATGTCGGGGCATTATGCAACCCTGTTGCGCGGGACCGTGGAAGCCTTTCTCCCCAATTTTGAAGTGTTCATCACCGACTGGGTCGATGCCCGAATGGTGCCGCTTCCGGTGGGTCGGTTCGATCTTGACGACTACATCGACTATCTCATCGACATCAGCCGACATCTGCACGTCACGAGCGGCGGCGCGCCGTTGCATACGCTCGGCGTCTGCCAGCCGTCCGTTCCGCTGGTTGCTGCTGCGGCTCTGATGGACAGCAGAGGCGATCGCGCCACTCCCGCCTCCATGACCCTGATGGGTGGCCCCATCGACACCCGCAAGAGCCCGACCGCCGTCAATGCGCTCGCCCAGGAGCGGGGCGCGGACTGGTTCAAGCGCAACTGTATCGTGACCGTGCCCTTCCCCTATCCGGGAATGGGGCGAGAGGTCTATCCGGGCTTCCTGCAGCTTTCAGGATTCATGGCGATGAATCTCGATCGTCATGTCAACGCGCACTTTGAGATGTTCAAGCATCTCGTGAAGGGCGACGGCGACTCGGCCGAGAAACATCGCGACTTCTACGATGAGTACATGGCCGTCATGGACCTCACCGCAGAATATTATCTGCAAACAATTGAAACGGTCTTCGTGCATCACCTGCTTCCGAAAGGCGAGATGAAGCATCGCGGTCAGCCGGTCGACCTTTCTAAAGTCCGTACGGTCGGGGTGATGACCGTCGAGGGAGAGAACGACGACATATCCGGCGTCGGCCAAACGCAGGCGGCGCTGGAGCTGTGCAGCAACGTGCCCGATCACATGAAGGTGCACTATCTGCAGAAGGGTGTTGGGCATTACGGCGTTTTCAACGGATCACGGTTCCGTTCAGAGATCGCGCCGCGCATCGCGGATTTCATCGCCAACATCGAACAGGATCTGCGCAAGAAGACCCGGAAGGCTCCCGCCGCATAGAGCAATCCGACTCTGGCTTGCCGATGGCCCCCTGAGTTATTCTGCTTGAATGATTCGCATTCTTCGTCGCGACATTCCGGAGCGGCCCGGAGTGACGCATCTCGACATCTCACATGCAGGCGATCAATTTCGCGTCGCGCTCAAGCGGGTGACCGGCGCTCGGCGCTACACATTGCGCGTCCGCTCGGCGACTCGCGACGTCATTCTCACAATGCCTAAGCGCAGTTCGGTGGCCTCCGCGAAAGACTTTGCGGAACGTCACGCGGCATGGATCGGCGCACGGCTCGCGCGGCTTCCGAAGCCCGTGCCATTCGCGCCCGGATCACGTATTCCGTTCCGAGGCATCGAACATCTCATCGTTCACCGACCGCAGTCCCGCGGGACAGTCTGGATCGAAACCGTTCAAGAGGGCTGGTTTACGGAGATTCAGGCCCTCATCGTGGCGGGCGAAGAGCCGCACATCCACCGCCGCGTTACGGACTTTCTGAAGCGCGAAGCGCGGCGCGATCTCGAAACTGCCGTGAAACACCATTGCAGCGCGCTTGGAGTCGCTGCGCGCAAGGTCACTGTCCGCGACACCACGAGTCGCTGGGGTTCCTGTTCGGCGACGGGCTCACTCAACTTTTCGTGGCGCCTGATTTTCGCTCCAGCCTTTGTGCTGGACTATCTGGCCGCCCATGAAGTTGCGCACCTGAAGCATATGAACCATTCGCCGCGTTTCTGGGCGCTAGCGAAAAAGCTCGCTCCGGAAACACAGCGAGCGGAAACCTGGCTGCAAGCGAATGGCGTCAATCTGCATCGCTACGGCGCAGACGACGACAGGGAATGACAGACTTTATTACCGACGCAGGAACGTGAAGTACGCAGGTACGCGGCCTTCACGCAAAGCCTTTGCCTCATAGCGGGTGCATGTCCAGTCTTGCCACGGCCTCGTCCAGTCATCTGATGTCACGGGCGACCAGACGAATTCGCGGTGCTCCATGATCCGCGCCAAAGTCCAGGCTGCGTAATCGTCAATGTCGGTGGCGAAGCGGAACTGGGCGCCGGGCTTCAGGACATGCGCCGCGAGATCGAGAAAGTTTTTTGAAACAATGCGCCGCTTTCGCTGGCGAGGCTTCGGCCAAGGATCGGGATAGAGCAGGAAGAGCTTTGAAATCGAGGACTCCGGCAAGACCCGCAGCAATTCCATCGCGTCGGCCGGAAAGATACGGATGTTTTCAATTTCGCGTTCTTCGATGCGCGCCAAAGCCTTGGCGATACCGTTGACGAAGGCTTCGCAGCCGATGAAGCCAATGTCGGGATTGCTTGCAGCCTGCGCGATCAGGTGTTCTGCGCCGCCAAAGCCGATTTCGATCTGCACTTGGGAGGCGGGGGGATTGAACAGCTGCGCTGGATTCTGGCCTGCGATGGTTACATCGACCGCCTGGCGCGGCAGAAAGTCCTGCATCAGGCCAGCCTGACGGGACCGCAACTGCTTCCCCTTCCGGCGGCCGAAAAAAGCCGACGCCCCCCGGGCGTCGGCTTCTCGCATCTTCGTGCGCGGATCGTTCATTCCGCACTAACCTGTCTGGCGATCAAGCCGGCAAACTCAGAACTGAGCCTTGAGCTTTTCGACGAGGTCCGTCTTTTCCCACGAGAAGCCGCCCTCGGCGTCCGGCGCACGGCCGAAATGACCGAAAGCCGACGTGCGGGCATAGATCGGCTTGTTGAGCTGGAGATGCTCGCGGATGCCGCGCGGCGACAGGCTCATGATATCGATCAGAACCTTCTCGAGCTTGTCGGTATCGACCTTGCCGGTATCATGGAGGTCGGCATAGATCGACAGCGGCTGGGCGACTCCGATGGCATATGAGAGCTGCAGCGTGCAGCGATCCGCCAGACCGGCTGCGACAACGTTCTTTGCGAGATAGCGGGCCGCATAGGCGGCGGAACGATCCACCTTGGTCGGGTCCTTGCCGGAGAAGGCGCCACCGCCATGCGGAGCCGCGCCGCCGTAGGTGTCGACGATGATCTTTCGACCCGTCAAACCACAGTCGCCATCAGGTCCGCCAATGTAGAACTTGCCGGTCGGGTTAATGTGCCAGACCGTTTCCTTGCTGATCCAGTCAGCAGGAAGCGCCTTGCGGACATAAGGCTCGACGATCTCCCGGATCTGCGAGGACGAAATATCCTCCACGATATGCTGGTGGGAAACCACGATCTGCGTGACGCCAACCGGCTTTCCGTCCTCGTAGCGTACCGTCACCTGGCTCTTGGCGTCGGGTCCGAGAACCTTTTCAACGCCCGCGTGACGGGCCTCGGAGATCAGGCGCAGAATCTTGTGTGCATAATAAATCGGGGCCGGCATCAGCTCGGGCGTCTCGCGGCAGGCGTAGCCGAACATGATGCCCTGGTCGCCTGCGCCTTCATCCTTGTTGCTCGACGCATCGACGCCCTGGGCGATGTCGGCGGACTGGGCGTGCAGCAAAACCTCGATCTTGGCATTCTGGTGATGGAAACCGTCCTGCTCGTAGCCGATGTCCTTGATGGCCTTGCGGGCCGCATGGATGATCGTGTCTTCGGTGATCTTCGGACCACGAACTTCGCCGGCGATCACTACGCGATTGGTGGTGGCAAGCGTCTCGCAAGCGACGCGGATCTGGTAGGGGTCGATGCCCGCCTTGGCGCCTTCGCGGAAGAACAGATCCACGACTTCGTCGGAAATGCGGTCGCAAACCTTGTCCGGATGACCTTCGGAAACGGATTCGCTGGTGAACAGGTAACTTTTACGGGCCACGGAAACTTCTCCGGTTGGTTTGGCGAGCCAGAAACACAGTGGATCGGCCAGCCTGAAGCCTAGGCGCAAGGCGCGCCTGTTTTACAGAGGCCGTTCGTTTCGTCAAGCGATTTGGGGGCGTTTCGTTCGTTAAATCGAACGCTATCGGGCGTCCGGAGACTTTTCGTCGGACGCCCCGGATGATTGGCTTTGAGCAATCGCCTGGGCAAGAGCAGTCATAAGATCGAGCAATCTCTTCCGGACATTTGAGTCCGAAATCATGCAGAACGATTCAACCAGCACACGCCCTTCGGTTGTGGCGAGAAAATCCGTCGCATTCTGACTGTCTTTTCCCTCTGCAAAGCCAACTTCAATCGTATGGTCTGGTACAGGCGCGCCCTCGAAGAAGTAGGATGGCGTCGTCTGAAGGAATTTCGCAATGGCCTGCAGCCGACTGGCTCCAATGCGATTGGTCCCCTTCTCATATTTCTGTATCTGCTGAAAACTGATATCAACCGCAGAAGCAAGTTTACTTTGGCTGAAGCGTAGAGAGTTCCGTCGCGCCTTGACGCGACTCCCCACGTACTGATCAATCAAGTTTGGATTCTTGCCCATGGCTGCGCCCCCAACTGGCGATCCTTTCGGTGAAGCTATCACCTTCGGTTGAAAAGGCAAGATGATGTAGCTTAAAAGTTGTAACGGTTGTATCGACCCAACAGGGCAAGAAGCAGAGACAGCGCCCAGAGCCCGACAGGGATGAGCAGCGGAGCGCTGGTGACCGGAGGCGGCTTATCAAGGGCATTCGGCATCGCGCTGTCCAGAACTCCTTCGACTCCAAGCCCAAGACGCGAGGTTATGCGTCCGTAAGGGTCAATGACAGCCGAGATCCCGGTGTTCGCCGCCCGTATCATCGGCAATCCTTGCTCGACCGATCTCATCCGCGCTTGAGCGAGATGCTGGTAGGGACCGGACGTAATTCCGAACCATCCGTCGTTGGTGACGTTCAGGATCCAGCCAGCGCGAACGTCGGCCGGAGAGAAAATTTCCGGAAAGATCGCCTCGTAGCAGATCAGGGGAATTGCAGGCTTGAGACCTGGAACCATCAGCGTCCTGGGACCAGCGCCCGCGTCGAAACCACCGGGTATGTGCACAAACTGACGAAGTCCAACCTTCTCGAACAATCGCGCCAGCGGCAGATACTCACCGAAGGGCACAAGATGCATCTTGTCATAGGACTCGCTCAACAAGCCATCCGAACTCAACAGCTGGATCGAGTTGAAGAATTGGCTCCGTGATGAACCGACGCCTGACTGAATTTGCCGAGCCGCGCCGGTGATCAATGTTGCGCCGACCGGCAGCGCGCCCGCAATGCGCCGAACCGCCTCCGGATCGCGGCCGAGAATGAACGGGAAAGGAGATTCGGGCCAGACGACATGCGTCACGTCCGCGAGACCGCTTATGGTCGGAGAGGTCGCGCGGTCGGAGAGCGACAGATAATGAGACAGGATCTGGTCGCGACGCTCGGGCCGAAATTTGTCGTCCTGTGGAAGATTGGGCTGCACAATTCGCAGTTTCACTGACGAATCGAAGGTGGCTTCGGCGCGCCAGAGCCGAATTGCCCCGAAACCGACCAGTATGGCCAAAGCCGCTACGGCAATACCAAAGGCCCGGAATGTCGACGGACTGGAGCGAGAGACCCTCACGTCGACCACGGTCGCCGGTGCGGCGAAAATCGCGATGCAGAAAAGAGTCAGGCCATACAGACCCATCAGGCTTGCAGCCTGGACGGTGACGTCGTTTCCACCCAGCGCCATGCCGATGGCGTTCCATGGAAAGCCCGACAGCAGGTTTCCCCTGAGCCATTCGGCCAAACCAAGTCCGGCAACGAGCGCGAATATCCGAAAAGGTCCGGGGGACCACAGGATTCGCGCGAGCATGAACCCGAATGCGAAAAAGAACGCCAGCAGAGCGGGCAGACCAAGCACACCCAGCGGAAGAGCCCAAGCGAACTGATCGGCTTCGACCAGAAATGCGGCGCCGAGCCACCAGAGGCCGGCCACGAAGTAACCGAAGCCCAGCCACCAGCCAGCAACGCCGGCGTCCAGCACACCGGCAAAAAATCCCGACCGCCTCCCGCTGTTCTGACTCGGCTGCCCGATGCACCCGTCGATCAACCAGACTGCGATGGAAAGTGGCACGGCCATCGCAGGAGCAAAGTCGATTGGCGCGAGCGCCAAGGCTCCAATTGCGCCCGCGGCGAATGCGATAGCGCGCCGCTTCCAGCCCCACGAAAGAACAACCGCCTGCGCGAGCGCAATCAGCATCGAATATGAATCCGGCTCGAATCAGTCTGCTGTCGGTTATGCAGGTTCAGCCGACGACGAGCCAGCAGATTTGGAAATCTCGGATGTGCTTGCCGCCGGCAACCGCTTGCGGCGCAACCGCAGACGCTTCAGCTTTCTTGGGTCGGCATCCAAAATCTCGGCTTCAAGCGTCTCGCCGATCGGGATGATTTCGCCGCGAGCCGGGACCCTGCCGGCCAGAGTTGCAACCAGCCCGCCAATGGTTTCGATCTCGTCGCTTTCGATCAGATCCGCGAAGCTCTGACCGAGAGCGGCTTCAACTTCTCCCAGAGGAGCGCGCGCGTCGACCACGAAGGATCCGTCCCCGGATGCTTCCATGGGTGGCGGCTCCGCCTCATCGTGCTCATCCTCGATGTCGCCGACCACGACCTCGACGATGTCCTCGAGCGACACGAGTCCGTCCGTACCCCCGTATTCGTCGATGACAAGCGCCATATGAGTCCGGGACGATTGCATCTTTACCAGCAGATCGAGAGCCGGCATGGAGCCGGGAACGAACAGCACAGGTCGAACAATCTTCGCTGATGAAAGAGCGGCAGAAAAATCAACACGACCAAAGCGCGGGCGCGCTGCCTTCCGGGCAACGGATTCATCCGCATCGTCCGAAACAGACACTTTGCCCGTCTCCGGAGTTTGCGCAACTTTGGCGATGTGATCGACAAAATCACGGATGTGAATCATGCCGCGAGGGTCGTCGAGTGTCTCGTTATAAACCGGCAGCCTTGAATGCTCTGCTGCGCGGAAGATCGCCAGAACTTCTCCGAGATCCGCTTCAAGCGAAACACCGATGATGTCCGCTCTGGGGATCATGATATCCCGGACCCGCACCTCATGGAGGTTGAGCACATTCTTGAGCATCGACCGCTCATGAGGAGAAAGCTCGGCGTCTGCGTCCGACTCCTCCAGAACCTCTTCCAGATCCTCTCGCACCGACGCTTCGCTCAGTCCGAACAGAGCCTTGATTCGGCCCATGAGGTTTTTTTCATTCCGGCTGTCGGAGCCGGACGATGATCTCTGATCGCTCATTTGGACTTCGACGACATAATCGGGATCGTGTCGCTGTAAGGATCTGCAACGCCGAAACGCGCGAGGATTCGCACCTCCAGCTGCTCCATGCGATCCGCGTCGACAGAGTTCTCGTGGTCGTATCCAAGCAAATGCAACATTCCGTGTACAACCATGTGGGCCGTATGATCTTTCAAGGATTTCGCTTCAGCGCGCGCCTCGAACTGGACGGTTTCAAATGCTATCGCCAGATCGCCCAGATGCTTTGGGAAACCGGGCGAAGCTGCTGACGGAAAAGACAGGACGTTAGTGGCCTTGTCGATGTTCCGAAAATCCCTGTTGAGCTGCCGGATCTTCGCGTCGTCGCAAAGCAGCACCGACACCGAAGATGGCGCGCCGCCGTCGGAAAAACATTCCGCTTCAACATTCCTGATTGCGATTGAAATGACTTCCGCGCGTTCGGGCAACCCCGTCCAGCTTTCGGTTTCGTCGATGATATCAACGTCGATCAGCACGTCAGGTCCTCAGGGAGAGCGGCGTGCAGCCGCCTCGTAGGCGCCCACGATGCGTCGCACCAAATCGTGTCGAACAACGTCGCCTTCACGAAAGACCACGTGACCGATCCCCTCGAGTCCTGATAGGAGGCCGATTGCTTCGGCCAATCCTGATTTCTGGCCAGGCGGCAGATCTGTCTGGGTGGGATCGCCCGTAATGATCATTCGCGAGTTTTCGCCAAGCCGCGTCAGAAACATCTTCATCTGCATCGAAGTCGCATTTTGCGCCTCATCGAGCAGAATGCAGGAATTAGTCAAGGTGCGACCGCGCATGAAGGCAAGCGGCGCCACTTCGATCATGCCGGTCTGCATGCCTCTTTCGACAATTCGTCCTTCCATGAAATCGTGCAGGGCGTCATAGATCGGTCGCAAGTAAGGGTCGACCTTGTCTTTCATGTCGCCCGGCAAGAAACCCAGTCGCTCGCCGGCCTCGACGGCGGGACGCGAAAGAATAAGCCGCTCCACCACGCCCTTTTCGAGCAGCGAAACTGCATGTCCAACGGCCAGCCAGGTCTTGCCGGTTCCGGCGGGCCCTTCCGCGAATACAAGTTCGTGCTTCTTGAGCAATTTTAGATATTGGTCCTGCGCTGCGTTGCGGGCTCTGACAGCGCCGCGCTTGCGCGTCACCAGTTGCTCAAAGGCCTGCCGGCCGGCTTCGGCTTCTCCGGGGAAAAGAGAACCCTGCAGTGCGCCTTCCTGAATGGCGCCATCGACATCACCCAAGGTGACAGCCTGTCCAAGCTTCACGCGAGCGTAGAGATTTTCGAGGACACGCCGGGCGTTTTCGCAGGAATCGGCAGGGCCTCGCAGCGTAATGTGATTTCCGTTCGCGTGCGCCGACACACCAAGCCTGCGCTCTATCTTCGCGAGATTCTGGTCGTATTGACCGAACACAAGGGAAGCCAGTCGATTGTCCTCGAAGGCAATCGTGACTTCCGAGTCCGCGGCAACCGGTGCTCCAAAAGGTCCGCGACCTGCCGGCCTTTCAGTCGAACGGTCATTCCGGTCAGACGTTTTCAAGCCGTCTCGCTCCTGCATTGTCGCCTGTCCGGATCATCTCTCCAAAGAGCGAATTCGTTCCAACTCTGGAGATTATAACGTCGACCACTTCTCCTATCATACTCGAGTCGGCATTCACCTGCACCGTCTGGAGATAGGGGGTCTTTCCGACAATCTGACCCGCAAGGCGTCCGGCTTTTTCCAGCAGTATCGAAATTCGGCGGCCCAGCATCGCCTGATTGAACTGGGCGCGCTGGCGCTCCACGAGATCCTGCAACTTGCGCAGCCTGTCCTGTTTCACGTCCTCGGGAACCTGATCCGTCAGATCTGCGCCCGGAGTCCCGGGTCTTGGCGAATATTTGAACGAAAATGTGCTCGCGTATCCGACATACTCAATCAGCTTGAGCGTCTCCAGAAAGTCTTCTTCCGTTTCGCCGGGGAACCCCACAATGAAATCCGAAGACAATGCGATGTCCGGCCGCGACGCCCGAACTCGCCGGATCAGTTCGATGTAGGCACGGGCGGTATGCCTGCGGTTCATGGCTGAAAGGATACGATCCGACCCGGATTGAACAGGCAGATGGAGGAACGGCATCAAGGCCTTTTGGGTCGCGTGCGCCTCCAACAAGTCGTCAGCCATGTCATTGGGATGACTGGTGGTATAGCGGATTCTGCAGATGCCGGGGATCTTGGCCACCATGTTCGCCAAACCGGCGAGACTCACCACGGACCCATCAGGGTTTTCGCCATGATAAGCGTTCACATTCTGGCCAAGCAAGGTTACCTCACGAACGCCCGCCCGCGCGAGGATTGAAATCTCTTCCAGGATCTGTTGCGGCGTCCGGGAGGTTTCGGCGCCTCGCGTATAGGGCACGACGCAAAACGAGCAGAACTTGTCGCATCCTTCCTGGATGGTCACGAAAGCCGACACGCCGCGCGCGCGGGTAACTTGCGCGCTCGCATGAGGAAGAAAATCGAACTTCTGTTCGGCCGGGAATTCGGTGTCGACGATGTGCGGCGTCGCTCTCGCGCGGGCAACCAGATCCGGTAACCGGTGATAGTTTTGTGGTCCGACCACCAGATCGACGGCCTTCTGCCTGCGAAGGATTTCGCCGCCTTCTGCCTGCGCCACGCAACCAGCGACCGCGATGGTCGTGTTCTTTCCCGATGCAAGCCGATCCTGTTTCAGCAGTTTTATCTTGCCCAGTTCGGAAAAGATTTTTTCTGATGCTTTTTCGCGGATATGGCAGGTGTTCAAAATAACGAGATCTGCGTCCTCGATGACGGCGGTCTCCGAAAAGCCCGCACCCGCCAGGCTGTCCACCATTCGAGCCGAGTCGTATACGTTCATCTGGCAGCCATAGGACTTGACGAACACCTTCTGCGGCTCGTCGCCTGCGGCTCTGTCTGGCATCACGTCCGTCATGGTTCTCAAACACGCCTTTATTGGGACTGGGCTGCGGCCACGCCGACGACTTGCTCCATGGCTGTTTGTTGCGCGCAGGCCGTCCGGAGTCAAACGTCCGAATTACTCCATTGATTCAAATATTTTTCTGCAACACCAACGCTGCGACCGGCGCTTCGCCCGGTCGCCTGTAGTAGGCTTCGCGGCGTCCCACCTGTTCGAAACGTTGTGCCGCATAAAGCTTTCGGGCGGCCTTGTTGGTTTCATCGACCTCGAGAAAGATCTGACGCGCCTTGCGGCGGATAAGAGTTTCGATATGGGCCGACAAGAGCCGGGACCCGACCCCGCCCTGACGGCGGTTGGGTTCGATAACGATCGTGAGCAGCTCGGCCTCGTCCAATGCCTGACGGGAAAGCGCGAAACCAATCAGCTTGCCGCGCAAAAAGGCCCCGTCAGCCAATATGTTTTCGGCAGAAATCAGGTTCTCGAACTCGGTAGAGCTCCAGGGATGCGCAAACGAAGTGGCGTGCAGGCGCGCGCAATCTGCCGCCTGGCTTGTTTGCAAGGCCAGATATTCGGCGACCGGGCGGGACCAGAAAGAGCCGAACAACATCGTATCTAGACCGGAGCCCGAAGCGTCTCTGACTGCTGAGCTACCTTTGCGTCCGGAGCCTTCAGGTAAAGCGGGCGGGGCGGCGCGTAGGTTGGGTCCGCCAGAAGGCCCAACCGAGCCACAAAAGCGATGTCCGGTGCATCTGCCTCGCCATCGATCTCGGCCTCCATTCCGACAGACCAGGCTTCGATTGCCATCAAGGGCGCGCCGTTACCAACGAGCCGCACCGGACCCGAGCCGAGGGTCCGGACTGCATCCCGTATGGACACGATCCGGGGCGTGACGATGGTGCGGCCGCCGCGATCGAAAACCTGAAGAAAAAGATTGCCGTGGCGGGCGTCTATGGAACTTGCAACCACATCGGGGCCTGCCGCGCCGATGATGGGAGCAGCAAAAGCGGCCAGCGTAGAAACGCCCACAACCGGAATTCCACGTGCAAGTCCAATGGCTCTGGCGGCCGCCAGCCCGACTCGTATGCCGGTGAAGGAACCGGGACCGACAGAAACCGCGACCCGATCGAGAGTCCCGAATCCCCCTTCAATCATGGAGACCACCGAGCGCACGATCGGCATCAGCGCCTCGGCGTGCCCGCGGGACATTTGTGCGCGTTCTACGGCGAGCGCGTCCGTACTACCCGCGTCCATCACGCAGACGCTGACACTCGGCAAGGCAGTGTCGATTGCGAGAATTCTCATCCGGTCCGTCTTTGCGACAGGCGCTCCCGTCAGATCTGTTCGACCGACCGCACCTCGGGCACAAAATGCCGCATCAGGTTCTGTATGCCGTTCTTGAGCGTCGCTGTCGAGGACGGGCAACCAGAGCAGGACCCTTTCATGGTCACAAACAGGGTGCCGTCCCGGAAACCCCGGAAGGTGATGTCGCCGCCGTCTCCGGCGACGGCCGGACGCACTCGGGTTTCCAGCAATTCCTTGATGGTCTCGACGGTTTCGGCGTCGTCAGGGGCAAAAAACTCCTCCGAGTCGTCGCCGGCAGCCCCGGTTTCGCCCGCAATCAGGATCGGATTGCCGGAGCTGAAATGCTCCATGATAGCGCCCAGAATGGCAGGCTTCAGATGCTGCCACTCCCCGGCTTTCTTGGTTACAGAGATGAAGTCGGAGCCGAAAAACACGCTGGAGACGTCGTTGATGGCGAAAAGCGCCTGCGCGAGCGGTGATTTTTCAGCCGATCTCTCGTCGCGGATATCGAGCGAGCCGTCGGGCAGCACCGGACGACCGGGCAAAAACTTGAGTGTGGCAGGATTTGGCGTGGCTTCAGTCTGAATAAACATGCGGGTCTCCAGCCAGTCGGTTCAAGGCCGATGTCGGTTGCCTGCGTATAGTAGCAGATTGCCGTGCTCGCCATCAAACACGGGGAGTTAGCGGATGAAGCCCAGCATGTCCTTCACATCCTGCATCGTGCCGGCAGCAAGAACCTTGGCGCGCGCCGACCCGTCGGACAGAACTCCATCGATGTAGCTCTTGTCAGCCTGAAGGCGCTTCATTTCGGCGCCGATCGGGCCAAGCTTGGAGACCGCTAGATCAACCAGCGCAGACTTGAAGGTTGAGAAATTGGCGCTGCCGAACTGGGTGAGGACATCCTCTTTCGACTGCTTGTTCAGCGCTGCGAAAATGCCGACAAGATTGTCTGCCTCCGGACGCTTGGCGAGCCCCGGCAATTCCGACGGGAGAGGTTCCGGATCGGTCTTCGCCTTGCGGACCTTCTGGGCAATCGTATCCGCATCGTCCGTAAGGTTGATGCGTGAATAATCCGAGGGGTCCGACTTGGACATTTTTTTCGTGCCGTCGCGCAGGCTCATGACCCGTGTAGCCGGCCCCTGAATCAGGGGTTCAGGCTGGGGAAAATAGGCATCGGCCCCGACGACATTGCGGATCGTCTCCGCAAAATCGTTGTTGAACTTCTGGGCAATGTCGCGCGCCAGTTCAAGATGCTGTTTCTGGTCCTCGCCGACAGGCACATGGGTTGCGCGATAGACCAGAATGTCGGCAGCCATCAGGGTCGGGTAGGCATAGAGACCGACGGAGGCATTCTCGCGATCCTTGCCGGCCTTTTCCTTGAACTGCGTCATGCGGTTCAGCCAGCCGATGCGGGCGATACAGTTGAACACCCAGGCGAGCTCTGCGTGTTCGGCCACCTGGCTCTGGTTGAATATGATGTGCTTCTTCGGATCGATTCCGGCTGCGATGAAGGCAGCCGTCACTTCACGGATGTTCGACGTCAGTTCCGCAGGGTTTTGCGCAACGGTGATCGCGTGCAGATCAACCACACAGTAGATGCAGTCATGCGTCTCTTGCAGATCGACGAACTTCGTGATCGCCCCGAGATAGTTGCCGAGATGCAGATTCCCGGTCGGCTGCACGCCTGAAAAAACGAGCTCGGGAAAGGTGGCCATGTCGCGCGTCTCCACTTGGTGGACGCCTTATGGCAACCGGTTTCCGCCAACGCAAGTGGCCGACTTTCAGAGGATGAAACGGCTGAGATCTGCGTTCCGGGCCAGGTCGCCGAGGTTGCGCTCCACGAAGGATGCATCGACCGCGATGGTCTCTCCTGATTTGTCGGGCGCTGAAAAGCTGATTTCGTCCAGCACCCGCTCCATCACGGTTTGTAGCCGACGCGCGCCGATGTTCTCGACAGTCGAGTTGACCTGCACGGCGATGCGCGCCAACGCGTCGATTGCATCGCTGGTAAATTCCAGCTTCACGCCCTCGGTTTCCATCAGCGCCGCATATTGCTTGATCAGATTGACTTCCGTCTCTGTCAGGATGCGGCGGAAATCGTCCTCTCCCAGGGGCTGCAGTTCGACACGGATCGGCAGCCTGCCCTGTAATTCCGGCAGAAGGTCCGACGGCTTGGACACGTGAAATGCGCCCGATGCGATGAACAGGATATGGTCGGTCTTGACTGTGCCGTGCTTGGTGGAAACGCTTGTCCCCTCGATCAGCGGCAGCAAGTCGCGCTGGACGCCTTCACGTGAGACGTCGCCCCCGGTGCGGCCCTCGCGGGCGCAGATCTTGTCGATCTCGTCCAGGAACACGATACCATTGTTTTCCACGTCCCGGATCGCTTCCTGCACGACCTGATCCTGGTCGAGCATCTTATCGCTCTCCTCGGCGATCAGCGGCGCATAAGCTTCCCGGACGGATGTCTTTCGGATCTTCGCCTTGCCGCCTAAAGCCTTCCCGAAAATGTCGCCGATCGAAATCGCCCCGACCGATGCGCCCGGCATGTTGGGCAGTTCGAAGAAAGGCACATTACCGCCGCCCTGAGCGATCTCGATCTCGACTTCCTTGTCGTCGAGTTCGCCAGCGCGGAGTTTCTTGCGAAAGGAATCACGCGTTGCAGGGGAGGCCGTGGCGCCCACGAGCGCGTCGAGCATCCGCTCTTCGGCCGCCAGGTGAGCGCGGGCTTCGAGACCTTTTCGCTTGTTTTCCTTAACGAGCGAAATTCCTACTTCCAGCAGGTCGCGGATGATCTGTTCGACGTCGCGGCCCACATAGCCCACTTCGGTGAATTTGGTCGCTTCGACCTTCAGAAACGGAGCACCGGCCAGCTTTGCCAGACGGCGGGAGATTTCGGTCTTGCCGCAGCCGGTCGGGCCAATCATGAGGATGTTTTTCGGCAGGACCTCGTCACGCATTGCGCCTTCCAGACGCAACCGCCGCCAGCGGTTTCGCAAGGCGATTGCGACCGCGCGCTTCGCTGCCTTCTGGCCAACGATGAACCGGTCAAGTTCCGAAACGATCTCGCGGGGAGACAGGTCGGTCATTCCAAAATCCTTACGCGGCGTCGATGGATTCGAGCACGAGGCTGCGGTTCGTATAGACACAGATATCGGCTGCTATCGCCATGGAGCGCCGCACAATCTCATCCGGAGACGGCTCGACGGGCAAAAGCGCGCGCGCCGCCGCCAGCGCATAGTTTCCGCCGGAGCCAATGGCCATGACGCTGCCGTGTTCGGTGGCTTCCGGCTCGAGTACATCGCCATTCCCGGTGAGAACCAGACACGTGCGGGCGTCGGCGACGAGCATCATGGCTTCCAGCCGCCGCAAATAGCGGTCCGTCCGCCAGTCCTTGGCCAGTTCCACGCAGGCGCGCAGCAACTGGCCCGGGTATTGGTCGAGCTTGGCCTCCAGACGCTCGAAAAGCGTGAAAGCGTCGGCGGTCGCGCCCGCAAAGCCGGCGATGACATCGCCTTTCCCCAAACGCCGGACCTTCCGTGCATTTGCCTTGATGATCGTCTGGCCGAGGCTGACCTGCCCGTCGCCGCCTATCACGGTGCGCGCGTTCTTGCGCACCATCAGGATTGTGGTGGCGTGCCATTGGTCGGCGGAAGATTGGGACAAGATCGAAGTTCCGGAAAATTGGCGCGGATTTAACCGCCGGTGAGCGACCATCTAGGGGCTGGTGGCCGTGACCGCAAGGCAACCGAAAGGGTAGCCACATCAGCACCAGCTTGCTAGAAGCCCCTCAACCGCAACGAGAGCCCCCCATGCGCAGCGCCACCATTCAGCGCAAAACCCGCGAAACCGAGATTTCCGTCTCAGTCGATATCGATGGGACCGGACATTCGGCGATTTCGACCGGTATCGGCTTTTTCGACCACATGCTCGACCAGTTGGCGCGCCATTCATTGATCGACATTTCCATCGCCGCCAAGGGGGATCTGCATATCGACTTCCACCACACCGTGGAAGACACGGGAATCGCCCTCGGGCAGGCGCTCCGGCAGGCTTTCGGAGATCTGAAGGGCATTACACGCTATGCGGACGTCCATCTTCCGATGGACGAGACCCTGACGCGCGCGGCAATCGACATTTCCGGCCGGCCCTTTCTGGTGTTCCGCACGGAGTTCGGCCGTGGCAAGATCGGTGAATTCGACACGCAGCTCGTGCGGGAGTTTTTCCAGGCGTTTGCAATGAATGCCGGCATGACCCTGCATCTGGAGACGTTCTACGGCGTCAACGACCACCATATCGCGGAGTCCTGCTTCAAGGCGGTCGCTCGGGCGTTGCGGGTCGCGGCGACGATCGACCCCCGCCAAAGCGGACGCATCCCGTCGACCAAAGGAACGCTGTGAGGACCGGATGGCGACCTATTCGGTGATGGCGCTCAAAAGCGCAGAATCAGCCATTGCGGATGCCGTCCTTGTCCGGGAGGGTTTTCGCTTCTGGGCGGCCGCCCTCGGTCCGCTCTGGCTGGCCTATCACCGCAACTGGCGGGCTCTTGCCGGTTGGCTGTTGATTTTTGTCATGATCCTAGTGCTTTGGGGTGTTGGCTTCCTGCACGCCCCGTCGATGCTCTGGCTGGTCGAGGCGATCGCGCTGTTTCTCGGCGTCCAGGGCCAGTCGCTGATCGAAGCCGCCCTGCAGCGCCGGCGCTACGAGGTGATCGACGTCGTCACCGGCGATAGTCTGCGGGAGGCAGAACGCATTTTTTTCCGCCGCGCCGTGATGCGGCGGCAGGAACCTCCGCGTCCTGCGGTTTCAACCGGCTTTGCGCCCCCTTCAGATGCAATTATCGGCCTCTTTCCGATGAGTGAGGTCCGGTCATGACGGTCGCGATCATCAATTACGGTTCAGGCAATCTGCACTCGGCCGGCAAGGCTTTTGAGTTGGCGGTCCGCAATGCGGGACGCGATGACAGGATTGTGGTGACCGCAGATCCTGATGTCGTCCGGCGCGCCGAGCGGATCGTTCTGCCCGGCGTGGGCGCCTTCGCGGACTGTCGCCGCGGACTGGATGCCGTGCCGGGCATGATCGACAGCATGAGCGAAGCCGTCTTGAAGCGCGGCACGCCGTTCCTGGGCATTTGCGTCGGAATGCAGTTGCTGGCCACTCGCGGGCTTGAGCATGAGGTTTCGAGGGGACTGGACTGGATTCATGGCGACGTCGAGCAAATCAGGCTTGCAGATCCGGCGCTGAAAATCCCCCATATGGGCTGGAACACGTTGACGCCGGCGCGCCAGCACCCCCTGCTGGACGGGATAAGACTGGGTGAAGTCGGGCTGCACGCCTATTTCGTGCATTCCTTCCAGATCAATCCTGTCTCTCGCGACGACGTTATTGCCCGGACGACGTATGGCGGCGAAATCGTCGCCATGGTAGGCCGCGACAACATTGCGGGTACGCAGTTTCATCCTGAAAAAAGTCAGAAGCTGGGGCTGGCGTTGATCGCAAACTTCCTCGGGTGGCGTCCTTGATCCTGTATCCGGCTATCGATCTCAAAGACGGCGAATGTGTACGCCTCGTGCATGGCGACATGGCGCGCGCCACTGTTTTCAGTCTGGACCCGCCGCATCAGGCCAAAACTTTCGAGGATCAGGGCTTCGAATATCTGCACGTCGTCGATCTCGATGGGGCTTTCGCCGGCAAGCCCATGAACGCCAAGGCGGTCAATGCGATTCTGAAAGCGATCAAGATCCCGGTCCAGCTCGGTGGCGGCATCCGCGATATGCGGACCATCGACGGCTGGCTCTCGAACGGGGTGAGCCGGGTGATCATCGGCACGGCGGCCGTCAAGGATCCTGATCTTGTGCGGGAGGCGGCCCGGCTTAATCCGGGGCGGATTGCGGTCGGCATCGACGCGCGCGCCGGAAAGGTGGCGGTGGAAGGCTGGGCGCGAGTGTCCGAAGTCGCGGCGATCGATCTCGGCCGGAGATTTGAGGACGCTGGCGTATCGGCGATCATTTACACTGACATTGCGCGCGACGGCGACCTCAAGGGACTCAACATCGAATCGACGCTCGAGCTCGCCGAGGCGCTGACGATTCCAGTCATTGCATCGGGCGGGCTGGCTTCCCTCGACGATGTCCAGCGCCTGTTGCAGCCCGATTGCTCGCGTCTTGCCGGTGCCATTACAGGCCGCGCGCTCTACGATGGCAGGCTGGACCCGAGAGAGGCCCTGAAACTCATCAGCGCCGCACGGAGCAAGGCTGGTGCTTAAGTACCGCGTCATCCCATGCCTGGACGTCAAGGACGGCCGGGTGGTCAAGGGCGTCAACTTCGTCGACCTCCGGGATGCTGGCGATCCGGTGGAATCCGCCATGGCGTATGACGCCGCCGGAGCCGACGAACTCTGCTTCCTCGACATTACCGCCAGCCACGAGAACCGCGGGACCATTCTGGATGTAGTCCAACGCACCGCCGAAGCTTGCTTCATGCCGTTGACGGTCGGCGGCGGCGTCCGGACCATCGAAGACATTCGCAAGCTTCTGCTTGCCGGAGCCGACAAGGTTTCGATCATGACGGCGGCCGTGCATGATCGCAATTTTGTGCGCGAAGCCGCCGAGAAATTTGGCAGCCAATGCACCGTGGTCGCTATCGACGCCAAGAAGACGGGTCCGGAACGTTGGGAGATTTTCACACACGGCGGTCGCAAACCGACTGGTCTCGACGCCATCGCGTATGCGCAGGAAGTTGTGTCACTCGGGGCTGGCGAGATACTGCTCACCTCTATGGATCGTGACGGCACGCGGTCGGGATTCGATCTCGAACTGACGCGGGCGATCGCGGATTCCGTCGCGGTTCCGCTGATTGCGTCGGGCGGCGTCGGCACGCTGGACCATCTGGTGGAAGGTGTCCGCGACGGGCACGCCACTGCCGTCCTGGCGGCGTCTATTTTCCATTTCGGTGAATTTACGATCCGTCAGGCAAAGCAGCATATGGCCGCCGCTGGCGTGCCGATGCGGATGGACTGACCTTCCAGAGAGAGTTGCAGCCGTGAGTGAGTTCCGTCTCGAAGACCTAGCAGCCATCATTCGGGAGCGGACAGCCTCAAACGGGGAGAAGTCCTACACCAGATCCTTGCTGGACGCTGGCATGGGACGCATTGCAAAAAAGTTCGGCGAGGAATCGGTAGAAGCCGTCATCGCCGCCATGCAGGGTGACCGTGGCGCGCTGATTTCGGAATCTGCAGACGTATTCTACCACCTCCTTGTGATGCTGCAGGCGGCGGACATCGCTCTGCCGGACGTGATGGAAGAGTTGCGACGCCGGACTTTCAAATCAGGCATTGAGGAAAAAATGTCGCGTGGGAGCTGACTTGCTTCGGTCGCGCATGATGGATCGCCAATGGACGAACGGATCGAAAAGTCACCGGACCCGGCAGATTTGTCGCCATATCGACATTTCACGCGCGCTGAATGGGCGCGATTGCGGGCAGATACGCCGCTGACGCTTACGGTTGACGATCTCGGCCGCCTCCAATCGATGAACGATCGCATTTCGGTTGAAGAGGTTGTGGCTATTTATCTGCCGCTGTCGCGCCTTCTGGCGCTTTATGTTGCGGCTACACAGGGCCTTTTCAAAGCCACCCAGCGCTTTCTGGGGGCCGAAGACGGCAAGATGCCTTATATCGTCGCGGTCGCCGGGTCAGTCGCTGTAGGAAAATCCACCACCGCTCGCGTCCTCAAGGCGCTGATGTCCCGTTGGCCCAACACCCCGAAGGTAGAGCTGATCACGACGGACGGGTTTCTCTTTCCCAACGCGGTCCTCCAGCGCGACGATTTGATGAACCGCAAGGGCTTTCCGGAAAGCTACGACGGTGCGGCCCTGTTGAGGTTCCTGAGCGATGTGAAGGCTGGAAAGAGAAACGTCGCCGCGCCTGTCTATTCGCATCTGAGCTATGATGTCGTACCCGGTGAACATATCGTCGTGGACCGGCCGGACATTCTGATCGTTGAAGGACTCAATGTGCTGCTTCCCAGCCGACAGGGAAGCGCAACGCCGTTCGTGTCGGATTTTCTGGACTTCTCGATCTATCTGCATGCCGATGATGCAAGTCTCGAGCAATGGTACATTGAGCGCTTCCGCCGTTTGCGAGAAACAGCGTTTCGCGACGCTCGTTCTTACTTTCGCAAATATGCGGATTTAACTGACGCGGAAGCCGTCGAGACTGCTCGCGACATCTGGCGACGGATCAATCTGCGAAATCTTCACGAGAATGTTGCGCCGACCCGCGCCCGCGCCAGCCTCGTTCTGACCAAAGGCGCCGATCACAGCATCCAGGAAGTTGCCTTGCGAAAGCTGTGATCGGTTGCGCTCTAGTAGCTGAGACCATTTTGCGAAGCGAGATCGGACAGGCGCACAACAGGGCGCGCACCGTAGTGCTGGATGATCTCGGATGCGGCGAGGGCCCCGAGCCTCGCACAATCCTCAAGCGATGCGCCGCGCGCAAGACCTGAAAGGAAGCCCGCTGCATAGAGGTCGCCGGCGCCGGTCGTATCGACGAGTTTTTCGATCGGATAGGCTGGCACTGCGTAGGTCTGCTCGCGCGAAACGACCAGCGAGCCAAGCTCGGACCGGGTGACCGCCGCCAGGATTCCTTCCTCCCGGAGCGCCGATACAGCCGTGTCGAAATCGGCAGTTTCGTAAAGCGACCTCAGCTCATGCTGATTGGCGAAGATGATGTCGACTGTTCTGGAACGGATCAAATCCAGAAACTCGGCGCGGTATCGATCGACACAAAAGGCGTCGGACAGGGTCAACGCGACCTTGTTGCCCGCCGCATGGGCGACTTCCGCAGCTTTGACAAATGCCTTTTTGGCTTCGGGCGGGTCCCACAGATACCCTTCAAGATACGTGATGCCGGCGCTGCGCACGAGGTTTTCGTCAACATCCGCAGGGGTGAGGTTCTGGCATGCGCCCAGATATGTGTTCATCGTGCGCTCGCCGTCCGGCGTGACCAGAACGAGGCACCTTGCGGTTGACGGACCATCCTTTGCGTGTGGGGTCTCGAACCGTACCTTCATGGCCCGAATATCGTGCGTGAAGGCAGCGCCGGTCTCGTCAGCCTTCACCTTGCCGATAAAGGCGGATGAAAGCCCGAAGGATGCGACGCCGACAATCGTGTTGGCTGCCGAACCTCCCGAAATCACCGTTCCGGCGCCCATGGAGCCATAAAGCTGCTGCGCGCGCGGCTCGTCAATCAGGGTCATGCCGCCCTTGTTCAGCTTTTCCCGGACCAGGAAATCATCGTCTGCTGTCGCCACCACATCGACGATTGCATTTCCAATACCCAAAATATCGATGCTACCGGCGGCCATTTCTTGCTCCTGATCAGACGTGGCGTCGTTTCGCACCGCGCTGGTCGGCGGTCAAGTCAGGTTTGCCGACGCGGTTTCCGCACCTTTTCATCCAGGAATCGAAGCATTTCCCTGATGTCGTCCGGCTCCAGCTGGTCAATTTGCTGGGAGAGTCTGTTGGCATATTCGGTGGCCTCCGGGCAAAGACCCGCTGTCTCGACAGTCATCCGGGGATTGGAAATCTGGGCCAGTCGCTCCAGCTCTTCGGCATCGTCCCAGATCACATTGAAGTAGGAAATGATCCGCTGGACCAGAAGCCAGGCCGGAACACCGCGCTTGCCATGCTCCAGCGCTGAAAGGTATGCGGACGAAACACCGATTTCAGCGGCCATCTCCTTAAGCGTGACGCCTTTTGCAGCCCGCAACTGCCGCAGCCTCTGTCCGAAAGGCGTCATCGCGCGCCCATTCCCGGATGTCCGTCGGGCCGGCGTATGCGGACATATAACGCCCCATAACCACCCTGGGATGGCGCGGCTTCCTCGAAGCCAATGACGAACTTTCTTAATGCGGGCTCACGCAGCCAATGGGGCACAATTTGCCGCAGCACGCCGGTTCGGCGAAAATCATCCCATGCGCCATCGGGCGCGTCGCCTTTCCCGGTCACGATGAGAACCAGCCTGCCTCCATCTTCATGGCATTGATGCAGGAAGCGCTGGACCGCCAAATGTGCCTGGTCTTGGCGCATGCCGTGCAGATCCAGCACAGCATCCACGCTGATCTGTCGACGTGACAGCCGGCGACGGATTTTCGGTTCAATTGGTGCAAGCGGCGGCAAGCGCAAAACCTGCTTGCCGACCGCAGGGGAAGTCGCCGGAATTGATACCGCCCTGCTCGGTCCAGATTTTGGGGCGGACAGGGAAGCCGGGTCAATTGCTGGAACGAATTGAGGAGTAGCGGCGGCGGAGCGGGACCTCCTGACATCGCGCGTCACATGCAGCCACAGATCAAGTTCATGTCGAGTGAGATCGCGAGTCTTTCGCTGTCCGGGCTCTCGTTTCACGCGGATGTTCCACGGCGCGGGAGGAGTACGAAGACATCAGCATCGTGCCGGATGCGTCCCGCCAGACTGCCCGCCCTATCGCCTGAACCAAAATAGAGATCGAGGCGGGACGGCCCAAGGATCGCCGATCCGGTATCCTGCGCAATCATCAATCGTGAAAAGCTCGTCGGCTTCGATTCCTCCCACGGCAGTCTTGCATCGACCCAGAATGGCAAGCCATAGCTCCAGATATGGCGATCAACCGCTATGGAACGAAGCTCCGTCAACGGAACTCCTTCACCGCCAATAGGGCCATCGTCCGAATTGTGCATCGGCTGGAAATCAAAAAAGACATAGGAAGCGTTGGTTTCCAGCAAGCAACGACCCGGCGCACCATCATGCTGCCCGGCCTGCCTGACCCACGCTTTCAGATTCTCGAGAGACATTTCGGCGGATTTGACAGCGCCGATTTCGATCAGTTTGCGGCCGATCGACGAATAGGGACGCCCGTTCCGGCCTGCATAGACAAGACGGCCGATCGTTTTGTCCGGTAGCCGCACCCTCGCGCTTCCCTGAACCTGAATCATGAAAAGCTCGATCTTGTCGCGCAGCCACATCAGCACCGGTGCGCGGCCGTGCAAGGCGCCGGCGTAAATTGCAGCGCGGTCCGGATATGGCTTCAGGATTCCTTCCTGGAAAAAACCGCCGGAAAGATCATCCGATCCTCGCCTGTCTTCAAGCGGCAGTGAAAACAGGTCGGGCGGCAAACCGTAAACAGGCTCTGCAAAGGCGGCATTTCTTTGCGGAGAAGCGTCCACCACAGGTTCATAATAGCCAGTCAGAAACCCTGTTTCCTTCCCGATGGCTCCGATCCTGAAAGCCCTGAAGTGGTGCTGGAAAAAATCCCGCGCCTCCTCGTTGGAGCTGATTGTCGCGCCACTTGCGGCGGCGCAAACATCATGCAGCCCGGCATGTGGAGAATGAGCCTGTCGCAAAACTGGGTGACTGCTCAACATCCGCAGAGATGATCGCTTAAAAGTCGCGAATGCGGACAAAAGGTGATCGTCCGCGAAGCCACGCAAACCCGAGAACGGAAAAGGAGTCAGAACAGCTCCTGACTTTTCGATGTCCCCGGCATCTTCCATCGTCGAGCCACTAATGCGCGGAATCCGTCGCCATCAAGCGCCAGTTGGGATCGCGAGATCCGAGTTCCCTCGTAAAGGTCCAGACGTCGATCATGTCGACGACCTTTTCGGCATTGCCGTCGATGATGTTGCCCGCTGCATCGCGCGTCGCGGTGATCAGCTTGGACTGGAAACGAACACTGATCTGGGCCGACCTGCCACGAACCGCCGCATCATCAATTACGGTCTTGTCGATGGAAACAAAGGTCGACTGAACCTTTTCACCACGCGCTTCACGTTCCGTGATGGCTTGAGAAAAGCTGTCAAAGACATCCTTGACCAGAAGATTGCGAAGAGTGTTCCTGTCCCCCGCCGCAAACGCCACGACGATCATCTCATAGGCTGCCGTGGCGCCTTCGATGAACATCCGGGGCGAGAAATCGGGTTCGCCGGCCGCAATTGCTTCAAGTCCGTTCCAACTCGGCGAACCCGGCTCGGCGTAACCCGCCCAGCGATCCGCCGCAGAAACCGCATCATCAGCTTCCCCGACCGGCTTGCTGTTCGCCGCCCCGGGCAGGCGAATCACGTTTCCATTGTCGTTGCCAACCTCGCGGTCGTCCGGGTTGCGGGACGGACGGGAGAATGGGTCGTGGGGGGGCTTTTCGCTCCCGGTGCGGGTCCCAAGCACCGAACGCAGCTTCCAGACCACAAAAACCGCCAGAATGGCGAAAATGACCGTTGTGACGTCAAACATTCGAGTCGGCCTGTCTGCTAAGAGTTCGGCTAAGCCATAGAGGTTTTAATATAGTTCGTTCCTTTCGCAATTTCCCGTGCCGGATGCCAGGTCGGCGCTGGCTTGTTTCGTTTCTTCTTCCATGGTACCCGCCAGCCCGGTTGATGATCAGCAGGCCGCCGTTCGAGGGGCCGCAGGAGAACGAAATGGCGGAAGGTAACGGTACGGCTCCCGGAACAGGCGCGGCCCCGCAGCTCAACGTTCTCGTGCAATACATCAAGGATCTTTCCTTCGAGAATCCCAACGCGCCGCAATCGCTAGGGCCGCAGGAAAAGGCTCCGAACATCAATATCCAGGTCAATGTGAACGCCAGACAGCTGTCGGAGACCGATTATGAGGTGTCCCTGGCGCTCGAAGGCTCGGCGGGAGAGGGCGCGGAGACCCTGTTCAAGTTCGAATTGAACTATTGCGGCGTCTTCCGCCTGCAGAACATTCCTGCCAACGATATCGCCCCGGTCCTGCTGATCGAATGTCCGCGGCTGCTCTTCCCGTTTGGCCGCCAGATTGTTGGCGATGCGGTTCGCAACGGAGGCTTCCCGCCCCTGTTCATTGATCCGATCGACTTCCACGCTCTTTACGTGCAGCGTGCAGCAGCCAGTCAGGGCAATCCGGCTATCGCCTGATCAGCTTTCCTGACCGTAGGTGTTCCATAGCGCCTTATCACCCATCTGGGCGATAAGGGCAGCGTGGGCTTCGGCCTCCGCCGGGCTCAATAAGCTCGGCAACGGTTCCGGGCGGACGCCGATAAAAGCCTTGATTTCCTCGACTACCTTGGTGACGACAGCGGTCTGCAGGACCAATGCCGTCTGCCTTCCACCGGTCAGCTCAGCATAGACGTCAGCCAAAATTTCCGAATCGAGCAACGCTCCATGCTTGGTGCGGCGGGAGTTGTCGATCTTGTAACGCGCGCACAGGGCATCGAGACTGTTGGATGCGCCGGGATGTTTCTTGCGAGCGAGGGCGAGCGTATCGATAACGCGGCTCATTTGCAGCGGTGCGCGCCCAATCCGAGCGAGCTCCGCATTGATGAAGCGCATGTCGAATTCAGCGTTGTGAATAACCAGCACGTCTTCACCGACGAAGCTCAGGAACTCGTCCGCGACGTCGGCAAATAGCGGCTTTCCCGCGAGAAATTCTCGTGACAATCCGTGAACCCGGAAAGCCTCCTCGGGCATATCGCGCTGTGGGTCGAGGTATTGGTGAAAAACCGCTCCAGTCGGGATCGAATTCAACAGCTCAAGGCAGCCGATCTCCACGAGCCTGTCCCCTGTCTGGGGATCCAGCCCGGTGGTTTCAGTGTCCAGAATGATTTCCCGCATCTGATCCCGACAAATTATGGTGCCGCGAGGCAGCGCAGAATGGCGGCGACCTGCGACGAAGCGACATCAAAACCCCGACTCGTGTCCACCACAAAATGAGCACGCCTGCGCTTTTCCACATCGGGCATTTGTTTAGCCAGAATCGTGTCCATCTTTTCTCGGGTCATACCCGGTCGTGCCAGGACCCGCTCGGCCTGTACGTGAGCCGGCGCAGTGACGACCACAATCGCCCGGAAACTGGTGGGATCGCGCGTCTCGAACAGGAGCGGAATATCCACCAGCACAAGCCGGGCGTTCCTTCCCGAGTGCAGTTTCAGGAAGTCCTGCTCTTTCCTCCGGACCAAGGGATGCACGATCGCCTCAAGACGGCGAAGCGCCTCGGGATTTCCGATGACCTTCGGCGACAACAAGGAGCGGTCGACAATGCCCTCGCGCGTCGTTCCCGGAAAGGCCGCTTCTATCAACGGCGCCGCTTCGCCAGCATAGAGATCATGGACCGTGCTGTCCGAGTCGTGGACCGGTATGCCCTGCAGGCGAAACAGGTCGCTGGTTGCCGATTTCCCCATCCCGATTGAACCGGTCAGACCCACGATCAACATGTTTTACGTCATTCCGCCAACAAACCGTGTCTCCGCATCTGTTGACAGATCTGGAGCATCGGCAAACCGAGAATCGTCCAATAGTCTCCGTCCACCCGATCGAACAGATGCAACCCGGCCGCTTCCATCTGATAGCCACCAACAGATTGAACGATGGAGGAATCTGCGGCTTCGATATAGGTGGCAATCATGTCGTCTGAAAGCGACCGGATAGTGACTGTCGCCTGCGAGACGCAGCGGAAAATTTCCTCGCTATTCCGCACCACCGAGGCTGCGGACCAAAGCATGTGGGAACTGCCCGACAGGGTCCTCAACTGAAGCGCTGCATTTTCCACAGAGCCAGATTTTGAGAATATTTGGCCCGAATGTTCCAGAGTCTGGTCGCTGCCAAGGACAAGGTGATCCGGAAGGGTACGGGAGACGGCTTTGGCTTTTTCAAAAGCAAGGTGTTGCGCGAGTTCGCTCGCCGCGAGATGTTGATGGGCGCCCCTGAAAGCTTCCTCATCAATTTCGGCCGGCACGACCTCGAAGGGCAGACCGGCCGCCTCCAGCAACTTGCGACGCGCTGAGCTCTGGGAGGCCAAGACTAGAGGTCTGTCCGAAAGCCACAGACGACTCATTGCGCCATCAGCTTCAGTTTGTGCGCCTTGTAGAGGTCGATTATAGCGGCTGCGGTTTCTTCGATGGATCGCCGCGTGACATCTATGAACGGCCAACCATGCTGCGCGAACAGGCGTCTCGAATGGGCGACTTCCTCCGCAACCGACATGCGGTCGACGTACGGGGTTTCCTGATCCGCATTCAATGCAAGCAGTCTGTTCTGTCGGATCTGGACGATCCTCTCTGGAGAGGCGAGGAGACCGACGACGAGTGGTTTCCGGAGATTCTCCAAGGCTGCGGGCGGCGGTACGTCCGGCACGAGCGGTACGTTGGCCGTCTTGATTCCACGATTGGCGAGATAGATGGAGGTAGGAGTCTTGGAGGTCCGGCTTACACCCAGCAATACAACATCGGCCTGCTCAAGGTTCTCGGGCTGTTGGCCGTCGTCATGCATCATGGTGAAGTTGAGCGCGTCGATCCGCTTGAAATAGTCGGCGTTCAGCATGTGCTGGGCGCCCGGTCGGGAGATCGACGCTGTGCCCAGATAGGATTCGAAGACACCCAGTATGGGCTGAAGAACGGAAAGGCATGGGCTGCCGTTTTCCTGACAGGCTTTTTCGAGAACGCCCGAGAGTTCGCTGTCCACCAGAGTGAAAAGGACGATTCCCGGCGCGGCCTCGATTTCATCAATGGCCCTGTCCAGCTGTGCTCTCGTTCGAACCAAAGGATAAACGTGTTCGATTGAGGCCACGCCCTGATATTGGGCCGCGACTGCCCGGCTGACAGCGATCAACGTTTCTCCTGTCGCGTCTGAAACAAGATGGAGGTGAAAATAGTTTCTGGTCACGCATCGATCCTGTGGGCGGCCCGGCGGATATGTGTGGGTAAGCGCCAGCGAGAGCATGAGCCGAGGCTGTCGTTCCCGTAATTCATGAATATCACGTTCCATTCATGCACGGCCAATTTGCCTGGATGGTTTCTGACAGGCTTGCTTGTCAATGTCGGGGACAAGGTGAACGAGATGCGAACTGATTACGCGGCTGATTGGTTAACGATCTGTAAATCCTAACAAAACGTTAATCGTCCAAAGCGTCTGACATCCCTGTGAATTGCGGGAATCATCTGCGAAAAGCGCCGGCGATGGAGAACAAACAATTAATTGCCGCTTTCCACAGCATAACAAAAAACACCACCAGAAATGATTCGATTCAGATATAGAGGCGGCGTCGCACGGAGCCCGCATGCAGTCCCCCTCTAAAAAAGTTCTCAGAGTTCTGAGAGGCGAAACGCTCGAAAAGCCACCTATCTGGTTGATGAGGCAGGCTGGCCGGTATCTGCCTGAATACCGGGAAATTCGCGCAACTGCGCCGAGTTTCATAGAATTCTGCTTCACGCCCAAGAAGGCTTCTGAAGTCACTCTCCAACCAATCCGCCGCTTCGGGTTCGACGCTGCTATCCTGTTCAGCGATATTCTGGTCATTCCAGAAGCTCTGGGACAGAAAGTGTCATTCGAGACAGGCGAAGGTCCCAGACTGGCTCCTATCTCCGAACCGAGCGGGATGAGCATCTTGAGGGATCAAGTCGACATCTCGCGACTTTCCGCTGTGTTCGAGACCATCCAGATCGTCAAAGGCGCGTTGGATGACGAGACTACCTTTTTGGGCTTCTGCGGCGCTCCCTGGACTGTTGCCAGCTACATGATAGCCGGTCGGGGAACGCCAGATCAGGCTCCCGCCCGGTTGTTCGCGTATCGCTATCCGGCAGAATTTCAGCGTCTCATCCAACTTTTGGTCCAATCGTCGATCGATTATCTGGTGGCCCAGTTTCATGCTGGGATCGACGCTGCACAGATCTTCGATTCATGGTCGGGCGTCTTGCCGCAACCAGAATTTGAGCGATGGTGTCTGCATCCCCTGCGACAGATTGTAGAAGGGGTCCGAGAGCGCGTACCGGGCGCTCCTATCATCGCTTTCCCGCGAAGCGCGGCGTCATATCTTGCGGAAGTATCGGCGATTCCCGGCATAGCGGCGATCGGTCTTGATACCAGCACGGGTCTGGATTTCGCCCGAGGCGCCGTAAGTTCGCCCATCGCCCTCCAGGGCAATCTGGATCCGCTGGCGCTGATAACCGGTGGTTCGGCGCTCGGGAGTTCCGTCGATCATATATTGGAAAAAATGCGTGGGAGACCGCATGTTTTCAATCTTGGCCACGGCATTTTACCCCAAACTCCCGTCCAACACGTCTATGACTTGGTCAAAAAAGTCAGGAATTCATAGTCATGTTTTATCTGTCGGTTAAGTCTATCCATATCATTGCTGTCATATCTTGGATGGCTGGACTTTTATATTTGCCGCGCCTCTTTGTTTATCATTGCGATACTATGGTGGGTTCGCAACCGGACGAGTTGTTCAAGGTCATGGAGCGCCGGCTTCTGAAGGCGATCATGGCGCCGGCGATGATGGTAGCGTGGGGGTCCGGCCTGTATCTGGCAGTGGAAAGCGGGTTTCATCGGGAAATATGGTTTCAAATCAAATTTCTGCTCGTCATAGGCATGACCGCCGTTCATATCTATCTGCGACGGTTTCAGTTGTCGTTCGCGGCCGGACAACGCTCTCGCGAGGCGCGATTCTTTCGAATTCTAAATGAGGTTCCGACCGTCTTGATGATCGGCATTGTCCTGCTCGTGGTCTTCAGGCCTTTCTGACTCTTGTATTGATCCAGGAATCGGACTAGGGTCCCTCCACCTTCCATTTGATGGGTGAGTAGACCTTTTCTCAGCGAACAGGTCGAAAGCGATTGCTTCATGGAAAGCGATCTCACCGCCCAATCCCCTTACGAAAAGCGATACCGGTTTCCGGCGCTGTGAAAGAACAGGATGATTCCCATGCGGGAAATCAAGCTTCAGGAGCTTAAGGCGAAGTCTCCGACCGAATTGCTGGCATTCGCCGAAGAGCATGAGGTCGAGAATGCGTCGATCATGCGCAAGCAGGAGTTGATGTTTGCGATTCTGAAGCAGCTTGCTAGCCGTGACATTGAGATTGTCGGCGAGGGTGTCGTCGAGGTGCTTCAAGACGGGTTTGGCTTTCTGCGTTCTTCAGACGCCAATTATCTCGCCGGACCTGACGATATCTACGTCTCGCCATCGCAGATACGGCGGTTTGGCCTGCGGACAGGCGATACGGTCGAGGGTCTGATCAGAAGCCCCAAAGAGGGCGAGCGCTATTTCGCACTTTTGAAGGTCAACACGATCAACTTCGAAGACCCGGAAAAAGTTCGCCATAAGGTTCATTTTGACAATCTGACTCCCCTCTATCCCGATCAGCGGCTAAAGCTCGAAATCGAAGATCCAACTCGCAAGGATTTTTCGTCCCGCGTCATCGACATTGTAGCTCCCATCGGGAAGGGGCAGCGCGCACTGATCGTCGCGCCCCCTCGCACCGGCAAAACGGTTTTGCTGCAGAATATCGCCCAGTCTGTCACAGCAAATCATCCTGAATGCTACCTGATCGTTCTTTTGATCGACGAGCGTCCGGAAGAAGTGACGGACATGCAGAGGTCGGTGAAAGGCGAAGTCGTTTCCTCGACATTTGATGAACCTGCAGTCCGGCACGTGCAAGTCGCCGAGATGGTCATCGAGAAGGCGAAGAGGCTCGTCGAGCATGGACGCGATGTCGTGATCCTGCTGGATTCGATCACTCGTCTAGGTCGTGCCTATAACACTGTGGTCCCGTCCTCAGGCAAGGTTTTGACCGGTGGTGTCGACGCCAATGCCTTGCAGCGGCCCAAGCGATTTTTCGGCGCCGCCCGGAATATCGAAGAGGGCGGCTCCTTGACCATCATAGCTACGGCTCTCATCGATACGGGGTCGCGCATGGATGAAGTTATTTTCGAAGAGTTCAAGGGAACGGGCAACTCGGAAATCATTTTGGATCGGAAAGTGGCCGACAAACGGACGTTCCCGGCCATCGACATCACGAGATCCGGCACCCGCAAGGAAGAGCTTCTGGTTCCTTCGGACATTCTCAAGAAAATGTATGTGCTCAGGCGTATTCTCAATCCGATGGGGACTGTCGACGCGATCGAGTTCCTTCTGGGCAAGCTCAGGGAGACCCCGAAGGGGAATGCTACGTTCTTCGATTCCATGAATACGTAGCAGGTCTTGGCTGGATGTGGAGAGAGCTGTGTTCGCTCCTGGTCCAAATGACGGCGACACGATCTTCGCACTTGCGACGGGCTCAGTTCCGTCCGCAATAGCGGTGCTTCGCATTTCAGGGCCGAGGGCTGGGGAACTGGTCCGGGCGATGGCTCCCGGGTCCTTGAAGCCGCGAGAACTTCGACTCGCCGCCATTCGGCATCCGGACAAAGACGAAGTTCTTGACCGCGGCTTTGTCGTCTGGTTCCCGGGGCCACAGACATACACCGGTGAGGACTATCTTGAACTGCATGTCCATGGTGGACGCGCAGTTATTTCTGCATTTGTGGAAGCCCTAGGCTCATCCGGTCGCGCGAGGCCGGCTGAGCCCGGCGAGTTTTCCCGGCGGGCGTTTTTGAATGGCAAGATGGACCTCGGCGCTCTCGAGGGGCTTTCGGACCTCCTTGCATCTCAGACCGAAGAGCAGCGCCGCCAGAGCATTGCCCACGCCTCAGGATTTCTGTCAGCCAAGGTAGGCCACTGGAGGGCAATCCTGCTGGAGTTGTTGGCGCGGGCGGAGGCGGCGCTGGATTTTCCTGACGAAGCTGATGCCCCGGGAGGTCTCGATGAGAGATTTTTTGACCGGCTACGGCAGCTGCGAGGAGATCTATCCGCAGCGTTGGAAGACGGCGCCCGTGGCGAGATCATCCGGGATGGATTTCGTGTAGCCATCGTCGGAGCACCGAACGCCGGCAAGTCTAGTCTTCTGAATGCTATCGCGCAGCGCCCCGCAGCAATCGTTACGGAGATTCCGGGAACGACGCGTGATGTAATCGAAGTCCTTGTAGATCTAGGGGGACTCTTGGTTCGTTTCTTCGACACAGCGGGAGTGCGCCCGACTTCGGACCCTGTCGAAATCGAAGGCATAAGGCGTACGCGCGAGGTTGCGGAAACCGCGAACTTGATCCTCGACCTGCACACGCTTGGAATTGAGTCGGCTCCGGTTCAATCGAGCGTGAAGCGGATTTCGGTTTGGACGAAGTCAGACCTCTTCCCGGTCTTGGTTAAGGACACCGACTTTGCCATCTCTGCAGTCACGGGTGCGGGGCTCGCCGGGCTTATAGCTGCCGTTCAGTTATGCGCGGAGACTTTTTCCAATCCCGTCGAACCGGCAATTATCGTCAGGAATCGCCATCGGCGTTGCTTAGAAGAGGCATTACGAGCTCTAGACACCTGGAGCGCCGAACCGGAAATCTGCGCTGAAGACCTGCGCCGCTGTGGGAGATCGCTGGATAGCCTCGTTGGTCGTGTCGACACTGAAGAGGTGTTGGGAGAAATCTTTTCCCGTTTCTGCATAGGCAAGTAGGGAGAGAGTGTTTCACGTGAAACAGTCAAAACGATTCGACGTCGTAATCATTGGAGGGGGTCACGCCGGCTGCGAGGCTGCAGCCGCTGCTGCTCGCATGGGGGCGTCGACCTTGCTCGTCACGCAACGGCTTTCGGCGATTGGTGAGATGTCCTGTAACCCCGCCGTGGGAGGGGTCGGGAAGGGTCACCTTGTACGAGAAGTTGACGCTCTCGATGGGCTGATGGGCCGCGTGATCGACGCCGCCGGGATCCAGTTCAAAGTCCTCAACCGCTCCAGAGGCCCGGCTGTTCGCGGACCACGCGCGCAGGCTGATCGCGCGCTTTACCGGAAGGAGATGCGGGAGCTGCTGGAGAGCTATTCCGGGTTGAGTCTTCTTGAAGGCGAAGTGACTGGGCTTGAAGCCGAGAACGGTCGGCTCCGGGGCATTTACATCGGAGGAGAGTTGTACCCCTGTGGTGCGGCGGTCTGCACGACTGGAACTTTTCTTGGTGGTTTGATCCACCTCGGAGACATGACATGGAAGGCGGGCAGGGTCGGGGATAGAGCCAGTGAGTTGCTGTCCCAAGCCTTCCGCAAGTTGGATTTTGCCGTCGGTCGGCTAAAGACTGGCACGCCTCCCCGGCTGGACGGGCGCACTATCGATTCGGGACTGGAACGGCAGGTCGGAGATGACCCGCCTGAGTTGTTTTCGTTTCTTGCCGACAAGCCACTCCGCCGGAAACAGGTCGACTGCCTTATCACTCGAACTGTTGCGGCCTCTCACGATGTGGTCCGGCGAAATTTGCACCTTTCCGCAGTGTTCTCCGGGGCGATCGAAAGTCGTGGCCCAAGGTATTGCCCCTCAATCGAGGATAAGATTTCGCGATTCGGTGACCGGGATGGGCATCAGATTTTTCTTGAACCCGAAGGTCTGGATACCGAGTTGGTCTATCCGAATGGCATATCTACATCGTTGCCTGCAGGCGTTCAGCTAGAATTCCTGCGGACGATACCGGGTCTGTCCCAAGTCGAAATGGTCCGCCCTGGCTATGCAATAGAGTACGACTTCATAGATCCGCGCGAGTTGCACGCTTCGTTGGAGACAAAGCGCCTAAAGGGTCTCTTTCTGGCTGGGCAGATCAATGGAACGACGGGCTATGAGGAGGCGGCGGGCCAAGGGATCGTTGCGGGCCTCAACGCCGCTCTTGCATCTTCGGGAGGCCAGACGGTCGAGTTTAGCCGGACCGAGAGCTACATCGGGGTCATGATTGATGATCTTGTGACAAAGGGAGTTACGGAACCTTACCGGATGTTTACGTCGCGCGCGGAGTTCCGTCTGTCCCTCAGGCCGGATAATGCAGATCAGCGACTCACGTCCAGGGGTGTAGAACTGGGCGTCGTCGGGAACTATCGTGCCAAGGCTTACGCCGAAAAGATTGGAGTGCTGAACCATTGGAGGTCGCGGTTGTACTCCCTGTCATTGACGCCAAATGAAGCGAGTCTATCCGGCCTAAACGTCAAGCTTGATGGTGTCAGACGGAGCGCGTGGGAGTTGCTCGGGTATCCGGGGGTGGTTTTCGGTGATCTTCGGGACATATGGCCTGAGCTAGGCGCCGTTCCGGTGTGGGCGGCCTGCCAGTTGGAGAACGAGGCTCATTACGCCGTCTATCTGGATAGGCAGATCGGCGAGATGGCGTCGATCTCGCGCGATGAAGCGGTTATGATCGATAGGATCGACTACAATGCAGTCCCGGGTCTTTCCAACGAGGTGCGGTCCCGTCTTTCGACCGTTGCCCCTCGTACCTTGGGCCAGGCTCGGCGCATAGAGGGCGTCACCCCTGCCGCCTTATCGATCCTGATTGCTGAGGCTCGGCGTGTCGAGTCGGCTACGAAATCAACCTGAGGAACGGCATGGTTTCTGTTGGTGTTTCACGTGAAACAGAGCGGGACTTCAAGACCTATCTGCGGTTGCTGTCCAAATGGCAACTCGTCAAGAACTTGGTCGCTCCATCGACGTTGGAGGAAGCGCACAGTCGCCATATCGTCGATTCTTTGCAACTCATTCCACTGGCGCCGAGGGATACGCGCCACTGGATCGATCTGGGTTCAGGGGCGGGCTTTCCCGGGCTCGTCGCTGCCATTCATCTCAAGGGCATCCCGGGAGCGCGGGTGGATCTGATCGAAAGCGATCACCGAAAGTGCGCATTCCTCCGCGCAGTAGCGCGCGAAACGGGCTCCCCCACTGTCGTGCATTTCGGGCGGATCGAAGATATCCTTCCAACACTCGATGTCCCTGACACTATCTCTGCCAGAGCTCTCGCTCCGCTGTCGAAACTGGTGGAGTGGGGTGGCCCGATGATCGAGAAAGGCGCTACCGGACTATTTTTAAAGGGACGAGATGTAGGGGTCGAATTGACCGAAATGGCGAAATATAGTAGTCTTCAATATAGACTGGTTCCGAGTATGACTGCCTCGGATGCCGCTGTCGTGGTAGTCACAGCGGGTCTTACCCCGCATACGGGGCCAGAACAGTGATGAATTCGCTTCGTACCTTGGTGGTGGCTAACCAGAAGGGTGGCGTGGGAAAAACCACAACCACGATCAATCTGGGAACGGCTTTGGCCGCAATTGGTGAAAAGGTTCTCATCATTGATCTTGATCCCCAAGGGAATGCGTCGACCGGGCTGGGTATTGATCGCAAAAGCCGCCGCTACTCAACCTACGACGTGATGATCGGTGAGAAGGGCCTAGAAGAAGTCGCGCTGCCTACAGCAGTGCCTAATCTTTCGGTCGCTCCATCCACTCTTGATCTGTTAGGCGTTGAACTGGAAATCGCTTCGGCCCAAGATCGCGCTTTCAAGTTGCGCGCTGCATTGCGCGATTTGATCCAGCAGGACAGTGCGCAGCCGTATACTTATGTCTTGGTTGATTGCCCTCCGTCCCTGAATCTCCTGACCATAAATGCCTTGGCTTCCGCAGACAGTGTGCTCGTCCCGCTGCAATGCGAGTTTTTTGCTTTGGAGGGATTGTCGCAACTTCTTTCCACCGTCGACCAAGTGAAGCGGTCGCTGAATCCGAAACTTTCTATTCATGGCGTCGTGCTGACGATGTTCGACCCCCGGAATAATCTGGCCACCCAGGTTGTTGCCGATGTCCGAAAGTTCATGGGCGACAAGGTTTACGACACGATCATCCCGCGGAATGTCCGTATCTCCGAGGCGCCCTCCCACGGCAAGCCTGCGCTGCTATACGACCTGAAGTGTGCTGGGAGCCAAGCCTACTTGAAGTTGGCGTCAGAGCTTATCCAGCGCGAACGTATTCTGCGGGCGGCGTAGTTTCGGTAGGATGAAATGGTAGAAGAGAATCGTCCAAGGCTGGGTCGCGGGCTGGCCGCCCTCATCGGCGACGCCGATTCGGATCCGAAATCCTCGGATCGGACCAAAATGGCCCCGATTGAGTTCCTGCGCCCGAACCCCCGGAATCCTCGAAAGCAGTTCGACGAAGAGGCTATCGCTGAGCTCGCCGACTCGATACGGGAAAAGGGCGTCATTCAGCCAATTCTGGCGCGACCTCTCAAGGACTTCCCGGACGTCTATGAGATTATCGCAGGTGAGCGCCGTTGGCGCGCAGCGCAGAAGGCGGGACTGCATCAGGTTCCCGTACGGCTCGTTGAAGCAACAGATCGGGAGGCGCTTGAGCTCGCGATCGTCGAAAATGTCCAACGCGCGGATCTGAATCCTATTGAAGAGGCTCTGGGCTACGAGCGCCTGGGTGCGGAATTCTCCTATTCACAGGGAGATATCGCAAAGATTACCGGAAAGAGCCGCAGCCATGTGGCCAATACCGTCCGGTTGCTGAAGCTGCCGGAATCGACCCGGCAGCGCGTGGTTTCCGGGCAGCTATCCGCCGGACACGCAAGGGCGCTTCTATCAGTTCACGACCCTGAGCATGTAGCACGCCAAATCGTCGAGCAGGGACTGACGGTCCGCGACATTGAGCATCTGGCCCAAGGCGATCAGCGCGAGCGGGCCGCAGGCGCAAAGCCCCCGAAGCCAGAGAAAGACCCAGATACTAGGGCGCTGGAAAGCGCGCTTTCAGAGTTATTGGGTCTGATGGTAGTAATCCGCCATCGGGGAGAGACGGGCGATGTCACCATTCGCTACAAGAGCCTCGATCAGCTCGACTCCCTGTGCAACAAACTTAAAGGTTAGGGTAGCTTTCGGACGCTCCGCCTATCCTCGTGCCTTCGCGGCTTGAGCGATAGACCACATCGTTCGAATCGCGACCAGTTGTCCAAGTCGTGGCTCCCGCCGGCACTTCCGAATCGCCTCCGAAACCAGCTCGATCGCGCGCAGCAGCCTCGCTGCGGACCATAGTCCCATCTGGTCGCGAACGGCTTTCTGGGCAGTCGAAGTATGTTGACCGCGAAGCAGGAATCCCGCCGCCCTTTCGAACGGCGCGCCCTGCTCCATACTTTCCTTTGCCCGATGCAACGCGCTGGCGTGCCGCAACGCAAAGCCAAGCAGCACGCCTGGATCATTTCCAGTCTCGAAAGCCCGAATCGCTGTTTCTGTAACCATCGAGCGAAGCCCTAAAAACGCGCTTGTGATCGCACGGTCTAGCGCCAGCGCTGATGCATCCGCGGTAATCGCCTCGATGTCGCGTCCGGTAATGCTTCCCGATCCACTGGCGTAGAGAAGGAGCTTTTCAATCTCCGATCGTGATGCGGCTCTGTCGGATCCAAGATGCGCGATGAATTCGGAGGCGGTTTCGTCCGAAATTGAAAGTCCCGCGCGCTGAGCTTCGGTTTTGACAAGTCTCAGCAATTCTTGCGGGCTGTCAGGATAGCACTCGACAGTCGCGGTTGCTCGCCCGCGCTCAAATAAAATTCGCAACGGCGCGTCCCGGCGCAAATTTCCAGCTTCGACAATCAATACGCTTTCTGGCGGCGGATCCGCCAGGACAGCTTCAACGGAGGGAAGGAAATTCTTTGAACCGGCGGCAACGAGAACGACCCGCTTCCCTCCAAACAATCCCGTCGCGAAAAACTCGTCGGCCAATAAACCGGGGTCATTCGCGATGTCGTCTCCGGCGAGGCGGATCTTCGAAAAAGACTCGTCGTCTGAACCACCAAATTTCCGAAAAAGCCCGACGGCTCGCTCATGAACAAGGCCGACGTCCAGACCATAGACCAGATAACCAGAAATATGTGCCGGCGGGTTCGCCAGCACCCGATCCGCCTCCGCAGACTTGAAGGCAACCACCGCTCAACGACCAGTGGATAGAGTCGCGGCCAATCGCGTCTTGATCTGATCCGCCAGCGCTTTCGCGTCTCTTATTTCAGCATCTCGAGCTGCGCGAATGTTTGCAAAGCGCTGATTCGTCCGATCATAGCTCGCCGCCGCAAATGCGACTCCCTGAGCGACCGGTTCGCCGCCAGCGGCGGGAATGAGCCGATAATCGACGTCCACCACGATCGTCCCGGCGGTTGCGCGCCCGCTGATCGTATCGATGACCGGAGATTGCACACGCTCTCGCGGCGTCAGAAACAGCCGGTAGCGCGGAGCTACCGAAGACCCCGCCCCGTTCAGCGCAAACCGCAACTCATTGCCGAGGTAGTGTCCGAGCCGGTCTGGAACCGGCTCAATCGCAATCGCCGCCAGTTCCGCCTGGAGCGCCGCGCCCGTCGATCCGCCGTAAAGCGGTTGAAAGCACCCGCCCAGCATCCCGCTCACTGCGGCCAAGAGGAGCAAGCGAGAGACTTTCGGGTGATGGCTAGGCGACAACGACATTGACGATCCTTTTCGGCACGACAATGATCTTTCTGACTGCTTTTCCCTCAAGCGCCTTTTGCACCGCCTCGAGCTTCAATGTCGCCGATTGCACCGCTGCATCATCGGCGTCTGCGTCGATCGTCAGGTCTGCGCGCTTCTTGCCGTTGATCTGGATCGGAAGGCTGATCATGTCGTTTTTCGTCAACGACATATCCAAAACCGGCCAGGCAGACTCGGATACAGGCGAGGAATAACCCAGAACTGCCCAACATTCCTCTGCGAGGTGGGGCATCATGGGAGCGAACATGCAAACCAATATGTCGGCAGCTTCGCGATAGGCTGCACGAGAGGCGTCGTCAGGCGCCGCCTCGGCGTTTGAGAGCAGCGACAGCAGCGTGTTGGAGAATTTTCTGATTTCGGCGATCGCTGTGTTGAAACGTAACCGCTCGATATTTTCCTGCACGTGCATCAGATGCGTGTGGGCTGCCTTCCGGATCGCTGTAGCTTCAGCGGTCATAGCGGACAACGGCCGGGTTCCGATCGGCGCTGCGACTCCGGCAAGATCATGAACAAGACGCCAGAGTTGCTGGACATAACGCGCTGAACCTTGCACGCCTTCCTCTGTCCAGGCGACATCGCGCTCCGGCGGCGAATCTGAAAGCATGAACCAGCGCGCTGTGTCGGCTCCGAAGGTCCCGATAATGTCGTCCGGATCGACCGTGTTGCGCTTCGACTTGGACATTTTTTCGGACGGTCCGATCTGCACTTCAGCGCTTGTTGCAAGCGAGAATGCACGGCGACCGGCGGCGTCGGAGGAAAACTTCACTTCATTCGGGGTCAGCCAGGCGCCATCCTGAGCCCGGTAGGTCTCATGAACCACCATGCCTTGTGTGAAGAGACCGCGAAACGGCTCGCTGACTTCACAATGTCCCGTAATGCGCATCGCGCGCGTGAAGAAACGCGAATACAGCAGATGCAAAATCGCGTGTTCGATTCCGCCGATGTACTGATCTACCGGCAACCAGTGATCGACCGCACTTCGTGTCGTCGGTGTGTCCTTGTTCCAGGGATCCGTGAAGCGAGCGAAATACCAGGACGAATCCACGAAGGTGTCCATGGTGTCCGTCTCGCGGCGGGCGTCGTGGCTGCACGACGGGCATTTGACGAACTTCCACGACGGATGCCGTTCCAGCGCGTTGCCGGGCTGGTCAAAAGTCACATCGTCCGGGAGTTGGACCGGCAAGTCCTTTTCCGGAACCGGAACAACGCCGCAAGCGTCGCAGTGGATGACCGGGATCGGGCAGCCCCAATAGCGCTGCCGCGAGATACCCCAGTCGCGCAACTTGAAATTGACCTGACGTCGGGCGCGCGGACGATCGCCCCAAACGGAGCTTTCAAGGCGCCGTGAAACTTCCTCCTTGGCTTCCGGAACGGACATGCCGTCCAGGAACCGCGAATTGATCATGCGACCGTCACCGTCGTAGGCGACGTCCGTTATTTTGAAGTTCGCCGGATGGACCTCCGCAGGGCAGACGACTGGCGTGTTCCCCAGCCCATATTTATTGACAAAATCAAGGTCGCGCTGATCATGCGCAGGACAACCGAATATCGCCCCGGTGCCGTATTCCATCAGGATGAAATTCGCCACGTAAACCGGCAGGAGCCAATCGGGATCAAACGGGTGCTGGACCCGAACGCCCGTGTTGAATCCCATTTTTTCTGCGGTTTCGAGTGCAACGACGGATGTGCCGCCCCTGCGGCATTCCTCGATGAACGCCTTAAGCTCCGGATTTCCCGCAGCAACGGCGGCCGCCATGGGGTGGTCAGGGGCGATTGCCATGAACTTCGCGCCGAATAAAGTATCTGGGCGCGTGGTAAAGATTTCCAGTTCGGTCAGACCTGCAGGCGCGGTTGCGGCCGCAACTTCGAACCGGACCAGCAGGCCTTCCGACTTGCCGATCCAGTTGCGCTGCATCAGCCGGACCTTCTCCGGCCAGCGATCCAGAGTGTCGAGACCGTCGAGCAATTCCTGCGAATATTTCGAAATCTTGAGGAACCACTGGGTCAATTCGCGCTGTTCGACGATAGCGCCGGAACGCCATCCACGCCCGTCAATGACTTGCTCGTTGGCCAGAACGGTATGGTCGACTGGATCCCAGTTCACCTTGGATTTTTTGCGGTCGACGAGTCCTGCCGACAGAAAATCCAGAAACATCTTCTGCTGATGTCGATAATAGCTTGGATCGCAGGTCGCTACCTCGCGAGACCAGTCAAGCGACAGTCCCATCGATTTGAGCTGTCCGCGCATCGTGTCGATGTTCGTATAAGTCCACCGCGCCGGATGCGACTTGTTCTGCATGGCCGCATTCTCGGCAGGCATGCCGAAAGCATCCCATCCCATCGGATGAAGAACATTAAATCCGCGCGCGCGCTTGTAGCGGGCGACAACGTCTCCCATCGCATAGTTGCGAACGTGCCCCATGTGGATGCGCCCTGACGGATAGGGGAACATCTCAAGCACGTAATATTTCGGACGCGGGTCCTCATTGCTTGTCTGGAAGGTCTTTCGGGCTTCCCAAACGGCCTGCCATTTGGCTTCAGATTCGCGTGGATTGTACCGCTCAGCCGTCATGTCTTTTCGTTCGGCCCAATCGATCGTAGGTTGGTGAGGACATCCGCACCTGAACATTTTTTCTGCGGCCCGGTCAACGCCCTTGGCCGCTCGCACAACAATCGAAAGAAGCTAGCTTCGATGGTGAACACTCCCACGGTCGCTGAACGATTGGCTTCCACGCGGGAAGAGATTTCCCGCATCGAGCGGCGCTCTGGCCGTGAACCCGGCAGCGTGCGCCTCATGTGCGTCTCGAAGACACAGCCGTCCGATGCCGTTCAGGAAGCCTTGATCGCCGGCCAGCGTCTGTTTGGGGAAAATCGGGTTCAGGAAGCCCCGAAAAAATGGCCGGAGCTGCGATCCCGATTTCCGGATGCGGAATTACATCTGATAGGCCCTCTTCAGACCAACAAGGTCCGGGACGCCGTTGAGCTGTTCGATGTCATCGAGACGGTTGACCGGCTTCGTTTGGTGGAAGCCCTGGCGCATGAAGTCCAGCGGGCAGGCCGCGCGCCGCGATTCATGGTCGAGGTCAATACCGGGGCCGAACCGCAGAAAGCAGGGATACTGCCCGCCGAAGCCGATCAATTCATCAGGATCTGCCTCGAGACTTACGGACTTCCGGTGGTCGGCTTGATGTGTATCCCGCCGGCCGGTGAACAGGCTTCGCCGCATTTTGCGCTCCTCGCCCAGATTGCTAAACGCAATGGCTTGGCGGAACTGTCGATGGGAATGAGCGCCGACTACGAACTGGCCATCCAGTTGGGGGCCACTTGCATCCGGTTGGGGACGGCAATCTTCGGAGCCCGCACCTAACGGATGACCATGACGGACGTTTTGCCTATCCTTGGGAGCAAGCGGCGCATCGCGGCAGCGGGTATGGCCACGCAGCCTTCGGTATGGCCAAGATCCTCGCGCTGGAGATGAAAAAAAATGGCGCTACCGCGTCCTCTCCGTCTCGGCGAAATATTGTAGTCCAGTATGACGATGAGGTCATAAAGCCCGTCTTGGCGCCACAACTGCTCATGCCCCGCCTCGAAGGGCAGCCGGATCGGGCGATTGTACGAGCGAGCGGCGGGGTCGTCGCACCAGCCGGATGACCGCAAGATGGGGTGGGGCGGAATTCCCGAACGAGGGGGCCCTCCCGGCCGGGGGCGATACAGCAAAGACAAAATTCTGAAAGCGCCCCGGGGCGTCGCTCCGTCCCCTTCGCGCTTGGCGGCGCTTATCCCCGATCGTCCCAGCGAACAACCAACGACGGACGGGCCGGCAATCAGGCGCCCGCGCTCTGGCGGCTGACCTGGCAAATGGCAGACCCGGATGAAGGTGATCGTGCCGGAGGATGTCCGGTTCTTTTCCGCAATGGTCCGTCTTCTCATTTTTTCGTGTATCCCGCCTGCCGGTTTTCGTAGCCCTTGCGGATAAGGTCGATCTGCCCCACGTTGCGCCTGCCCCGAGTTGCCCCGGGCGGACGCCCGTTGGCAAGGAAACACACTGGCCGGAAGATCTTTATGACCCAGGTTCGGAAGATCCTGATTGCCGATGACGACAATGATTTGCGCGATGCTCTCGCAGAACAACTGGCGTTGCACGAAGAGTTCGAGCCGATTCAGGCCGATTCGGCAACCAAGGCCATCAATATCATGCGGACCCAGCAACCCGACATCGTGATTCTGGATGTCGGCTTGCCGGATATGGATGGGCGAGAGGCCGTGAAACTGGTTCGAAAGGACGGTTTCAAGAACCCCATCATCATGCTGACCGGACACGTTTCGGATGCAGACGCGATTCTGGGACTCGAGTCGGGCGCGAACGATTACGTCAACAAACCATTCAGGTTTGCCGTCTTGCTGGCGCGCATCCGGGCCCAGTTGCGCCAGCATGAAGCCAGCGACGACGCGATCTTCCAGATTGGCCAGTATACGTTTCGCCCGAGTTCGAAACATCTCGTCAATGACAAGGGCGCGAAGCTCAGGCTGACCGAGAAGGAAACCGCGATCCTTCGCTTCCTCTACCGCGCCGGACCCCAGGTTGTCTCACGCGAGATTCTGCTGCGGGAGGTGTGGGGCTACAATGCCAACGTCACCACGCATACGCTCGAAACACATATCTATCGCTTGCGGCAAAAGATCGAACGTGACCCTGCCAACGCGCAGCTTCTCGTCACGGACGCTGGCGGGTACAAACTCGTTCCCTGAAAGCCTTCATCAGCATGGCGCTCGATACAGACATAAGGCGATTGTCGTCGGTCCCGCTGTTAAGCGAGCTCGATGTCGAAGCCTTGCGGCTGATAGCTTTTTCTGCCGAGACAAGAATTCTCCGCGCCGGAGATATTCTGTTCAGCAAGGGTGAGCGCGCTTCGGGCGGTTTTGTGGTGGTCAGTGGTGCGATCGCTCTCGATCCATACGGCGATGGCCGCGCCGCCGCTGAAATCGTGGGACCCGATTCGCTCATTGGCGAAATGGCGCTTATCACCGAGACCGAGCGGCCGGTAACTGCCCTCGCCCGTCAGCCGACAGTGGTGCTCTCCATCTCGCGCGAATTGTTTCATCGCGTGTTGCGAGAATTCCCGGGCGCTGCAGCGCGGCTGCAGGCAGCTATCGAGACGCGCCTTGCCAATTTCGCCGCACTCGCAAATGCACAAACACTGAAACCAGGCTAACCGCGCAGGTTCAGCATCGCCGACACGGGAACGTGGTCCGAGGGTCGCTCCCACCCCCGTGCTTCTTTCAGAACTTCGACGCCAGCAAGCGACGATTCCAGGCTCTGGCTTAGCCAGATGTGATCCAGCCGGCGTCCCTTGTTGGCCGCTTCCCAATTGGGAGACCGATAGCTCCACCAGGTGAAAAGTTTTTCCGCCGGAGGAATTTTCGTCCGAAGTGCGTCGACCCAAGGTCCCGACGAAAAGGCCTTCTGCAGCTTCTCGACTTCGATCGGGGTATGGCTGACTACTGACAGCAGAGACTTGTGGCTCCATACGTCAGTTTCCAGTGGCGCGATATTGAGGTCTCCCACCAGCACCGCATGATTCGCAGCCAGTGAACCACTTTCGGTCCAATGTGCCAGCTCGTCGAGAAACTGAAGTTTGTGGGCGAATTTTTCATTCACTTCGGGATCAGGCTCGTCGCCACCGGCCGGTATATAGAAGTTGTGCAAAGTGATCGGTTGATGCGGGTCCTGCACCGCGAGCTCGACGGAGATGTGCCGACAATCACCTTTGTCGCAGAACCCTTTGCGGTCAACGATTCCGAACGGGATGCGCGAAATGGTTGCAACGCCGTGGTAGCCCTTCTGGCCGTGGATCGCGATGTGCTCGTATCCAAGCTTCCGAAAGTTTGAAAACGGAAATTCGCTATCCCGACATTTGGTTTCCTGCAGGCAAAGAACGTCAGGTTGATGCTCGCGCAAAAACTTCTCGACCAGCGAAATGCGCAGTCGCACCGAATTGATGTTCCAGGAGGTGATTTTCAGATTCATCTTGAAAGAGCTCGCTCGTGAATTTCAATCATACGCCTTTGTCGGCAGAACATCAGCCAGTCGAGTCCGCGCGGATCCGGGTTTCAACGGCTTTTGCTGGCTTTCGTGGGGCCGCCAGCCCGAGAGCCAGATGATCTCGAACGTGGCGCGAACCCGACCGTCGGAATCCGAGAAATCCCGGCGATAGACTTCCATAGCTCGCCCCAGAACAGCACGGCGCATGGGCTTCCGCAGGCGCTCCGTGAGGATGTTCGTGCCTCCCATGAGGCGCAGGTCGCGAAGCAAACCCATAGGTTCCGAGTAGCGCACCGTCAGCGTCTCCGAATCAGCAACCGGCAATGCAAAGCCGGCCCGCTGAAGAAGTGCGCCCATGTCCCGAACATCCGGAAATGGAGCGACATGGGGTGATGCGCCGCCTGTGATTTCGGACTCTGCGACCGTAAATGCGTTTCGAAGCTCGCGAAGAGTCTGGCCACCAAGCATTGCGGCTATCAACAAGCCATCGGGTTTCAAGGCGCGATGGATCTGGACGAGGAGGCCGGGGAGATCGTTGACCAGATGGAACGCGAGGAGCGAAACAGCCAGATCAAAAGGTTCCGGAAAATCCGGAAGGCGTTCTTCCTGGACGATCTCGTCACATTCGTCGGGCGGAGTCGGGAGAATCGCTGCAATTCTTCGCAACCGCGCGTCGGGCAGGAGCTGTCCGATCTGTGGCCTGATGTCGGCGGGGCTCGCGATGTCCATGACATTCGAGAAATCCCTCCGGACCATCCCGAGCCGTTCGATCAGGTCCGCCGTCAGGCCGGGCAACAGGAAGTTTTCGCCAGCCTCCCGGGCCGCGCGCTGAAGCCGCACGCGCAGCAAACGGGAGTCGAAAATCTGCGTGGGTCCGCCAGAGTGCGCCATCGGAATTCCTATGAGCCGCCTTGGGTCCCGCGTCAAAATGGCTTTACGGCTGGACGCATGCGACTAGACTTCAGAACGAACGATCAGCCCGGAGCGGCGATACTATGGCGTCGGCGGCGAAGCCACATTTCAACTTTCGCGCACTTGGCCGATCGCTCCTGCGGCATGGCCTCGACCTGACCTATCCGCCGGTTTGCATCTCCTGCAGGGCCACTACCCATGAGCCCGGCACTGTATGCGCCGATTGCTGGAAACAGATCCGGTTCATCGAGCGCCCATTCTGCGAAAAGCTCGGCACGCCATTCTCGCACGATCTGGGTCCCGGCGTCCTGTCGCCGGAGGCGATTGCGGATCCCCCTGCATATTCGCGCGCGCGGGCCGTCGCCCGTTACGAAACAGGGCCGGTGTCCAGATTGGTTCACCGGTTGAAGTATGCCGACCATGTCGAATTGGCCGACGCCATGGGGCGATGGATGGCGCGGGCCGGCACAGAATTCCTCGCAGCCGATTCTCTGCTCGTTCCGGTGCCGTTGCATCGCCGGAGGTTGTTTGCCCGGCGCTTCAATCAAGCAGCCGTGCTGGCCCGCGCGATCTCGCGGATCCGGCCTGTGCAGGTGGACCCGCTGGCGCTGAAGCGGGTGAAGCCTACGATCCCGCAGGTCGGCCTGACCCGTTCCCAGCGCGCTCTCAATGTGCAGGGGGCTATGTCCGTGCCTGCTGAGGCGCGTTCCCGTGTGGCCGGCCGGAACATTGTTCTGGTTGATGATGTGCTGACGTCCGGGGCAACGACAGACGCGGCTGCTAGAGCCTTGTTGCGAGCAGGGGCAGCTCGGGTGGACGTGCTCGTTTTTGCAAGGGTTGTTCCGGACAGTTGAGTCGCCATATAGTCGGCTTCAAGAGGATTTTGCCGATGGCCGACATTACCATCTACACCAAAAGCACCTGCGGCTATTGCCATGCCGCCAAGGACCTCCTGCGGCAGAAGCAGGCGAAATTCACCGAAATTTCGGTCGATGGCGATCCTGCAAAGCAGAAGCAGATGTCCGAGAAGGCGGGAGGTCGCATGACGGTTCCCCAGATCTTCATCGGAAGCCAGCACGTCGGCGGCTGCGACGACCTTTACGCACTCGAGCGGGCCGGCAAGCTCGACCTGATGTTGTCGGCCTGACGGAATGATCAAGTACGCTCTCGTTTGTGAAACCGGGCACGAGTTCGAAAGCTGGTTTCCCAATAGCGATGCGTTTGACACGCAATCCAAACGCGGACTCGTAACCTGCCCTGTCTGCAATTCCTTCAAGGTCAGCAAGGCCATCATGGCCCCGCAGGTCGCCCGCAAGGATCGCGAACCGGCGATTGTCAGCGCTGTTCCTGCGCTTCCGGTGGCGCAAACGCCTGTTGTTCCTTCTGTCCAGCCGATGGCGTTGCTTGACGAGCGTGACGTCGCGTTGCGCGAAGCCGTTCGCGAGTTGCGTAGCAGGATCATCGAGAATTCGGTCGATGTGGGTGAGAGTTTTCCAGAAGAGGCCCGCAAAATGCATGAAGGCGACGCGCCTGCGCGGTCGATTTACGGCAAGGCTTCCCTGGCTGAAGCCCGCGAATTGATCGAGGAAGGCATTCCGCTCATGCCGGTTCCCGAATTACCCGAGGACCGGAACTGAACATCGCGGGTCGCTGGAATATTGGGGGATCTGGTGTCCGAAGCTGCCGTGGAATCGCCGAAGATTTGGCTCGAAATGGATCAGGCGGCGTTAGATGCCGCCTATGACCAGACAAAATATGCCCCGAACCATGAGCTCTTGCGACTGAGGCGAGCCTCCAGCGCCGAGATTGCCCGCAAACGCCTGCCGGCGCCATTGCGGTACCAGTATGGTCCCACGGAGATCGAGGGCCTCGACGTCTACCTGTCAGACAAGCCGCATGCGCCCATCTGCATGTTCATCCACGGCGGCGCCTGGCGAACCGGCGCAGCAGCGGATTTTGCCGGATTTGCCGAGACTTTCATTCATGCAGGCGCGCATTTTATTGTGCCTGACTTCACTTCGGTAGACGCCGCCGGTGGCGACCTGTTTCCAATGGTTGAACAGGTCCGCAGATCTGTCGCCTGGGTCTATCGAAATGCCAACGGGTTCGGCGGTGACGCCGATCGGCTCTTCGTATCCGGCCATTCGTCGGGAGGACATCTGACCGGCAACATCGTGACGACGGACTGGCCGCGCGATTTCGATGTGCCGTTTTCAATCCTGAAAGGCGGCCTGCTTGCATCGGGCATGTATGATCTCAAACCCGTGCGGCTTTCGGCTCGCTCGCGTTATGTGAATTTCACGGACCGGATGGAAGAAGAACTTAGCTCGATCCGTCATCTGGATCGGCTGCATTGTCCGCTGGTCGTGGCCTATGGTACGCAGGAAACGCCCGAATTCCAGCGCCAGTCACGCGACCTCGCGAAGGCGGTTGCGGCGAAAGGGAAACTCGCCGAACTGGTCGTGGCCGAGGGATACAACCATTTCGAGATCGTCGAAACGATGGGAAATCCCTACGGCCTGCTCGGCTATGCGATGCTAGGCCTGATGGGGCTTCGCAAATAGGAAGCTTGTCAGGCTTCCTGCTTCACCGTGATCCCGTTCTGGGTGAAATGTGGTCCGAGTTCGCCCGCCTGGAACATCTCGCGGATGATGTCGCAGCCGCCGACAAACTCGCCCTTCACGTAAAGCTGCGGGATCGTCGGCCAGTTGGAGAATTCCTTGATGCCCTGCCGGATTTCTTCATCCGCCAGAACGTTCACGCCCTTGTAGGGCACGCCCAGATGATCAAGAATCTGCACCACCTGGCCTGAGAATCCGCACATTGGCGCCTGTGGAGTGCCCTTCATGAAAAGCACGACGTCGTTGCCGGCGACTTCCTGGCGGATCTGTTCTTGAATGTCTGACATGGCCGAGGTCCTTCCTGGCGGAGGTCAAGGGTCCGCCTGAGTGGTCAATATAGCGTCGAACCGAAGAAGCCGCCAGACGGGTTCAGGCAGGGACGCCGGTCTGCAAGGCCAGGGCGTGCAGTTCGCCACCCATCTGGCCCTTGAGCGCTGCATAGACGATCTGATGCTGCTGCAAGCGAGTTTTGCCCGTGAAGGCTGACGAAATCACCGTGGCGGCATAATGATCGCCGTCACCGGCCAGATCGCGTATTTCAACCTGCGCGTCCGGCAATGCCAGCTTGATAAGCCGTTCGATTTCGCTGGCCTGCATAGCCATGAGAAGTCTCCACTACCTTGTCTGTGACGAGGCGGACGCCATGTCGGTGATCGCCTTTTCGAGCTTTTCCACGACACTCTTGGCTGATTCATTACAGGGCAACGTGGTGCCCCCCTGCATCATCACAGCGCAGCGCGTGGAATCGGTGTACTGAACGGCAATAACGTCCAGCGCCTTTACATAATTGCTGCCGGCTAGCGATTTCAACTCAATGTAGATCATGCAGGCTCCGATCGAGCTATCTGGCCTGCATGTAATCCGGTAGCCAGTTTTCGTGGGCGGATCGCAAGCGGGCCAGCGGAACCGGAGCTTCGCCCGGCAGCGTTAAGGAATCACCCCCGGTGACGCCGATTTTCTTAGCCACAACACCTGCGTTCATGATTTCCGCAATCACGGAATCCGTTTCTTTGGTCGCACAGGTCAGCACATAGCGGCCCTGATCTTCGCCGAACAGCCACGCGTGAAGCGGCAAGGTATTCACCGGCGTTTCGAGGCGTGCCCCAATGTTCGAAGCGACGGCCATTTCGGCTACGGCGAGCGCCAGGCCTCCATCCGAAAGATCGTGAACGGCCGACACTTTTCGATTGACGATCAGCTTGCGCACGGCGTCGCCGGCCTTGCGTTCCCTTGGCAGATCGACGGGCGGCGGAGCGCCCTCCTCGCGGTTGCAGACATCGCGCAAATAGACCGACTGGCCGAGCCAGCCGACCGTCTCGCCGACCAGAATGATCGATTCGTCCTCCTGCTTGAACGCGAGTGTGGCCGTGCGGGTCACGTCCTCCACAAGACCAACCCCGCCGATCGATGGCGTCGGCAGAATGCCGCGTCCCTGCGTTTCGTTGTAAAGCGACACGTTTCCGGAAACGATGGGGAAGTCGAGCGCGCTGGCGGCTTCGCCGATGCCCCGGACAGCCAGCACGAACTGGCCCATGATCTCGGGACGCTCGGGATTGCCGAAATTCAGGTTGTCTGTCAGCGCCAGCGGCAAGGACCCGACCGCCGTCAGATTGCGCCATGCCTCCGCTACTGCCTGCTTGCCGCCTTCGAACGGGTCTGCTTCGCAATAACGTTGCGTGACGTCGGTGCAAAGCGCCAGACCCTTGGGGCCATTGCCGATCCTGATCACGGCGGCGTCGCCACCGGGCTGCTGAATGGAATTGCCGAGGATCAGGTGATCATACTGCTCCCACACCCAGCGCTTCGAGCTCTGGTCGGGAGAGCCCATCAGCTTTAGAAGCGCATCCGAATTGGAGAGGGGTGGAGATACGCTGTCGGGCTCGATCACCGGTCTTGCAGGCGTCGGAACCCATGGGCGGTCATAGAGCGGCGCCTGATCGCCCAGCTCCTTGATGGGCAGGTCGGCCTTCACCTCACCGCCGTGCTTGATGACGAAGCGAAGCGTATCGGTAGTTTTGCCGATTACTGCAAAATCCAAGCCCCATTTCGTGAAGATCGCTTCGGCCTCTGCCTCACGTGACGGGTCCAGCACCATGAGCATTCGCTCCTGGCTCTCCGACAACATCATCTCGTAGGCCGTCATGCCGGTCTCGCGGCAAGGGACCTTGTCAAGATCAAGCTCGATTCCAAGATCGCCCTTGGCGCCCATCTCGACCGCGGAGCTGGTGAGGCCAGCCGCGCCCATGTCCTGGATGGCGATCACGCAGCCCTTCTGCATGATCTCCAGACAGGCTTCGAGCAGCAGCTTTTCCGAAAACGGGTCGCCGACCTGAACGGTGGGGCGCTTTTCTTCGCTTTTATCGTCGAATTCCGCAGAGGCCATCGTGGCCCCGTGGATTCCATCGCGACCCGTCTTTGAGCCGAGATAGACGATGGGACGGCCAACGCCTGTGGCCTTCGCATAAAATATTTCATTCGCCTTTGCGATGCCCACCGCCATGGCGTTGACGAGAATATTGCCGTCATAACGGTTGTGAAAATTCACCGAACCCGCGACCGTCGGAACACCGAAGGAATTGCCGTAGCCCGCAATGCCCGCGACGACGCCGCTGACCAGATGGCGAGTTTTGGGATGCTCCGGGGCGCCGAAGCGCAGCAAGTTAAGACAGGCCACAGGTCGCGCGCCCATTGTGAAGACGTCGCGCAGAATGCCACCGACGCCTGTTGCGGCCCCCTGATAGGGTTCGATGTAGGAGGGGTGGTTGTGGCTTTCCATCTTGAAGACACAGGCGAGACCTTCGCCGATGCCGATGACGCCCGCGTTCTCCCCCGGCCCCTGAATAACCCAAGGGGCTTTCGTCGGCAGGCCCCGCAAGTGCAAGCGCGAAGACTTGTACGAACAATGTTCGTTCCACATGGCGGAAAAAATGCCGAGTTCCGTGAAGGTCGGCGTGCGGCCGATCAGCGCCAGAATGCGCTGGTACTCGTCCGGTTTCAGCCCGTGCTGGGCGACGAGTTCGGGGGTGATCTGGGGTTCGTTGCGCAGCACGAAAGAGCCTCTGCCTGACGCGCCCGAAGGCGTTGTCGATGCTGTCGCTTAAAGCCCGGACCCGCGGAAGGCAACAGTGATCCAATTTGGAACATTCGATCGCACAGGAACGCTGCCTGATTGCGCCCGTCGGCTTTCGGGTGAGCCAGTCCCGAATTGCGACAGCAATTCATCCAAGACATGTCGGCCCGCCCTTTGCAGCCTCCCCGTCAGGAGGCCGCAATGTTTCAAAATCGCATCCTTGAACGGACCGGTAGCTTTCTCAGCCATTCAGGCGGGAACGTTGGGACTCTCTTCGCCGTCGCCGCAATGCCGATGATGCTCTTCGCAGGAGCCGCGATGGACTATGCGGGCGCGTCCCAAACGCGGGTCCGGCTTCAGTCTGCCGCCGACGCGGTGGCTCTGGCGCTCGTACGCGAACCCCGCACCCTGACGAACGTACAGTTGCAGGAGGCGGCCGAACGGAAGTTCAGCGCCATGGTGCGACAGGAACCCGGGTCGACGGTTTCCATCACGGTGACGAAGGAAGCAAAATCGATCCGCGTCGCCGCAACGGCCCGGATGTCAACTTCGTTTCTGCGCCTCGTGCGGCAGGATGACGTCACCATCGGGGTCAATTCAGTTGCGGCTTTCGGCCAGCCCAAGCTCCAGATTTCCCTCGTTCTGGATAATACCGGATCGATGGGATCGATGGGCAAGATGGACGCGCTCAAGCAGGCCACCAATGACCTGCTGGACAAACTGCAGGCGGTGAACGCCAATCCCGGCGACGTGAAGGTTGCGCTGGTGCCGTTCAACACGCAGGTGCGGATCGATCCTGCAAACCGCTATGCCACCTGGCTGCGCTGGGGAGTGAAGCTTGAGAACCCGAACATCGCGGGTGCGGTTGCGGCGGCTCCGACCCAGACTGCCTGGAACGGGTGTCTGAGCGACCGCAATCAGGACTACGATATTTCAGGAGAGCCTCCGAGTGGCGCCTGTCGGGCTATGTGGCGGCTAACTGCCAGTATGGCTCTGTGGCGCAGGTGATGCCGCTGACCGGCAACTTTGTGGCGGTTCGTGCAGTGGTCAATGCCATGACTCCGACCGGCGCGACCAATGTGACGATTGGACTTGCGACGCTTCGCGCCGACTCGCCCTTCGGAGATGCCAGTTCGAACGATCCCGACCTGCAGAAGTTCGTGATCCTTCTGACAGATGGCAACAACACGCAAAACCGCTTCGGCGGCAACGGCAGCGAAGGCAACAGCTACACATGGGATATCGACAACAGGCTCGGACAGGCCTGCTCCAAGGCGCGCGCCAGCCGCGTGCAGGTTTTTACCGTCCGGGTGATCGCCGGCAATGAATCTCTGCTGAGGGGCTGCGCGACAGAGCCCGGCATGTATTATTCAGCCACCAGCGCGAGCGAGATCGCACCGGCTTTCGAGAAAATTCTCAATCAGATCGTGATGCCGCGTCTGACGATGTGATCATCAGGCAGCGCGAGAAAACCCAGCCAGACTCTGGAACATCGGCAATCCGTCGACTCCTCCGATCAGCGGGTCGATGAGGTTCTCGGGATGGGGCATGAGGCCGAGAACATTGAATTTCTCGGAATAGATTCCGGCGATGGAATGGGTCGATCCATTGGGGTTCGACAGGTCAGTCACATTGCCGTCGGGGTCGCTGTAGCGGAAGGCGACGCGCCCATCGCCTTCGAGGCGCGTGATTGTTTCGTCATCCGCTTCGTAATTGCCTTCGCCGTGCGCAATGGCGACCTTGATCGTCTGATGCTGCCGGTAGCCACGCGTAAATACCGTATCGTTGCGTTCTACCCGAAGGTGCTGCATCCGGCAGATGAAACGCAGGCCAGCGTTGCGCATCAGGACGCCAGGGAGAAGACCGGACTCGACGAGAATCTGGAAGCCGTTGCAGATGCCGAGGACGAGGCCGCCACTCGCCGCGTGTTTGCGCACCGCATCCATCATGGGTGCGCGCGCCGCAATGGCGCCGCAGCGCAGGTAGTCGCCATAGCTGAAGCCGCCCGGCAGGACCACCAGATCGGTTCCGGGCGGCAATTCATGATCCGCGTGCCAGACAATCGCCGGCGCACGTCCGGTCGTCAGTTCAAGGGCGCGCGCAGCATCGCCTTCGCGATTGGAGCCCGGGAAAAGAACGATGGCGGGTTTCATGTCGGACCGTCAGAGAATTTCGACGCGATAATTTTCGATGACCGTGTTGGCGAGCAATTTCTCGCAAGCAGCGGCAAGCGATTTGCCGGCCTTTTCACGATCCGTCGTGTCGAGCTCGATGTCGAACACCTTGCCCTGACGGACACTTGCCACTCCCTCCACATCGAGGGAACGCAATGCGCCTTCAATGGCCTTGCCCTGCGGGTCGAGGACGCCGGTCTTGAGGGTGACGGTGACTCGGGCCTTCATCCTAGCTCCAGATATTCGCGATCGTACTTACTGAACCAGCCGGGGACCGGCCTGCGCAGTCTCGTTCTCCTGCAGGATGCCGAGGCGGCGGGCGACTTCCGTATAGGCTTCCACCAGTCCGCCCATGTCGCGGCGGAAGCGGTCCTTGTCGAGCTTGTCGTTCGACTTGATGTCCCAGAGACGGCAGGAGTCCGGGGAAATCTCGTCTGCAACCACGATGCGCATCATGTCCCCTTCCCAGAGACGGCCGCACTCCATCTTGAAGTCGACCAGGCGTATGCCTACGCCAAGGAAGATGCCAGACAGGAAGTCGTTGACCCTGATCGCCAGAGCCATGATGTCGTCGATTTCCTGAGGATTCGCCCAACCGAATGCGGTGATGTGCTCTTCGGACACCATCGGATCGTTCAAGGCGTCGTTCTTGTAATAGAACTCGATGATCGAGCGCGGGAGTTGCGTACCTTCCTCAAGGCCGAGGCGCTGCGACAATGAGCCCGCCGCAACGTTCCGAACCACGACTTCAAGAGGAATGATCTCGACTTCGCGAATCAGTTGCTCGCGCATGTTGAGACGGCGGATGAAGTGCGTCGGAACGCCGATATTGTTGAGGTGCTGGAAGATGAATTCCGATATCCGGTTGTTCAGCACGCCCTTGCCGTCGATAATTTCGCGCTTCTTGGCGTTGAAAGCCGTCGCATCATCCTTGAAGTGCTGGATGAGGGTTCCGGGTTCCGGGCCCTCGTAAAGGACCTTGGCCTTGCCTTCGTAAATGCGACGACGGCGGTTCATGGGGTGCAACCGTAGTTCGAGAAGTCTGAACGGGCCGTGTCGCGGGGACGCCCGGCCATGCGCCGGGGCCGCCGAAAAGCCACGGCGCCGAACCGGCGTGGTACGCCTTTCCTGCCTCAAGCACAACCCGCCCCGCGGGCCGAGCCACTCTGCGCATCGATCCCGACCGAACGAGGTCTAGGAAAAAGCCCAGCCAATGGCTATATGCTGCGCCGGGTCCTGCGGATGGTTCGGACGGAGAGGAGTGCCTGGCATGAGCGGTTTGGACAAGCGCGGAGAAGGTTTCGAAAAGAAGTTCGCGCATGACGAGGAGCTTCGCTTCAAGGCGACTGCTCGCCGCAACAAGCTGCTTGGCCTGTGGGTCGCCGAAAAGCTTGGCAAGACGGGCGCCGACGCCGACGCCTATGCTAAGACTGTCATCATGGCGGACTTCGAGGAAGCTGGCGACGATGACGTGTTCCGCAAGGTCCGGAAGGATTTCGACGCCGCGAGCGTCTCGATTTCCGACCACCAGATTCGTCGCACGATGGATGAGCTGCTTTCCCAGGCGGTTGAGGCGATCAAGACAGGGGCCTGAAGCCTTAACGGCGTCTTAAAAGGGTCCGGGCGATGGTCGGGGCATGAGCGCCCCGTCCACCACCGACCAAGACTACGGCCACGAAATCCTGGCGCCCGCGCTGCGGGCGCTGATGTCCGGATGGCTCGCCCATATGGCGGGCGTGCGGCGTTCGTCGGCCAATACGCTCGAAGCTTACGGGCGCGATGCCCGGCAATTTCTGGGTTTTCTGGCGGGTCGCCGTCATCAGCCTGTCGACGTTGGCGACCTGCTGTCGCTCGAAGCTTTGGAGATCAGGTCCTTCCTTGCGGCCCGCCGTCAATCGGGCGTTGGTGGGCGCTCCATCCTTCGTTCCTTGGCCGGCATCCGGTCCCTGGCTCGATTTCTTGAGCGCGACGGTCATGGCCAGATGCCAGCTCTTCTGGCAGTCAGAACCCCGAAGGTCGCGCGCAGCTTGCCGAAACCCCTCGGGATGGAGGCCGCGCGCCGCGTCGCGGAGGGGGACTCGATCCAGGAGTCGCAGGATCCATGGATCGACGCCAGGGACGCCGCCGTGCTGGGTCTTCTTTATGGGGCAGGCTTGCGCATTTCCGAAGCGTTGGGAATCGTGCGGTCTGACGCTCCGGTCGGAGACCGGGATCATCTGCGCGTCATCGGCAAGGGCCGCAAGACTCGTCTCGTTCCCGTTATCGAACCGGTTCGGCGGGCGGTCCAGGCCTATCTGGATATTTGTCCCTATCGACTGGAGCACGAGAGCCCACTTTTCGTTGGCGCCCAGGGCGGACCCCTGCGGGCCCGAATCATTCAGCTACGCATGGCGCAACTGCGCGGATCGCTGGGCTTGCCGTCGAATGCCACGCCCCACGCGTTGCGACACTCCTTCGCCACTCATCTTCTTGCGCGGGGCGGTGATCTGAGAAGCATTCAGGAATTGCTCGGCCACGCTTCTCTGTCGACCACGCAGGTTTATACGGCAGTTGACCGGGGGCGTCTGCTGGACGCCTATCGGTCGGCCCATCCGCGCGCCTGACTTACGCCTGACGGCGCAGTCGGGCTCGCAGGCGCAGGATCTTGCCAAGAAAGGTTGACTGGCCGGCGCGAGACTTCAGAGCGACCGCCATTACCGACTTGATCCGGGCCGCATGCTCGCGAACAATCCGTTTGTAAGGCTCAACAAGCTGGTGCGCCCAATCGAGAGCCCGAAGCGTCAGGCTGTAGAGTCGCGTCATCCATTGCATCGACATAAGTTTGTCGCGCGTCAGATCGAACAGGAAGGCCACGAGCCCGAAGCCCACAAATTTGGCGACGACAAAAAGGGCGATGCCCCAGAACCAGTGATGTGTGGCGATGAGCCATAATGCAGCGAACTTGAGAGGCTCAAGAATCGCTAAAGGGATCAGAAAGATCAGCAGGACCACTTGCGCCGGGAGACGCTCCACAACCTTCCGCATCGCACGTCTGAAAGGTTCAAGCGGAAAGCGCGATGTGAGCCAGCGACCAGCTCCAACGCAGAGATCCCAGATCCATGCCTCGAACAGGAAGAAAGCTGCCAGAACGATCCAGAAGGGCCGTGTCCAACTGTGCATGAAAGGGCTCCGGCGCTCTCGCCATGGGAGCCAGTCTGGATGCAAAGGTTGAGCAAATCATGACCGGCCGCAACCGGGCATTGACCTCAGACGTGAATGGCGCGCTTGTCGACGTTGAGCGCCGCCTCGCGCACGGCCTCGGACATGGTCGGATGGGCGTGGCAGATGCGCGCCAGATCTTCAGCCGAGCCGCCGAACTCCATCAGCACCACGGCTTCGGCAATGAGTTCGCCAGCCCCGGCGCCCAGGATGTGAACGCCCAGCACCCGGTCGGTCGCCGCATCGGCGAGGATCTTCACAAAGCCCTCGCTATGACGCATCGCACGCGCGCGGCCATTGGCGGTGAACGGAAACTTGCCGATCTTGTAGGCGACGCCCGCCGCCTTGAGATCCTCTTCGGTCTTGCCGACCGTGGCGATCTCCGGCTGCGTGTAAACGACGCCCGGAATCGTGTTGTAGTTCACATGGCCGTGCTGACCGGCGAGGATTTCGGCCATCGCAACGCCCTCGTCCTCCGCCTTGTGCGCCAGCATCGGGCCGCGCACCACATCGCCGATGGCGTAAACACCCGGAACATTGGTGGCGAAATGATCGTCGATCACCACCCGGCCACGCTCCATGGCGACTCCGAGGGCTTCAAGCCCCAGGCCTTCCGTATGGGGACGACGACCAATGGCGACGAGCACAATTTCGGCGTCCATTGTCCTCGCCTCGCCGCCCGCCGCAGGTTCAACCTTAATGGTCGCGCCCTTCTTGCCGGTATCGACCTTTGAGACCTTGTGGCCAAGGATGAACTTGACGCCCTGCTTTTCGAGCGTGCGCTGGAACTGCTTAGCGACTTCGGCGTCCGTGCCTGGCAGGATGCGGTCGAGGAATTCGACCACGGTCACCTCGGCGCCGAGACGCCGCCAGACGGACCCGAGTTCGAGGCCGATAACGCCCGCGCCGACGACCACGATGTTGCCCGGCACGCGGTCCAGTTCGAGCGATCCCGTTGAAGACACGATGATCTTCTCGTCAATCGTCACGCCCGGCAGCGGCGTCACTTCCGAGCCGGTTGCGATCACGATGTTCCTGGTTTCAAGTGTTGTGATGACGCCGTCCGCCGCCGTCACGTCGACCCTGCCGGCGGACTTGATCGAGCCTGATCCGGTGAAAGAGTCGACCTTGTTCTTCTTCAAAAGAAACCCGACGCCGTTGACGTTGGCCGCAACCGTATCCTGCTTGTGTTTCATCATGGCGGGCAGATCGAGCTGAGGCTTGCCGACCACGATGCCGAGCGGCGCAAAGTCATGCCCTGCCAGATCGAACATTTCCGACGCATGCAGCAGCGCCTTCGACGGAATGCAGCCGACGTTGAGGCAAGTGCCGCCGTGCGTCTTGCGCTTTTCGACCACGGCAACCTTCATGCCGAGCTGTGCGGCGCGGATAGCGCACACATAGCCGCCTGGGCCGGTGCCGATGACGACGAGGTCGTAGGCCATGATGGTCTCCAGAAACGCATCCGGCAATTGCCGAACGCTAGCAATGCCAGATGGAAATCAGAGATCCAGAACGAGACGCGCAGGATCTTCAAGCGCCTCCTTGACGCGCACCAGGAACGTCACGGCTTCCTTGCCGTCGACGATGCGGTGATCGTAGCTCAGCGCCAGATACATCATGGGACGCGCTTCGATCTTGCCCCCCACCACCATTGGCCGCTCCTGAATCTTGTGCATGCCCAGAATGCCGGACTGCGGAGCATTCAGGATCGGGGTCGACATCAGCGAGCCATAGATGCCGCCGTTGGTGATCGTGAAGGTGCCGCCCTGCATCTCGTCGATCTTGAGCTGGCCGTCGCGGGCGCGCTTGCCGAAATCGGCGATCGACTTCTCGATGCCGGAGATGCTCAGCTTGTCGGAGTCACGCACCACCGGAACCACAAGGCCACGATCGGTGCCGACCGCAATGCCGATGTGGTAATAGTTCTTGTAGATGAGGTCCTGACCGTCGACCTCGGCATTGACCGCCGGCACGTCCTTGAGCGCCTGCACGACAGCCTTGGCGAAGAAGCCCATGAAGCCGAGTTTGGCGCCGTGCTTCTTCTCGAACACGTCCTTGTAGCGATTGCGCAGCGACATCACCTCGGTCATGTCGACCTCGTTGAAGGTTGTCAGCATGGCGGCGGTATTCTGCGCATCCTTGAGACGCCGCGCGATCGTCTGGCGCAGCTTGGTCATGCGTACTCGTTCTTCGCGCGAAGCATCATCGGCGACGGAAGGCGCACGCACCGCCACAGGCGCGGCCGGCACGGGGCCAGGAGCCGCAACGGCCGCGAGCACATCGCTTTTCAAGACCTGACCACGAACACCGCTGCCGGTTACAGTGGCTGGATCGACCTTGTTGTCCGCGGCGATCTTGGCCGCGGCCGGCGATGGCGGCATGGCGGGGCCAGACTTCGCAGGAGCTGAAGCAGGCGCGGTTGCGGCAGGCGTCGCAGCGGGTTTGGCGGCCGGAGCCGGAGCAGCGGCGGCGCCAGCTCCGCCTGCGGTGATCTGGCCGAGCAACGCGCCCGGCGCGACTGTCTCGCCGTCCCTGGCGGTGATTTCCGCCAGCACCCCGGCGGCGGGTGCGTTCACCTCAAGAGTCACCTTGTCGGTTTCAAGCTCCACCAATGGCTCGTCGGCTTTCACGACGTCGCCGGGCTTCTTGAACCACTTGCCGATGGTGGCCTCGGAGACTGACTCGCCGAGGGTAGGGACACGAATTTCCGTTGCCATGGTGACGTCCGCGCAGGGCGGCCTTCCGGTTGAATGATACGAATGCTGTTCCGGGATCAGGCCGCGAAGGCCTCTTCCAGGAACGCCTTGAGTTGCGCGAGATGCCGGGACATGAGTCCCGTTGCGGTTGCGGCCGACGCCGGGCGGCCAACGTAGCGCGCCCGCTTGGCCTTTCCGCCCGCCTGACCGAGAACCCACTCGATATAGGGCTCAACAAAGCTCCACGAACCCATGTTTTTGGGTTCTTCCTGGCACCACACGATATCGGCCTTCTTGAAGCGTGACAGGCCGGTGAGAAGCGCCTTCAGGGGGAACGGATAGAGCTGCTCGACGCGGACCAGATACACATCGTCGATGCCGAGCCGCTCGCGCTCCTCGTAAAGGTCGTAATAGACCTTGCCGCTGCACAAGATCACGCGACGGATCTTGTCGTCGCGCACAAGTTTGGTCTTGTCGTCCTTCTTGCGCTCGGCATCATCCCAGATGAGTCGGTGAAACGACGAATTAGGTCCAAGGTCGGCCAGCGTCGACACGGCCTTCTTATGCCGCAGCAGGGACTTGGGGGTCATCAGAATCAGCGGCTTGCGAATGTCGCGCTTCAACTGACGGCGCAGAATGTGGAAATATTGCGCGGGCGTCGTGCAGTTGGCGACCTGCATGTTGTCTTCCGCACACATCTGAAGATAGCGCTCCAGGCGCGCCGACGAGTGCTCCGGACCCTGTCCTTCGTAGCCGTGGGGCAGAAGGCACACGAGACCCGACATGCGCAGCCACTTGCGTTCGCCAGACGAGATGAACTGGTCGAACAAAACCTGTGCCCCGTTGGCGAAGTCGCCGAATTGGGCTTCCCACATGGTGAGCGCATTTGGCTCTGTCAGCGAGTAGCCGTATTCGAAGCCCAGCACGGCTTCCTCCGAGAGCATCGAGTTGATGACCTCGTAGCGAGCCTGCCCGTCGCGAATATTATTGAGCGGCACATAGCGGGCTTCGGTTTCCTGATCGATCAGCACCGAATGGCGTTGCGAAAACGTTCCGCGCTCGGAATCCTGCCCGGAGAGCCGAACCGGATGGCCTTCGTCGACCAGAGTTGCGAAAGCAAAAGCTTCCGCCATGGCCCAATCGAGATCCTGCCCCGTTTCGACCATCTGCCGTCGGCCATCCATGAACCTCTGGATGGTCTTGTGCGCGTTGAAATCCGCCGGGACGCTGGCAAGCTTTTCGCCAAGCGCCTTCAATTTTGCGAGATCAACACCGGTCTGGCCGCGGCGCGCATCGTCGACGGCGTCGCTCGCGGGACGCATTCCGGCCCAGCGGCCGTCGAGCCAGTCTGCCTTGTTGGGCTTGTAGCTCTGGGCTGCTTCAAATTCCGCGTCCAGGCGTTCGCGCCAATCTGAGACCTGTTTGTCGGCCTCGCCGCGCGCGATCACTCCCTCGGCCACCAACTTGTCCGTATAAATGTCCAGCGTCGGCTTGTGGTTGCGGATCGACTTGTACATGAGCGGCTGTGTGAAGCCGGGCTCGTCGCCTTCGTTGTGTCCGAACCGGCGATAACAGAACATGTCGATCACTACCGGCTTGTGGAACTTCTGCCGGAACTCGATGGCGATCTTGGCGGCATACACGACCGCTTCCGGATCGTCGCCATTCACATGAATGATCGGAGCCTCGATCATCTTGGCGACATCGGACGGGTATGGCGAGGAGCGCGAGTAACGCGGATAGGTTGTGAAACCGATCTGGTTGTTGACGATGAAGTGGATCGATCCGCCGGTGCGATGCCCTTTCAAGCCCGAAAGGCCGAAGCATTCTGCAACTACGCCTTGACCGGCGAAAGCCGCATCGCCGTGAATCAGAAGCGGAAGCACTTGCGTGCGCTCAACGACATCGTGCAGCTGGTCCTGTTTGGCGCGCACCTTCCCGAGCACAACCGGATCAGCGATTTCGAGATGGGACGGATTGGCCGTCAAAGACAGATGCACCCTGTTTCCGTCAAACTCTCTGTCCGACGAAGCGCCGAGGTGATATTTCACGTCTCCTGAACCTTCCACCTCATCGGGAGCGAACGATCCGCCCTTGAATTCGTGGAAAATGGCCCTGTGGGGTTTTCCCATCACTTGCGCCAGAACGTTGAGGCGGCCGCGATGGGACATGCCGATGACGATCTCGCGAACGCCAAGCGCACCGCCGCGCTTGATGATCTGCTCCAGCGCCGGCACCATGGCCTCGCCGCCGTCGAGACCGAAACGCTTTGTGCCGCGGAAACGCAGATCGCAGAACTTCTCGAAGCCTTCCGCCTCGACCAGCTTGTGCAGAATGGCCCGCTTGCCTTCCTTGGTGAATTCAATCGTCTTGTCCGGTCCCTCGATGCGCTCCTGCATCCAGGCCTTCTCGGCCGGGTCGGAGATGTGCATGAATTCAAAGCCGATCGTGTCGCAGTATGTCCGACGCAGGATCGCCAGCATTTCGGGAATCGTCGCAAATTCCAGACCCAGCACATGGTCGATGAAAATCTTGCGATCGTAGTCGGCCTCCGTGAAGCCGTAGCTCGATGGATGCAGCTCTTCGTGATCCTTGGCGGGCTCGAGCCCAAGAGGGTCCAGATTGGCGTGCAGATGGCCGCGCATACGGTACGCGCGGATCATCATCAATGCTCGCACACTGTCGCGAGTCGAGCGCTGCACATCCGCGACGCTGACCTGCGCGCCCTTGGCGGCGGCCTTGGCGTTGATCTTGTCGCCCAGCGACTTCTCTACCTGTGACCAGTTGCCGTCGAGCGCCGAAACGAGTTCGCCGTTGGCGTGGATCGGCCAGTTCGGCTTTTCCCACGACGCGCCGCGTGCGTTCTGTTCCGCCGCGCCCTTCTGTTCGTTGAGGGCGGCGAAGAACTCGCGCCATTCGGCGTCGACGCTGGAGGGATCGCGCTCGTAGCGAGCCTGCAGATCTTCGATGTAACCGGCGTTCGCGCCGTACAGGAAAGAGGTATGTAGAAGTGCGGAATTCAGATCCTGGCGAGCCATGAATGCACCTGAAGGTTGACTGCCGTAGGCATGCCTCTCGACTTCGACGGAAGTGAGGAGAGGCATGCTGACTTGTTCGAGTGGATGATCGCCGAAGCGATCACCCGGTTACCGGCCAGCGAGAACTTCTACGAGTGTCTTGCCCAGTCGTGCAGGCGAAGGCGATACCCGGATGCCGGCGGCTTCCATGGCGGCGATCTTGTCTTCCGCGCCGCCCTTGCCACCAGAGATGATCGCGCCTGCATGGCCCATGCGGCGCCCCGGAGGAGCCGTACGGCCGGCGATGAAGCCCACCATCGGCTTCTTGCGCCCGCGCTTCGCTTCATCCCGGAGGAACTGCGCAGCGTCCTCTTCGGCAGAGCCGCCGATCTCGCCGATCATCACGATTGACTCGGTCTTGGGGTCCGCGAGGAACATTTCCAGCATGTCGATGAACTCGGTGCCCTTGACGGGGTCGCCGCCAATGCCGACAGCCGTCGTTTGGCCGAGGCCTTCCTGCGAAGTCTGGAACACAGCCTCATAGGTCAGCGTGCCCGAACGGGACACGATGCCCACGTTGCCTCGCTTGAAGATATTGGCCGGCATGATGCCGATCTTAGATTCGCCGGCCGTCACGATGCCGGGGCAGTTCGGTCCGATAAGCCGCGACTTAGAACCCGACAGCGAGCGCTTTACGCGCACCATGTCGGCGACCGGAATTCCTTCCGTGATGCAGACGATCAGCGGGATCTGGGCGTCGATGGCCTCGCAGATCGAGTCGGCCGCAAACGGCGGCGGAACATAAACGACCGAAGCGTCGGCGCCTGTCGCGTCGCGCGCTTCGGCTACGGTGTCGTATACTGGCAACCCGATGTGGCTTGTGCCGCCCTTGCCGGGAGTTACGCCGCCGACGACTTTCGATCCGTAGGCAAGAGCCTGTTCCGAATGGAACGTGCCGTTCTTGCCGGTGAAGCCTTGCGTGATGATCTTGGTGTTCTTGTCGATCAGGATGGACATCAGGCGGCTCCCCTTACGGCAGCGACAATTTTCTGGGCGGCGTCGTCGAGATCGTCAGCCGGAATTACGTTAAGGCCCGACGTGCGGATGATCTGTTTGCCTTCCTCGACGTTTGTCCCTTCGAGACGAACCACGAGCGGAACCTGCAGGCCGACTGCTTTCACGGCTGCGAGCACGCCGCGCGCGATGACGTCGCACTTCATGATGCCGCCGAAAATATTGACCAGAATGCCTTTGACGTTCGGATCGGCAGTGATGATCTTGAATGCCGCCGTCACCTTTTCTTCAGAAGCGCCGCCGCCTACGTCAAGGAAGTTCGCGGGCGATTCTCCGTAGAGCTTGATGATGTCGAGCGTGGCCATTGCGAGGCCTGCGCCGTTCACCATGCAGCCGATCGTGCCGTCGAGCGCGATATAGGCGAGATCATGCTTCGAAGCTTCGATTTCCTTGGCGTCCTCTTCGGTCTCGTCACGGAGCGCGACGATGTCGGGCTGGCGATAAAGAGCGTTCGAATCGAACGATACTTTTGCGTCCAGGCACTTGAGCTGGCCCTGCTTGGTGATGATCAGCGGATTGATCTCAAGCATCGCCATGTCCTTGGCGACGAATGCCGTATAGAGCTGACCCAGCAGCTTGGCGGCCTGTTTGGCGAGGTCGCCCGTCAGGCCAAGCGCCCTGGCTACCGTGCGGCCGTGATGCGGCATGATGCCGGTGGCTGGATCGACCGAGAAGGTCAGGATCTTTTCCGGTGTATCATGGGCGACGGTTTCGATGTCCATACCGCCTTCTGTCGACACCACGAAAGCCACCCGAGAAGTTTCGCGATCGACAAGCGCCGACAGATAGAATTCCTTTTCGATGTCGGAGCCGTCTTCGATGTAGAGTCGGTTGACCTGCTTGCCGGCCGGACCGGTTTGCACGGTGACGAGCGTGTTGCCCAGCATCTGCTGGACGAAGGTTTTCACCTCCTCGACCGACTTGGCGAGGCGTACGCCGCCCTTTTCGCCAGCCGCTGCTTCCTTGAACTTGCCCTTGCCGCGACCGCCAGCGTGAATCTGTGACTTGACCACCCAGAGTGGTCCGCCGAGTTCTTTGGCTGCTGCTTCAGCCTGGCTGGCGTCCATGACCGGAACGCCGCGCGAAACCGGGACGCCGAATTCTTTCAATACGGCTTTCGCCTGATATTCATGAATATTCATTGGTGCTTTTCCTCCGGGCCGACGCGCGGGCGGGTTGATGAAGACCGGGGCGACTTGCGTCGCGCCGGTCCCCCAATCAGCTTACTTGGCGAAGGCGGGATTGATGGTTTTGCAGGCTTCGATCAGCGTCTGGACCGAGGCGACTGACTTGGCGAACATTTCCTTTTCGGCAGCGTCCAGATTGACCTCGACGATCTTCTCGACGCCGTTCTGTCCGATGATGACCGGAACGCCGACGTATGTGTCTTTCACGCCGTACTGGCCATTGAGGTAAGCCGCGCAGGGCAGCACACGGCGCTTGTCGCGAAGGTAGCTTTCAGCCATGGCGATGGCCGAAGAGGCCGGCGCGTAGAAGGCCGAACCCGTTTTCAGGAGGTTGACGATTTCACCGCCGCCGCCGCGGGTGCGGGCGATCATGGCGTCGAGCTTCTCCTGCGTGGTCCAGCCCATCTTGATGAGATCAGGCAGCGGAATCCCTGCGACGGTCGAGTAGCGCACCGACGGAACCATGTCGTCGCCATGGCCACCGAGCACGAAGGCCGTCACGTCTTCGACAGACACGTTGAATTCATCAGCCAGGAAGTGGCGGAAGCGGGCTGAGTCGAGCACGCCCGCCATGCCGACGACCTTGTTCGCAGGCAGGCCGGAGGCCTTCTGAAGCGCCCAGACCATCGCGTCGAGCGGGTTGGTGATGCATATCACGAAAGCGTCCGGGGCGTTGGCCTTGATGCCCGCGCCGACCGCCTCCATCACCTTCAGGTTGATGCCGAGGAGGTCGTCGCGGCTCATGCCGGGCTTGCGGGGCACGCCGGCGGTGACGATCACCACATCGGCGCCTTTGATAGCCGAATAATCGCTGGCGCCCGACAGCTTGGCGTCGAAACCCTCGACCGGAGCGGCCTCTGCGATATCGAGCGCCTTGCCCTGCGGAATGCCGTCAGCAATGTCGAAAAGGACGATGTCGCCGAGCTCCTTCAGTCCGGCCAGAAGGGCCAGGGTTCCGCCGATCTGTCCGGCCCCGATCAATGCAATCTTGCTACGCGCCATGCGGGTCAATCCTTGGGTCTGGCGGGAGACGAAGGAAGTCGCTCACCGCAACATCTTGAGCGGCGTCTGTTTGCTCTTATCGTTGGGCGCTTTCAAGTCGGGCGAAAGGCTAAGGATTTTCAGACTTTGGCGAGGACTCGAGGCAGCGACTCCGCGCTGTTGTCGGGAAAAATTCGCGTAAAAACAGAGACTTGAAATCCAATGATGCCGGGGCGCGGAGAGTCCGGCCCTATGCAATCTGCTGTTACAATCTACAAATATTGTAAGTTGTCGCCGATTTTTTGCGAGGCTAACTGCCCACCGGTAAAGGCATTCAGCAGAATCCGGACGATCTGATCCATTCGGTTTTCGAGTTGGGAAGCCGGGACCTCGCGGTCCAAGGCTACATTGACGGGGTTGAGAAACCGACCCAGAGCATCAGCCAGGAGAAAAACGGCGCCCCGCTGGTCGCCCACCTGAAACGAGCCGCCCGAGGTTCCTTCTTCGACTACACGATGGAACTCCGCCCCGATCCGGTTCCGGTGTCTCCGCGCGATCGGGCGACCTGCGGCGCTGGCTTCCGCAAAGATCTGGAAAATGGCCGTGTCCTCGTCGAGTTTGCGACGGTAGGCCCGGAAAACCGCGCTCGCCAACCTTTCCAGCTTGTCGACAGCAGGGTCGGGACCATCTGCAATGTCTCGCGCCCCCTTCTCGATAGGCTTGAGCCATTGGTCCAGCACTGCGTCGATCAGCGCCTCCTTCGATGGAAAATACCGATAGACGTTTGCGTGGGACATCCCGGCTTCCTGCGCAATCCCCACAATGGTGGTGCGGCGCAAGCCATAACGGCGCACGTGCTCGGCTGCGAGATCAACAAGACGGACGTCGATGGGCTCGGATACGGGCGCGCGCGCCATGCGTGACCCTTCAGGTTTCAACCAGTCCGCCTGTATCACCGGACGGGGCGGTCTGGCCGTGCGGCAAGGCAAGATAGTCCGTGGAACGCATTTCGATCAAACGCGAAGCAGTGCGTTCGAATTCGAATGCCTCACGCCCTTCGAGATCAACCCCTAGTTTGTCCGGCTCGGCAGCTGCCGACACGACCAGCTTCACCTTCTGGTCGTAAAGCGTGTCGATCAGGTTGATGAAACGTTTGGCCTCATTGCGCTGGTAAACCTGAAAAACCGGAATTCCGTCGATGAAGACGGTCTGGAAGTTTTCCGCCACTGCAAGATAATCGGGCGAGCCAAGCGCCGCTTCACATAAGTCTGCGAATGCGAAACGCGCCGTATGTGAAGCTGCTTGCGGAACGGCAAGTTCACGACCCAGAAGGGGAAGCGTCAAGCGCTCGCCTCGCTGCCGGCCGGTCAGGGCGAGAAACGCGCGATCCAACCCCGCATCGGCCGCCGGGCCCAGAGGCGAGTAATAGACTGGGGCCCCCGACAATTTTTCAAGCCGGAAATCCGTACGCGAATCGAGCTCCAGGATTTCCATCCTGTCGGTGATCATGCCGATGAAGGGCAGAAAAAGCGCTCGGTTCAGTCCACCTTCATACAGGCGCGAAGGCTCGACATTAGAAGTCGCGACGACCACGACGCCTGCTGCGAACAACGCCTGAAACAGACGGCCGAGGATCATCGCATCCGCAATATCGTTGACGCTGAACTCATCGAAGCACAGGAGCCAGGCTTCGGAAGAAATCTGCTCCGCGACCGGGGCGATTGGATCGTCGCCTCTTTCCAATCCTTCGCGTTTGCGTTGCCGCCACGCATGAATTCGCGCATGAACATCCGCCATGAACCCATGGAAATGAACCCGTCGCTTGCGGTCGACTTCCGCCGCCTCAAAAAACAGATCCATCAGCATGGTCTTCCCGCGTCCGACCTTGCCCCAAAGGTAAATGCCACGGGGAGACGGAGCCTGGCGGCGCTGACCGAAAAGCCAGCCGAAGCGGCTGGACCGTCTGTCCAGCCTGTAGCCGCTCAAGTCATCAATCAGGCGGTCAAAACGTCGAGCGATCTGTTCCTGTTGCGGATCGCGCTCGAAATGCGCCTCGCGGATACGGTCGGCGTAGATGGCGGAGACGTGCCTCAGCAAAACGCGCCTCCGCGGTCAGGCCTTCATCAGACCTGACGCTCGATCATCATGTTCTTGATCTCGGCAATCGCCTTCGCGGGATTGAGCCCCTTCGGGCAGGCTTTGGCGCAGTTCATGATCGTGTGGCAGCGGTAAAGCCGGAACGGGTCTTCGAGATTGTCGAGGCGTTCTCCGGTTGCCTCGTCGCGTGAATCAATGAGCCAGCGATAGGCCTGCAGAAGCGCTGCCGGGCCGAGGTATCGGTCTCCGTTCCACCAGTAGCTGGGGCACGATGTCGAGCAGCAGGCGCAAAGGATGCACTCATATAGCCCGTCGAGCTTCTGACGATCCTCATGCGACTGCGGCCATTCCTTTTCGGGGGCAGGCGTCACGGTCTTGAGCCATGGCTCGATAGATGCGTGCTGGGCGTAGAAGCGCGTCAGATCCGGCACCAGATCCTTGACGACCGGCATGTGCGGCAGCGGATAGATGCTGACCGTGCCCTTGATGGTCGACATGTCTTTCGTGCAAGCCAGCGTATTGGTCCCATCGATATTCATCGCGCAGGAACCGCAGATTCCCTCGCGGCAGGAGCGCCGGAAGGTCAGCGTGGGATCGACCTTGTTCTTGATCCAAAGCATCGCGTCCAGAACCATCGGGCCGCAATCGTCGCAATCGACAAAATAGGTGTCGACGCGGGGGTTCTGCCCATCCTCAGGGTTCCAGCGATAGACGCGGAATTCGCGGATATTGGTCGCATTGCCAAGCTTAGGCCATGTACGACCGCCTACGATCTGCGAATTCTTCGGAAGCGCGAGTTCGACCATTTTGGTGTCCTTGACGGTATGGCGTTCAGTACACGCGAGCCTTGGGTTCGATGTACTGGACTTCGTTCGTCATTGTGTAGGTGTGTACCGGACGCGAATCGAGGTTGATCCGCTTTTTATCCTCTTCGATCCACGCGAGTGTGTGCTTCATCCAGTTCTTGTCGTCACGGTCCGGGAAATCTTCGCGCGCATGAGCGCCGCGGCTCTCTGTGCGCGAAACCGCCGAATCCATCGTTACGACAGCCTGAATGATGAGGTTATCGAATTCGAGCGTCTCGATGAGGTCCGAGTTCCAGATCAGCGAACGATCGGTGACGTGCAGATCCGGCACGCCTTCCCAGACTTCCTTGATCAGCTTCGAGCCCTCCTCAAGGATCGGTCCAGTGCGGAAGACCGCGCAATTGTTCTGCATGGTCATCTGCATCTTGTTGCGCAACTGCGCGGTCGGCGTCGAGCCCTTGGCGTAGCGGAACTTGTCGAGACGAGAAAGAGAGAGATCAGCCGAGTCCTTGGGCAGATCAGCCTGCTTCTCGCCGGGCTTGACCAGTTCTGCTGCCCGCAGGCCGGCGGCCCGGCCGAACACCACGAGGTCGATCAGCGAATTGGATCCCAGGCGATTGGCGCCATGCACAGACACGCAGGCCGCTTCGCCCAGCGCCATCAGGCCGGGCACCACCGAGTCCGGATCGCCGTTCTTCTTGGTCAGCACTTCGCCGTGATAATTCGTGGCGATGCCGCCCATGTTGTAGTGCACGGTCGGAAGGATCGGGATCGGCTCCTTGGTGACGTCGACGCCAGCAAAGATGCGCGCGCTTTCCGAAATGCCGGGAAGACGTTCGTGCAGGATCTTCGGATCGAGATGCTCGAGGTGAAGATGGATGTGATCGGCGTTCTTGCCGACCCCGCGGCCCTCGCGGATCTCGATCGTCATGGCGCGCGAAACCACGTCTCGTGACGCCAGATCCTTGGCGGACGGGGCATAACGCTCCATGAAGCGCTCGCCGCTGCTGTTGGTCACATATCCACCTTCGCCGCGCGCGCCTTCGGTGATCAGGCAACCCGAACCATAGATGCCGGTGGGATGAAACTGCACGAATTCCATATCCTGCAGCGGCAGTCCTGCGCGCAGCACCATCGCATTGCCGTCGCCCGTGCAGGTATGAGCGGAGGTCGCAGAGAAATAGGCGCGTCCGTAACCGCCTGTCGCAAGGATCACGAGGTTGGCGCGGAAACGATGAATTGTCCCATCGTCCATCTTCAGGCAGACCACGCCGATGCAGCGGCCTTCGCTGTTCATGATCAGGTCGATGGCGAAATATTCGATGAAGAATTCGGTGTTGTTGCGCAGTGCCTGCCCGTACAGCGTATGCAGGATCGCGTGGCCTGTGCGGTCAGCGGCCGCACAGGTTCGCTGCGCGGTGCCCTGGCCGAAATGGGTCGTCATGCCGCCAAACGGGCGTTGGTAGATCTTGCCCTCTTCGGTGCGCGAAAACGGAACGCCCCAGTGCTCGAGCTCGTAAACGGCCGCCGGAGCATTGCGCACCAGATATTCAATGGCGTCCTGATCGCCGAGCCAGTCGGATCCCTTCACGGTGTCGTACATGTGCCAGCGCCAGTCGTCGTCGCCCATATTGCCAAGCGATGCAGAAATTCCGCCTTGCGCGGCCACAGTATGCGAGCGGGTCGGAAAAACCTTCGAGATGCACGCCGTCCGGAGGCCAGCTTGTGAACATCCAACCGTTGCGCGCAATCCAGCGCCACCTGCGCCGACCACAACGACGTCAAATGTGTGATCTGTAATCGGATAGGCGGCGCCGTTGTAAGCAGGCGCCTTGCCGGGAGCGGAGCCATTCAGAGTGGCCATCGAGATGCCTTTCAAAAGACCCGAGACTTGCCTCAGGCGAAGCTGAGGCGGAGCACCGCGTATACGCAGGCGACTCCGATGCAGATGGAGAAGAACGTGTTAGCTACCAGCGCGAAAGTCTTTGCGCCGTGCCCATGCACATAGTCCTCGATGATGACCTTCATGCCGAGCTGCATGTGGTAGATGCCAGCGCCAAGGAACAAAAGAACCAGCACCGACCAGACCGGATTGGCCAGCGTGGCGCGCACTGCATTGTAGTCCTTGCCGACGAGGCTGAGCACGAGGATCACGAAAAGGACAGCAAGCGGCAGCAGTGCAAACGAGGTCAGCCGCTGATGCCAGACTTCCCGAGTACCGGATTTGGCTGAGCCGAGGTGCCGGACCCGGCCCATCGGGGTGCGGAGCGATTTGGGTGATTCCGTCATGATTGCCTCTTTTGCCTCAGCGAACCATGTAGCCGACGATCCAGACCAGAATCGTCAGCACGACGCCGCCCACCAGCACCATTTGCGCTAGATATTCGCGTTCCGGGTGGCCCATGCCACGGCCCGTGTCCTGCACAAAATGCCGGATGCCGCCCATCATGTGTGTGAACAGCGCCCAGGTGAAGCCGAACAGCACCAGTCGGCCGAACCACGACCCCAGCAAATCATTGACCACCGCAAAGGACTTGGCGTCGGTAGCGGCGGCGATCAGCCACCAGGCCAGCAGGAGAGTGCCAAGGTAAAGCCCGGCTCCGGTGATGCGATGGGTGATCGACATCGTCATGGTAAGCATCGGCCGGTAAATCTGCAGATGCGGAGACAGCGGCCTGCGAGCCTCGTGCGAAGCCGGTCGTGAAGTCGGATCGGCCATGGACAGCCTCTGGGTGCGAAATGATGTGGCGCTTCACTAATCCAAGATTTCGCACTGCGCAATGATAAGCTCTTGAGCCCTTTGGACGATCAGGCGACCAGAAGCGTCTCGCCGGTCACGGGGTATCGTTTAACTGCCCTTCGCCAATGAAATCAGTCTTATAGCTTCGTCCGACGCCCAATCCGCCGGTCCCGCCAGAATGCCGATCTCGCAACCGGAGCGGTCGATCAGCAGGGTCGTGGGGAGCCCGGTCACCTTCCCGGCCCGTTTCAAACGCTGGAAAATGTCAGCGCTGGCGTCAGAATAGAATGCGAGCTTCTCGACACCGGCCTCCGCCAAAAAGGTCTTTCGCTTCTCGAGCCGCGCAGTGTCGATGCTGACAGCCACGACTTCAAAATCGGGGCCGCCAAGCTTGGCCTGAAGCTTGTCCAGCGCGGGCATCTCCTCCCGGCACGGGATGCACCATGTGGCCCAGAGGTTCAGAAGGACGGTTTTCCCGCGAAAATCCGCGAGCGTCTTCTTCTCCCCCGAGGGTCCATCGAAGGAAACGTCCACTGCGGCGCGCGGTGTCCTGGGGATGGTAAGCGCCGCCAGCCCGCCCTGCGCCAGTGGGGCAATCTTTTCGGCCGTCTTGGCCGAATCCGAGCAAGACGACGCGGTTTCCTTGCCGCCGCCCCTGTTGATCCCGTATAGGACCGCTGCCCCGGCAAGCAGAACCGTTCCCGCTCCAAACAGGAGTTTGCGGGTCGAAAGGATGCCTGAACGCTGGGGCAAGTTACTGTCCGTCATCGGATTGGCCGGTTGGTCCCTTAGCAGAGGCGCGCAATGAGCAACAAGATGTGGGGCGGACGTTTTGCGAGCGCGCCCGACGCCATCATGGAGGAGATCAACGCTTCCATCGGGTTCGATTACCGCTTTGCGGCCCAGGACATCCGCGGCTCGCTGGCCCATGTGGCGATGCTGGCGGGCGCCGGTATCGTGACGCGTGAAAACGCCGAGGCGATTTCAAAAGGATTAGAACAGGTTCGCGCTGAAATCGAGGCAGGCACGTTCACGTTCTCGCGGGCGCTTGAAGACATCCACATGAACGTCGAATCCCGTCTGGCGGAGATCATCGGTCCCGAAGCTGGACGGCTTCACACTGCGCGTAGCCGCAACGATCAGGTCGCGCTCGATTTCAAGCTCTGGATTCGCGACACGATCGACCAGCTCGATGGACAATTGGCCGAATTGCAGACAGCGCTTGCCGAGAAAGCGCTTGCGCATGCCGCCTCCATCATGCCCGGCTTCACGCATCTGCAATCCGCCCAACCAATCACTCTCGGCCATCATCTGCTTGCCTATGTGGAAATGCTCGGCCGTGACCGTGGACGTTTCGCCGACAGCCGTCGCCGCCTGAACGAATGCCCGCTGGGTTCAGCGGCGCTCGCCGGCACATCGTTCCCGATCGACCGCGAACAGACAGCCCGGGCGCTCGGCTTCGACCGTCCGACTGCAAATTCCCTGGATTCGGTCTCGGATCGCGACTTCGTGCTTGAAACCCTTTCGGCGGCGGCGATTACGGCCGTGCATCTGTCGAGGTTTGCCGAGGAAATCGTACTCTGGGCGACGCCGCAATTCGGCTTCGCGCGCCTGTCCGACTCCTTCACGACCGGTTCGTCCATCATGCCCCAGAAACGCAACCCGGATGCGGCCGAACTGGTGCGCGGCAAGTCGGGCCGGGTGATTGGTTCGCTGACCGGCCTGCTGATGGTCATGAAGGGCCTGCCGCTGGCCTATTCGAAGGACATGCAGGAAGACAAGGAAGGCACGTTCGACGCCATGCAATCCCTGTCGCTTTGCATCGCCGCCATGACCGGCATGGTGCGCGACATGCAGCCGGACCTGAAGCGCATGAAGGCCTCCGCCGGGGCGGGATATTCGACCGCTACCGATCTGGCGGACTGGCTGGTGAAAAGCCTGAAATTGCCGTTCCGCCGAGCCCATCACGTCACGGGTTCGATTGTTAAAATTGCTTCGGATCGCGGCGTTGGGTTGGAAAAACTGAAATTGGAAGACTTGCGTTCCGTCGAACCGATGATCACCGAAGAGGTCTTTTCCGTCCTGGGCGTCGACAAGTCGGTCCGCAGCCGCACCAGTTACGGCGGCACCGCCCCGGCTAACGTGACGGCGCAGGCCAGGCGCTGGCTCAAGACATTGGCGAAACAAAATGCCAAGAAGGATGCCTGAATTGTTGATGCGGTCCTGGCGACCGCCCGGAGGCGTGATGACCAAATCCGCTGTGATGATTTTGGCCCTGGCAGGCGTGCTGGCGGTCTCTGGCTGCGGCCGGCGCGGAGCACTCGAAGCGCCGCCGCAAGCTCGTCCGGTCGCCGCCACCGATGCGCCGAGCAGGTATTCGCTCGACGGCGGCAAGCGCGAGGCGGAGACAAAGGTGACGCCGCCGAACGACCCTTTCATTCTTGATCCGTTGCTCTGAGCCATGAACCATTTCGAATATCGCGACGGCGTCCTCCACGCTGAGGATGTCGACCTGAGGGTTCTGGCGCGCGAGGTCGGAACGCCCTTCTATTGCTACTCGACCGCAACTCTGACGCGGCACTATCAGGTTTTTCGGGACAGTTTCGCGGGCGCGGATGCGCTCGTCTGCTTCGCCATGAAGGCGAATTCGAACCAGGCGGTGCTGAAGACGTTCGCCAGACTCGGCGCCGGCATGGACGTGGTGTCAGAAGGAGAGCTGCGACGCGCCCGCGCGGCAGGCGTTCCGGGTTCACGAATCACGTTTTCGGGCGTTGGCAAGACTGATCGCGAGATCGCTTTGGCGATTGACGAAAAGATCCTGTGCTTCAACGTTGAATCCGAACCCGAGCTGCAGGCGATCTCACGCATTGCATCGTCGAAATCGGCGCAAGCCCGCATCTCGATCCGGGTCAATCCTGATGTCGACGCCAAGACGCATCACAAGATTTCAACCGGCAAATCCGAGAACAAGTTCGGCATTCCGATTTCGCGCGCCCGGGAGGTTTACCGGCACGCGGCCACCTTGCCGGGCATCGAGGTAACGGGCGTCGATATGCACATCGGTTCGCAGATCACCGATCTCGATCCTTTCAATGATGCGTTCGCACTGCTTTCCGAATTTGTCCTGATGCTGCGGGCCGACGGCCACAGGATCGACCACCTCGATCTGGGCGGCGGATTGGGAATTCCCTACGACGAAGACCACGATCCCGACATCTATCATCCCCGGCGCTATGCGGAGATCGTCAAGCGGCACACCCACAATCTTGGCTGCAAGCTGGTCTTCGAGCCCGGTCGTCTGCTGGTCGGCAATGCAGGGATATTGGTAACCCGCGTCATCTATGTGAAGCGCGCCGAAGCCAAAACCTTCGTGATCGTCGATGCGGCCATGAACGATCTGGTGCGTCCAACGCTTTACGACGCCTACCACGGCGTCAAGCCGGTGGTAGAGCCGTCCTCCAACGCCACCACTGAAACTGTCGATGTCGTCGGACCGGTCTGCGAAAGCGGCGATTATCTCGCGCAGGCGCGACGGCTGCCAAAGCTGGCGGCCGACGATCTGGTCGCCATCATGTCCGCCGGCGCCTATGGGGCTGTCCAGGCGGGAACCTACAATTCCCGGCTGCTGATTCCGGAAGTTCTCGTTAACGAAACGGAATGGGCGGTGGTCCGACCAAGGGCAAGTTACGAAGAGTTGATCGGGCTTGACCGGATTCCGGGCTGGCTCGATTGAACCTTGCTGCTTTTTCGGGGGATGATAAGCTCCATAACAGGCCTTTCCGGATCGCGCATGCGCTCGGTCTGGTCGGGTGCGGGCGATGCAGCGCGGAGATGCCCGGTTGGCCAATGGTTTCTTTGCTAAGTCACGGCGGACGACTGATCGCCTGAAGCAGCTTACGACGCGGGCGTCGGCGGCCATGCTGTGGGAGCGCATCTGGCCGCTCCTCGCCCCTGTGGTGGGTCTCGCGGGTCTTTTCGCGGCTGTTTCCTGGACCGGAATCTGGACTGAAGTTCCTCGCTGGGGCCGGATCGCCGGAGTGTCGCTGTTCGGTCTGGCCGTTCTGGCGGCTCTGTCCCGTTTCATCTGGTTGCGCCTGCCGGGCCGGTCAGAATTGCTGGGCCGGCTGGATCGCGATTCGGGACTTGCCCATCGTCCGGCCACGACCATAGGCGACGCAATCGCCAATCCCCATGCAGATCCCAGCACGTCCGTGCTTTGGCAGCTTCATCTTCAGCGCGCACAATCGGCTGTTTCCCAGTTGCGCGTTGCGATGCCGTCGCCCCGGCTGGCCGACAAGGACCGGTTCGCCCTGCGCGGCGCGGCGCTTCTGGCATTCGTGGCGGCGGCCTTCATGGCAGGGCCCGAAAAACATGCCCGCATGCTGGCGGCTTTCGACTGGACGACACCGGGCGTTATTTCGCAGGGCTTCCGTCTGGATGCCTGGATCGACCCGCCCGGCTATACGGGCCGCCCTCCTGTCCTGCTCAACGTTCGTGAAGAGACGGCGGCCGCAAATGCCCCGAAGGATCGGTCACGCCGCGTCGAAGCTCCCGTGGGATCAACGGTGATTGTCCGCGCTTCGGAAGGATCGAGCGTTACAGTCGAGGCCGAAGGATCGCTGGTTGTTCCGAAGGTCGAGGAAGCGCCGAACGCCCAGCAGGCGGGGGCTCCTGCGGGAGCCAAGCCTGCGACGACGGTCAACGAACAGGAAAATCGCTGGTCGTTGAAGGGCGATGGGCGTCTGGTCATCCGACGCATGGGGACCGTAGTCGGCGCCTTCGACATCATCGCGATACCTGACAAGCCGCCCACCATTGCGCTGAAGGACGAGCCCAAGCCGAATGTCCGGGGCTCCCTGACGCTGGCCTACAAGATCGACGATGATTACGGAATCATCGGAGCCGAAGCTGAATTCTCCAAGCCGGTCATTCGCGGAAAGCCGGTAACCGGACGCAGTCTGGTCGAGCCTCCACGCATGCCGCTGGCCTTGCCGTCGGCGCCCGGCGGACTTGGCGAAGGAGAAACGACGGCGGACCTTTCCGAGCATGCCTGGGCTGGAGCACGTGTCTCTATGACGCTCACGGCCCGCGACGAGGGAGGCAATGCGGGAACCAGTGAGCCGGTCGAAATGGTTCTGCCGCAACGGACCTTCGTGAAACCGCTGGCGCGAGCGCTGGTGGAGCAGCGGCGCAACCTTGTGCTGTCGCCCGATGACAAGAACCGTGTCACCGCCGGCATCGAAGCGTTGATGATTGCGCCGGAACGCTTCAAGACGACGCCGAATATCTACCTCGGTCTCTACACGATCTCTTCGCGTCTCAAGAAAGCCCGTACCGACGATGCCTTGCTGGGCGTTGCCGATCTCATGTGGGAAATGGCGCTGCGGCTTGAAGAAGGCGATCTGTCGGAGGCCGAACGCGATCTGCGTCAGGCGCAACAGCAGTTGCGCGATGCGTTGCAGCGGGGAGCTTCCGAAGAAGAAATCAAGAAACTGATGGAAAACCTCCGCGCTGCGATGGACAAGTTCCTGCGCGAACTCGCCGAGCAGATGCGTCGCGATCAGAACAACAACGACAACCAGCAGGCCGACAACAACAACCAGCAGGATGACCGCACCATCACCTCGCAGGACCTTCAGTCCATGCTGGACAAGATGGAAGAAATGGCGCGCAACGGTGAAACCGCAGATGCTCAGCGCATGCTCGACCAGTTGCAGAACATGCTCGAAAACCTGCAGTCGGCCCAACGTCGCAACGCCCAGCAGGACCAGGCTGCGCGGGAAATGAACCGGCAGCTCAACGAACTCGACAAGCTGATGCGCGAGCAGCAGGAGTTGCGCGATCAGACGTTCAATGAACAGCAGGGCGAGCAAAACCAGCAGCAGGGCCAGCGGCAACAACAACGCAGCCAGCGCCAGCAGCAGGGGCGCCAACAACAGCAACAGCAGGGTCAGCGACAGCCGCGCGGACAGCAGCAACAGCAGGATGGACAGCAAGGGCAGCAACAGGAGCCCGGCGACGACCAGATGGCTGAAAACGAGGACGGCGACCAAGACGGGCAGCAGAGCCTCCAGCAGCAACAGGAGAATCTGCGCCAGCGCCTTGAGGAGTTGCAGCGCCGGATGAAGCAACTCGGCATGAAAGCCGAAGAAGGGTTCGATGAAGCGGGCGAAGCCATGAAGGAGGCTGAACAGGGTCTTCAGCAGGGCGGACGCCAGGGGCAGGGCAAGGCAGTAGACGCGCAGGGCAAGGCTCTCGAAGCGCTGCGCAAGGGCGCTCAGTCCCTCGCGCAGCAGATGCAGCAGCAGCAAGGTCAGGGACAGCAGGCCGGTCAGGGGCAGGGACAGGGCCCGGGCGATCCCAACGGTCAGCAGCGTCAGGGCCAGAATAATGGCCGCCCCGACCCGCTTGGCCGGGAATCTCACGATCGCGGCGACAATTCCCGCAGCCTTTACGACCCGCAGGGGCTTCCGGCCGCCCAGCGCGCCCAGAAGGTTCTGGAAGAACTGCGCAAGCGCCTCAGCGACCCGACCCGTCCTCGCGAGGAGCTTGATTATATCGAGCGATTGCTGCGGCGTTATTGACGCGTCGGTTCGGGTTGTTTGTGACCGGCTTCGGCTCTATGTGGTCGAGGCCGGCGCCAGTCCCGGCCCCCGGGATCGCCGCATGAGCTACTTCGCATCAAACATCGTTATCCTGATCGCGATCTGTTCGGTCGCGTTCGTTTTGCTGCTCGGGCTTCTGAACATGTTGCGCGGCGGCAATCCCAATCTGTCGCAGATCCTGATGCGCTGGCGTGTCAGCCTGCAGCTGGGAGCGGTCGTGCTGATCCTCGCGGTTCTCTGGGCGCGCAGCTGAACCATTCGAGGAACCAATGGTCGTCCTGAATCGCATATACACCCGCACCGGTGACGACGGGACAACTGCGCTTGGCACTGGGGAACGGCGCGCGAAATTTGACATCCGAATAGAGGCCTACGGGTCGGTGGACGAAACGAATGCAACCATCGGGGTCGCCCGCCTTTCGCTTGCTGGCGAGTCGGAGGTCGATGCGATGCTTGGTCGCATTCAGAACGACCTTTTTGATCTGGGCGCAGACCTGTGCACACCGGACAATGGCGTCGATCCGGGATATGAGCCGCTTCGTGTCGTCCAATCGCAGGTGGATCGCCTGGAACGGGAAATCGACCAGCTGAACGGCGAGCTGGCGCCGCTGCGTTCGTTCGTTCTGCCCGGCGGATCGCCCGGGGCTGCGGCCCTGCATGTCGCCCGTACAGTTTGCCGCCGAGCGGAGCGCCATATGGTGGAGTTGTCGCTCTCTCCGGACGAGATCGTGAGCGAACCGGCGCTGCGCTACATGAACAGGCTGTCCGATTTTTTTTTCGTGGCTTCCCGGTACGTGAACGCCAGGGGAGCCGCTGACGTCCTGTGGGTTCCGGGCCAGAATCGGTGACGCGAACGAATGTTCGGTCGCGCGTCCGCGTTGACTTGCGCCGGGGGCGCTATTACGGGTTTTCGCAACGCACCATAACCAGAGCAGGTCAGGTGACCCGATGAAAATCCTTGTGCCCGTAAAGCGGGTGATCGATTACAACGTGAAGGCGCGCGTCAAGAGCGACGGTTCGGGGGTCGAACTGGCCAACGTGAAAATGTCCATGAACCCCTTCGACGAAATTGCCGTCGAGGAAGCCTTGCGCCTCAAGGAGGCCGGCAAGGCATCGGAAGTCGTGGTGGTGTCGGTTGGGCCGCAGCAGGCGTCCGAGACCATCCGGACTGGTCTCGCCATGGGAGCCGATCGCGGTATTCTTGTGAAGGTCGAAGGAATCGTCGAGCCGCTCGCGGTCGCCAAGATCCTCAAGGCGATTGCGGTCGAGGAACAACCCGGCCTGATCATCATGGGCAAACAGGCGATTGACGACGATTGCAACCAGACCGGCCAAATGACGGCGGCCCTGCTGGGTTGGCCGCAGGGAACATTCGCCTCGAAAGTCGCTATTGATGGTGAATCCGTTGACGTGACCCGTGAAGTCGATGGCGGATTGCAGACCGTCGGTCTGAATCTTCCCGCGGTTGTCACCACGGACCTGCGCCTCAATGAGCCGCGTTATGCGTCGCTGCCCAACATCATGAAGGCGAAGAAAAAGCCGATCGCGGAAAAGACGCCGGCCGATTACGGCGTCGATGTTACGCCTCGTCTCAAGGTGCTGAAGACCTCCGAGCCGCCAACCCGCCAGGCCGGAAAAAAAGTCGGGTCTGTCGAAGAGCTCGTGGCCAAGCTCAAGGATGAGGCGGGGGTTATCTGATGTCGACACTGCTTCTTGCCGATATTGCGAACGGCGCCCTCGGCGGGTCCACTCAGAAATCCCTGACCGCCGCGAAGGCGCTCGGCGCGCCGGTCACCGTGTTGGTTGCCGGCGAGGGCGTAGCGGCTGCTGCTTCTGCTGCCGCAAAGCTGGAGGGCGTTGCGAAAGTTCTCATCGCAGACAATTCGCGTTTTGCGCATCAACTCGCTGAGCCGATGGCTGAGCTGATCGTAGAACTCAGCGGGTCGTTCTCGACGATTGTGGCGAGCGCGACATCAAGCGCCAAGAATATCATGCCCCGGGTGGCGGCGTTGCTCGACGTCATGCAGGTGTCCGAGATCACGAAGGTCTTGTCTGCCCACACGTTCGAGCGTCCCATTTACGCGGGCAACGCGATCCAGACGGTTCAGGCGATGGACGCCAAGAAGGTGATCACTGTCCGGACAGCGTCTTTCTCCCCGACCGGCGAGGGCCCGACCAGCGCCCCGGTGGAACCGGTTTCCGGCTCTGGCGGCGGGCCAGACATCTCCTCTTTCAAGGGGGAGGCTGTGGCGAAGTCGGATCGACCGGAGTTGACGGCGGCGCGGATCATCATTTCCGGCGGCCGTGCGCTGCAGAATTCAGACAACTTCAAGACCTATATCGAGCCGGTGGCGGACAAGCTCGGCGCCGCAATGGGCGCCTCTCGCGCTGCCGTGGATGCGGGTTACGCGCCGAACGACTGGCAGGTCGGGCAAACCGGGAAGGTCGTCGCGCCGGAACTCTACATAGCGGTCGGCATTTCCGGTGCGATCCAGCATCTGGCGGGAATGAAGGATTCCAAGGTGATCGTGGCGATCAACAAGGATGAGGAGGCGCCGATCTTCCAGGTCGCGGATTATGGTCTGGTGGGCGATCTCTTCAAGGTGATGCCGGAACTTGCGTCCGAATTAGGCAAGATTGGTAAGTAAAATCTGCTCTAGAATGCCTTAGGATAAATTGGCGCTGTTGCGCCTGAGCCCTTCGACGACAGGTCATCATGACGTTCGAAATTCGCAAGATCGGGATAATCGGCGCGGGCCAGATGGGCTGCGGCATCGCTCAAGTCTGCGCGGCGGCGGGGCTCGACGTCCTGTTGTGCGACCTGACCGAAGAAAAGCTCCAGGCTGGGCTGGCCACGATCAACGGAAACATGGCGCGTCTGATCGCCCGCCAGCAGTTCACCGACGCCCAGCGCAAGTCAGCCCTGGAGGTGATTCGCGCGACGACGGAATATGCCGATCTGGCAGATTGCGATCTGGTGATCGAAGCCGCAACCGAAAACGAAGACACAAAGCGGAAGATTTTTGCGAAGCTCTGCACCTACCTCAAGCCCGAAGCGGTTCTCGGGACGAATACATCCTCGATTTCGATTACCCGGCTGGCGTCCACCACGGACCGACCGGAGCGCTTTATCGGCATTCACTTCATGAATCCGGTCCCGCGGATGCAACTGGTTGAGCTGATTCGCGGCATCGCTACCGACGATTCGACTTTTGAGGCCGCCAAGGTCTTGATCGGAAAGCTCGGCAAGACCTCGACGGTTTCGGAGGACTTCCCGGCCTTCATCGTCAACCGCATTCTCCTGCCGATGATCAACGAGGCCATTTACACCCTCTACGAGGGCGTAGGGTCCGTCGACGCGATCGACACGGCCATGCGTCTGGGGGCGAATCACCCGATGGGGCCTCTCCAACTTGCTGATTTCATTGGCCTCGATACTTGTCTGTCGGTCATGCAGGTTCTCCACGAGGGGCTTGCGGATTCCAAATACCGGCCTTGTCCCCTGCTGGTGAAATATGTGGAAGCGGGCTGGCTGGGCCGGAAGACCCAGCGAGGCTTCTACGACTACCGGAGCGGAACCCCGGTTCCGACGCGCTAACTCCGGCTGGAGTTAAAGAAGGCTTCACAATGGTGTCGCAAGCGCATTAGACTGTTCGTCAGGTCATCCGGCGAACGGGCTTGGACTGTTCGCCCTTGTCTGAGGGGCGGTCCGCTTGACGGTTCACTTCCACCTCAATGTTTCGCCTGAAGCCTGTCCGGCATTGGTCCTCAATGCCGATTTCAGGCCGTTGAGCTATTATCCGCTGTCCCTGTGGTCATGGCAGGATTCGACCAAGGCGGTCTTCATGGACCGGGTGAACATTGTCTCCGAATACGATCGGGTGGTGCGCAGCCCGACCTTCGAAATGCGACTTCCGTCGGTTGTCTCGCTGAAGACCTACATCAAGCCGTCTCGCGACCCTGCCTTCACCCGTTTCAACGTGTTTCTGCGAGATCGTTTCACGTGCCAGTATTGCGGGACACGCGACGAACTGACGTTCGACCATGTCATCCCGCGTTCAAAGGGCGGTACGACCACCTGGGAAAATGTGGTCGCAGCCTGTTCGGCGTGCAATCTTCGCAAGGCGGACCGCTTGCCTCGGGAAGCCCACATGTGGCCGTCTGTGGAGCCGTTCCGGCCCAGCGTCAGCGATCTGCATCAGAATGGCCGTCTTTTCCCGCCGAATTATCTGCACGAAAGCTGGCTCGACTACCTCTATTGGGATTCCGAGCTGGAACCGTAGCGACCATTCCAACGGATAGCGCGCCTCTTCCACATATGGGCCGCCGCCCTTTGACGCGCGCGACGAATAGACCAGAAACTCACGTGCGGTGAACCGGATCGGCGAAAGGATTGTTTTGCTGCCGAGATAATGAGCTGCATCCGCAGAACCCCCGGCCGTCAAACGCGCCAGCGTGACGTGTGGAACGAACTTCCGGGTTTCGGCTGCGACGCCGGCGTTTCTTATCAGACGCTCATGTTGGGCCTGCAACCGCATTAAGGCGGGCGACGGTTCCGCACGCGCCACAATGGCGCGCGGCCTGTGACCGCCAAAGGCCATCAGTTCTGTGAGTGTTACTTCAACCGCCGCGCCCGTGGTGGCGGCGAGTTCCTCGAAGACGTCTTCAGCAAGCGCATCGTCAATGTCGCCTATGAATCGAAGCGTCAGATGATAGTCGGCCGGTTCGATCCACCGCGCGCCCGGAAGGCCTCCACGCAGGAGTGCAAAATGCTCGCGAACGTCAGGCGGAATGGCGAGCCCTGTGAAGAGACGTGGCAAGGAACCTCTCCTTGTCAGCGCGCGACGGTGTCTTTCAACCGCACTTTGGCGATCAGCTCACGAACGCTTGGGAGAATATCTGCGACGATCTTTTCGACTCCCGCCCTGGTGGGATGCAGGCCATCCTTCTGCAGCAGCGACACATCGCCGCCAAGCCCCGCGAAGAAGAACGGATAGAGCAAGGCGCCGTGCTTCTTCGCAAGGTCTGGATAGATCGAATTGAAAGCCGCTGCGTAATCTGGACCCAGATTTGGAGTCGCCAGCATTCCTGCCAGAAGAATCGCGACGCCTTTCCGGTTGAGCCGCGTCAGGATTTCGTCGAGATTTTTCCGCGGAATATCTGGCGACAGCCCGCGCAACATGTCGTTGGCGCCAAGCTCCACAATGACCGCGTCGACACCCTCGGGCGCAGCCCAGTCGAGCCGTTCCAGCCCGCCTGATGTAGTGTCCCCGGACACGCCCGCATTATCGACAATGACATTTTCGCCCGCCCCCTTCAGCGCTGCTTCGAGCAGAACCGGGAACGCCGCGCTGGCCGGAAGGCCATAGCCGGCGGTCAGGCTGTCTCCGAGCGCCACGATACGGACGGGATCGCCCGCCTTTCGAGCCAAAGCCGTTTCGGCTGACATTAAGCCCACGATCACCAAGACGAGAGCAAGAAACGAAGCGGGCAATCGCGATTGGACGAAATCCATTTCATCCCCATATGAATGGCTGAGCCTCGAGGCAGTCATTGCCCCAAGGCCTTTGCGGGCAAGGATCAGACATGGTGGCTGCGGCCATTGAAGTGAAGGGCGTTCATCTCAGTCTGGGCCGGGGCGCTGCCCGGGTTCATATCCTGAAAGGGGTGTCGCTTGAAATCGCCAGGGGCAAAGCCGTTGGTCTCGTGGGCCCGTCGGGCTCTGGAAAGTCGACTTTGTTGATGACCATAGCGGGTTTGGAGAGACCTGATTCCGGGTCAGTAGCGATCGACGGCATCAAGCTTGATGACATGAACGAGGACGAACTCGCGAAATTTCGCGGTTCGCGGGTCGGTATCGTGTTTCAGTCCTTTCATCTGATCCCGACCATGACGGCGCTGGAGAATGTCGCCGTTCCGCTTGAACTTGCCGGAGCGCCCGATGCTTTCGAGCGCGCTCGCGCGGAGCTCAAGGCCGTAGGGCTCGGGGCGCGCGAATCGCACTATCCGGCGCAATTGTCCGGCGGCGAACAGCAGCGCGTCGCGCTGGCCCGGGCCCTGGCCCCGAATCCGGCGTTGCTGATCGCCGACGAGCCGACCGGCAATCTCGATTCCGATACAGGCCGCGACATTGTGGACATGATCTTCCGGCTCCAGCGCGAGAAGGGCGCTACCCTCGTTCTGGTGACGCATGACGCTGGTCTGGCTGCGCAGTGCGACCGCACCATTCACCTCAAGTCAGGCCTGATTGAACGTGAAAGCTCGCGGACGCTTTCGCAGGCGGCCCAATGAGCGCAGGGACCGGATCGGTATCTTCCAAGTCGGGCTGGCGGCTCGCGGTGCGACTCGCGTGGCGCGATCTGCGCGGCGGGCTTGCGGGATTCAGGATTTTTCTCGCCTGCATCGCTCTCGGCGTCATCGCCATCGTGGGCGTCGGCTCGGTATCGCGTTCGTTGTCGGACGGTGTCAGCCGAGAAAGTCGTCGCTTCCTTGGAGGCGATGCTTCGTTTGCGTTGATGCATCGTGAACTCGGGCAGGATGAACGATCCTGGCTGGAGGCGCGCGCTCAGCTTTCGACCATTGCGACCCTGCGGGCGATGTCCCGGCGCGAGGATGGAACATCGGCTCTTGTTGAAATCAAAGCTGTCGATTCGGCCTATCCGGTCATGGGCGAAGTGTCGCTTGAACCGGAGATGTCTCTGAAAGCTGCCCTCGAGCCGCGCAACGGCGTGTTCGGGATCGCAGCGGACTCGACACTTTCCGCGCGTCTTTCATTGAAGACCGGCGACCGTATCTTGATTGGCGAAAAGGCCTTCGAGCTGCGCGCAACGCTTCTCGCCGAACCCGACAAGCTCGCGGCGGGAATCGGGTTTGGCCCGCGTGTGTTGATGCTGCAGGACGGTTTGCGCGAATCGGGTCTCATCATGCCCGGATCGCTCGTGCGCTGGGTCTACCGGGCTATTTTGCCGGAAGTGAATGGCAATCCCGCAACGCCCGCCGAAGCCGACGCATTTGTCGAGCTTGCCGACAAGGCTTTTCCGGATATCGGCTGGGAGTCGCGCACTCGGCAGAACGTGTCACCCCAGTTCGCCCGCAACCTTGGCTACGTCACCCAGTTTCTCACGCTCGTCGGGTTGACTGCCCTCATGGTTGGAGGGGTCGGGGTTGCAAATGCCGTGCGGGCTTTCATCGAGCGCAGAAACGCTGATTTTGGAACGCTCAAGGCGCTGGGCGCGACAGGCCAGTGGGTTTTCGGTTCCGCCTTGTTGCAGGTCCTGCTGGTGACCGCGATGGGGATCGCCATCGGGGTGCTGATCGGCGGCATGATCCCTTTTCTGGTGGCTGGCGTCCTCGGATCGCTGCTGCCGTTTCCGCTGGAGCCCCATGTCTATCCCTCGCAGATGCTGACAGGCGCAGCCTATGGGTTCCTCACCGCAACGGCATTCTCGCTTCTGCCGCTCGGCCGGGCGCATGACGTGCCCGTCTCGGCGCTCTTTCGCGATCAGGTCGATCCCGGCGTCACGCGGCCACGCCGCCGTTATGTTGTGGCGACCCTGATCGCCGCCTCAGCCCTGATGGCGGCCATCATCGGTTTCGCGTCGGAGAGGCGTCTGGTCGTGTATTACGTCATCGGCACGTCACTGGCCTTTATCGGCCTTCGCCTGATCAGCTTTGCGATCATGTGGGCGGCTCGGCGCGCGCCGCGTTCGCGCATCACGGAACTGCGTCTCGCGATTGGCAACATCCATCGACCGGGCGCGCTGACGCCGGCCGTGGTTCTGTCGCTGGGACTTGGACTCGCGCTCCTGGTCACCCTGACCATGGTTGATGGGAACATTCGCCAGCAAATCTCAAATACGTTGCCCGGCACGACACCCAGCTTCTTCTTCGTCGATATCCAGAACAGTCAGGCTCAAGCCTTTGACGCTTATGTGCATGACCGTGCACCCGAAGCGAAGCTGGAGCGGGTTCCGATGATGCGGGGCCGGTTCGTGCGCCTTAACGATACTCCGGCGGAAAACATCAAGGCGAGCCGCGAAGCCGCCTGGGTTCTGGAGGGAGATCGGGGCATCACCTACGCGACCAATCTGCCGGACGGTTCCGTGCTGGTGGAAGGGGCGTGGTGGGCTGGCGACCATAAGGGTCAGCCGCTCGTCTCCGTCGAGGCGGACGCCGCACGGGGCCTAGGGATCAAGGTCGGCGATACAATCACGGTCAACGTGCTGGGCCGCAACATCACCGCGACAGTCGCCAATCTCCGCAAGGTCAACTGGCGTTCGCTGGGAATCAATTTCGTGTTCGTCTTCTCGCCGAACACTTTCGTGGGTGCGCCACATACCCATCTGGCGACAGCGGCCTTTCCGGCCGGCACTCCTGCCGAGCGCGAAATCTCTCTTCTAAAGGATGTGGCGAACACGTTCCCGGCCGTCACCACCGTGCGGGTCAAGGACGCGCTTGAAGCGCTGAACAGCGTCATGGACCAGCTGGCTTTCGCCATCCGGGCGGCGGCCAGTATCGCCATAGCGGCTTCGGTTCTTGTGCTGGCCGGCGCTCTGGCGGCAGGGCAGAACGCGCGAATCTATGATTCTGTGATCCTCAAGACGCTTGGCGCGACGCGCATGCGTCTCCTGACGGCGCTCGTGATCGAATATTCTCTGCTGGGAGTCGCGACCGCCATATTCGGCATTCTGGCGGGCGGCGCGGCGGCAGCCTTCATTGTGACCCGGATCATGCGGCTGGAAGGATTCGTATGGCTCTGGGGTTCGGCCTTCGGGGCCGCCTCGACGGCTCTGCTCGTCACGGTGGGTCTGGGGCTTTTGGGAACCTGGCGGGTATTGGGTCAAAAACCTGCACGGCGCTTGAGAAGCCTTTAAGGCTGCGGCAAGCTGCCGCATCACTGCCCTTGTAGAGCGGGGAAACTCGCTCCATATTTCATGCGTCGGAAAGCCTGCCGCATCGGCAAGTCCGGCAACTGGACTCCATCCAGACCATTCTGAGAGGAAACTCATGTCCGACTTCGACCGCAACGCCACCGCTGCCCGCTGGGGTGCGGGCGTCGCCCGGGCCGGCTCCGCCGAGATTGACCAGGGCCTGCGCGCTTACATGCTCGGCGTCTACAACAACATGGTGCTGGGCCTCGCGATCACCGGTCTTGCGGCGCTCGGCACGAACATGCTTGCCGTGACCACGACCGCCACCGGCCAGATGGCCCTGACGGGTTTTGGACAGGCGATCTACCAAAGCCCGCTGCGCTGGGTGGTGATGCTCGCACCGCTGGCATTCGTGTTCTTCATCTCCTTCCGGATCGACCGGATGACGGCCGCATCCGCGCGCACGATGTTCTTCGCCTTCGCGGCCGTGATGGGTCTGTCGCTTTCGTCGATCCTGCTGGTTTACACCGGCACGTCGGTCACGCGGGCCTTCTTCATCACGTCGGCGGCTTTTGCGGGTCTGAGCCTCTATGGCTATACGACGAAGCGTGATCTCTCGGCCTTCGGGTCCTTCCTGGTGATGGGTCTGATCGGCCTGGTCATTGCGAGCCTGGTGAACCTGTTCATCCAGAGTTCTGCGATGCAGTTCGGCCTGTCGTGCCTGTCCGTACTGATCTTCGCCGGTCTGACCGCCTGGGACACGCAGGCGATCAAGGAGATGTTTTACGCGAACGACGACTACGAAGTTGCCACCAAGAAGTCCGTGAACGGCGCGCTGATGCTCTATCTCGACTTCATCAACATCTTCACGTCGCTGCTCAATCTCACCGGGTCCCGCAACCAGTAAGCGATCGGGAATTTACTTGCGAGGGCCCGCCGGAAGGCGGGCCTTTTCGTTTCAGTAGACGAGTTTTACCGGCTTTTCGAGAACTGCCAGCACGCGCTGAAGATCGTTCCCGCGCTTCATCACCAGACCCGAAGCCGCCACCACCGAATAGGCGCCTTGCTTCTGCGCCAGGCGCGGGTCCTTTTCGACCCTGAAGAGCGGTACTTCGGAGGTGCGTCGGTAGATTGAGAAGACCGCCTTTGCGGGGGTGAAGTCGATCGCATAGTCCCGCCACTCTCCCGCCGCCACCTGCCGCCCGTAGACACCGAGAATGTCCTGCAGTTCGCGCCGGTTGAAGCTGATGACTGCCGGCGCAGGCCGAGGCGGCGTCGAGGGCTGGCTCTCCTGCCGGCGTCTGTGGGTCGAGAGGTCTGTTACGGATGCGCCGTTGCGGCCGGTCAGGTCCAAGGTTTTCTCCCGTGCAGACGCATGGTGCGCGAAGACTCGAAACGGCACAAGCCGTCGCGACGCACGGCTTGGCGATTTCACATTTTTGCCCTGATCCCAATGAATTCGCGCCCTGTTCAAAAGCAATAAAGCATCAGTTGCCTCGTGAACCCGGCTGGACGGCCTACTGGTTTTCGTCAGCCCCCCAGCCCCCCAGGACGTCGGGCCGCCGGGATTTCCGCAAGGATCCGAGCAACGGGCCGGTGAAGCTTTCTTCACCGGCCCTTTTTTTGTGTTTTCAGCACTCCTTGAAACTGGCAGGGGTCGCCGCGATATCAGCGCCGTGCGGCCAGGGGGCCGATATCGCCTTCAATCAGACGGAGAAGCTGTTCGTGACGAGCGGAACAGACACCCATGCGTTTCAGGCTGACGTTTCGCGCCTGCTCCATCTCATGGTCCATTCGATCTATTCGGACCGTGACATCTTTCTCAGGGAACTCATTTCCAACGCGGCGGACGCCTGCGAGAAACTCAGGTACGAATCGCTGTCGAATCCCGGTCTCGTCCGGGATGATGCCGCTTCCGTGATTCGGATCGAGATCGACAAGCCGGCCAAAACGCTGACCATCACGGACAACGGCATCGGGATGACGCGCGACGATCTCATCCTCGCGCTTGGCACGATCGCCAATTCCGGCACCCGTGCCTTCCTGGAGAGGCTCGGACAGGACTCTCCCAAGGAAGATCGCGAAGCCGATGGCGGCAACGGGCAGAGCGGCACACTGATCGGGCAGTTCGGCATCGGCTTCTATTCGGCATTCATGGTCGCCGAAAAGGTGGACGTGGAAACGCGCCGCGCCGGTTCCGATGAAGCCTGGCTCTGGTCGTCCCACGGAAAGGGCGCCTATTCGATTGCGCCACTTGATGCAGACAGGGCTCCTGCCCGAGGCACCCGCGTCATTCTTCACCTGAACGCCGAATCGCAGGATTATCTTGAATCCTGGCGTTTGCAGACGATCATCAAGGAGCATTCAGGCGCTGTGGCGGTGCCGGTCGAATTGAAGGATGCGCCCGATCAGGACCCTCGAAAGATCACCGAGGGCGCGGCGCTGTGGACGAAGCCCAGGAGCGAGATCGACGAAGCGGCCTACACGGAATTCTATCGCGGACTTGCGGGCCAGTTTGACGAACCGGCCATGACAGTGCACTGGCGGGCCGAAGGCCGCTATGAATACACCGTCCTGGCTTTCGTGCCCGGCTCACGCCCGATGGATCTGTTCGAGCCGGAGCGGAAAGGCCGCGCGAAACTTTATGTACGCAGCGTCCTGATTTCGGCCGACAGCGATCTGTTGCCTGGCTGGCTGAGATTCTTCCGTCTCGTGGTCGATTCGGCCGACCTGCCGCTGAACGTTTCCCGCGAGATGATTCAGCAGAGCCCCGTGTTCACTGCGATCCGGAAGGCGATCATCAACCGGCTTTTGCAGGAACTCGGCCGAAAGGCGGAGTCGGACCCGGACAGCTTTGCGAAAATCTGGGAAAATTTCGGCGCGGTCATCAAGGAAGGTCTTTACGAGGATTTCGAGCGCCGCGAACAGCTTCTCAAGATTGCGCGTTTCACCACCTCGAAACATTCTGGCGGCGACCGCTCGCTCACCGACTATGTGAAGGATCTCCGGCCAAATCAGACGGCCATCTATTATCTGACGGGCGAGAATTCGAAATCGCTGGCATCGAGCCCTCAACTCGAAGGGTTCCGGACGCGCGGCATCGAAGTGTTGCTGCTTGCTGATCCGGTCGACGCTTTCTGGGTTCAGTCCGTCAACGAATTTGACGGAAAGCCGCTCAAGTCCGTCACCCAGGGCTCGGCAGACATCAAACTGGTGCCGGTCGCAGAAGGTCAGGACACGCCATCCTCCGATGCGCCTTCAGCGGAAGTCGCAACGCTGCTGGCTTTCATCAAGCAGACGCTCGGGGAAGTGGTGGAGGATGTCAGGCCCTCGGATCGCCTGTCCAGCAGCGCGGCCTGTCTGGTCGCCGGAGACAAGGCGCTCGATCGTCGCCTTGAGCAGATTCTTGCGCAGGCCGGGCGTGCAGGTTCAATTTCCAAACCGGTCCTCGAGATCAATCCCACCCATGCTCTCGTCGCGCGCCTTGCCGAGAAGCTTGCCAGTGGCGGGGACAAGGCGCTGATTGAAGACTCAGCCTGGCTGCTGCACGACGAGGCGCGGCTTATGGACGGCGAAAAGCTGGCAGATGCTGCCGCGTTCTCGGCGCGCCTGACCCGCGTCCTGCAGGCGGCGGCAGGGTGATGGAAGCGGATGGCCGGACAAACTTTCGCCTTCCGGCAGATTGTTCGATCAGTCAGGCCGTCGGGATATTGACGCGTCTGTTCATGCATTTGCCGACGGATTTTGCGGCTGAGGCGCGCATGCTGGTTTGCGCCGCCGCCGGCGTCGGTCGGCTGGACTTTCTGCGTGATCCGGAGCGAAGGCTGGATGCACGCTCGGCGCGATCGCTGGAAGAGATGGCGGCGCGCCGTCTCGAACGTGAGCCGGTGAGTCGCATCATTGGACGGCGAGGATTCTGGTCGCTCGATCTCGAAGTGGCTCCCGGGGTGCTCGATCCCCGGGCCGATACCGAAACGGTGGTGGAAGCGGCCGTCCGGCTTCTGATCAAGCGTCGCGATGATCCGCTGCGAATCATCGATCTGGGCACCGGTTCTGGCGCCATTCTGTGCGCCTTGCTGAAGGAGTTTCCGGCCGCTACCGGCGTCGGCCTCGACGCGTCGCCCGATGCCTGTGCGGCCGCAAGACGCAACCTGACACGGTGCGGTCTCGACAGTCGCGCGGACGTTATTGCGGGCTCCTGGGAGCACGCTGTTCCGGGACGTTTCGATCTCGTCGCGTCCAACCCTCCCTACATTGAAAGCGAAGTCATCCCGGTTCTGGACCCGGAAGTGAACCGGCATGATCCGATTCTGGCGCTCGATGGGGGTGTGGACGGCCTTGACGCCTACAGATCGATTGCCATGCGTCTTGGCGACTGGATGCTGCCCCGCGCGGTCGTGGTTTTCGAAACAGGGTCCGGTCAAGCCCCGGCGGTGACCAAAATCATGACTGGACACGGTTTCCGGCCGGAGGGGCTCTGGCGTGATCTTGGCGGCAATGATCGGATAGTGGCCTTTTCCGGTCCGGAACAGACTGCGGCCCGGGCCAGTTAACTGAAAGATGAGAATGCGCTCGTAATTTCGCTTGGCTGGATGGCTGATTCCGACTAGATTGAATGCAAGTGATGCCTTGACGCGAATGACGCGCAGGCTTGCCCCCAATCAAATATCGCTTGTTTCAGCAACGGCAGGCAGCCGGATGCAATTGCGGTAAGGGGCGTTAGCTGCTGATCGCTCAAATCCTTGGCAAGGAACAGGTTGCTCGATTCCAGCGAGGAAATGGAATCTGACTAGAACATTGCGGCGGATCTGATCCGTCGCCGAACGGCCGGAGAGCCTGAATCGATCGTATCCCTTGGAACGTCGGCTTTGCCAGTCTGGAGGCGGTACGGACCCGCGTTCCTGAACTCGACCCTGAGCATATCAAGGACCTTTTATGAGACCTGGTCAGAACAAGCGCATGCGTGGTCGCAATAATCGCAAGGGACCCAACCCCCTTACGAGAGCTTACGAGTCGAACGGTCCGGACGTGAAGATCAGGGGCACCGCGCATCATGTGGCGGAGAAGTATCTCCAGCTTGCGCGCGATGCGCAGTCTTCCGGCGATCCGGTGATGGCGGAGAGCTATCTCCAGCACGCCGAGCATTATTTCCGGATCATCGCCGCCGCACAGCAGGCGCAGCAGCAGGCTCAATCGGGTTATATGCGCCAGCCGGGCGACCCCGAACCCGAAGATATCGAAGACGATGACGATGGCGGCATTCCGGATCGTTTCGCTTCGCCGCTCGAGCGGATGCAGCCGGCCTTTAATCCCCAGCAGCCTTATCCGCAGCAGAATCAGCCGCAGCCCCAGCAGGGCGCGCCCTATGCCGAGCGGCCACAGTACAACAACGACCGGAACGAACGTCCTCAGCAGGACCGACAGTTTCAGGACCGCGGGCCGCGACAGGACCGTCCGTTCCAGGACAGGAACCAGAACCGCAATAACGGGCAACATCGCGATCGCCGCGACCAGAGGCCGCCCCGCGAATTCCGGAATGACCAGCAGCCGCGTTTCGATCAGCGCCCGGATAGCCGGCAGCCGGCGATCGAGGAAGAGGACAACCAGCCGACGTTGCCGTCTTTCATCACGGCGCCCACTCGAATCAACACGCCTGAAATGCCGCAGCCGGAGCCGGTTTCGGCCGAAGCGCAGGCAACGGATGAGAGCTCGGACGCCGGTCGCTTCCATCTTCGCAATCGCCGCCGCCGCCGGCCCGCGCAGGGTGGGGCCGGGGAAAGTCCGCCGGATGTCGCCAATGCTCCGAGTGGCGAAGTCCCGGCGGGGGATTGAATCAGCTGAACAGATCCGGCTCGGGACATGCCTGGTCGCCGGGCCTGATCTCGCCGCTGTAGACGATCTTCGCGTAAATGCCGCAATTGATGTGCCCGTAGGCGCGACGCAGCTTGCCGGTCACATCCACGTTCCGTGCGCCCGACTGCGGATCGACGTGGGTCGCAAGGCATCGGTCGATGGGCTTCAGAACCTCAAGTGTCGCCGCGCCCACCCGGATTTTCTTGCCGACCCAGGACATCTCTTCCCACGCCCCGAGACCGTCCAGATGGACATTGGCGCGGAAGCGGAGCGGGTCCAGCTCGGCTCCTGCCTTGGTTCCGAGATCTTTCACGCTCGCGAGATTCATCAGCGAAACGAAGCCCGACCGCCCCGAATCCATGAAGCGGTATCCGGGCGGCGATGAAAGCAGGCGAGGCGCGCCTCTCAGGTCGCCGGCGCTGTAGCGAGCAAAAAATGCCTCCAGAGCCGATCGCCCTTCCGGCTCCTCGAGGGCGAATGACGCCACGCTTCCGTCCGGCGATTCGATGCGGAGCTGCTTGCGATCCTCGTCGAAGCGGGTGCGCAGCCGCGCCAGGCTTTCGTTTCGCATGAGCATCAGGAAGCAGATCTTGGGCTTGTGGACAGGCTGCCCGGGATCGAAACCGGAAGGGCCGTTCTCGATCGCGTAAAGCCGATCGTGCGGAAAATGCCCTCCGGCTTGCAGTTCGGCGCTGATGACCGGCTCGGGCGACAGGCCTTTCACCGGGTAGCGATAAAGAGAGGCGATGCGGCCCATCGGGACTCCTGTGGAAGTTTGACGTGAGTCATTTCTTGTATCGGCGCGCCTTGCGGCCCTTCCGACTCAACTGACGACTGCCTACATATCGCCTGACGGTCGCCGACAGGGACCGAAATCTGCAACGGAAGCCGACATCGCTGCTTCGGGGCGACCGGCGGTCTGGAGGGCTCAATGAATATCGAGAAATATACCGAACGTGCGCGCGGCTTCGTGCAATCGGCGCAATTGCTGGCTCTGCGTGAAGGACACCAGCAGTTCACTCCCGAACATGTTCTGAAGGTCCTGCTCGACGACGAAGAAGGTCTCGCGGCCGGCCTGATCGACAAGTCGGGCGGACGTTCGCGCGAGGCGCTGATTCAAACGGAAATTGCACTGAGCAAGATGCCGAAGGTGCAGGGCAGCGGCGCTGGCCAGCTCTATCTTGCGCCCACCACTGCGCGCATCTTCGACAGCGCCGAAAAGATCGCCGAAAAGGCGGGCGACTCTTATGTGACCGTGGAACGGCTGCTGCTCGCGCTCGCGATGGAAAAAAGCTCGGAGGCCGGTCGTATTCTGGCAAACGCCGGCGTCACGGCCCAGAAGCTTAATGCGGCCATCCAGGAAATCCGCAAGGGCCGCACGGCTGACAACGCCACGGCCGAAAACGCCTATGACGCCTTGAAGAAATATGCACGCGACCTGACGGAGGCGGCCCGAAACGGCAAGCTCGATCCTGTCATCGGACGTGACGAGGAAATTCGTCGCGCCATCCAGGTTCTGTCGCGCCGCACGAAGAACAATCCCGTGCTGATCGGCGAGCCGGGCGTCGGCAAGACCGCGATCGTCGAAGGTCTTGCGCTACGCATCGTCAATGGCGATGTGCCCGAAAGCCTGAAGGACAAGAAGCTTCTGTCGCTCGACATGGGCGCCCTCATTGCGGGCGCAAAGTATCGCGGCGAATTTGAGGAGCGTCTGAAGGCTGTGCTGAACGAAGTCACTGCAGCGGAAGGCGGCATCGTTCTCTTTATCGACGAGATGCACACGCTCGTGGGCGCGGGCAAATCCGACGGCGCGATGGATGCGTCGAATTTGCTGAAGCCTGCGCTCGCGCGCGGTGAGTTGCACTGCGTCGGCGCGACCACCCTCGATGAATATCGCAAGCATGTAGAAAAGGACCCCGCGCTGGCGCGTCGTTTCCAGCCGGTGTTTGTCTCGGAGCCCACGGTCGAGGATACGATCTCGATCCTTCGCGGCCTCAAGGAAAAATACGAACTGCATCACGGCGTGCGAATCACCGACTCGGCCATCGTGGCAGCCGCCACCCTGTCGAACCGCTACATTGCTGACCGTTTCCTGCCCGACAAGGCGATCGACCTCGTGGACGAGGCGGCGGCGCGATTGCGCATGCAGGTAGACTCGAAGCCCGAGGAGCTGGACGAACTCGACCGGCGCATCATCCAGCTCAAGATCGAGCAGGAAGCGCTGAAGAAGGAGTCCGACCAGGCTTCGAAGGACCGCCTCAAGAAACTTGAACAGGAACTGGCCGATCTCGACGAGAAATCGAGCGCGCTCACGACTCGCTGGAAGGCCGAGAAGGACAAGCTCGGCCATGCCCAGAAAATCAAGGAGCAACTTGAACAGGCCCGCACCGATCTCGCCAACGCGCAGCGCCGCGGCGATTATGCGGAAGCGGGGCGGCTGACTTACGCTGCTATTCCGGAGCTTGAGAAGAAGCTCGCCGAGACAGAAGCCAAGGCCAGCGAAGTTCTTGTGGAAGAAGCCGTCTCGGCCGATCACGTTGCGCAGGTCGTCTCGCGCTGGACTGGCGTTCCGGTCGACAAGATGCTGGAAGGCGAGCGCGACAAGCTGCTGCGCATGGAACAGGATCTGGCGAAGCGCGTCGTCGGGCAGGCAGAGGCCGTGCATGCGGTGTCGACTGCGGTGCGTCGGGCGCGCGCCGGTCTTCAGGACCCCAACCGCCCCATCGGCTCGTTCATGTTCCTCGGTCCGACAGGCGTCGGCAAAACCGAACTCACCAAAGCTTTGGCGAACTTCCTGTTTGACGACGAGACTGCGCTCGTGCGCATCGACATGTCCGAGTACATGGAGAAGCACTCGGTGGCGCGGCTGATCGGCGCGCCTCCCGGTTATGTCGGCTACGAGGAAGGCGGCGCGCTGACGGAAGCCGTGCGGCGCAGGCCGTACCAGGTCGTGCTGTTCGACGAGATCGAGAAGGCGCATCCGGATGTGTTCAACGTCCTGCTCCAGGTGCTGGACGACGGGCGACTTACGGATGGTCAGGGCCGCACGGTCGACTTCCGTAACGTGCTGATCATCATGACCTCGAACCTTGGCGCAGAATTCCTCGTCATGCAGAAGGATGGCGAAGATTCAAATATCGTGCATGCGGAAGTCATGCAGGTCGTGCGCAACCATTTCAGGCCCGAATTCCTGAACCGCATCGACGAGATCATTCTGTTCCACCGGCTGCGCCGGGAGGACATGGGGTCGATTGTCGACATTCAGTTCCGCAATCTTGTGCGGCTTCTCGAAGAGCGGAAGATTGCGGTGGAACTCGACCCCAAGGGACGCCAGTGGCTTGCCGAGCGCGGCTACGACCCGTCCTACGGGGCGCGTCCGCTGAAGCGCGTCATTCAGAAAAACGTTCAGGACCCGCTGGCCGAGATGATCCTCGGCGGCGAGGTGGTGGACGGGCAGAATGTTGTGGTGTCCGCCGACAAGAACGGTCTGACGGTCGCCGGGCGTGTCGTGTCGAAGCCCCAGCCAGCCGCCAATGCCAACAATGGCGGCGGCACGGTCGTGACCTTTCCGAAAGGCGCGTGACGATAGGGCGGTCCAGCCGCCCTATTCGACAAACTGAATGGTCATCTGGCTCCCCTCAGGGTCCAGCGCATTCATGGTGATGCGGCCGCTCTCGGCGTTCTTGCGCGGAGGGCGGTCGACCTTTACGCCGCGCGCGACCAGTTCTTCGTAGGTCTTGTTCATGTCGTCGGAGCGCAAAGCGATGTGGCGGAAGCCTGCCAGATAGCGCGCGCCGTTGGGCCGAGTGGTTGAAGTGAGTTCCAGAAATGGCGCGTCAACGCCCGGAAATCGCAGTTCTACCGAACCGCCGCCGTGAGACGTTCGCTTGATCACGGTGAACCCGACCGCTTCCAGAAACGTGGTCCACTTTTCCAGGTCTTCGACTGCGATGTCGATGTGATCGATGCCCGTCAGCATATGCGCTCCCCGAATCAGTTCCTGCTTCGAGGATTGCAGATGCCGCGCCCGGTCACAAACGACCCGTCAGTTCGGTAGTGGGTCAGTTTGAAATCTCGCCGGGTTGACGGTTCTGGAACCCACCCGGCAGTCGTGCCATATTACCGGGATGGTTCAGACTTGGAAAAGCGCCCCCGGGGGGCTTGTCGAGTGCCCGAAGTGTCGTTCGCAATATGAGCGGACGCTGAATCGTCTTCCTGTCCGGGATAACGATACTTTCGAGTGCAAAGTTTGTGGCGAGCAATTGGAAGCGTGGAGTTCCACCACGTTTCCGTCGTTTCGGCTTGTCAAAGAGGAACCAAAACCGGGCACTGAAGAATGACGAAGACGCCCAAACGCCCCCGCGATCCTAACCAGCTTGCTAAGTTCATTGTGGACGCGGCGACCGGGGAAACTGAGACGCTACCGGATTCCGCGAAGGTGGTTCGTGCAAAGAAAGCCGGGGCCAAGGGTGGCCCGGCTAGGGCGCAGGCGCTAACCCCGGAACAGCGTTCCGAGATCGCGCATCTGGCAGCGCAGGCGCGGTGGAAGAAAAGTTAGGCAGCGTCGTCCAGACCTCGACGTTCCGCCACGTCGTCTCGGAAATCAAACAACATCGGGATCGGCGGTTCTTCGCATTTCATTTCATTGTAAACTTCAACGTCCGTAGCAAGCTGTACACAATCCCCAACGATCTGTTCACGGCGTTGTATGAACGCCTTTTGCATATGCTCGCGGGGCGCATCCTTTAGCATCGCCCAAAATGTGTACTGGACGCCTGCTTTATTGATGCGCACCGCATGGTTTACGCGATACCTTCGACCCTTCGCGTCAGTCGCATATTCTTCCCGCAATGCTTTTGCCATATCTTCGGCCAGCTTCGCGAAAGGGTCAGCTTCAGGAAGTTCAATCAATCCGTTTCGAACACCCCATTGAACCGCGTCTCGTGTAGTCGCAGGAACCGCGCCGTGAGTCCGTTCGTATTCATGCCAAGTACGTTGAAGTTGTGCATTGTAGGTTGCCATGATGCTTCCTCAAAGAGAGACAGGAGCGGATGCGCCCCAACCATCAATATTCGCCGCGCCCACAAGCCATTGCCTCACCTTCACTTTGTATTTTGCTAGCCAGTCGTAACGGTTCATCTTCCTTTGAAGCTGGCCGACGACAATGCCGGGGTGACGTTGCACCCTCTTTGCGAACGCGAGGGTGTCGCGCTCGGAAATAAATGGAAACTTCCGTAGGTAGAAGTTTTCAAGCTGCTCGCGCGGCACACAGCATTCGGCTGCCGCCTTGTTCGCGACTATCTCGTAAGGGGGAAGGTCATCGCCACCTTCTTCCAAGTCCGTATCGACGGTTTCGGCTCGCAATTCTCCTTTGCCATCCTTGTTGAGTACGTGCTCAATCTCATGACGAAGAACAAACCAATAATTGTCGATCCTGTCGTGTCGAGTGGTCATACCGATAACGGGTGATGAGTCGTCCAACCAAAAGCAAACGCCGTCGATATTTGCTTTTGGTAGCGTTTCAACAACGACATAACGAATCCCGCACTCTGCCAACGCTTTTGGGACGTGCCGAATTTCTTCCGGGTCCACCATAAATCGTGGCATATCAGCCACAAACGATCTCAATTTTTGTTCTGAGAACGGGACCGCGATCATTTCCGAAGCCATCTGCTTGCACCGAAAAAGCCATGCAAGTTCGCTATGGCTTGTTTCGTTGTAATCCCCCGACTTTTTGGCCGCGTGCGCCAAATAAGGAATGTCCCCAAGATTGTTCTTGCCGAAAAAACGCATCATTTGAAGTTCGAGCAAGTCAATTTCAGTATCCGCCAGCCACCCCCGTTTGATCATCTCTCTAACGGGATAAATGTTTTGAAGGGCCGCCCGCCGCGCAACGCCTGGGTCTGGCTCGCGAGCGTTCGACATTTCGTACATTTGTTGAAGGTTGGCGAAATATTCCGCAGAGACGTCAAAAGCCTCCCCAAGCGCCTTCGCCATCTCGGGGCTGACGCCGCGCTTGCCAGAAATGATCACGTTCACGGCCTGCTCAGCAACCCCAAGGATGTAAGCAAGGTCGCGCTGCGTCCAGCCACGGGCGTCCAATTCATCTCGAATGAACTCGCCGGGGTGAGGCACATCAGTCAGACAAGAAGCCATCGTCATGCCGATCTCCCTCAATGTGTGTCGCCTATGTGAATGATCCGGATTATCGGAGGGCGTTCCTCGTCGGCCAGAGTGAACACGATCCGATACTGATCGTTGATGCGGACTGAGCGGGTGCCGTCGCGCTCCCCTTTGCCCTTCTTGTAATGCAAGCCTTTCAAGTTCCTCAGGTCGCGCTCATCGCGCGCCGCCTCCAGTTGGATGAGCCGAAACCGAGCCGTCTTGATGACCGCGACAGGCAGCCCCAAGCGGAAGGCTTGGTCGGTGCATATCTGCGCAAGGTCATCATCGGCGAACTCGATTTTCATAGACCCGCAACGTATAGCGCCCAATTGCTGGTGTCAATAACCGCATGAACGCCATGCGTTAAACTGACCCTTATGCTTGACTTGTCCCTGATTGGATGTATTTTAAATTTATGAACAAGCTCGACCCCGCCGAACGCGCCCGCATCCTTCATCTTCTCTGCGAAGGCAATAGCATCCGCGCGGTGACGCGCCTGACCGGCGCGAGCAAGATCACTGTCACGAAGCTGCTGATCGACGCGGGCAAGGCTTGTATGGCATTCCATGACGCCAACGTGCGGGGCGTAAAGTCCAAGCGCATTCAGGTCGACGAGATTTGGTCCTTCACCTACGCCAAGCAGAAGAACGTTTCTGCCGCCAAAGCCGCCCCTGAACATGCTGGCGACACTTGGACTTGGACGGCTCTCGACGCCGACTCCAAGATGATCGTTTCCTATTTCGTCGGCGGTCGCGACGGCGAATGCGCCATGTGGTTCATGGACGATCTGCGCAGCCGCCTTGCCAATCGGGTTCAACTGACTTCGGATGGTCACAAAGCCTATCTGGAAGCCGTGGAAGGCGCTTTCGGCGCGGATATCGACTACGCCATGCTGGTGAAGATTTACGGCGCTTCACCGGAGAGCGCGAAGGGCCGTTACAGCCCCGCCGAATGCACCGGCGCTCGCAAAGAGCGGATCGAAGGCAAGCCGGACTTCGATCACGTCTCGACTTCCTACGTCGAGCGCCACAACCTGACCATGCGGATGCACATGCGCCGCTTCACGCGCCTGACCAATGCTTTCTCGAAGAAGGTCGAAAACCACGCCTACGCGGTCGCCCTGCACATGATGTATTACAACTTCGTCCGGCTGCATTCGAAGCTCCGGGTCTCCCCGGCAATGGCGGCGGGCGTGGCAACCCGCCTTTGGGAAGTTGCTGATATCGTCGCGCTGGTCGAAGCTGAGGAAGCCAAATCGGATCGGAAACGCGGCCCTTATAAAAAGGCAGATGCTTAAAGATGAAAGCGGCGCTTGTACTTTTCCTTGCCTACATTGCAGCCGGAATCTGCTGTGTCTGGCGCGATTTAGCGGAGCGCGACGTTGGCGGCATAAAGCCCTACGCTGCGCGCTATAGAAGGACGGGCAATCCGCTTATCTTGCTGGCTTCGAGCGTCATTTGGCCGTTCAACATATTTGTTAACGCCTATTTTCAACGGCGCGTCACCGCAGACGAGGTCATTCCAATTGCATTTTTTTCGGCTGCTGCTGTGCTTTTCTGGATAATTTCAAACTGACCCACTACCGTCAGTTCGATAGCTCTGGCAACTTTCTTTCCACGATGCCGACGATGTCGGTCATGATTGTGTTGAGTTCGAAATTCTTGGGCGTGTAGACGGCCGTTACGCCTTCCTCCCTCAGTAATTTCTCGTCCTCCGGCGGAATGATGCCTCCGACCACGAGCGGGACGTGGGAGAGATTCTCGCTTCTCATGCGCTCGATGACTTCCCGCACCAGTGGAAGATGCGAGCCCGAGAGAATTGAGAGACCAATGCAGTGAGCCTGTTCGTCTCGCGCGGTCCTGACAATTTCTTCCGGGGTCAACCGGATGCCCTCATAAACGACGTCCATTCCGGCGTCTCGCGCGCGCACTGCGATCTGCTCCGCGCCATTCGAATGGCCATCGAGACCCGGCTTGCCGACGACGAATTTGAGGCGGCGTCCAAGCGCCAGCGATACGCGCTCGACCTCCGCGCGCACATCGTCCAGATCTCCCGCCACCTGTCGGGCCGTTTGGCTGACGCCTGTGGGCGCGCGGTATTCTCCGAAAGAGTCGCGGAGCGCCGCGCCCCATTCGCCAGTCGTCACTCCGACCTTGGCGGCCCGGATCGACGGCTCCATGATGTTGCGCCCGTCGCGCGCCGCTGCCCGAAGGTCCGCCAGCGCGGAAGCGACTGCCTGCGCATCACGTTCGGCGCGCCATGCCCGAAGCCGTGCAATCTGCTCTTCCTCCACATGGGGAGGAACCACCATGATGGAATTTTCGCCCGACACGAGCGGCGATGGCTCCGCTTGCACAAAACGGTTCACGCCAACCACGACCTGGTCGCCGCGCTCGATGCCCTCCAGACGCTGCGTGTTCGATTCGACAAGCTTCGACTTGAGATAACCGCTTTCGACCGCAGCGGTCGCGCCGCCCATCGCCTCGATCGCGGAGAGTTCTGCTCGGGCTTCGTCCTTCAGCGCTTCGACCTTGCGGGCGATCTCGTGGCTACCCTCGAAAATGTCGCCGTACTCCAGCAGATCCGTTTCGAACGCCATGATCTGCTGCATGCGCAGCGACCATTGCTGGTCAAAGGGGCGGGGCAGTCCAAGGGCCTCGTTCCAGGCAGGCAGCTGCACCGCACGCGCACGCGCATTTCTGGACAGCACGACGGCCAGCATCTCGATCAGGATGCGATATACATTGTTTTCCGGCTGCTGTTCGGTGAGCCCGAGAGAGTTCACCTGCACGCCATATCGGAAGCGACGGTATTTCTCGTCCTCAATGCCGTACCGCTCGCGCGTGATCTCATCCCACAGTTCCGTGAAAGCCCTCATCTTGCAGAGCTCTGTCACAAAACGCATCCCGGCGTTCACAAAGAACGAGATGCGCCCGACGATCTCGGCGAATAGCTTGTCGTCGATATCCGGCGATGCCTTCAGCTCATCGAGAATCGCGATCGCTGTGGCAAGCGCATAGCTGAGCTCCTGCACGGGCGTCGCGCCGGCTTCCTGCAAATGGTAGGAACAGACGTTGACGGGATTCCACTTCGGCAATTCGCGCGTCGAGAACTGAATGACATCGCGGGTGAGGCGCAAGGACGGTTTGGGTGGAAAAACATAAGTGCCGCGCGACAGATATTCCTTGATGATGTCGTTCTGTGTAGTGCCCTGAAGGACCGCGCGGGCGGCGCCTTGCTCCTCCGCCGCCGCGATGTAGAGCGCGAGCAACCAGGGCGCAGTCGCATTGATCGTCATCGAGGTGTTCATCTCGGCGATCGGGATCTGGTCGAACAAGGCGCGCATATCGCCCAGATGGGCGATCGGGACGCCCACCTTGCCAACTTCGCCTCGCGCCAGCGGATGATCCGAATCGTAACCTGTCTGCGTCGGCAAATCGAAGGCAATGGACAGGCCGGTCTGCCCCTTTGCGAGATTGGCCCGGTAAAGCCGGTTCGAATCCGCAGCTGTCGAGTGCCCGGCGTAAGTCCTGAAAATCCAGGGACGTTCACGTTTCGACGTGCTTGTTTCGCTGGTCGGCTCGTTGGCCATCGAGAAGGCTCCCATCATTCCGGCGAGTGAGCTTAGGGACTAATTTTGCACGGCACAATCCGACCAGCATCGGGCAAATCGTTGCACGTGAGGCGTTTAACCGCAGGGTAAAGGTATTTTCGGATTGTCCATTAGGACTATGGTGCAACGCACCATAATCGCTATTCTCAATGACAGCCCCTCAAAGGGGCGGGCTATGTGGAGGACAAACGTGCCCGATCCAGCTGCGACGACAGCCGTCAAGGACCTGTATGACATCGGCGATATCCCGCCGCTTGGTCACGTCCCGTCCCAAATGCACGCCTGGGTGATCCGCAAGGAGCGCCACGGTCCTCCCGAAGATTCGATGAAGCTGGAAGTCGTGCCGACATGGACGCTCGACAGCCACGACGTGCTGGTTCTGGTGATGGCCGCCGGCGTCAATTACAACGGCATCTGGGCGGCGCTGGGCCAGCCCATCTCGCCGCTCGATGGCCACAAACAGCCGTATCATGTCGCAGGGTCGGATGCGTCCGGCATTGTCTGGGCGGTCGGCTCCAAGGTGAAGCGCTGGAAGGTCGGCGATGAGGTCGTGGTCCATTGCAATCAGGATGATGGCGACGACGAGGAATGCAACGGCGGCGATCCGATGTTTTCCGCCTCGCAGCGCATCTGGGGATACGAGACGCCGGATGGCTCGTTCTCGCAGTTCTGTCGCGTGCAAGACCGGCAACTCATGCCGCGCCCGAAGCATCTGACATGGGAAGAGTCCGCCAGCTACACCTTAACGCTGGCGACGGCTTACAGAATGCTGTTCGGCCATGAACCGCACCGCCTCAAGCCTTCCGACAATGTGCTGGTCTGGGGCGCATCGGGTGGTCTTGGCGTGTTCGGCGTGCAGCTCTGCGCGGCGGCTGGCGCGAACGCAATCGGGATCATCTCGGATGAAACGAAACGCGAGTACGTCATGTCGCTGGGCGCCAAGGGCGTCATCAACCGCAAGGATTTCAACTGCTGGGGTCAACTGCCCAAGGTGAACTCGCCCGAATACGCGACCTTCATGAGCGAGGCCCGCAAGTTCGGCAAGGCAATCTGGGACATCACGGGCAAGAAGGATGTCGATATCGTTTTTGAACATCCGGGAGAGCAGACGTTTCCGGTGTCGTGCTTCGTGGTCAAGCGCGGCGGTATGGTGGTGTTCTGCGCGGGCACGAGCGGCTTCAACCTGACGTTCGACGCCCGTTTCGTCTGGATGCGTCAGAAACGCATTCAGGGCTCGCACTTTGCGCATCTGAAGCAGGCTGCGGCAGCCAACAAGTTTGTCCTCGACCGCGTCATTGATCCTTGCATGTCCGAAGTGTTCGGCTGGAAGGAAATTCCATTTGCGCACACGAAGATGTGGAAGAACCAGCACGCGCCGGGCAACATGGCCGTGCTGGTCAATTCACCGCGCACGGGGCTGCGAACGCTGGATGACGTCATCGAGGCGTCAGGTCGGCGGTGACCGCATGCGCCTCACGGTTCGCATGGCGCAGCAGCGAGGCGTTCAGCTCTCCGCCGAGGAGAAAGATCGACGCGACCGCATACAGAAAGGCCAGCGCGATCATGACCGACGCCAGCCCTGCATAGGTCGAGACGTAATTGGTCGCGAATTTGGACAGATAGATGCCGAACAGTTCGCCGAAGCCTGCCGAGAAGACGAGAGTCAGCACGATGCCGGGAGCGATCTGTCGATAGCTGTATCTCCTGCAGGGCAGCCAGCGATGAAGAATCACAAGCGCGATGCCGAGTGTTGCAAGCGTGACGGCGAATCGCGCGATCGTCACCAATCTTGCCAGCGGTTCGAGCGCTGGCAGATCCCTGACGGCGATCTCCCAAAGCAAGGGTCCCAGCACGAGCAGGAACGCATAGATCAGCAACGCAACGGCTCCGACAAAAACCAGGAAGATGGATTGCAGTCGCAGCACCCACCAGACACGCGGGTCTCTCAATGCGTAAGCGCGGTTCAGGCCCGTTCGCAAGGCTTCAACGCCGGTCGAGGCGAAATAGAGAGACAGGACAACGCCGAGGGTCAGCAAACCTCCGCGGGACTGGGTGAGGACATCGTGCACTTCCCGAGCGATGGGCCGCGCCACATCTGCGGGCCACGTGTCGAACAGAATCTGCACGGCGCTTTCAGCCAACTCCTTCGAACCGAGAAAGCCCGCCAGCGCGGTGAGGAAAATCAGGAACGGAAAAATCGCAATCAAAGCCGACATGGCGATGTGGCTGGCGAGCGCCCAGCCGTCGTCGGCGATGAAGTTGCCGATGGCGTCGGTCAGAATGGTCCATGCCGTTTTCATGTGCGCATCCGGTTCGTCCCGAACAACATAGCGCGACGGCGGCGAGAAAAATCCACGAAATTGCAGGCTCGCCCGATCCCGGGCCGGACTGCGGCACTTTTGAAAGGCTGATAAAATGAATTCGGACAGAACCGCCTTCGAAGTCTGGGTCGCGGATGCGCAGGCCGGACTTGCTGCCGCGGAGACATTCTACGGTCATGCGCTGAAAGCTTTGCGGGAACAGGTCAGCCGGAATGGCAGGATCGTTCCGGATATTCTGGAACAACAACAGCACGCCGCGCATGGACTCGCCTGGCTTGCGACTTATGTGCAGGGTCTGCGGGAAGTCCTCGCCTATTCCGAGCGGCTTGATGCGGAGCAACGCTTCGGGACGACGGAGTTTGCGCTGTCGCGCATCGCATTTGGTGAGTATCTGACGCAGGTCTTTAGCGGCATCCCGATGAGCCAGGGCGAATTCGTCCGGCCTGCGGATTTCGGACTGACGCAACGCCAGATCGCAGGCTGGCTGTCGGAAGGCGCCGAGCGCGCCATGGTGGGCAACAATCCGGACTCGCGCGCCGAACTTGTCCGGCTGATGGAGCAGTCGGGCAACGGAGATCCGGTTGGAGACCCGGGTCTTGATGAGACTCTCGAAGCCATCCGGACCGAAATGCGCAAGTTCTCTGATGCGGAAGTGACTCCTCACGCGCATGAGTGGCATCTGCGGAATGCGTATATTCCGATGGAGGTCATCAGGGGCCTTGGCGATCTGGGCGTGTTCGGTCTCACGGTGCCGGAGGAATTTGGCGGCATGGGCCTTGGCAAGGTCGCAATGTGCGTCGTGACTGAAGAATTGTCGCGCGCCTACATCGGCGTCGGTTCGCTCGGCACTCGATCCGAAATCGCAGCTGAACTGATTTTGTGCGGCGGGACGCAAGCCCAGAAGGAGAAATATCTCCCGCTGATCGCATCAGGCGAAATGCTCACCACGGCGGTCTTTACCGAACCCAATACGGGTTCGGATCTGGCGAGTTTGCGCACACGCGCCGTGCGTGACGGCGATGTCTACCGCGTGTCCGGCAACAAGACATGGATCACCCATCCGGTGCGGGCCGACCTTATGACGCTACTGGTTCGCACCAATCCGAACGAGCCGGGCTACAAGGGCCTGTCCATGTTGCTGGCTGAAAAGCCGCGTGGCGATGATTCCAATCCTTTTCCGGCGAAGGGAATGACGGGCGGCGAAATCGAGGTGCTCGGTTATCGCGGCATGAAGGAATTCGAGATCGGGTTCGACGACTTCGAGGTCGAGGCGGAAAATCTTCTGGGAGGCGAAGAGGGGCAGGGTTTCAAGCAGCTCATGCAGACCTTCGAATCTGCGCGCATCCAGACCGCCGCCAGGGCTGTCGGCGTCGCCCAGTCGGCGATGGATCTGGGTCTGCGCTATGCTCGCGACCGCATCCAGTTCGGCAAGGCCCTGATCAATTTCCCGCGCGTCGCAGACAAGATCGCCATGATGGCGGCAGAGACGCACGTTGCGCGTCAGATCACCTATTTTGCCGCACGGGCGAAAGACGACGGACGACGCTGCGATCTGGAGGCCGGCATGGCCAAGCTGCTCGGCGCGCGCGTTGCATGGGCGGCTGCGGACAATGCGCTGCAGATCCATGGCGGCAATGGGTTTGCTCAGGAATATGCGATTTCACGTGTGCTGTGCGACGCGCGAATTCTGAACATCTTCGAAGGAGCCGCAGAAATTCAGGCGCAGGTCATCGCCCGCCGGCTTCTCGAAGGAAACAACTGACTATCTGGACGTCTTCGCCGATGCATCGGTGAAGCGAACCTTGATGCTTTCGCCATCGGACGGCGGGGATGCGAGGCGTGCGCGGAAGTAGATTTCCTCGCCCGCGCCAAGGCTCGGCTTGGGAGACTTTGCGGTCCAGTAATAGAGTTCGCGGCCGTCGGGTCCATCCACCGCCACGCGAAGATCAGGCACGTTCAGGGTCGTGTCACGAATATTGGCCACATGGCCTTCAACGGCCAGCACCTTCTGGCCCGCATCGGCCAATACCGTCGCCTTCACATTGCGGAAAGCGAGACCGCGTGCGTTCACCGGAAGCCCCGCCGCCGCATAGGCTCCGGCGGTGAATGGCGCATATTTCACGACCCGCTGTCGCTGGGCGACGAGCAGCATGGCGCAGAAGGCTGCCCCGCACAGGAGCAATGCCGGGCCGAAGCGCCGTCTGCCCGCGCTGGCGGGCACGTCCCCGGCGCTGCGACCCGCACCGTAGATGTCTTCATAAGTGGGCGCCCGGACGCGTCCGCTTTTGACCGCAAGATCGATTTCGCCCGCCATTGTCCGATACCGCTCACATGTGCCGCCGCCGCAGAATGGGGGCATTTATGGTTAAGGCGCGGTTAAGCGCCCGCCTCGATGGGGCTTTGCTATCCGGGCGGGTCCGGCTGGCGTATGATTCGCTCCGAATCAGGGGGCGTTGTCGCCAGCCAAGAGGGTTTTTTGGTCAGGTTCGAGAATGTGGGTCTGCGCTACGGAATGGGACCTGAGATCCTGCGGGACCTTTCGTTCGCGATCGAGCCGCAATCCTTTCAGTTTCTGACCGGCCCTTCGGGCGCGGGCAAGACCACTTTGCTGCGCCTGATCCTTCTCGCGCTGAAGCCGACGCGCGGCTTCATCAGCGTCTTCGGCCGTTTGTCCAATGAACTGGAAAAGGAAGAGATCACCGCGATCCGACGCAGGATCGGGGTTGTCTTTCAGGACTTCCGTCTTCTCGATCACCTGACGACTTACGAGAATGTGGCTCTCCCCCTGCGGGTTCAGGGCAGGGACGAGTCCACTTACCGGGCCGAAGTCGTCGAACTCTTGCAGTGGGTGGGGCTGGGCGATCGCATGCATATCCTGCCGCCGGTTCTGTCCGGCGGCGAAAAGCAGCGGGCCGCGATCGCCAGAGCGTTGATTGCCCGTCCCGAGCTTTTGCTGGCCGACGAGCCCACCGGAAACGTCGATCCCAGCCTGGCCCGCCGCCTGCTTCGCCTCTTTACCGAGTTGCACAAGTCCGGCACCGCAGTGCTGATCGCCACGCATGATCTGGCCCTGATGGATCAGTTCGGCGGCGCGCGGCGGTTTGTGCTCGGCGACAGCCGGCTCCACGTCTACGATTAGGCCGATGACCTTTCTGATCGCCCGCTCAAGATCACGCGCCCGCCAGGAAGAATCCGGCGATACTGCGATGCGGGCGCGCGCTCCGCTGGTGCCCACCGATACGATCGCGAGCCGCGCGCTGGTGACGGTCATCTCCATCATGACCTTTCTGGCTGCCCTCACGGCGGGCTGCGCGGTGCTGATCAGCGATGCGTCTCGCGACTGGAGCGAACAGGTCTCGCGCGAAGTGACCATTCAGGTGCGTTCGTCCAACCCGAAGGTGGCGGACGCCGATGCGACGAAAGCAGCCGAACTGGCCAGGGCGGTCGCGGGCGTCGCGGAGGTCCGGCTTTTTTCGAAATCCGAATCAGAGAAGCTGCTCGAACCATGGCTCGGCGCGGGGGTTGATCTCAGCGAACTCGCGGTGCCCCGGCTGATCGTGCTGAAACTTGAACCCGGGGCGACGGTCGATCTTTCAGCCCTGCGCAAACAGCTTGGGCAATCGGTCCCCAATGCGTCGCTCGACGATCACCGGATGTGGATCGACCGGTTGAGCGCCATGGCGCAGACCCTCGTGTGGATCGCGATCTTTGTCGTCGGGCTTGTCTTCACCGCCATGGCGCTGGCGGTCGCCTTCGCCACGCGGGGCGCCATGGCCGGCAGCCGGCACATCGTCGAAGTGCTTCATTTCGTAGGGGCGGAGGACCGTTTTATTGCGCGCGAATTCCAGCGGCTGTTCCTGCGTCTCGGGCTCAAGGGCGGCGCCATAGGCGGCCTTTGCGCTCTCGCCTTGTTTCTGGCCTCGCGCGTCCTGTCGAATGTTTGGGCGCTCAGTCCCGGCGGCGACCAGATCGAGGCGCTCTTCGGCTCCTTTTCGCTAGGCCCGAAAGGTTATGCGTTGATCGGGCTGATCGCGTTCGCGATTGCGATTTTGACGGGCTACATGTCGCGCGTCGTGGTCTTCCGCCATCTGGGCGCACTGGAATGAACAGGCTCCCTCCGGCACTTGCGGATCTCCAGCCGGAGGCCGCGCGATGACGCGCGACTCCGAACCGGGGAGCCGGGACACGCGGCGCAGGACCGGGCTATTCTCGCTTGTCTCGATCATCAGCTGGATTGCCGGTTTGGCTTTCTGCGGCGGCTTTTACTGGTTCGCCTCGCAAGTCAAAACCGTCGAGGCTCCGCTGGACCGCAAGGCCGACGGCATGGTGGTGCTGACGGGCGGGGCCGAACGGGTCACCGATGCAATCCGGCTTCTGATGGCCGGACATGCCCGGCGCCTTCTGATCACCGGCGTGAGCGCCGGAACGACGGGGCCGGAAATCGCCCGCACCGTGCAGGGATCGGGCAACATCGTCCGGTGTTGCGTGGACCTCGGCTACATTGCGCAAAACACGGCGGGCAATGCGGAGGAGACGCGGCGCTGGGTCCACGAGCGCGAGATACGGGGGTCGCTGATCATCGTGACGTCGAGCTATCACATGCGAAGGGCGCTGGCCGAAATGCGCGCGCGCCTTCCCGAATTGGAGCTCATTCCGCATGCGGTGGTGGCTGACCGGCTGCGCGGCAAGGCGTGGTGGAACGATGTCGAACTGTTTCGGCTCGTCGCATCCGAATATCTGAAGTTTCTCTGGTCCGAAGCCCGTGTCCTTGCCAGCGGTCAGCGTCCGACCTAGACATTCGGGCTGTCGGGGGCTTCAGGCCTCCCTGTGGTGCTTTCTGCGAGACAGCCGCGAATGCTCGTCATCAGGTCGCTGATTTTCAACATCCTGTTCTATGCGGCGCTGATTGTGCTGCTCATCGTCGGGCTGCCGGCGCTGTTCATCAATCGCTTTGCGGTCTTCTATCTGGCGCTGCTCTGGGCCAAGGCGACCTTCTGGCTGATGCGCGTGATCTGCGGCACGCATGTGGAGTTTCGGGGAATTGAAAACATCCCTAAAGGACCGTGCATCGTCGCCCCGAAACATCAGTCGATCTGGGAGGTGTTCGCGCTGCCGCCGTTCTTCACCGATTTCACGTTCATCCTGAAACGTGAACTGACGTGGATTCCGTTTTTCGGCTGGTACCTCGGGCGGGCAGATCTCACCGCCATCAACCGTTCGAAAGGCGCAGCAGCGCTTGCGCAGGCGAAGGCGCGCGCCCACGAGGCTCTTGCGGCTGGCCGCCAGCTGGTGATCTTTCCCGAGGGAACCCGGCGCCCCGCCGCTGCCCCGCCGCAATACAAGTTCGGCGTCGCCCATATCTATGCAGACAATTCGGTTCCGTGCGTGCCGGTTGCGCTCAATTCCGGCTTGTTCTGGGCGCGGCGGTCCTTCCTGCGGCGTCCGGGGACCATCATCGTCGAGTTTCTGCCGCCGATCCCGCCCGGTTATGACAAGAACATCTTTTACCAATTGCTCTGCGCGCGGCTCGAAACGGCGTCCGACCGGATCATCGGCGAAGCGTTACAGCAAAATCCCGAACTGAAGGCCGTTGTTCCGGCTGATTGGGAATCGCGCCGCGCCGGCTGACTTCAGCCTTCGCCAAGACGCCGCACGATCATTTCAAGCGTGCTGTCCCGTATGCCCATCGCGACCAGATGTTCGTGGGTGTTGATGATGTATTCGGGATTGCGGCCTGATCTGCCGACGCCGTGGCGCACCGCATCGAGGACTTGCTCGGGGGTCAGCGGTCCCGAATATTGCCCGTGTCGCTGGTCGACCGCATAGGCGACCGCTTTCACCCTCCGCCCGTCTTTCAGACGCGCAAGCGCATTGATCTCGCGGTAGACGAGCGTCACCTGCTCACGCTCGCGCAGATAATCCATGGTCGTCTGGCGCAGCCTGCTTTCGACCCGATAGGCGATACCGTGGCAGGAGCCGCCCCGGTCGAGGCCGAGCACAAGTCCGGGCCGTTCGGGCGTGCCGCGATGAACGTGGGAAAAGACGCACAGCGAGCGATGAAAACCATGGATCGTCGCGGCGACCCGCTCTGTGAACTCGAAGCCGGGGCGCCAGATCAGCGACCCGTAACCGAACACCCACAGATCGTCGTCCTGCTTGCGCAATTCGTCCGCCATGATTGTTTTGCCCTTGATGGGCCACGGTGAACCGTTACACCATCGCGCATCACGCTGGAACCGCCCTGTTGAATTCGACCATTCCTGCTTCTGCGAAAAAGGCCCGGCTGCCGCGCTGGATTGCGGCGCTGACGATCCTGGCCCTCGCATTGCCGGGCATCGGCTGGTTCGCCACGCGCGCAGCGGCTCTTGTGGCGCTCGACCGCTGGGTCGAGGCTCAGCAAAGAATCTTCGGACGTAAGTGGTCATGTGCGTCGCAGCGCACGAGCGGCTTTCCGTTCAGGGTCGACTTCGTTTGCGATGGCCTGAAGGTGGAAGTCGCGAACGGTCGCGGCACGCAGGCGGCCAGCGCCAGCCGGCTTGAAGCCACTGCGCCGTTGGCCAATCCGTTCCGGATTGAGGCGAAACTGACCGGGCCGCTCGATTATCGTACGCAAATTGAGGCTCAACCTGTCTCGCTGCGATGGACGAACATGAGCTTCGATATCGCGTGGGGGTCCACGGGTCTGCGAGGCCTGAAGGTTCGGGGCGAAGGACTCGAGTTTCCCGCAGCGCAATCGCGCTTGGGAACGCTGGCGCTCGACGTCGTCGCCGGCGCAGAAGAAACGGTCGATATCGCCATGGACGCGATGGCGTTCGAGTCGTCGCCGTTGAACCAACTGACGGGTTCATCCATGCCGGCCGCGCTCGGGCTCAAGGCCCGGATGGATCGCGCCGATGTTCTTCTCCTGGATGATCTGATCGGGTCGATCGAGGACTGGCGCATCACGGGCGGCAAGTTCCATCTGTCCACATTGCGATTCGAGCAGGCCGCCATGACGGCGGAAGCAAGCGGCGTCCTGCAACTGGATGACTTGCGGCGGCTGCGGGGCAACGTGTCGATCAGCGCGAGCAATGTCGACGAGGTTCTCAAACGTTATGGCGTCAGCCCGGCTGCGGTCAGCATCGGCAGCGCCCTGTCCGGATTTCTGGCGCGACGCGAACCCGCCGGCAACCCGTCCCAACCGGGAATGCGTTTGACACTGCCGGTCGAACTGAAAGACGGGAGAGCCGCCATAGGCCCCTTGCGGTTGCCGCTGGTGCTCCTGCCGCTTTACTGAGACGCGGTTGCGTCCGGTCCCAGCCGCCCGAAGTCCGCGGTTGCGGTTTCCTGGCCCTGCTCGATGATGCTGCGACGGATCGCGCGGGTGCGCGAGAAGCGATCGTGCAGGCCGGGGCCATCGCCCTCCTTGATCATCTTCACAAGCGCATTGAGATCGGCGTTGAACCGATCCAGCATTTCCAGAACGGCTTCCTTGTTGTGGAGGAAGACGTCGCGCCACATGGTTGGATCGGACGCCGCGATGCGGGTGAAGTCGCGGAACCCGCCGGCTGAAAACTTGATGACTTCCGACTTCGTGCCTTCCTCGAGCGCCGCTGCGGTGCCGACAATGTTGAAGGCGATCAGATGCGGCAGATGGCTCGTGATGCCCAGCACCAGATCGTGATGCGTCGGCGTCATGATCTCGACGTTCGAACCCATCGCGGCCCAGAATTCCCGCACGCGCGCGATCGCATCGGGCGGGGTTCCGTCCGGCGGCGTCAGAATGCACCAGCGATTCTTGAACAAGGTCGCGAAGCCTGCGTCGGGACCGGAGAACTCCGTGCCGGCCACCGGGTGGGCGGGTACGAAAGACACGCCTTCCGGTAGATGCGGAACCACATTGGCCACGACGGAGGCCTTCACGGAGCCGACATCCGAAACGATAGAGCCGGGTTTCAGGCTTGCCCCAATCTCTTTCGCCACGGACGCATTCGCCCCCACCGGCACGCAGAGAATCACCAGATCAGCATTGCGCACGCCGTCGCCGGCTGACGCGGCCACTTCGTCCGCAATGCCGAGTTCGGCGACGCGCGAACGGACCTGCAGGGACTGGTCGATCGCCACGATCGTGCCTGCCAGATTCTTCCGGCGGGCCACGCGGGCGATCGACGAACCGATCAGCCCGAGGCCGATGATGGCGATGCGTTCGAACAGGGGCGTTTCGAGCGCGGGTCCGAGACTGTCAGGCACGCGCCCGGCCTCCCACGAAGTCCGTCAAGGCGCCGAGCAGCAAGCGGTTTGCTTCTTCGGTGCCGACCGTCATGCGCAGGCACTGCGGCAGCTTGTAGGAGGCCACATTGCGGACGATCAGACCGCGCCTGGTCAGGAACGCATCGGCGTCAACGGCAGTCCGCCCGGGCTCGTCGGGGAAATGCACCAGCAGGAAATTCGCCACGCTCGGCGTTGCTTTCAGGCCGAGCTTCGAGACGCCTTCAGTCAGCCAGCCCAGCCATTTTTCATTGTGGTCGGCCGCGAAGGTCACATGCTCTGTGTCTTCAATCGCCGCAATCCCGGCCTCCATCGCCGGACCGTTGACGTTGAAGGGTCCGCGAATGCGATGCAGCGCATCGCAGACATGTGAGGGGGCGAAGGCCCAGCCAAGGCGCAAGTTCGCGAGGCCGTGGATCTTCGAGAAGGTGCGAGTCATCACGACGTTCTCGCAGGTCGAAACCATCTCGATGCCGGCGGTGTAATCGTTGCGACGGACATATTCGGCGTAGGCGGCGTCGAGCACGAGCAGGACATTCGGGGGCAGATTCGCCTGCAGCCGCTTGATCTCCGCCATGTTCACATAGGTGCCGGTAGGATTGTTGGGATTGGCGATGAAGACGATCTTCGTGCGCGGCGTTACGGCCGCCAGAATCGCGTCCACATCGGCCGTCAGATCGGTTTCAGGGACGATCACCGGCGTGCCGCCGGCCGCCCTGATGGCGATCTCGTAAACCAGGAAGCCGTGCGTGGTGAAAATGCCTTCGTCGCCCTCGCCCACATAGGCGGTGGCGAGCAGGTGCAGAAGGTCGTCGGAGCCGCACCCGCAAACAAGCCGATCCGGGTCAAGTCCATACCGCTTGCCGATGGCTTCGCGCAGACGGCGGGCCGATCCTTCGGGGTAATCCTCAAGCTTCCCGGCGACCGACGCAAAGGCCGTGACGGCCTTCTTAGACGGACCGAGCGGCGACTCGTTGGACGAGAGCTTGAAAATGCGATCGACGCCCGGGGCCGAACTCTTTCCCGGCACATAGGGGTCGATCTTCAGAACGCTGTCGCGGGCGACGGGACGGAGGATCTGGTTCATGCATCTGACTTTCGGCGAAGTGGAAAAAGGAAAATCTAGCCCTGAATGAGCGCCTGCCCGCGACGGTCGGACCGCGCCGCGTGGCTGCCAACCTGAACGATGCGGGGTCCGGGGCAGCCCGCTGCGGCGAGGGCGTCCCGGAGCGCGTCGGGCGATGCTTCTCCGGGTGCGGCGACCAGCAGCGAAAGCCCGGTCCCGGTCGCCGCATTGCCAAGGATCTCACAACCGAGACTTCCTATTGCGTCGGGGATTGCGTCCCGCCATCGCTCCAGCGTCACCGAAAAAATGAGAACGTCGCGCGCGGCCGCCTCCGCCAGCGGCAGGGAGAGCACGAAGACCGGCATCCCGGCAGGGTGGTCCGGGCGCTCGACGAAAGGAACACGGGCGATGATTTTTGGAGCCGTTGGCGCGGTCAGTTTTTGCCACCAGGCCCCGGCCGCGATGCCGCCGTCGATCCGCACCATCCCGAGGTCGCCATCGGAGCGCGCGACTGCGTCGATCACCCCCGCCGGACCCTGATGCTGGATGAACGGCACCGTAAAGCCGAAATGGAACCGGACTGAATCCCGCATGGCGGCGTCGCCGCCCGCAATGTCCGCATGGACGGAATAATTGGCCTGCACATAGGTGAAAGTGGCGATGATGATGCGCCAGATGCCCTCAACCGTGTCGAGCGGCAGGATGCCTTTGTGGCGACCGGCGATGCGGCGCATCATGTCGGCCTCGCGCCCTGGCCGGAAGGCCGAGCCGCCACCCTGCCGGGCCTTCACAGCGATCAGGCTCTCGATGATGTCGCCCCGCTCCATCAGCAGGCGGTGCATCTCGGCGTCGATGCGGTCGATATCGACTCGCAATCGGTTGAGGTCCGCGACTGGATCGACGTCCATCTTGGGGGCAGGATCTGACACTTGGATACCCGGGCTTCGAAACCGGTCTGGTTCATAAGGCGGCGCGCCAGACTTGGCAAAGGAAACCGGCGCTCGCCGCTGCTCCGCCACGCTTGCCTTGCAATCAAGCGTCAACCTGAATACCGTACGATACGTTCGAAAGATCGAACAATTGCGTGTGTGTGAGGAATCGGGTGCCGTCCGAGGAGATTGCCAAGTCCGCCAGTGCGGCGGCTCATCTGGAGGCCGAAACGCCCCGCAGTCTGGTCGTGCGGTTCCCGGAGAGCGACCCGCTGATGATGGATGCGGGCGTGCCGGTCGGGCCGTTGCAGATCGCTTACCAGACATACGGAACCCTGAATGCGGCGAAATCCAACGCGGTCCTGATCTGCCATGCGCTGACGGGCGATCAGCATGTGGCTAACGAACATCCGGTCACCGGCAAGTCCGGCTGGTGGGAGACCATGGTGGGACCGGGCAAGCCCATCGACACCGACCGCTATTTCATTATCTGCTCGAATGTGATCGGCGGCTGCATGGGCACCACAGGCCCGGCGTCGATCAATCCCTCGACCGGACTTCCCTACGGGCTCGACCTGCCGGTTGTGACCATCAAGGACATGGTGCGGGCGCAGGCCAAGCTGGTCGATTATCTGGGAATCGACACATTGTTTTGCGTGGCCGGAGGGTCGATGGGCGGCATGCAGGTGCTGCAATGGGCCGCGCTCTATCCGGACCGGGTCTTTTCGGCGATCCCGATTGCGGCGGCCGCACGGCATTCCTCGCAGAACATCGCTTTCCACGAAGTAGGCCGGCAGGCCGTCATGGCCGATCCCGACTGGCAGGCCGGGCGTTATTACGAAAACGGCCTGAAACCATCCAAGGGCCTGGCGGTCGCCCGCATGGCGGCGCATATCACGTATATGTCGGACGAGGCCCTGCACCGGAAATTCGGCCGCAAGCTGCAGGATCGTTCCGCCCCGACCTTTTCGTTCGACGCAGATTTCCAGATCGAAAGTTACCTGCGCCATCAGGGATCGAGCTTCGTCGAACGGTTCGACGCCAATTCCTATCTCTACGTGACGCGCGCGATGGATTATTTCGACCTTGCGGCTGACTACGGCGGCAGTCTGGCGCAGGCGTTCAAAGGCACGAAGACGCGGTTTTGCGTCGTATCCTTCACGTCGGACTGGCTGTTTCCGACCTCTGACTCACGCGCCGTCGTACATGCGCTGAACGCGGGCGGGGCATCTGTCTCTTTTGTCGAAATCGAGACCGACAAGGGCCATGACGCTTTCCTGCTCGACGTGCCCGAATTGCTTTCGACGACGAGGGGATTTCTGGGCGCCGCCGCCCGAGCGCGGGGACTCGCATGACCGAAGCGCAACGGCATCTCAGCGATGAGGCGATCCGCGCCGATGCGCGCGTCGATCTTCTGCTGATCGCCGACATGGTTCAGCGCAATGCGCGCGTGCTGGATGTCGGCTGCGGAGACGGGACTTTGCTGCGGCTCCTGAGCGAGCAGCGCGGCGTCGATGCGCGCGGCATGGAACTGTCGCAGCGCGGCGTCAACGATTGCGTGGCGAAGGGGCTTTCGGTCATTCAGGGCGACGCCGACGTCGACTTGCAGGACTATCCGGACGACGGTTTTGATTATGTCATCCTGTCCCAGACGCTTCAGGCGACCCGGCATCCGCGCCGCGTGCTGGAGCATATGTTGCGCATCGGCCGCCACGCCATCGTGTCATTTCCGAATTTCGGACATTGGCGCATCCGCACGCAGCTCATGTTCAAGGGCCGCATGCCGGTGACGGAGAACCTGTCGTACACCTGGTACGACACGCCCAATATCCACTTCTGCACGATCCGCGATTTCGTCGGACTCGTGAACGACATCGGCGCCAGGATCGAGCGCGGCGTGGCGCTCGACCGCTACGGCGCGCCGGTGCGGGTCAATGCGCCGTGGTGGGTCTGGAACATGTTCGGCGAGCAGGGCGTGTTCCTGCTCAAGCGGAAGGACTGAATCAGCCCTTCTGCTTGGCCGCCCGGGCGCGTTCGATGCCTTCGAGAACGAGCGCGTGCGCTTCCTGCGCGTCGCCCCAGCGCACGACCTTCACCCACTTGCCGGGCTCCAGATCCTTGTAGTGCTGGAAGAAATGCTCGATCTGCTTGAGCGTGATGTCGGGCAGGTCGGTGTAGTTCTTCACCTTGTCGTAACGCTGCGTCAGTTTTGACGAGGGAACCGCCAGCAGCTTTTCGTCGCCGCCCGCCTCGTCTTCCATCAGCAGCACGCCGACGATGCGGCAGCTCATGATCGCGCCCGGCACGATCGCGCGCGTATTGGCCACCACCACGTCGCAAGGGTCGCCGTCGCCAGACAGGGTGTGGGGAATGAAGCCGTAATTGCCCGGATAGCGCATGGACGTATAGAGGAAGCGATCCACCACCAACGCGCCGGCGTCCTTGTCCATTTCGTATTTGATCGGTTCGCCCCCAATGGGAACCTCGATCACGACGTTCACTTCCTGGGGCGGGTTCTTGCCAATTGAAATGGCGTCGATACGCATGAAAGGCTCCGGGCTGAATAGAGGCGCGTGTTTAAAAACGCAGCCTGAAAGGCGCAAGCCAGACTAAATGCGAGAGGTAAATGCTTTCGTTCAGCCCAAGCCGATTTCGGCCCTAGTCGAAAGCAAAAGCCACGCGGTCACGCATCTCGGAGCCGAATTTCTCCGGCGCGCGCCGAACCACCTTGCCGCCCATGCGCTCGTAGAACGCCGTCGCGCGATCATTGTCCGCCAGGGCCCAGACGAGCATGTTCTGGTAGCCATGTTCGGCCAGATCGCGCCGCACCGCCTGAAACAGGCGCCTGCCGAAACCCAGACCCTGAAATTCGGGCGCCAGATATAATTCGAACAATTCGCCCTGATAGGGCAGCGAGGGTACGCGGTTGCGACCGTAGCTCGCATAGCCGCCGATCGATTCGTCGAAATCCAGCACCATCAGGCGCGAACCTCGCGCTATGGCGGACTTCCACCAGCGCGGGCCGCGGCGGGCGATCATCTTTTCAAGTTCGCGTCCGGGAATGATGCCCCGGTAGGCGTCATGCCAGGCCGAATCATGCACGGCTGCAATCTCGGCGGAATCGGCCGGACGCGCAGCCCGTATGGTGATCGAGGTCTGAACCATGGGGGATGTTAGGATCGGATCGCCTCCTGCCGCAAGTCTCAAACGGCGGGGAAAAGTCAAAAAGCCGCTTGGCGAGCGCAGGCGAATCGCGCCGATCTTCAGAAGAAACCCGGAATCCAGCGTTTCACATGCGATGCATAATCATCATATGAGCGACCGAACAAAGCCCGCATGCGGACTTCGTCTTCCAGCACGCGCCGATGAAACCACCACATGTGAAAAATCAGAATCGCCAGCGCCAGCCATGACTTGAACGTGAGCGCGAGCCCGTAAATGAAGATCAGATGTCCGAGATACATCGGGTTGCGGACATAGGCATAGAGGCCTTCGGCCACCAGACGCTGCGGCGGATTGGCGATGCCGGGGCCGCCGCCGCCGCGCTTCGTTCTGAAGGCGCCCGCGTAGCGATATTGCCCGTAGCCCCAGACAAGAAAAACGAGTCCGAATGGCAGGATCGAAAAATCCGGCCCTTCGTTGACGAGTTCGTAGAGAAAAACCGCAATCGGCCAGAACACGAAGGTCCGGAAGGGCGTCGACCCGAATTTCGCCTCGAGCGAACCCCAAAGAGTCATGCGCGCATGATTGTCGTCCGCAGGTCCTACCATCCGTCCTGCGTCCTTACCATTTGGCGCGGGTCTCGCGATCGAAGATCTCGCGCCAGTCCTGACCGGCGCGGATGAAATCATCATACGGGCGCACATCGCGATGGGTCGCCGGATCGCGCCCGCGCGGCGTCCGGCCCTGCGCGACGTCCTGTACGGCTTCCAGCAAAAGACGCCGCATGGTCACGATGGCGCGGTCGCTCGTCCCGAGATTTTCCTTCGAGCGATCGACGATGGGGCCCATGCCTTCCTGCAGGGCGAAGTCCTGCGTGTTGACGCCCTTGATGCCGGTGTAGGTTTTTGTCTTCTGCAGCTTGCGGTCGATCATGTAGTCGTTCGACCTGTTCAGCTTCAGCCTGTAGGTGCCGGGAATCAGATCCTGCGGACCGCGTCCGTAGAAATGCTCGCGCTCGGCCATGTGGTGCGGGTCCAGCGGCACGTTGATGTCGTATCCGCAGGCCCAGTTGTAAACAAAGGTCGTGTGGTCGTCGATCGGCGCCCAGAGGTGTCCGTCGAGTTCGGGAAGGTCGCGCCGGTCGCCATTGAAATGGTGAATGCCGCCGCGCATCTGCTGGAACGGCATCAGGAAATGATAGAAGCGGATGTACCTGTCTCCGCCGCCCATCTGGCGCGTCGAGACATAATGATAACCGTAGTCGGTCCGCTCGACGTCGAGAGTCGGCGATGTGTCGCGATTGCGTGGTTCGTCCTTCGCGCCCATGTTGTTGTTGTGCGCAAAGGATGAATGGGCAGTGTCGAGCCCGCCTTCCAGCGCCTGCAGATAGTTGCACTCCTCGAAGGTCTTCGAGACATAGCGATGGGTGGCGGGCGCGCGCAGCCATTCGTAATCGGGCGGCTCGGGTTGCTGGTCCTTCGGGCCCATATAGGTCCAGATGATTCCGCCCTTCTCGACGGTCGGATAGGCCTTGATCTTGACTTTTGCCTGCAGGGGCGTGCCGGCAGGTTCCGACGGCATGTCGACGCAGTCCCCGTTCAGGTCGAATTTCCAGCCGTGGTAGACGCAGCGCAGGCCGCAATCTTCATTGCGGCCGAAGAACATCGGCGCGCGGCGGTGCGGGCAGAAGGCGTCGACCAGCCCGACCGCTCCGGTGGAATCGCGGAATGCGATCAGGTCTTCGCCCAGCAGGCGCACGCGCACCGGCGGCCCATCCTTCTCGGGAAGTTCTTCGGCCAGGAGCGCTGGCTGCCAATAACGGCGGAAAAGCTCGCCTGCCGGCGTGCCGGGACCAACGCGGGTCAGGCGTTCGTTGTCTTCGGGCTTCAGCATGAGGCGTCTCCGGTAAAGCGACTGGGGCGCGTATAGCGGATGCAGTCCGCTTTTGTCATCAGACAGATACGAGCACACGCGACCAGGGATCGCGCACGCGGTTCGTCCGGAGATCGTCTGAAAATGGAGCGGGCGAAGGGATTCGAACCCTCGACCCCGACCTTGGCAAGGTCGTGCTCTACCACTGAGCTACACCCGCATCCTGGTGTCCGTCGCGCAAGCGCCGGTGCGGCGCTATATGCAGCAATCGCGACGGGATTGCAACAGGCGATCAGGCGCAAGATGCGAAATCTCTCGGGGGCGCCGGAATGGCTGTGACGTCGGACGAATTGCTGGCTTTTTTGGCCACGGAAGGCTTTGCGACAACCACAATCGAGCACCCGCCGGTCTTCACCGTCGAGGAGGCCCGGTCGCTGCGCGGGGAAATTTCCGGCGGGCATACGAAAAATCTTTTCCTCAAGGACCGGAAAGGCCAGCTGTTCCTTCTGGTCGCCCTGGAGGATGCGCGGATCGACCTCAAGAGCGTTCACGCGCTGATCGGGGCGAACGGCAAGGTGTCGTTCGGTCCGGCGGACCTGCTGGTCGAGGTCTGGGGCGTACAGCCCGGTTCGGTGACGCCCTTCGGGGCCATCAACGATCCCGCCGGTCGCGTGACGGTGGTGCTGGAGGCGGAGATGATCTCGCACGAGCGGCTGAACTTTCACCCCTTGATCAACACCCGGACAACCAGCATTTCCTCCATTGATCTGCTACGGTTCCTTCGGGCGACCGGGCACGACCCGCTTGTGAGGGGATTTGCGGCTCCGTCGCCGATCTCCGGTTAAGCGAATCCTCATTGCCAATGTCGCATGGAGCGCCATCTATCGTGCAGCTGACACGGCTGCTGTCAGGGAGTTTGGGATGCTGGGACAGGAAACAGCGGTTGCGGCGGACGCCGGGTTCATCAAGGACACGTCGACGGCCGGCTTCCGGGCGGATGTGATCGCCGAATCGGCCAAACAGCCTGTTCTGGTTGATTTCTGGGCCCCCTGGTGCGGCCCCTGCAAGCAGCTGACGCCCGTCCTCGAGAAGGCTGTAAATGCGGCAGGCGGCAAGGTTCGTCTGGTGAAGATGAATATCGACGACCATCCGCAGATCGCCGGGCAGCTCGGCATCCAGTCAATTCCGGCCGTGATCGCCTTCCAGAACGGGCAGCCGGCGGATGGATTCATGGGCGCGCTGCCGGAGGGCCAGGTCAAGGCGTTCATCGAACGGCTCGTCGGCCCCCTGCGCAGCGAAGCGGACGAGCTGGCCGAGGCCGGCGAGGAAGCTTTCGGGGCCGGGCAATTCGGGGAGGCGGCGGAACTGTTCGCCAGCGCTGCTCTGGCGCAGCCGGGACATCTGAAAGCCAGCGCCGGTCAGGCGCGGGCGCTTATCGAACTTGGCGAACTGGATACGGCCCGCGAGATTCTGGCCGCCCTGCCGCCCGCCGCCGACAAGGATCAGGGCGTGGTAGCTGCGCGCGCAGCGCTCGAAATCGCCGACAAGGCCGCAGATGCGGGCGATGTAGGCGAACTCGAAACGCGACTCGCGGCTGATCCCAACGATCATCAGGCGCGTCTCGATCTCGCCATCGCGCTCAACGCGAAGGGGCGCCGCGACGAAGCCTCGTCGGCGCTCGTCGAGATCATCCGGCGTAACCGGACGTGGAACGACGAAGCTGCGAGAAAGCAGCTTCTGCAATTTTTCGAGGGCTGGGGTCCGATGGACCCCGATACGATCGCAGGCCGCCGCAAGCTGTCGACGGTCCTTTTCGCGTAATGCGGGAGCAAGGCGTCCGATGAGCATGAACAAATCTTACCGCGATGCGAGCGAACTGCCGGTCGTGATTCCGGTGTTCCCGCTCGAAGCCGCCCTGATGCTGCCGCGCGGACATCTGCCGCTGAACATATTCGAGCCGCGCTACATGGCGATGATCGACGATGCGCTGAAGGCGGACCGGCTGATCGGGATGATCCAGCCCTCGTCTGCAAAGGAACCGGGCCATGCGGGGCCGCCGTTGCAACCTGTGGGCTGCATCGGACGCCTCACGCAGGTCGCCGAGACCGGTGATGGGCGTTATGTGATCGCCCTGACCGGTATTGCGCGTTTTCGCGTTGTCGAGGAACTGTCGACCACGACGCCTTATCGCCAGTGCCGTGTCGACTATTCCGAATTTTCCAGCGACTTCACGCCCCGCTCGGGCGAGGAGGAGGTGGATCGCGAGAGCCTGTTGAAGGCGTTGCGCGCTTTCGCGGAATCGACGCGGCTGAAGATCGACTGGAACGCCATCGATTCGGCGCGCAACGAGGAACTCGTCAATGCGCTTGCGATGATGAGTCCATTCGGGCCGGAAGAAAAGCAGGCCTTGCTGGAAGCTCCGACGCTGCGCGCGCGCGCCGACGCGCTTGTGGCGATCACGGAATTCGAGCTTGCGCGCCAGCGCAATCCGACCACGCGGCTACAGTAACATGATCGAGCGTCACGTGACGCCGCTGACGAATCATTCGCCGCATCGCGATCGCGAATCGTTGTCGGACCCGCGGCTGCTCGAAATCCTCGTCTGTCCGGTGACCCGCACCACCTTGCGCTACGACGCGGCCCATCAGGAACTGATTTCCGATGCGGCGAAACTCGCGTTTCCCATACGCGGCGGCATACCGGTGATGGTCGCCGAGGAAGCGCGGTCGATTGTGGCCTGAACCTAGATCGGTTCGCCGCGCAACAACATGGGCGTCGATCCGGTCGCGCCCGCAGCTTCGCGCATCAGGGCGCGCTTGATGGGCCTTGCGCGATCCACCAGTCCCATTCCGAGATCGCGCGCCAGACGCAGCGGCGTCAGATCGTTGGAGAACAGACGGTAGAGCACGTCCATTCCAAGGCCGGTCGCCAGCGTGTCGAACCGCCTGCGTTGCTGGTAGTTCGCCAGAACCTCGGGCGCGCCGACATCAAGGCCGAGCCGCGCCTGCTCAATGATTTCTTCCGCGAGCGTTGCAACGTCGCGGTAGGCGAGGTTGAGGCCCTGACCGGCGATCGGATGGATCACATGGGCCGCGTCGCCCAACAGGGCCAATCGCGGAGCCGAAAAGGTGCGGGCCACCTGCAGCGCCAGCGGCCATGCGGCGGGGCGGTCCAGCAGTTCGAGTTCGCCCAGTTCGAGTCCGAATCTTTTCTCGAGTTCTTCGATGAAGGATTGCGGGTCGAGGCTGACGAGTTCGCGGGCCCGCGCATGCGGTTCGTTCCACACGATGGAGCTTCTGCGGCCGGTCAGCGGCAGCATCGCAAAGGGGCCTGCGGGCAGGAAGTGCTGGCGGGCCACGCCCTCATGGTCGCGCTCATGGCCGATGGTGGCGACGATCCCCGACACCCCGTAATCCCAACCGATGGTCGAGATCCCGGCGAGCCGGCGCAATCGCGATTCGCGTCCGTCCGCAGCAGCCAGCAAGCGCCCCCGCCTGCGCGAGCCGTCTTCGAGCGCGAGATCGACATCGTTCGGTCCGGTGCGGTAGTCGCGACTGGCGATTGCGACGAGATCGACGCCGAGCGCGCGCGCTTCCTTGCGCAGAACGTTTTCAATGTCGGCATTGGCCGCAAGCCAGGCGATCTCGTCGCCGCCCGCCTCGTGTTCGAACGAGAGAATCGGCAGGCGCACCGCATCTGCGGCCCGGCTGTCGCTGATCTCCATGCGACGGACCGGCTGGGCGAGAGGCTCCAGGGCGCTCCAGCATCCGAGGGCGTCGAGCAGGTTCCGGGATGCGGGGGCAAGCGCGGACGCGCGCCCACCGGACCGCTTCCGGGCCAACGATGGATCGACCACCGCAACGGACAGGCCGCCATCGGAAAATTTCGCCAGCGCCACAGCCAGCGCAAGCCCGACCGGGCCTGCCCCGGCAATCAGAATATCGGTTGTGCGGTTCACGACAATCTCCGGACCAAGTCTACCAGATAGAGCCCATCCGGGCGACCGGAAGCCCAAGCGTGTCTGCTTAAAAATTCATCAGTATGGCGACAGATTAGCCGAATCGCTGCCAATGCTGACGCCATCACGACTGGGCTGCATTTCTAGTCGTCGCCGCCTGCTGAATTTGCTGAATGATTACTTTGTAGCCATTCATGGCATCAGTTTTGCTTATCTGGCGGGCAGGGGTGGGGATGTCCGGTCCGTCGGGCGGGGATCCGTGTCCGCCTTGCGTCGTGCGGCGGAAACAATGCCGGCATCGGCGCGGGTCGTCTCGCAATTCCGGGGATCTCCGTTCAATGCGCGTCAGTCAATTTGCCGTTCTCGCCAGACTTGCCGCTTTCGGGAGCGGTCTTCTGGCAATATCCACTCCCGCACTGGCGCAGGATGCGCCGAAGATTGACGCCGCCGATACGGCCTTCATGATCATCGCGACGGCGCTGGTGCTGATGATGACGCTGCCCGGGCTGGCGCTCTTCTACAGCGGCATGGTTCGCCGCAAGAACGTGCTGGCCGTGATGGCGCAAAGCGTCGCCGCCACGGGCATCGTTTCCATCCTGTGGGCGCTCATCGGCTACAGCCTCGCGTTCACCGGGGACGGCGCATATATCGGGTCGTTTTCCCGCGTGATGCTGTTGGGAATCGACCTCGAAAGCATCAGCCCGTTCGCCAAGACGATCCCCGAAATTCTCTTCATGGTCTACCAGATGACCTTCGCGGTCATCACTTGCGCGCTGGTGGGCGGCGCTGTCGCGGACCGGATGAAGTTCTCCGCCTTTGTGCTGTTCTGCGTACTGTGGCTGTTCGTGGTTTACGTGCCTTCGGCCCACTGGGTGTGGGGCGGCGGTTTCCTCGGCGCCATGGGCGTGCTCGACTTTGCGGGCGGCATCGTGGTCCACATCAATGCCGGGATCGCGGGTCTTGTGGCGGCTCTGGTGATCGGCAACCGGCAGGGTTACGGACGGGAGAACATGGCTCCGTTCGACCTCTCGCTGGCGGTCGTCGGGACCGGGCTGCTCTGGGTCGGCTGGTTCGGATTCAACGGCGGATCGGCGCTCGGATCCGGCTCGCGCGCGGTCTTCGCGATTGTGGCGACGCATCTGGCTGCTTGCGCGGGAGCCTGCGTCTGGTCGGCGATCGAGTGGGCGCACAGGGGCAAACCCTCGGTCCTGGGCATGATCTCGGGCGCAGTGGCGGGCCTCGGCACAATCACGCCGGCATCCGGCTTCGTGCTGCCCTGGCACGGGATCGTCATCGGCGCCGTGGCGGGTGCGGTGTGCTATTTCTTCTGTACGACCGTGAAGCAGAAATACCGTTATGACGATTCCCTCGACGTCTTTGGGGTCCACGGCGTCGGCGGCATCATGGGCACATTGGCGGTCGGCATTTTCGCCACATCGTTCCTGTCGGCGACGCCGGATGCGCCCGGCGTTGCGGGCCTGCTGGAAGGCGGTTTCCGGCAATTGGGCATCCAGGCCGTCGGCGTTGTGGCGTCGATCCTGTGGTGCGCCGCCGGGACGTGGGTGTGCCTGAAGATCGTCGGCGCTCTCGGCGGATTGCGCGCCTCGAGCGAGCAGGAGCGCGAAGGTCTCGACCTCGCCCTGCACGGCGAAGCGCTGCATCAGTAGTCGACCAACCTCTCCGCTCAGAAGGCCGGACTTTGTCCGGCCTTCTTTTGTTTTGACTTAAGTCACAGGGCGCCATCCGGACGCCTGCACATAATAGCGGCATCGGCGTCGGATTTTCCGCCTAAACTTTCATCGTCGCCCATTATTGATTCATTCATACTCGCCCGATCTGTAGATTAGCCAACAAAATCAGCGTTTTGATTCCTGTTTGGCCGCTTGGCACGACCTTTGATTGGTCTTGCTCGAGCATAGCGGCGCTCGTCCGCCCGCTAGGCCAGGTTCGAGCCGGAATGGGGGCGTCCGAGGGCGTCGGCACGTACGGCCAAGCAAGGAAAACGACATGAAAATCGTGATGGCTATCATCAAGCCGTTCAAGCTGGACGAGGTGCGCGACGCGCTCACCGCCGTCGGCGTGCACGGCCTCACAGTGACCGAAGTGAAGGGCTATGGCCGTCAGAAAGGTCATACCGAAATCTATCGCGGCGCCGAATATGCCGTGAGCTTCCTGCCGAAGCTGAAGATCGAAGTCGCAGTCGCGAGCGAACTGGTCACGTCCGTGGTGGACGCCATCATCGCATCGGCCCGCACCGGCCAGATCGGCGACGGCAAGATTTTCGTCAGCACGCTCGATCAGGCGGTCCGCATCCGCACCGGCGAAAAAGACATCGACGCGCTCTGAAATCATCCCTTCATCAGGAGTTCCAACAATGACAGCGTTACCGTCTCGCAAGACGGGTTTGATCACCGCCGGTTTCGGACTGGCGATGCAGGCCCTCATGACCAGCGCCGCATGGGCGCAGGAAGCGGCCGCGGCGGCCCCCGCCGCACCGGTGCCCAACAAGGGCGACACAACCTGGATGCTGATCTCCACCGTACTGGTGCTGCTCATGACCGTTCCGGGTCTGGCGCTCTTCTACGGCGGCCTCGTCCGCACCAAGAACATGCTGTCGATGCTGACGCAGGTCTTCACCATCGTCTGCGTCGTCTCGCTGCTTTGGGTGTTCTACGGTTATTCGCTCGCCTTCACGAGCGGCGGCGCACTCAATGATTACGTGGGCGGCTTCTCCAAGGCCTTCCTGCGTGGCGTGGATGTGAATTCGGTCGCGGCGACGTTCTCGAATGGCGTCGTCATTCCGGAATTCGTCTACATCTGCTTCCAGATGACCTTCGCGTTCATCACACCGGCGCTGATCGTCGGCGCTTTTGCCGAACGCATGAAGTTCTCGGCTCTCATCACCTTCGTGGTCCTGTGGGTCACCTTCATCTACTTCCCGATGGCCCACATGGTCTGGTACTGGGGTGGTCCGGATGCGCTCGCGACTGCCGCCAAGGCTCTGGCCGACGCTCCGGCTGAAGGCAAGGCTGCTGCTCAGGCCGCTCTCGACGCCGTCACTGCCGACGCCGGAATGCTTTTCCAGTGGGGCGCGCTCGACTTCGCGGGCGGCACGGTCGTGCACATCAACGCAGGCATCGCGGGCTTCGTGGGTTGCCTCATGCTCGGCAAGCGCATCGGCTTCGGCCGCGAGCACCTCGCTCCGCACTCGCTGACCATGACGATGATCGGCGCGGCGCTCCTGTGGGTCGGCTGGTTCGGCTTCAACGCCGGGTCCAACCTTGAAGCCAACGGCAGCGCAGCTCTGGCGATGATCAACACCTTCGTGGCGACCGCCGCGGCGGGCGTGGCCTGGCTGTTCACCGAATGGGGTTCGAAGGGCAAGCCGTCGCTGCTCGGTCTTGCGTCGGGCGTCGTTGCCGGTCTCGTGGCCGTCACTCCGGCGGCCGGGTTCGCGGGTCCGATGGGAGCCATCTGCCTCGGTCTGGTGACCGGCGTCGTGTGCTTCATCTTCTGCTCGGCGATCAAGAACACCTTCGGATACGACGACTCGCTCGACGTGTTCGGCGTTCACTGCATCGGCGGCATCCTGGGCGCCATCGGCACCGGCATCCTGGCAAGCCCGGATCTCGGCGGCGCCGGCATCCTGGACTATGTGGCCAAGCCGGGTGAAGCGGTTGCGGGCGCCTTTTCGATGGGTACGCAGGTCTTCACGCAGATCAAGGCCGTGCTGGTCACGCTGGTGTGGTCGGGCGTCGGTTCGGCGATCCTCTACAAGATCGTCGATCTGGTCATCGGCCTGCGCGTCCCCACCGATCAGGAACGCGAAGGTCTGGACATCGCCGAACACGGCGAGCGCGCCTACAACATGTAATCAGGACGGTTCCTCCCGCCTCAATGCTGCGCGGCGCCCCACGGGGCGCCGCTTTTCTGTCTGTGCGCAGGTCCGCCTGCGGACCTGGCAGGCCCTTAGGGTTAAGCAGTCGTTAACCCGCTACGCCTAGCGTGGAGTCCGGGCTTCGACGAGAACCGCGGCAGGAATCCGTCCTTTCGGCGGACTTTAGACGCGGCTGCGGAATCAGGATGCGCACCACTTCTTCTTCGGCACTCGACATGATTCCGGACAGCGTCCGCGAATTCTTCGCGCGCCGCCTCGCCGAAATTGCAGGCGTCCTGATGCTGGCCCTTTGCGGCGGCACGGCGCTGGCGCTCGTCTCATGGTCCGCGCAGGACCCGAGCTGGAACCACGCCACGAAAGGGCCGGTCCGCAATTTCCTCAGCACCCCGGGCGCAGTCGCGGCCGATCTGGTCATGCAGATCATTGGACTGGCCTCCATCGCGGTGCTTTTCCCGGTCGCCTGCTGGGGCTGGCGTCTGCTGACCCGCCACAAGCTGCGGCGCATCAAGCTGCGATTGTTGCTATGGATCATCGGCAGCATTTGTGCGGCGGCCGTGCTCTCCACCTTTCCGATCAGCGACCGCTGGCCGCTGCCGAGCGGCCTCGGCGGCATTGTGGGCGACGCCGTCCTGTACGTGCCCCGCACGCTGCTCGGCGGCTCCAGCATTGTCACCCTCGGCTATGCGCTGATCTGCGGCGCCATTGCGCTTCTGTCGTTGAGCGCGGCGTCCGGCTACGGCTTCGAGGCCGACCCCTACGCGGACATGGACGAGGAGGAGGAAGAGGAAGCTCCCGCCAGGGCGAAACGCAACGCCGCAAAATCCGAAGAGGACGATGCGGAAGGCGAGCCGGGCATCGGCCTTGTTTCGCTGGGGGCTGTCATCCATGGCTTCTGGAGCCTGCGGGCGGCTGTCCAGCGCAGGTTCAAACGCAAGCCCAAGCCCGAACCCGTCGAAGATTTCGACGCGCCGATTCAGGCCCCGGGCCTGCGGCGCGAGCCTGTCTTCAACGAGGCTCCGGCGGTGCTGCGGCGTCCCGGCCCGCAAGCCCCGGCGCCAGCGCCGGCATCCGAACCTTTCGGGGACGATGACGACGAACCTTCCATTGCGGCTGAAACGGGCGCTGCGCGGGTCATTCCCTCCGCGCCAGCCCTCAAGCCCGGCAAGCGCGTGTCGCGCGAAACGCAGCCAACCTTCTTTGAACGCGCGCAGTTCGAACTGCCGCAGCTCGCCATGCTCACCGAGCCCAAGCGCCGCGCGGTGAACAAGATTTCGGAAGACGCCCTGCAACAGAACGCGCGTCTGCTGGAAGGCGTGCTGGAAGATTTCGGCGTGAAGGGCGAAATCCTCAACGTCCGCCCCGGTCCGGTGGTGACGCTTTACGAGCTGGAACCTGCGCCCGGCATCAAGTCTTCGCGCGTCATCGGACTTGCGGACGACATTGCGCGCTCCATGTCGGCGATCTCGGCGCGCGTCGCGGTCGTGCAGGGCCGCAACGCCATCGGCATCGAATTGCCGAACCAGCGGCGCGAAACGGTTTTTCTGCGCGAGCTTCTGGCGTCGGAGGATTTCGAGAAATCGCGGCACAAGCTCGCAATCGCGCTCGGCAAGACCATCGGGGGCGAGCCGGTGATCGTCGATCTCGCCCGCATGCCACACCTGCTCGTTGCGGGCACGACAGGCTCGGGCAAGTCGGTCGCCATCAACACCATGATCCTGTCGCTGCTCTACCGGCTCAAGCCGAGCGAGTGCAAGCTGATCATGGTCGATCCGAAGATGCTCGAACTGTCGGCCTATGACGGCATTCCGCATCTGCTGACGCCGGTCGTGACGGACCCGAAGAAGGCGGTCGTGGCGCTCAAGTGGGCGGTCCGCGAGATGGAAGACCGCTACAAGAAAATGTCGAAGCTTGGTGTGCGCAACATCGACGGCTTCAACGCGCGCGTCGCGGAAGCCGCAGCCAAGAAGCAGGTCATTACCCGTACGATCCAGACTGGCTACGACCGGGAAACCGGCGAGGCGATCTACGAGAAGGAAGAAATGGACCTTTCGGTCCTGCCCTATATCGTGGTGATCGTGGACGAGATGGCCGACCTGATGATGGTCGCCGGCAAGGACATCGAGGGCGCGATCCAGCGCCTCGCCCAGATGGCGCGAGCCGCGGGCATTCACCTCATCATGGCCACGCAACGCCCCTCGGTGGACGTCATCACCGGCACCATCAAGGCGAATTTTCCGACCCGCATCTCGTTCCAGGTCACTTCGAAAATCGACAGCCGGACCATCCTCGGCGAGCAGGGCGCCGAGCAGCTGCTCGGCCAGGGCGACATGCTCTACATGGCGGGCGGCGGGCGAATTTCCCGCGTTCACGGACCCTTCGTGTCGGATGAGGAAGTCGAGAAGGTCGTTTCGCATCTCAAGATGCAGGGCGCGCCTGAATACCTGGAGAGCATCACGTCTGATGACGATGCTCCGCTTGACTCCGATGGTCCCGCCCCGGGCTCCATGGACGCCGAGGAGTCGGGCGATCTCTACGACCGCGCCGTGAATATCGTGCTGCGCGACCGCAAGTGCTCGACGAGCTACATCCAGCGCCGTCTGTCGGTGGGCTACAACAAGGCCGCCTCTCTGGTTGAACGGATGGAGCGCGAAGGCGTTGTGGGTGCGGCGAACCATGCGGGCAAGCGCGAAATTCTCGTCGGCGGCGGAGTTGATCGCGGCGCCTTCGAGCCCGAAGATGCGTAAGTGCGTATGCCCCCAAATCGCCACAGCCGCAGAGCAGGTTGCGGCGAGGAGATACAGGACATGATTTTCCGCGCCTTCGCGACCGCCGGCCTCGGCGCCCTTCTGGCGACGTCGGCATTCGCCCAGAACGCCCCGACCCAGCAACAGCGTCCGCCGGGCGCGCCGATTCAGCTGAACCAGCCGCGCCCGCCCGCCAACAACGCCCAGTCGGCCATCGGGCGGGCCGCCGCGCCGGCGACCGTGCCGACCATTTCGGCCGCGCAGGCGGTGCAGAAGGCCAATGCCTGGCTGAACGGCGTCACCACCATGGTGGCGGATTTCATCCAGATCGGGGCGGACGGAAAGCGCGCCGAAGGCAAGCTCTATGTCCAGAAGCCGGGGAAGCTGCGCTTCCAGTATGCGCCCCCGGCGGTGATGGAAGTCGTGGCTGACGGGCGCAGCGTGGCGGTGCGCAACCGCAAGCTCAACACGCAGGATCTTGCCTTCATCAGCCAGACGCCGCTGAAATTCCTGCTCAAGAACGCGCTGGACCTGTCCCGGGACACGAAGGTTCTAGAGGTCGGCCAGAACCCCAATGCAACCTCCATCCTGATTGAGGACAAGGCCACGTTTGGCGGCACCTCGCGCATCAACCTGATCTTCGACCCGCAGAGCTTCGCCCTGAAGCAATGGACCGTGGTGGACCCGCAGGGGTTCGAGACCGTGGTGTCGCTCTTCAACGTCGACCTGAAGGAGCGGCCTGACCCCGGCCTGTTCTGGATCAACGAGGACGTTATCCGCGAATGACGCGCCTGTTTGGCGCGGGCGGCCTCATCCCTATATAAGGCCGTCATGGCTTCCGTTCCCGAAAATCCTGCGGCCGACCAATCCGCAGCCCTGCCGTTCGGCTCCTCGCTTGTTGGCGCGAGCCGGACCGACCTTGCCGAAACCCTCCGGTCGCTGGGGCTCCCCGATCGCGAAATCCGCATGCGCGTGTCGCAGCTCTGGCACTGGATCTATTTCCAGGGCTCTACGTCTTTCGACGCGATGCTCAATATCGGCAAGCCGTTGCGGGCCAGGCTTGTCAAACATTATACGCTGGGGCGGCCCGAAGTCGTCAGCCAGCAGGTGTCGAGCGACGGCACCCGCAAATGGCTTTTCCGCATGCCGCCGGTCGATGCGCGCGACAAGGGCGCCGAGATCGAGTGCGTCTATATTCCCGAGAGCGACCGCGGGACGCTCTGCGTGTCGAGCCAGGTCGGCTGTACGCTGACCTGCACCTTCTGCCACACCGGCACCCAGAAGCTTGTCCGAAACCTCACGCAGCGCGAGATCGTCCAGCAGCTAGTGGCGGCGCGCGACCAGCTCGGCGATTTTCCGGGCCAGACGCCGCCGACCGATGGCCCGATCCCCTCCGGCGAAGGCGTTCGGGCCATCTCCAACATCGTCTTCATGGGCATGGGCGAGCCGCTCTACAATTTCGACAATGTGCGCAACGCGATCGGCGTCATGTCGGATGGCGAAGGCCTGTCGCTGTCGAAAAGACGCATCACGGTCTCGACCTCGGGCGTCGTGCCGCAGATCGGTCCGCTTGGGGATGAAGCCGGTTCGATGCTGGCGATCTCCCTTCATGCGGTGCGGGACGACCTGCGCAATACGCTGGTGCCGCTCAACAAGAAATACCCGATCCGCGAATTGCTGGAGGCTTGCCGCAACTATCCGGGCGTCTCGAATGCGCGGCGCATCACGTTCGAATATGTGATGCTGAAGGGCGTCAACGATTCACCCGCGGAAGCGCGCGAACTGGTGCGCCTGCTCAAGGGAATACCGGCGAAGATCAATCTCATTCCGTTCAACCCGTGGCCGGGCACGCAATACGAGTGTTCCGACTGGGAAACGATCGAGAAATTTTCCGACATCGTTTTCAACGCCGGCTATGCCAGTCCGGTCCGGACGCCACGCGGACGCGATATTCTGGCGGCCTGCGGACAGCTCAAGAGCGAGACGGAAAAATTGCGGGCCCGGGCGCGGCTCGCGCTGGAAGAAAACGAAGCGGCGCCGTAGAGAATCTCAGCGGGCCCGCGCGCCCACGAAGGCGGCCGCCGCCATGCCGGCGGAAATCACCGCGTTCCAGCCGGCCAGCGAAAGGCCCAGGATGCGGATCGCCACGGCGTCGCAACGCACGACCTTCACGGTCTGGAGCTGCTGCAGGAAGTCGTTGATGGACGGGGCCTTGGTGAGTGTGCCGGTGCAGTCCGACGGGCCCGGCCACCAACCCCATTCGACGCCCGCATGATAGGTCCCGAAGATCGCGCTGCCGACCCACAAAAGTCCCAACAGCGCGAAGCCCGCCTGCGCAAGCCCGCGTGGGCTGCGCCACGCGATTAAAGTTACGGCCAACGCCAGCGGAACGCCTGCATAATAGGCCCAGCGCTGCTTCAGGCAGAGCTCGCAGGGCAGATAGCCGAAATATTCGAAGATCCACGCGCCCGCGATGGTGGCGCTGGCGCCGAGCAGAATCGCCAGCGCAGCTTGCACGGCCGTCACGTCATCCAGCTTGCGCGGCATCGCCATCGGTTGCTCCCGGTACGCCCGAACAATCAGAACATGCGGCTCGCCAGCCAGAACCCGCCGACGATCGAAACCACAATGATCACCATGAATATGGCGAAATGCTTTTCGAGCAATTCACGGATTTTTGCTCCGAACTTGTTCAGCACTGCAGCAAGGAGGAAGAAACGCGCGCCGCGCGTGATCGCCGACAGCACGACAAACAGCAGGAAATTGTATTCGAGCAGCCCGCTCACGATGGTCACGAGCTTGTAGGGAATCGGCGTGAGCCCCTTCACGAGAATGAAGGCCCAGCCCCATTCCGCATAAAAGATCCGCAGCGCCTCCATCTTCTGCCCATAGCCGTAAAGCGTAATGAGCCAGTGTCCGATTGTGTCGTACAGAAGATAGCCGATCCCGTATCCCACAATGCCGCCCGCCACCGAGGCGATCGTGCAGATCGCCGCATAGGTCCAGGCCTTGCGGGGCTGGGCCAGCGACATGGGCACCAGCACCACGTCGGGCGGAATGGGGAAGAAAGAGCTTTCAGCAAACGCCACGCCCGCAAGCGCCCAGGGAGCGCGGGGGCTTTCCGCAAGGGCGAGCGTCCAGTCATAAAGACGTTTGAACATGGGACCACGCGGACGGAGGGAATCAGCAGCCCGGAGGCCGACCGGATAACCCGATAGCACTCCGATTCAGCGACCCGCAAGGCGCACGGGAAGCGGTTGCGCCGCGCCTTGAACCTGTCATGAATGCAATGTTGACTGCCCCCGCCGCAGGGTGCGGTGGATCAGTTACGGCAAGTGAGGATGCCGGGTGGACAGCCTATCGAGATGGGATGAAGAGTCGGCGCGCACGATCATCGCGACAGCGCGGGCGCAGGCAGTTGATTTTCTCGGCCCGGACGGAGAGATCGCCACTGCGCTCCTGCCGATCCTGCACGAATTGCAGAAGCGCTTCGGCTATGTCGACCGGGCCGCGCTGCCGCTTATTGCCGATACGCTGAACATTTCGAAGGCCGAGGTCCACGGCGCGCTGTCGTTCTATCACGACTTTCGCCAGACGCCGACCGGCGCGCATGTGCTGCGCCTGTGCGGCGCCGAATCCTGTCAGGCGACGGGGTCCGGGCGGCTCGCCGATCATGTGCATCATCGTCATGGCCTGCTGCCCGGCCAGACGAGCCCCGACGGGGCTATCACGTTCGAGACGGTTTATTGCCTGGGCAATTGCGCGCTCTCGCCCGCCGCGATGCTCGACGACGAGGTCATCGGCAGGCTGGATGAGGCGGCGCTCGACACCCTCGTCGAAACTATCCGGAGACATCGGACATGAGTATCCGGGTCTATGTGCCGGGCGATTCCGGCGCGCGCTCCGTGGCGGCGGATCGCGTCGCGCGCGCGATTGCGCTCGAAGCCGATGCGCGGCGTCTCGACATCCAGATCATCCGCAACGGTTCGCGCGGGCTCTACTGGCTGGAGCCGCTGGTGGAGATCGAGACGCCTTCCGGTCGCGTCGCCTACGGGCCGGTGCGCGCCGGGGACGTGGAATCGCTTTTCGCAGCCGATTTTCTGCGCGGCGGCGCGCATGCGCTCTTGCTGGGGCCTACCGAGTCGCTGCCGCTCCTCATGCGACAGAGCCGCCTGACCTTCGCGCGCGTCGGCGTCACTGACCCGCTTTCGCTCGATGATTATCGCGCGCATGGCGGCTTCGCGGGACTGTTGCGCGCGCTTCATCTGACGGCTCCGGAAATCATCGAGGAAATCGTGGCTTCGGGCCTGCGCGGGCGCGGCGGCGCGGGTTTTCCGACGGGCGTCAAATGGCGCACGGTCGCGGGCGCGCAGGCGCAGCAGAAATATATCGTCTGCAATGCGGATGAAGGCGACAGCGGCACATTCGCGGATCGCATGTTGATGGAAGGCGATCCGTATTGCCTGATCGAGGGCATGACGATCGCAGGGCTTGCGGTGGGGGCGACGCGCGGCTTCATCTACATCCGCTCCGAATATCCGCAGGCGGCTTCCACGATGCGCGAAGCGATCCGCCGCGCGCGCGAGGCGGGCCATCTCGGCGTTAATGTGGGCCAGAACTTTGGCCAGCTTTCAGGCGCGTTCGACATCGAGCTGCGCGTCGGAGCGGGCGCATATATTTGCGGCGAGGAAACGTCGCTGCTGGAAAGCCTTGAAGGCAAGCGCGGGCAGGTCCGCGCCAAGCCGCCGCTACCGGCGATCAGCGGCCTGTTCGGCAAGCCGACCGTGATCAACAATGTGTTGTCGCTTGCGGCCGCGCCGTTCATCCTTGCACGCGGCCACAAGGCCTATGCGGATTTCGGGATGGGCCGCTCGCGCGGGACGATGCCGTTGCAGCTCGCCGGGAATGTCAAACGCGGCGGTCTTTATGAAATCGCCTTCGGGATCACATTGCGCGAGCTTGTGATGGAGATCGGCGGCGGAACTGCGAGCGGAAGGCCGGTGCGCGCCGTGCAAGTCGGCGGACCGCTCGGCGCCTACTTTCCCGATGCGCTTCTGGACACGCCGCTCGACTACGAAGCCATGGCGGCTGCGGGGGGCATGCTCGGTCACGGCGGCGTCGTGGTGTTCGACGATAGCGTGGACCTCGCCGCGCAGGCGCGTTTTGCTTTTGAATTCTGCGCTCAGGAGAGTTGCGGCAAGTGTACGCCTTGTCGCATCGGATCGCGGCGCGGCGTCGAGACCATCGACAAAATCGTGCGCCACGAGAACCGGGCCGCAAATCTTGCCCTGGTCGAGGATCTGTGCGTCACCATGCAGGACGGCTCGCTCTGTGCGCTGGGAGGACTGACTCCCATGCCGGTGCTGAGCGCGCTGAAACATTTTCCCGAAGATTTCCAGCGCCCGCTGACGCAAATGGCGAGCGCGCGATGAAGGGATGCCGGCCATGACATTCGTTCGCGACAGGGATTTCGGAACGCCGCTGCGCCCAGGCGCAAACACTGTGACACTGCGTATCGACGGCAGGTCCGTTACTGTGGCGGGCGGTACATCCGTGATGGCCGCAGCCATGCAGGCGGGCATGTCCATTCCGAAGCTTTGCGCTACCGACATGGTGGAGGCCTTCGGTTCTTGCCGCCTGTGTCTGGTGGAAATCGACGGACGTCGAGGAACGCCCGCATCCTGCACGACGCCGGCAGAGGACGGCATGGTCGTTCACACCCAGACCGATCGTCTGGCGAAGCTCCGCAAGGGCGTGATGGAGCTTTATATCTCCGATCATCCGCTTGATTGCCTGACCTGTTCGGCCAATGGCGATTGCGAATTGCAGGACGTGGCGGGCGCGGTCGGCCTTCGGGACGTGCGCTATGGATACGATGGCGACAAGCACCGGCAGGAACCCAAAGACGAGAGCAACCCTTATTTCACCTTCGATTCATCGAAGTGCATCGTGTGTTCGCGCTGCGTGCGCGCGTGCGAAGAGGTGCAGGGCACGTTTGCGCTGACGATCGAGGGACGCGGTCTCGATTCGAAAGTCTCGCCGGGAGGCGTTGATTTTCTGGGCTCCGAATGCGTGTCCTGCGGCGCTTGCGTGCAGGCCTGCCCGACCGCGACGCTGAACGAAAAGTCCGTCATCCAGATGGGAACGCCCACCAGGTCGGTCGTGACGACCTGCGCCTATTGTGGCGTCGGCTGTTCATTCCGGGCGGAAATGCAGGGCGACCGCGTGGTCCGGATGGTTCCGTCGAAGGACGGCAAGGCCAATGAAGGCCATTCGTGCGTGAAGGGACGATTTGCCTGGGGCTATGCGACGCATTCCGATCGCATCAGGAAGCCAATGATTCGCGCACGCATCAGCGATCCGTGGCGTGAAGTGACCTGGGAAGAAGCGTTTGCGCATGCGGCTTCGGAATTCAGACGCATTCAGGCACAATATGGGCGCGACTCCATCGGCGGCATCACGTCTTCACGCTGCACGAATGAAGAAGTCTTTGTGCTTCAAAAGCTCATCCGGGCGGGCTTCGGCAACAACAATGTGGATACATGCGCGCGCGTCTGCCATTCGCCGACCGGCTATGGATTGAAGCAGACGTTCGGCACATCGGCGGGCACCCAGGATTTTCGCTCTGTCGAAAAGGCCGATGTGGTACTGTTGATCGGCGCAAATCCGACGGACGGGCACCCGGTTTTCGCTTCACGTCTCAAGAAGCGGCTGCGGCAGGGCGCTCAATTGATTGTCGCCGATCCGCGCCGCATCGATCTCGTCAAGTCCCCGCATGTTGCGGCTGCGCATCATCTGCAACTATTGCCCGGAACCAATGTGGCGCTCGTCAACGCACTGGCGCATGTTGTGGTGACCGAAGGGCTGGTGAAGGAAGACTACGTTCGAGAGCGTTGCGACCTCGAAGCCTTCGAACACTGGGCGCGGTTCATCGCGCAGGACCAGAATTCCCCCGAGGCGACGGAAAGCGCAACCGGCGTTCCGGCGCGTGAGCTGCGCGCGGCGGCGCGTCTCTACGCCAGCGGCGGCAATGCGGCGATCTACTACGGCCTTGGCGTGACCGAACATTCGCAGGGTTCGACCACCGTGATGGCCATGGCCAATCTGGCCATGGCGACCGGCAATATCGGACGCGAAGGCGTCGGGGTGAACCCGCTGCGCGGACAGAATAATGTTCAGGGGTCCTGCGACATGGGCTCGTTCCCGCACGAGTTCTCCGGATACCGGCATGTGTCCGACGACGCGACGCGCGAAATGTTCGAAAGCCTCTGGGGCGTCGATCTGTCCGATGAGCCTGGCCTGCGCATTCCGAACATGCTGGATGAGGCTGTCGGAGGGCGCTTCAAGGGCATCTACATCCAGGGCGAGGACATTGCGCAGTCCGATCCCAACACGAAGCATGTCACCGCCGGACTTGAGGCGATGGAATGCGTGATCGTTCACGACCTCTTCCTGAACGAAACCGCCAAATATGCGCATGTGTTTTTTCCGGGTTCGTCCTTTCTCGAAAAGGACGGCACGTTCACCAATGCCGAGCGGCGCATCAATCGCGTCCGCAAGGTCATGGAGCCGCTTGCCGGCCTCGCCGACTGGGAAGTCACTTTGCGATTCGCGCAGGCGCTCGGCTTTGCGATGAAGTACGAGCATCCCGCGCAGATCATGGATGAGATTGCGCGGCTGACCCCGACATTCGCGGGCGTCTCCTACGAAAAGCTGGACGCTCTCGGCTCGGTGCAATGGCCCTGCAACGATGCTGCTCCGTTGGGAACGCCAATCATGCATTCGGAGCGTTTCGTGCGCGGCAAGGGCCGGTTCATGATTACCGAGTTTGTCCCTACCGATGAGCGCACAGGACCGCGCTTCCCGCTTCTTCTGACGACGGGCCGAATTCTCTCCCAGTATAATGTGGGCGCGCAGACGCGCCGCACCGCCAATAATGTCTGGCACGATGAAGACGTGCTGGAGATTCACCCGTTCGATGCGGAGAATCGCGGCGTTCGCGACGGCGATCTGGTGGCGCTGGCCAGCCGCTCGGGCGAGGTGTCGCTGCGCGCGCGCATCAGCGAGCGCATGCAGCCGGGCGTCGTCTACACCACATTCCATCATCCGATGACCGGCGCGAATGTGGTGACGACAGACTATTCCGACTGGGCCACCAACTGCCCTGAATACAAGGTGACGGCGGTCGAGGTGCGCCGCACGAACCATTTGTCGGACTGGCAGGAGAGCGACATGGAAAGCGGCGTCTCGCTGCGCAGGATCGCCGGGCGGGCCGATGCAGCCGAGTGACGTTCTTCGCGACACGCAGGCGCGATCCTTCGGGTATGGCGATGGAGCGTCGCGAGAAATTGCGCGGCCGGTCGCGTGCGAAGTTCCGGTCAACATCGTCTACGAGCCAACGCCTTTTGCGGTGATGATGGCGACGCCGGCCGATCTGGAGGATTTCGCGGTCGGATTCAGCCTGACCGAAGGGGTGGTCGACACGATCGAAGACATCCGGTCAATCCGGATGGAGCAGGCCGAGCAGGGGATGCGGCTCATTGTCGGTCTGACGGCGAAGACGATGCAGCGTCATCTGGCGCGCAAGCGCAGTCTGGCGGGACGGACCGGCTGCGGACTGTGCGGGATCGAGGATCTCGGGCAATTGCCGCTGGGGCGTGCAGTGCCGCCGCTTGACGTGTTTCTCGGAACGGCCGCCATCGGCCGCGCACTGAAAATCATTGAATCGCATCAGCCGCTCAATCAGGCGACGCGCGCCGTTCACGCAGCGGCGTGGTGCGACCTGTCGGGCGATGTGCTGCTGGTTCGCGAGGATGTGGGCCGCCACAATGCGCTGGACAAGCTCATCGGCGCGATGGCGCGCAGCGGCGACGCGAACCGAAGAGGTTTCTTGCTCATCACCAGCCGTTGCTCCTTCGAGATGGTCGAGAAGGCCGCCATGTCTGGCGTCTGCGTCGTGGTCGCCATGTCGGCTCCGACTTCGCTGGCCATCGAGCGGGCGCGCCTGCATGGCATGACGCTGGTCGCTGTCGCCCGGCAGGACGGCGCCATGGCGTTCACGGGCGAGCAAAGATTGCGCTTCGGAGACAAGGGATGAGCAACGACAAGCTCGCTTACATGGCGAACCAGATCGCCACGAATTTTCGCTCGATGCCGGAGCAGGAAGCGATTGCGGCCACCGCTGAACATATCAGGCTCTTCTGGTCGCCAAGCATGCGGGCGGAGATGGAAGGCATTCTGCGGAAGCCGGACACTCAACTGAGCGCGGTTGCGCGAGCGGCGTTCACGCAGCTTTCAACCGTGAAGACAAAATGAAAAGACCCGCCGCAATTTCTTGCGGCGGGCCGGGTGTTTCAGATGCGCCGGATTATCAGACGGTCGTCTGCGGAACGCCGCGCTTGGCGCGCAGCGCTTCCTTCGCGCCTTCCTTGTAGGCGACGTCGCGCTTCAGCAGCGTGGCGCAGGAACGAACCTTCTGGTGTTCGACATCGACGCCCGGCGGAACAGTGCCCTTCTCGGCGAGCGCCTTGGCGGCGCGCATCAGGCGATGGCGGGCCATGATGATGCCGTTGTCGCAGCCAACGAGGTTTTCCTTCGTGCGGTCGATGATCGGTCCCATGCTTTCCTGCAGCGAGCCGTCCTGGATCGCGATGCCCCGGATGCCGGAATATTCCGCTCCGCTCTTCTGGGCCTCGCGGTCCATCAGGTAGTCGTTCGACTTGTTGGCCTTCGGCAGATAGGTGCCGGGGATATTGTCGCTGTGGACGCCCATGCCGCGCTTCATGGCGGCGCGCTCGTCCGCCGTCAGCGCGCGGGTCGGATGGTAGTCGTAGGACCAGGCGAAGCAGGTCTCGTCATCCATCGGAATCCAGAAGTGGCCGTGCATCGGATGGTCGCCGCGCGGCGGAACCGCCGTGAAGCAGGGCATGACCCACGGGGTGATGCGCCAGTAATACTGGTCGTCCTCTGCGTTGCGGCGCGCGCCGATGTAGAGGCCGCCTGGGGCTTCCACCACTTCGAACACCGGCGCCAGATCGCCGAAATTATACTTGTTGCCGCCCGCGCCCTTGAACAGCGGATCAGAATTGACGTTGCCGCGATGCAGCCACGAGACGTGGCTCGAATCGATGCCGCCTTCCATCGACTGCAGCCAGTTGCAGTCCTGGAAGCGCTTCGACACATAGCTCTGCTCGCGCGGCACGACGCAGAATTCGAATTCCGGCTCCGGCGGACGCTTTTCGGCGGGGCCCATATAGGTCCAGATCACGCCGCCCTTTTCGATGCACGGATAGGACTTCAGCTTGATCTTCTTGGAGTAGCCACTCTCGGCCGGCTCGGACGGCACATCGACGCATTGGCCGTTCACGTCAAATTTCCAGCCGTGATACGGGCACCGCAGTCCGCATTCCTCGTTGCGGCCAAACCACAGCGAGGGTCCGCGATGCGGGCAGAATTCGTCGATGAGGCCGAGGCGGCCTTCGGTGTCACGGAAGGCGATCAGACGTTCCGACAGGATCTTGACGCGGACGGGCGGGCAATCGTTTCCGGGAAGCTCTTCGGACAGAAGGATCGGCAGCCAGTAGCTGCGGAACAGGTCGCCCATCGGAGTGCCGGGTCCGGTGCGGCAAATATATTCGTTCTGCTCTTTGGTCAGCATGTGCGGCCCTCCTATGGCCTTCGACGTTTCCCGACCCTGTCCGGAGTCCTCAATCGGGACCGGTTAGGAGCCGGATGGCTGATTGGTTCCCATATGCGGAACATGGTTCTGCATGAAGGTACGCAAAGCTAGCCATGGGCCGGAGGCGCGACATTGATTCAGATCAGGTCGGGAGGCGCGCGCCGCGGCGCTATTTCAGGAGGGTCTGGAAATTGAAGGCGGAGTCCGCCGCCTGTTCGGGCGTGGGGCCGAGGTTCTTGTCGAGCATTCGGCGGGTGGCCATGTGGTCCTTCGGCTGGTTGACCGAGTCGGACCCCAGCATCGTTCCATCGCGGAAATAGAAGGCCGAAAAAGCTCCGTCCTCCTGCGAGCCGCGAATGACGATCCGGTCATAACCCGCCGAGAGGCCGGCCATCTGAAGTTTCACTTCGTACTGGTCGGACCAGAACCACGGACAGGCCGTGAAAGGCCGCTCGCGGCCCATGAGGGCTGCGGCGGCCGATTTAGCCTGCTCCATGGCGTTCTGCACCGATTCCAGCGCCAGGCTGCGGCCGTCTGGCAGGAGCCGCACCGTGCAATCTCCCGCCGCCGCCACCCCGGGATGCGAGGTGCGGGCGCAGGCGTCGACCACGATGCCGCCCTTGCAGCCGAGCCCCGCTTCCTTCGCCAGCTCGCTGTTCTGGATGATGCCGATGCCGATGACGACCATGTCGGCCGGGATGAATTCACCCCCGGCCAGTTCGACTCCCGCCGTGCCGCCGTCCTGTTCGCGGATGCCGACAGCTTTCGCCTCCAGCACGACCCGCACGCCCTGCTTCCGGTGGTGCTCGAGGAACCATTGCGAAATAACGGGCGAAACGGCGCGCGCCATCAGGCGATCAGCGGTCTCAACGACGGTCACGTTCTTGCCGAAGCCCCGGCAGGTGGCGGCGATTTCGAGACCGATAAAACCGCCGCCGATGACGGCGACGTTCTGCGCCGTCTTCAGCGCTGCGGCGATCCGCAGCGTGTCGTCGATGCCGCGTAACGTGAAGACGCCTGGCAGGTCTGCTCCGGGGACCGGCAGGGGGCGCGCCCGGCAGCCTGTCGCAAACGCGAGGCCTTCGAACGCCAGCGCCTGTCCGTCGGCGAGCGACACGGTTCGGGCCGCGAGATCAACGCTGGCAGCGCGCGTCGAGGGCAGGAACTCGATGTTCTTCTTCGCCAGCATTTCGGGGGTGCGCAGGGCCAGCTGGTCCTGTGTCACCGTGCCTGCGAGAAAATCCTTGGACAGGGGAGGGCGCTGGTACGGCCCGTAAGGCTCGTCGCCGATCAGGATGATCCGGCCGGTGTAATTCTCCTGCCGCAGCGAGTCGGCGATCTGAACGCCGGCCTGTCCGGCGCCCAGAATGATGATCGGACCCTGCATGAACTGCCCCGTCTTTGCTCCGGCGCGCGGGCCGGTGGTTCGACGGACATAGACATGAGGCCACGCGGCCACGCAAGCGCGGCGGCCGTCCGGCCTCGTGTCTCAGGCGCGCGCCAGTTCCAGTTTCAGCGGGCTGCGGAAAGTGGAAGACGGCATCCAGTCCAGTGTTTGCTCCACACGCCGGTAGTCCGGAATGCGCTTGTGGAACTCCTCGAACGCTACCTTCACGGCCATGCGGCCGATGGCGCTGCCAAGGCATGCATGAACGCCGCCCCCAAAGCCCAGATGGCCCTTGGGCTTGCGGGCGATGTCATACGCATCCGGGTCCGCGAAACGACGCTCGTCACGATTGCCCGAGCCATAGCAGAGCGAGACGAAATCGCCCGCCTTCATGGTCTGGCCGTGAAGCTCGGTGTCCTGAACTACGGCGCGGCGGAAGCGCTGTGCGGAGGTGTTGTAGCGCAAAGATTCCTCGATGGCGTCCGCCAGCCTTTCCGGTGCGGCCACGACGGCGCGACGCGCGTCGTCGAAATCAGCGAGATTGAGCGCAAACATGGTCATGAAGCCGCCGAGCGACTCGATGCCGGCCATGATCAGGGTCGTGGTGGTGAGCAGGATTTCGCGCTCTTCGAGCTTTTCGCCGTCGATCTCTGCCAGCACGAATTGCGAAATCAGGTCTTCACCCGGGCTCGCCGTGCGCTCCTTGATGACGCCCGCCGCATATTCTCGAACCCAGTCGAAGGCCGCAATATGCTCGGGACCCTTCTGGCGCGTCTTCGGATCTGACTGGACCATCAGCACGGCCTTGTCGCGCACCATCTCGTCGTTTCCGGGCGGCAGGCCGAGCAGCCGGAACAGAACCTTCACGGTGACCTTGCTGGAGAAGTCCTCGACGAAATCGAAACTCTTCCGTCCTTCGAATTTGTCGATTGCATCGTTCGCCGCCTGACGGATATGGGCGTCGATGTAATCGAGATTGCGCCGCGTGAAAGCGTGCTGGATCAGCGAGCGGAGGCGATCGTGACGGGGCGGATCGGTGGTGCCCAGCGTGGCTCCGGCGCGGTTCGGCAATTCGTCCATCAGATTGCCGCGTGCGGACGAATAGGTCTTCCAGTCGTTCAGCGCCCGTACGATGTCGTCATAGCGCGACAGGATCCACATGTTGGCCTGCGGGCTCCAGAAACATGGATGTTCGTCGCGCAACGTCCTGTAGAGCGGAAAGGGATCGGCGTCGGTTTGGGGAGAATAGGGGTCGAAGACGAACATGGACGGGTCCTGCGCGGCCGGCTCCGTCGGAATGACGAGGCCGTGCGTAAAGCGCGCGATGGCCGAGCTTGCGTCCATGATTCAGATCAATCGAACGGACGAAGGGGCCGGCGATGAACCGCCGACCCCTGAACGTGTCGTCAAACGATGCTCTTGATCAGCCGGCGGCGCGGAGCGGCGGTCCGGCCTTGGCGGCCCCGGCATTGCCGGCTTCCGCACTCAGAATGGCGAGTTTGAATCTGCCCCACGCGGCCTCGAACGATTCCTGCGCGACGCAGGTGACGTGGGAAAGCTGCACATAACGATCGTTCGCCACCAGAACGTCGAAGGTTGCGTCATCGCTCCAGTAGGATTCGATTGCCGCCAGTCGCCGGGCGGTGGTGGCAAGACGCGCGCGCAGATGGGCCCGGGGAAGCGAGAGATGATGTTCGCAGATGGTCTCCGGGAGGCCTTCCTGCGCGGTCACGTCTCGCTGGCATCCAGGAATCGTGCAGTGGATTTCATCCTGACTCATCGAAACGCCTTTCGAGCTGAACAATATGATCAACGTAGAGTTAACCAAGGGTAACGCGGGAAGTTTTCTAATTCGTTACGCGGCTGCGATGTTCGCGGTCCCGCTCGACAATCAGCGACCGCAAGGCCTCGACTCCGGAATCGATTTCGTTTTGAAGGTCCACGGGCGAGCGATCGAGTGCGGCGTCCTCGTCCTCCAGCGCCGTCATGTAGTCCTCGCAGCATCGCGCCGCTCCGCGCAGCCCAAGATCAATCGAGGAGTCGCGCGCCGCCTTCAGCGCAGCCACCAGGTCCCGGCGCGCGCCGGCGCCGCCCTTGACGCGCAGCCCGGCCAGCAGAGCAGCTGTATCCTCGGCGAAACTTTCGACGATTTCGCGGGCGTCCTCTGCGGACGTGTAGTGGAAGATCTCGTGAAGCCGCGTTTCGTCCACGTCGGCCTGCGTCGGCCTGCGCTCGCTGCGAGCGATGCGTGAGCCGCGAGTCGCATCGACCACGCGGGCGATCTCGGCGAGAATTTCATCAGGCTCGAAAGGCTTCGTCACAAAGCCGTTCATGCCGGCGGCAAAACAGGCTTCGCGGTCCGACGCAAAGGCATTGGCGGTGACGGCGATGATCGGCAAGGTGGCGTAGTCGCCGCCAAGTTGGCGGATGCACCGCGAGGCTTCCAGCCCGTCCATCACGGGCATCTGCATGTCGAGCATCACCAGATCGAATTGCGAGGCTTGCAGGCGATCAACCGCGACCTGCCCGTTTTCGGCAATGCTGATGCTGTGGCCGAGCTTCTTGAGGATTCCGGTGATCACGAGCTGATTGGTCGGCACGTCCTCCGCCACCAGGATGCGCAGGCTTCCGTGGCGACGCGCGATGGCGCCGACGTCGACCTGCAGACTCGCCGGCATCTGCGCCACCCGCATGGGGATCTCGAACCAGAACTCGGAGCCTTGCCCGAATGTGCTGCGCACACCGATGCGCCCGCCCATGGCGTCGATCAGGCGGCGACAGATGGCGAGCCCCAGTCCGGTGCCGCCGAAGCGGCGCGCGATGGAATTGTCGACCTGCGAGAATTCCTTGAACAGGCGACCGAGCGATTCCTCCTTGATGCCGATGCCGGTGTCGATGACGCTGGCGCGCAGGAGAGGCTTCTCCTTGTCGTGCAGCGTCTCCACACGCACCGTGATGCGCCCGCTCTCGGTAAATTTCACCGCATTGCCAATGAAGTTGATCAGCACCTGCCGCAAGCGTTTGGCGTCCGCCAGGATGGCTGGTGGAAGCTGCTCCAGCCCTTCCTGGACAATCTCCAGTCCTTTCAGCTCCGCGCTCGATTTCGTCACCAGCACAGCGGAACGGAATATTCTTTCCGGCTCGCAGACGGTTTCATCCAGCTCGACGCCGGCGGATTCAAATTTCGAGAAATCCAGAATGTCGTTGATCACCACCAGCAGCGCCTCGCCACATGAGGTGATGGTTTCCACATAGCGGCGCTGGTCGTCGGACAATTGCGTATCGAGCAGGATCTTGCCCGCCACGATGACGCCGTTGAGCGGCGTCCGGATTTCATGGCTCATTGTGGCGAGGAAGTTCGCCTTTGCGCGCGCGGCGGCTTCCGCAGCCTCCTTGGCGAGCGCCAGTTCGGTGATATCCGTATAGGTCTGGATGATGCTGCCGTCCGGCATCGGATCGCTGCGCACTTCCAGGATGGTGCCATTGGGCCGTTTACGTATGTACGATTTCGGCGGCTTCCCCTTGCCTTCGAAGAAGAAGGCCTTGATCTCCGCTGGCAGCAGTTCGAGATCCGGCCCAAACTCCTGATTGCGCAACTGGATTTCAAATATGCCCTTCATGGTGGGCGGAAACGGCGGATCTTCGACCCCGGCATATTCGAGCGCGCGCTGGTTGTAGAGCCAGATGCGGCCATCGGTGCGCATCACCGCGACGCCCTGATTCATGTGGTTCAGGGTCAGCTCGATCAGATTGGCCTTGTCGTCGAAATTGGCGCTGTTGAAGTTCAGCACGCGCGCGAACTGATCTTCCGCCACGACCAGTTTGCGGGTTGTGGTCTGGAGCTGCCGCTGCGTGGTCGCGAGCTTCAGGGAGATGATGCTGAGCGCCAGCGCCATCGCGACATTCAGCCCGAAGGAAACGAGACCGAATGTCTCTCCCAGTGTCGGGACTGTCGATATGGAGACGAGCGCCGCAATGATCAGGACGCAGACAAGCGCCTGATTGGAAAGACCTCTTCGGGCGCCGAGTCTGATGATCCGCCAGTAGCGGGCTCTGGGGCTGGAATTCGTCTGCATAGCAGGTCCGGACACCGCCGTTGGCCGTTAACGTTGCTGATCGATTAATGTCCAGATTGTAATTAATTTAGTGTAACAATGAGTCGTCAAAATGACATGGGCTGGCGAATTCGCGTCGAGTGTGGGCTGCCATGAATGAACCTGTTCGACCTTCGAGCCGCTTCTCCGACGGCGTCAGGCGATTGCTTGAAAAGGTCGAATACCGTCGGGCCGTCGATGACGTCGAACTCGAGAAGCATCAGCGCTTGCGATACGACGCCAATCTGCGTGAAGGCGTCATTGAGCCCAACGATACGGGCAGGCTGACCGACCAGTTCGAAAACGTCGCGAACGGTTTCAACGTCGGCGTTTATATCGATGGCCAGTTGTCATCAGCATTGCGGCTGCATGTCCTGTCGCCTGCGCATCCGCGATCAGTGCTTCGCCAGAACTATCCGGATGAAGTGACGCCGCTTGTCGAGGCGGGCAACCAGATCATCGACGTCACGCGGCTCGCGGCCAATTACGACGTGGCCCGCAGATATCCGCACCTGCTCTATGTGACAGTCCGGCTCAGCATGGTGGCGGCGTCCCATTTTGACGCAGACCTCATTCTGGCGGGCATCCGCACCGAGCATATCCCCTTCTACAAGCGCGAATTTCTGGCCACACAACTGACCGAGCCGCGCCCTTATCCGACGGTCACCAAGCCCCAGTGTCTGTTCAAGATCGACTACAGGCGCGACCGCGAAGCGATCATTCAGAAACATCCGTTCCACGCTTCGACGCCGGCCGAAGGCTGGGCGGTGTTTGGCGATCCGTCCGGGCTGCTTCCATAATAGCGTGAACATTCATATGGTTACGGTTTACGACCTTAACCAATTGGTATGTAATTTCACTCATTCTTTCGGGTGATCGGAGATGTCATGCCGGCGCAAGCCGCGTGAGCTTTCCTGAGGCGATCACACGAAAGAACCGCGCATGACCTACGTCCGCGACGTGGAACAATCCGGCATTGCAGCCGCCGGCGCTGCCGAGCGATCTTCCACCGCCGTCCGGGCGTGGATCACGATCGGCTTCCTGTTCCTGTTCATGCTGATCAACTATGCCGATCGCGCCGTGCTCGGACTGGCCGCCGGCGCGCTGATGAAGGACCTGAATCTTACTGCAACGGAATTCGGCTCCATCGGTTCGGCGTTCTTCTTCTGCTACTCGATTTCAGCTCTGGTGCTGGGTTTCGTGATCAACCGCGCTTCGACGCGCTGGATGCTGTTCGTGCTTGCGATTGTCTGGTCGGTCGCACAGTTTCCGATGCTGGCGCTCCCCAATTTCACCGTGCTGCTCGTTTCACGCATGTTGCTGGGCGCGGGCGAAGGTCCGTCCTACCCGGCTGCGATCCACGCCGCGTTCAAATGGTTCCCGGACGAGAAGCGCACCTTGCCGACGTCCATCATCACGCAGGGTTCCGCCGTGGGCGTTATGCTCGCGGGACCGGCGATCAACTGGATCATCATTCACTACGGCTGGCAGGCGGCCTTCGCGGCGCTCGGCGTCGTTGGTTTCGGGTGGGGCGCAGCCTGGCTGGCTTTCGCCAAGGAAGGTCCGGTGACCACCACCGTGACGGCTTCGGGCGCGAAGCTCGAGCATGTTCCGTATCTGCGCCTGCTGTTCAATCCGACCATCCTGACGACGTGGCTGACGCTGTTTGCGGCCTTCTGGGCCCTGTCGCTGCTGCTCGTGTGGTTCCCGTCCTACCTCGGGAAGGGCCTGGGCTTCGCGCCGCAATCAGTCGGCTTGCTGGCGTCCCTGCCATGGGCGGGCGGCGCAGTGGTGATCCTGTTCTTCGGCTGGTTGTCGCAGAAGCTCCTGACGTCCGGCTATACGAGCCGCGCTGCCCGGGTGATCTTCGTGTGTCTCGGCGGATTGGTCGGATCGGCCTGTCTGCTGGCGCTGCCGCTCTTTGCTGCGCCCGAAATGAAACTGGTGCTTGTCTGCATCGGGATCGTGCTGCCGAACGCGATGTTCGCTCCGGCCCAGGCGATTCAGGGCGAAATCTCGCCGGTGGCCCAGCGCGGAGCCGTTCTGGCCATCGGAAACGCTGTCGCCAGCACCGCCGGGATGATCGCGCCTCTCGTCACCGGTCGCCTCGTGGATGTGTCGGCCTCGCAGAGCGCAGGCTACGAAATGGCCTTCGTGATCTGCGGCATCGTGGTGGGCGTGGCCAACCTGCTGGGCATGATGTTCATTCGCCCGCAGGAGCAGGCGCGCAGGCTCGCCGGAGCCTGACCCTATCGGTCCGTTGCATTTTGTGATGTGGCGGTCCCGACAGGAGTCGAACCTGTGACCTTCGGTTTAGGAAACCGCTGCTCTATCCTGCTGAGCTACGGGACCGCTTGCGCTGGGCGTGGATGCTCTAGCACATCGGTCCCGATTGAAACAGCCGGACATTGCCGATGGCGTGGGCCACGCGACTGATTTTAAATGCAGGGTTCATGCTGGCGGCCAGTCTGGCGTCGGCCGCGCAGGATGCGACTCCCTCCTGCCTTCGGCCCGGAACAGCGCGCGCCCTTGTTTCGCTCATCGACCAGAATCTTGAACTCGTGCTGGCGGACGGCCGGCGGTTGCAGATCGCGGGCGTCGAGGTCCCCCGAAATCGCGACCTTGCCGATCAGGCCCTGAACGCCCTGAACCAATGGCTTGCCGGGAGCGAGGTGCGGGTCACGACGCTGTCGGCCCAGCCTGACCGCTGGGGGCGGATCGCCGCGCATGTCCACGGCGGATCTGCGCAGGGTGCGGACGTGCTGGCGGCCTTTGCGCTGGTGGACGCCGGAATGGCGCGCGTGCGTCTTCATCCTGAAGCGGTCGATTGTCTGCCGGTTCTGCTGAAGGCCGAGCAGGTTGCGCGTTCATCCCGCGCGGGCCTCTGGGGCCGTCCGGCTTCCGCAGTGCTGAACGCCAACCGGCCCAGCGGCTGGCCGCAGGGGAGCGGGGAGACCGTGATCGTCGAGGGCCGCGTCTTCAGCATCAACGCGACGCGCAATCGTACCTATATAAATTTCGGACCGGCGCGAAATGTTGATCTGGCGGTGACTATTCCGCGTCAGACTCTGCGTCTATTCGCTGGCCAGGACCTGAAGTCATTGCGCGGCAAGATGGTCCGGGTGAGGGGTTTGCTGGAACGCAGGCCCGGACCGCAAATCGAGGTCGCCATGCCGCAGGCGATCGAAAGTGTCGAAGGGCGGCCCGCAACGGCCGGCAGGCTGCCCTGAAGGAGATTGTTCTCGAATGACCATGCTGGAGCGCATGGCTGGACGCAGCGCCGCCCGGGTTGGCCGGGCCCTCCTCCGGGGGGGTCTGGGGCTGTCGTTCGCCTTGATGCTCGCGGGTTGCGCCTCGCTCGATCCCTTCGGTCAGCCGGATGACAAGGCCCCGACGGCGCTGCCGAGCCTGCCGCAACCGACGGTCGAAACCCCTGCGTCCGCCGAGCACAAGAGGCTGGTGGCGCAGTTTGGCGGCGAGTATCGCGCGCCGGCGACCGAGGCCTATCTCAATCAGGTGCTGGCGAGGCTCGCGGCGGCCGAGGATACGCCCACGCAGACCTACCGGGTGACGATCCTCAACACGCCGGTGGTCAATGCCTTCGCGCTTCCCTCCGGAAATCTCTACATCACCCGCGGCCTTCTGGCGCTGGCCAACGATACGTCCGAGGTCGCCGCAGTGATGGCGCACGAGATCGCCCATGTGACGGCTCGCCATGCATCCCAGCGGGCCGAGCGCGAGCGCACCGAGGCGCTCAAGTCACGGGTCGCCACCGCTATCCAGAGCAAGACGCGCGGCGACGAGGTGCTGGCGGACGGGCGGCTTTCGCTGGCGAGCTTTTCGCGCCAGCAGGAACTCGAAGCCGATCTCGTCGGGGTCAAGACCATCGGACGCGCCGGTTATGATCCCTATGGGGCTTCGCGTTTTCTGGCGTCTCTGGGCCGCTCGACCGCCATGCGGGCGTCGCTCTTTGGCGGCAAGCCGCGCGAGGAGACGCCGGACATCATGTCCACCCATCCGTCCACACCCGAGCGCATCGCCCGCGCCATCGCCACGGCCCGCCAGTTCGGCGCGCCCGGCATTGGGCAGACCGAGCGCGAGGCCTGGCTGCGGGCGATCGACGGCATGGATTTTGGCGATGACCCTGCTGAAGGAATCGTGCGCGGCCGCCGGTTCGTGCATCCCAAGCTCGGGTTTACTTTCGAGGCCCCCGAGCGCTTCGTGCTGGAGAATTCCGCCAAGGCCCTGCTGGGACTGGCGGACGGCGGAGCGGAGGCCCTCAGGCTCGACAGCGTCGCCCTCCCCTCGGCCACTTCGCTGGAAACCTATCTGACGGCCGGCTGGATCGACGGGCTGCGGCAAAGCTCCATCGAGACGCGCACCGTGAACGGCCTGCCTGCCGCGCTCGCGACAGCCAAGAGCGGCGACTGGAGTTTCAGGGTTGCGACGATCCGCTTCGGGACCGACGCCTACAGGCTGATCTTCGCGACCCGCAACCTGACCGCAGCCGTTGACCGCCGCTTCGTGGATGCCATTGATACGTTCCGTCGTCTCCAGAGCGAAGAAATCAGCCGCGTCAAACCGCTACGGATTTCCATCGTGACCGCGCGGTTCGGCGACACCATCGCCTCGATGGCCGAACGCATGAGGCTCGCGGACAACCAGCTCGAGAATTTCCTTCTCCTCAATGGTCTGGAGAAGTCCGATTCCGTGACGCTGGGACGTCAATACAAGATTGTTCTGGAGTGAATCGGCCGATTCCGGAACCAAATGGTGATCTGGGACGTATTGCCCTCCGTATGTCTTTGCGTGACAGGAGGTTGTTGTCATGGGGCAACTGGCCGACGTTAGACCGAGCATGATCCGCGCCGCGCAGGCGGCGCCTTACCTCGAACGCGAAGACGAAAAGTCACTCGCCATTCGCTGGCGAGACAACCGCGACGACCAGGCGTTGCACAAACTCGCGCACGCCCACATGCGTCTCGTGATGGCGATCGCGTCGCGCTTCCGCTTCTACGGACTTCCGGTGCCGGATCTCATTCAGGAGGGCCATGTGGGCCTGCTGGAAGCCGCCGCCCGCTTCGAGCCCGATCGCGATGTGCGGTTCTCGACTTATGCGACATGGTGGATTCGCGCATCCATTCAGGACTATGTGCTGCGCAACTGGTCCATCGTGCGCGGCGGAACCAGCTCCAACCAGAAAGCCCTGTTCTTCAATCTGCGCCGGTTGCGGGCCAAGCTTTCGCGCCATGGCGATGTGTCGACAAGCGCCGCCTTCGCGGAAATCGCGTTGGCGCTGGGCGTCTCGCGCAACGACGTCGAGATGATGAATGCTCGCCTGTCGGCGCCGGACGTGTCGCTCAATGCGCCGCTGACAGAGACCGATTCCACGGGCGACGACGAGCGCATGGATTTTCTCGTGGACGACAAGCCGCTGCCGGATGAAACCGTCGGCGGACAGATCGACTCGAACCGTCGCGTGACGTGGCTGCGCGAGGCCCTCAAGGTTCTCAACGACCGCGAGCTGAAGATCGTGCGCGAACGCAAGCTTTCGGATGGGGGCGCTACGCTGGAATCGCTGGCCGAAAAACTTGGCGTGTCGAAAGAGCGTGTGCGTCAGCTTGAATCGCGTGCGATGGAGAAACTTCGCAAGGCCCTGCTGGATCGTCATCCGGGCGAATTTGCCGGCCTGAACGCCTGAACATGGAGCCAAAATAAAAAAAGCCCCGCTCGCTTGAGCGGGGCTTTTTTGTTGGCAGCCGACCGAAATCAGGCGGCTTCTTCGATCTCGCCTTCCGCGACTTCGGCGTCGACTTCGGCGCTGGCCTCGACCTTGGCGCCGCGCTTGGGGCCGCGCTTCAGGTGCGAGTCGATCAGCTTGAGCGCTTCCGTCTCGATCAGCTTGTTCACGGCGCCGATTTCGCGGGCCATCCGGTCGAGGGCGGCTTCATACAGCTGCCGCTCGGAATAGGACTGCTCGGGCTGCGCGTCAGAACGGTAGAGGTCGCGCACGACTTCCGCGATGGAGCCGAGATCGCCGGAGTTGATCTTGGCTTCATATTCCTGCGCGCGGCGTGACCACATGGTGCGCTTGATGCGCGCACGGCCCGTCAGGGTGTCGAGCGCCCGCTTCACCGTTTCCGGTTCGGCCAGCTTGCGGATGGCGCCGCCCAGTACCTTCGGCAGCGGCACCTTAAGGGTCATCTTGTCCTTGACGAAGTTGATGACGAAAAGCTCCAGCTTGAAGCCGGCGACTTCCTGCTCCTCGATAGCGATGATCTGACCAACGCCGTGCGCCGGATAGACGATGAACTCGCTTGCCTTGAAGCCTGTGCGATGGCTGGCGGACTTGACGGGGGCCTTCACCTCCGCAGCCGGCCTGATCTCGGCCTTCGGCGCGGGCTTGGGGGCCAATGGGGCTACATTCGCAGAGGGGGCGGCCTTCGCGGCGGGAGCGGCGACGGCGGCGGGCTGATCAGTTTTTTTCTTGGTCACTTCAGTCCGTTCATGCATTGCGGTTGGCTTGGACTCCGGCGCGGTCTTGACCGGGGTCGGTGAGGAGGCGGCCACCGTCTTTTCGGTCTTCGGTGCGCTGACCGCAGGTGCGGCGGCGACCGGAGCCTTGACGACGGCGGGAGCGGCGGTCTCGGCCTTGCTCTTTGCGGGAGAAAGGGCCTTGTCCGTCACCGTAGACTTCTGGGTCTTGACCTCCCCGGCGGCTTTCTTTTCAGTCTTGGTGTCGAGTTTTTTCTCAGGCTTGGCGGCTGCTTTCGGCTTCCTGGATTCTGCAGCCTTTTTCGCTTCATTATCCTTAATAACCGCCGCTTCCTTCGCTTTTTTTGCCTTCAGGGCGGCAGCCTTGGCGGCTTCGGCCCTGGCGGTCGCAGCAGCCTTGGCCTTGGCGGCCAGCTTCGCGGCCTCGGCCTTGGAAACCTCGGGCTTCCTGGCAGTCTTGCCGACGGCCTTGGCGACGGTCCTTGTGGTCGCCTTGGACGACTTCGTCGGCTCCTTGGCTGCCGACTTGGCGCGCACGGTCTTTCGGGCGTCCGTTTTCGCTTTCGCAGTCTTGGCGGTGCGGGTGCTGGACTTGCTCGCGGACTTTCCCTTGGTCTTGGCGGACGCCATACTCGAACACTCCTTTGTCGTCCCGATGTGGAGCCGGGAACAGGACTGGCGGGAAAGCCCCGCCGTCTCAAGCACAGCCGTTTTCACATCCGGCAAGAGCGGCCCAATTCGGCGACGGGCCGTGATCGGACAACAGCAGAGCGCAGAAAAACGACCCCGGAAAAACACGCCGGAGGAGCCAGCAGCGCCTTGTGGAAGAGTGATCGACTGTTAATAAAGTGTATAACATAAAAAAGCGCTGGAATCAAAGGATTCCGGCGCTGATTCGAGCCTTGGGCGGCGCAAATGTTAACGAGCGCGCCTTTTGCCTGGCTGGATTCGATTTAATTTTTTGCCGTCGGACCGGGCTCAGTCGCCCTCGCCGGGCTCCTTCGAGAAATATGCGTCGAATTTTCCGGGCTTCCCGTCAAATTCCTTGGCGTCAGACGGAGATTCCCGCTTGATCGTGATGTTGGGCCAGGCCGGCGACATCTCGGCGTTGAGCTTGAGCCACTTTTCGAGGCCCGGCTCGGTATCCGGCTTGATGGCCTCGGCCGGGCATTCCGGTTCACAGACGCCGCAATCGATGCATTCGTCCGGATTGATGACGAGCATGTTCTCGCCCTCGTAGAAACAGTCGACCGGGCAAACCTCGACACAATCCATATACTTGCACTTGATGCAGTTCTCGACGACGACGTAGGTCATTCTTGTCTCCGGGAGCCTTTCCGGCGGCTTTCTTTCTAGGATGGCCGGCTGAGAAATGGTCTGCGGGTTGCTAGCGCCTTTGCAACGGCGGCGCAAGAAGCCATGGGGGCGCACACCGGAAAGGCCGGGCTCGGCGCATTCTCAGTCTTCGCCGAAATACCGGTCGTGGTCGCGCCGCTCCTTCTTGCTGGGGCGGCCTGCGCCGGGCTCGCGCCGCGCGTGCTCGTCCGGCTCGGGCCGGGCATCGGGCGGCGGCGTCAGGTCTTCGTACAGGAGTCTGGCTTCCTCATAGGGGCCGCGCCGTGCGCCGCCCGACACGACCTTGAGGATTAAAATGCGGCGTTCGAGCGCGATGGTCAGCACGTCGGCAGGGCTGACCTGTTTGGCGGGAGCCTCCGCGCGCTGTCCGTTCACCCGCACATGGCCTTCGGCGACAAGTTTGGCGGCGAGCGTCCGGGTTTTCACCACACGGGCGAACCAGAGCCACTTGTCGAGGCGCTGGCGAACCGGCGCCGCCGCCGGTCCCGGTCTTGGGTCCGGACCGCTCAACGAGCCTGCCCGGAGCCCATCAGGGCTTCTTGCCTTCGAGTTGCGCCTTCAGGGCGGCAAGTTTCGCAAAGGGCGAATCGGGATCTGGCGCCTTGTCGCGACCACGCGGCTTTTCGGTCGAGGCGAACTGGCGCTCCGAAGGTCCGCCGCGATCGGGGCGACGGTCGCGATTCCCCTTGAAGTCGGGGCGACCGCCCGGACGACCTTCGCCGGGCTTGCGGTCGGGACGACCCTGACCTTCCGGCCGGGGCGGTCGATCGCCGAAGGACCGTTTCTCGCCGCCGCCTTCGCGGCGCGGGCCGCGATGATCAGGCCGCTGGTCGCGACGGTGATCGGGCCGACGGTTTTCCTGCGCGCCCTCGGCGGCCGGAGCGGGCGCCTCGCCCTCGGCAGGCGTCTGGGCTGGCTGGTCGCGTCGCGGTCCACGGAAATTGCGCTGGCCTTCGGGACGTGGCCCGCCGGGGCGCTGGCCATCGCGCTGCGGCCGATTTCCCTGGCGGGGACCGTGATGCTGGTGACGGCGGGCCGGATGCCAGACTTCAATCTCCGGCTCTTCGGCGGCGGGTTCAGCCGAAGCCGCCTCGTCCGTCGAGATCGCTTCTGCGGGCGGAGCTTCCGGGTCGGTCGGTTCGGCGCTCTGCGGCGCAGCCACAGGTTCGGGCTCGATTGCGGCGGGTTCCGGCGCAGCTTCGACGGCGGCCTCAGCCACGGGCGCATTTTCCTCGGCCGCAACGGTCGCGTCCGGAGCCTCGGACACGTCTGCGGCTTCCGCCGCCATTTCGGGCGCGTCAGCCTGTTCGGCCGGCTCGACAACTTCGGCTTCCGCCGTCGGCACAACGGGCGTCGTGGGCGCCGCCGGCAACAGCGGGACCGTGATGGCCGGTCCCTTCCGCTTTTCGGCGACATAATTCAGCGATTTCAGGATAGAGGCGAATTGTTCGCCCGAACAGCCGGCCAGCGATGTCATCGCTACCGTCACCACAAAGCCGTCGCGGTCGGCAGAGCCCGCAGGAGGTTCGCCCGGCGTCTGTCCCGGCCGATAGTTGATGGCGGGGCGGATCAGGTCCGCGAGCCGCTCCAGAATATCCACCCGGACGGCGCGTTCACCGGATACACGGAAACCAGCGGCCAGATAGAAGCGGCGGTCGATGTCCTTGTCGGCCGCGAAGGATGTGCGGCCCGAAGCCGCCAGATGCGGGACTTCGTCGAGTCCCTTCACGCCCTCGATGCCGCCGTGCTTGAGGGCCCAAAGCTGGGCCGCAAGCGAGCGCGGCGCCGGCTTCAGAAGAAGCGGCAGATAAAGATGGTAGGCTCCGAACCGGACCCCGAACTTGCGCAGGGCGGCGCGTCCGGCCTGGTCAAGCGTCTTCAGATCATTGGCCACACGAGCGCGTTCCAGCACGCCGAGCGCCTCGCCGATCTGGAAGGCGATGCCGCGTCCCAGACCTTCGAGCCCCTCGCCGGCTTCGAGTTCGAGCAGCGGACCGAGCAGTTTCTTGATGTGCTGGGCAAGCCAGGTGTCGAGCCGCTTCTGGACCATTTCCAGCGCCGGGCCGGTCAGCTGGTCATCGGCCAGAACGCGCACGACCGGACGCAGAATATGATCGCCCGCCGACAGACGGCCGACCGGCTCGCCGAGCCAGCGGATCAGGCCGTCATGGGACAGCACAAGCGCCGTATCGACCGCCTCGTTGACGCGCGTCGCGCGCCGCTCGATTTCAGCGGCCAGCACCTTCTGGGCGACTGCATTGAGGGTGCGGGCCGCTTCTCCGGCCGCACCGGGATCGGGCGTAAACCGGAAGCCTTGCAACTGACCCACCTGCTGGCCTTCGACCAGCACGTCACCGTTAGAGGTGATTTCCGCTTCCAGCATTGCGTTTTCTCTCAGGCGGCGCATCAGCACGCTGGTGCGCCGGTCAACAAAGCGATGGGCCAGGCGCTCGTGCAGAGCGTCGGACAGGTTGTCCTCTACCTGACGCGTGACGCCCTGCCAATGCTCAGGATCGCCCAACCAGTCCGGACGGTTGGCGATATAGTTGAAAGTCCGCACCTGTGCGATGCGCGCCGACAGGGCGTCGATGTCGCCATCGGTTCGGTCGAACATGGATAATTGACGCTGGAACCAGGCGTCCGGCACGCGTCCGGCTCTCACCACGAAACGGTAGAGAGTCAGCACAAGTTCCGCGTGCGCAGCGGGCGAAAGCTTTCGATAATCAGGAGTTTGGCACACTTCCCACAGGCGCTGCACATCGCCCCGGTTGGTGGCGCTCTTGCGCACGTCCTCGTCATGGGAGGCAATGTCGAGCACCAGCAGGTCTGCGGCCAGCGGCGCCCGGGTGAGGCCCGGTTCGTCCGGCAGGCGGTCAAGCGTGGCCTGCAAACTTTCGATCGAGGAAAAATCGAGATCGGTGTTGCGCCATTGCAGCATTGTGACCGGATCGAAGCGATGTTCCTCCAGCGCCACCACCAGATCTTCATCAAAAGGCGGGCATCGGCCGGTAGTGCCGAAGGTTCCATCCTTGATATGGCGGCCGGCGCGTCCGGCGATCTGGCCGAATTCAGCCGGATTCAGGCGGCGATAGTGCCAGCCGTCATATTTGCGGTCGCCCGCAAAGGCGACGTGATCGACATCGAGGTTGAGCCCCATGCCGATCGCGTCGGTCGCCACGATGTAGTCGACGTCTCCGTTCTGGTAGAGCTCGACCTGCGCATTGCGGGTGCGCGGACTCAGTGCGCCCAGCACCACGGCGGCGCCGCCGCGCTGGCGGCGGATCAGTTCGGCGATGGCGTAAACTTCCTCCGCCGAAAAGGCCACGATAGCGGTGCGGGGCGGCAGGCGGGACAGTTTCCGCGGGCCCGCGAAGGCCAGTTTCGACAGCCGCGGTCGCGACACGACCCTCACGCCCGGCATGAGCTGCTCGACGAGCGGGCCCATCGTGCCCGCTCCGATCAGCATGGTTTCCTCGCGGCCGCGACGGTTCAGCAGGCGGTCTGTAAAGACATGGCCGCGATCGAGGTCAGCGCCGAGCTGGATTTCGTCCAGCGCCACAAAGGCCACGTCGAGATCGCGCGGCATGGCCTCGACAGTGGAAATCCAGTAGCGCGGATGCGGCGGCTTGATCTTTTCTTCGCCCGTAATGAGCGCGACGGCTTCCGCCCCGACCTTGGCGATGACCCGGTTGTAGACCTCCCGGGCCAGAAGCCTGAGCGGCAGGCCCATGATACCGCTGTCGTGGGTGAGCATCCGCTCGATCGCCATGTGGGTCTTGCCCGTATTCGTGGGCCCCAGAATGGCGGTGGTCCGGACGGCGCGTTCGGCGCGCGCCAGAGGCCGGCTGCGCGTCGTGTTGGGTGAGGGCATGAAACCGCGAATCCCGCAGGGATGACGCCGAATCTGTAGCACATTGAAACGGCCGGGCGAGTCGAAACGCGAATCTTGAACGGGACAGGAACGAATCGCGGCCGAATCGCTGACTCGGCTTGAGTCTTCATTTGTTCACCGCAAGATTTGGTGTCACGGATTGAGCGTGTGTCCATGTATTGTGAATCAGCTCGACTCTGCGGGCAATTTCCCGGCACGCGGTTTGACTCGCGGGCGGACTCCGAATCGGCATCGAGTCAATGGAGGTTCGGAGTTTTATTTGACCGGCCCGAAATTAACCTTCGGGACGACTCAGGAACGGAGCGGGCACGAATCGCTGATCTGCCGATCTTTCCGGTCTGTTCCCCCCACATGTCGTGCGCCGGGCGGCGGAACGCACAAGGCGATCAGGCTGATTTGAGCGACTTACTTTGAAATTCGTTAACCAATCGTCCCCGAAAGGGACGATCAGCGCGCGGCGCGGGTGGTGGTGACGCTGAATTCCTGCGCCTCGATCACTGTCGTGCCCACCATGGTGGCGACGGAAATCCGGTAAGGCATCATGACCCGCGAGGATTCGAGCGGGGCGAGCCAGACTTCCATGTCGCGGTTGTTCGTCATGAACTCCGTGACCTTGCGGTTCGGCCGATGGCCCGAAATGGGCTGGTAGCGCGCCGAGCAGACCACCACGGGGCCGCTGTAGCCCTGCGTGCTGACCTGCTTGGTTCCCGAATAGCTCAGGCTGACGTCGAAGCGGGTGTAGCCGTCATAGACCGGGATGGTGCGGGCGCAGGCGGCGGGGCCCACCAGAGGATCGCTGCCGGCGACCGGCATGACCAGGGCGCTCAGCGGATCGATGATGCCGCGCTTGTGACCGTCCGTCACCGGCACGCGGTCGGGCGAATCCTCAAGAGGCGGAGAAATATCGACGCCCCGGACCGTGCCGGCATTCAGGGCCATCCGGACCGTGCGGGTGACTGTCGAATTCGACGAGGTCGTCGCATAGGTGGAGGGCGCAGGCTTCGAGGAGGTGAGGCCGCCGGTCGAGACGGCGACACCGCGCGAATTCGACACCATGGAGGCGATCCCGGACAGGCGGGCGTTGGCCTCGACCTTGTACTGCCCGGCATTGAGATTGGCCGTCAGCCCGGCCGTTCCGAGCGAAAGGCCAATCAGCTTGACTGAATATTTCGCCCGCAGCGTCTCGGCTTGCGCCGCGCCTGCGCCCGCCAGCCCGAGCGCTGCGGCAACCAAGAACCTTGAAATGTCTGCTCCGCCCATCGACGACCGGCCATATCCTGATGAATCACTTGGAGTTTAACACTCTTGCGGGGAAAATCCGACTGTTTCGTGGCCTTGGCGGTTCGGGCCGGACCGAATCAGCGCCGCCGGAATCGATGCGCGCTAGCCAAGGAGATTTTTTCGTTGTATGGACCCGGCCTTGAATTCGCGCCCCGCACCCGGCGATGGGCCGCACGGAGAGTACCATGGCAGTTCCGAAGAAAAAGACCTCGCCGTCGCGTCGCAACATGCGCCGCTCGGCTGACGCCCTCAAGGCTCCGACCTATGTGGAAGACAAGGACTCGGGCGAGTTGCGTCGTCCGCACCATGTCGATCTCAAGACCGGCATGTACGGCGGCCGTCAGGTCCTCAAGGTCAAGTCCGCCGAGGCGTAATCGCCGCCCGGATGGAATGAACAAGGCCGGCTTCGCGCCGGCCTTTTTATTTTTTCAATGACCCCGCAGAGTCACGCCGGAACCAGCGTGTCGGGAATGAGAACACGTCTCAGCGGAATCTGTTGCCGATAGTGCGGACCCAGTCCGTCGTAATGTTTCAGCACGAGATCGGCGAGTTCGCCGCCGTTGTAGAGCCGCAGATTGCTCTTCGTATGCGCGAAGTCGCGCGCCGAACCCGAATAGCCGCCCGTGGTGATGAACACGCCGACTTCGCGGTCATGCACCATGGCGTAGAAAGCCTTCACGCAATCGGCCCCGATATTCGCCTCGTGCGCCTTCACCTGAATCTTGATGATCGGCGGCTCAATGCCGAGTTCGTCGCGATGCGCGATGATGTCGATCCCGTCGTCGCGCACCTTGCGGGTGGGACTTGCGAAATAGCCCATTGCGCGAAAGAGCTCCGCCACGAAAGGCTCAAGCGGAAAGCCCTTGAGTTCGGACCGGAATCTCTGCGTGATGAAATCGCGTGTCGTCTCGACCACGTCGCTCGCCGGAACGATTGCGGGAGTTGACGTCGATGGCCGCGACGGCTGGTCCGTGAAGCGGCTTAGCAATTCCTCCCCGAAGCTCTTTACCTCGAACAGCGTCATGCCTGCGCCGAGTTCGTAAAGCGCCCCGGGCGTGAAGCGGTCGCGCGCCAGCCTGGCGATCCACCGCACGCCCCGCCTGTGGCCGAAGCCTTCGGGATCGTCGGTGTGGAACACATAAGGCCCGCAGACTTCGCCCCAGTGGATATGCCGGTCGATCTTGCGCGGATAGACTATGTGATCGCCGATCTTTACTTCATGGACGAAGCGATACAACTGGCCCGCCTGCATTGGCACAGCCTCCGGACGGCGGCCCGCCTCTCCCTGGCCCAAAGCGTCCTTGAACGCCGTGCGCGAGGGAGCAAGCTTGCTGATGTCGTCGTCCAGTTCAATGGAACTGAGCGCAATCTGTTGTTGTTGAATGAAAATGGCGTCGGCCTGACCAGTGCCGCCGGCCCTTATTGCCCAAATATGCTTCGTGGTCACTTTGCCCCCCGACCCATCGGGTGAGAATTCACCCGTCGAAGCATTCGAATTATGGGCCGGGGAACTAACAAGCCTTGAAATAGTTCAGTCTAAGCCAAGTATTGGCCGCCATTGGCGGACAATGTGGAGCCCGTGATGAATCCGGCGTTATCGGCGGCCAGAAAAACTACACAGCGGGCGATTTCTTCCGGTTCACCAAGTCGGCCCACCGGAATGAAAGGCAGAATGTGCTTGTCGAGCACGTCCTGCGCGATGGCTTTCACCATTTCGGTGGCGATATAGCCGGGCGTGATCGCATTCACCGTAATGCCGGCGCGCGCGCCTTCCTGCGCAAGCGCCTTCACGAAACCGATGTCGCCAGCCTTCGCGGCGGAATAATTGGCCTGTCCGGCCTGACCCTTCTGGCCGTTGATCGACGAAATGCAGATCACCCGGCCGAACTTGCGGTTGCGCATGCCTTCCCACACCGGGCGGGTCATGTTGAACAGCGAGTTGAGGTTCGTGTTGATGACCGCATTCCACTGTTCGGGCGTCATGCGATGGAACATGGCGTCCTTTGTGATGCCGGCATTGTTCACCAGCACATCGACGGGGCCCAGATCCTTTTCGACCTGCGCGAGGCCTGCGGCGCAAGCGTCGTAGCTGGATACGTCCCACTTGTAGACCGGAATGCCGGTCTCGGCCTTGAACTTCGCGGCCGCTTCATCGTTGCCGGCGTAGTTGGCCGCAACCAGATAGCCGGATTCCTTCAATGCCTTTGAAATTGCTTCGCCGATTCCTCGCGTACCGCCCGTAACCACCGCAACCCGCGCCATTGCAAACTCCCTGAATGTTTCCCTGAAGACGTTGCCCGGCTTCGCCCTGTCAGGTCGGGCCGGGTATTTCATTTGCTCATCAGGCGCGCGACTTCATGCGAAGCCGCGCGCTCGAGATGTCAGCGTTCAACCGTGAGGGCGATGCCCATGCCGCCGCCGATGCAGAGCGTCGCAAGACCCTTTTTGGCGTCGCGGCGCTGCATCTCGAACAGCAGCGTCGAGAAGACGCGCGCGCCCGACGCGCCGATCGGGTGGCCGATGGCGATGGCGCCGCCGTTGACGTTCACGATGGAAGGGTCCCAGCCCATGTCCTTGTTGACCGCCAGAGCCTGCGCGGCGAAGGCCTCGTTGGCTTCCACCAGATCGAGGTCCTTGACCTTCCAGCCGGCCTTTTCGAGCGCGCGGCGCGAAGCCGGGATCGGGCCGGAGCCCATGACGGCCGGGTCGACGCCGGCGGTCGCCCAGGAGACGATGCGGGCCATCGGGGTGATGCCGCGCTTCTTAGCCTCGTCGGCGCTCATCAGCACCACGGCGGCCGCGCCGTCGTTGATGCCAGATGCATTGCCGGCCGTGACGGTGCCGTCCTTGTTGAAGGCGGGGCGCAGCTTTGCGAGGGCTTCGAGCGTGGTGCCCGGACGAATGTATTCGTCCTGATCGACCACGATATCGCCCTTGCGGGTCGAAACGGTGACCGGGCAGATCTCATCCTTGAAGCGGCCGGCCTTCTGGGCGGCTTCGGCCTTGTTCTGCGAGCCGAGCGCGAAGCGGTCCTGCTCGTCGCGGCTGATCTGCCACTTGGCGGCGACGTTCTCGGCCGTGATGCCCATGTGGTAGCCCTGGAAGGCGTCGAGCAGGCCGTCGCGCAGCATGGAGTCGAGGAACTTCATGTCGCCCATCTTGGCGCCGTTGCGCAGATGAGCGGTGTGCTGGGACATGGACATGGATTCCTGTCCGCCCGCCACGATGATCTTCGCGTCGCCGTTGGCGATCTGCTGCATGCCGAGCGCAACCGCCCGCAGGCCGGAGCCGCAGAGCTGGTTGAGGCCCCAGGCGGTCTTCTCCTGCGGGACGCCCGCCTTCATGGCGGCCTGACGGGCCGGGTTCTGGCCCTGACCGGCAGCCAGAATCTGGCCCAGGATCACTTCGTCCACGTCTTCTGCTGCAATGCGAGCACGCTCGATGGCGGCCTTGATGGCGATGGCGCCGAGCTCGTGGGCGGGGGTGTTGGCAAAAGCTCCGTTGAAGGAGCCGACGGCCGTGCGGGCGGCGCTGGCGACCACGATATCGGCGGACATTCGCGTACTCCTCTTTTGAATCTTGCGATTGTTGTTGGATATTCTTGGCGCTGGCAATCCGGCGCGTTCATTTGTTGAGCATGCCGGTTCGCCGGCGGTCAAGCGAGGAAGGCGGTCGCCACATGCGCAATTGGTCGGGGCCGGACGCATCCAACCCTAGGGATTTCAGCCTAAGACGAGGGTTCCATGCGGCGAGATGTCACAATTATGTTTTCGCACTCGCACAAAAAGCATATCGTAGGGTCAAGCGGACGGGAAACATCCCGACCGGTCAGGGAATCCCCGGGGGCGTTCAAGGACGAACATGGCCAACGACAAACAGCCAGTCGCGATCAAGAAATATGCGAACCGCCGCCTCTACCACACAGGCACGAGTTCCTATGTGACGCTCGAAGACCTCGCCGAGATGGTCAAGAAGGGCGACGATTTCGTCGTCTACGACGCCAAGTCAAACGAGGACATCACACGTTCGGTGCTGACGCAGATCATCTTCGAGCAGGAAGCCAAGGAAGGCCAGAGCCTGCTGCCGATAGCGTTCCTGCGGCAGCTCATCCGCTTTTACGGCGACAGCATGCAGATGCTGGTGCCGAGCTATCTGGAATTTTCCATCGACAAGCTGACAAGTGAACAACAGAAGTTCCGCGATCAGATGGGTTCCGCGCTGGGGACCACCGGACTGCCCGGCAGCGAGATGTTCTCGGTGATGGAAGAGCAGACGCGCAAGAACATGACCATGTTCAGCCAGGCCCTGACCATGTTCAATCCGTTCGTGGCCGGAGGCGTCGCGAAAGCCGCCGAGGCAGCTCCGGCGAAAGAGGCCGGCGATCTCGATGGCCTGAAGAAGCAGTTGCAGGACATGCAGCGTCAGCTGGACAGCCTGTCGCGCAAGAGCTGATGCGAGCGGCGGCGTTCAGGCCGCCGCGACGTCGGCGTCCGGAGCAAGAGCGCTCTCGACCGCCTGGCCGAAATAGGCGCCCTGAAAATAATTCACGCCCCATTCGCGCAGCAGCGTGACAGTCTCTTCGGTCTCGACCCATTCGGCGACTGTCGGGATGTCCAGGTGACGCGCCAGATCGATCAGCGTGCGCACGAAGAACCGGTCGTCCGGAGAATGCGCGACGTTCTGCACGAAGGCTCCGTCGATCTTCAACAGATCCACGTCGAGCAGTCGCAGGTTCTTGAACGACGTATGGCCTGCGCCGAAATCGTCCATGGCGACCTTGGCGCCGAGCTTCTTGATGCTGGCGATGACGCGGCGCGCGGCTTCCACATCCTCGATGGCGCAGGATTCGGTGATCTCGATGATGAGCCGCTCGGCAGCTCCGGGACATTTGGCCATGGCGGCCTGTGCGCGCGTCGGCCAGTCCGGATCGTGCGCGGTCGAACTCGACATGTTGACCGAGAGCCGCAGGTCGGGGTCTGCCGCCAGACGCTCCAGCGAAAGTTCGAGGACGCGCTGGTCGAGAAGCTGAACAAGCCCGACCTTTTCGGCGACCGGGAAAATCACTGAGGGCGCGACAAGGGAGCCGTCTTCCAGATGCATGCGCATCAGGGATTCGTAGAAGGCCGGCTTGCCGGTGGCGGCGTCCACGATGGGCTGCAGGGCGATCGCGATGCGGCGATCGTTCAGCGCCGCCACGATCTGCTCGGCGAGCATCTGGGTGCGGATGCGCGAATCGTCGCGAGCCAGGCTGGGCTCGTAGGCGACGACGCGGGTGGCGGCCTGATTGCGTGCGGTCTGGAGGGCTTCCTCGGCGCGCTGCAACATGATCTGCGTGGTGCGGGCGTGGCGCGGCGCCACGACGCCGCCGATCCGGATGGAGGTCTGCAATGGACCGGACGTGGTCTGGAACGGCGCGGATGCAACCGAATGAATGAATCGCTGGGCGGCGATCATCATCTGCTCGGGGTCGCATGCGTCGAGCGCCAGCGCGAGCTTGTTTCCGGTGTAGCGGCCGATCACGTCGGTGCCGCGCATCTGCGATGCGACGCGCTTGGCGACGCCCGCAATGAGTTCGTCGCCCACATCGTAACCGAAGCTGCGGTTGACAAGCGGCAACGTGTCGATCGAGGCCAGCAGCAGCGCAAAGCTCGTCTGATTGCGGGCCGCTTCGGCGAACATCTTGCCCAGATGTTCGGCGAAGGCAGATCGGCTGAGCGCACCCGTCAGCACATCGTGGGGCGGAACCGCATGATCCGCGCTGGCGGATTCCTGTCCGCCCTCCATGCGTCGCACCACGCCGTGAGCGCGGGCCGGGCGGCCATCGGGTCCGGCGAACCAGCGACCCGAATCCTCCACGCGCATGATGGACTGCCCGCCGCGGCCGTTGTCGCCGAGCATCAGGCCGTAACGGATGTGGTAGCGCACGCCCGATCCGGGGTCCTTTTCGCTCGACTGGAAGATCGCGTTGAAGCGCGAGGTCTGCGAATCGTCCGACTGATGTTCGGCGAAGGACTGTCCGGTCGCGAGGGGCGCGAGGTCGGCAAGACCGAACACATCGCGCGCATTCGCGCCCCAGGTGAGCCGGTCGCTGGCGATATCCCAGTCGTAAACGACTTCGCCGATGGAATTGAGAATGACGCGCGGATCGGGCAGCGCGGGTTGCGCTGGCTTTTGCAGCGTCGCCGCAGCCCCGAAAGGGCGCGCCGGAGGCGCAGGCGGCTGCTGGTGAGCTCCAGCAGGCGACAGATGGCCGATCGGCTTTTTAAGAAGCAGGGAGTTTCGTTCCACCGACGTCATTTGCGACCTGAAGCTCTATTCGGGCGCAGCCAGACCGACTTCACCCACCGGTCCGCAATATGACGTTAACCAGTTAATGTCCGGTTTCGGAAAATCCGCTCAAACAGTTACTTCGACCGCGCATTGCGGGGCGTGGGCCGCCAGTCGGGCGGCGCCATTTCGAATTTTGCGAAATCGAAAGCGGGCGCAACGGTGCAGCCAACGAGAGTCCAGGCTCCCAGGCTCGTGGCGGTCTGCCACCAGTTGGCAGGCACCACGAATTGCGGGCGCTGTCCGGCAGGGAGTTCGGGCCCCAGATGGACCGCCTCCGCATCATGGCCGTTGGATGACACCGTGATCACCAGCGGTGCGCCCGCATAATAGTGCCAGACCTCCGCAGCATCGACGCGGTGCCATGCCGACACGTCGCCCGCGCCGAGCAGAAAATAGATCAGCGAGGAAGCCGGGCGGCCGTTCGCATCCGTGGCCGGATCACGAAACGTCTCGCGATAGAAGCCGCCTTCCGGGTGCGGCTTCAGGTCGAGCATGCGGATGACGTCGTCGGCGCTCATGCCGCCATGCGGATAGGCCTGCGCCATGTCAGCCCCGGTTCTTGCGTTCGCGAACCTCGGCGAAGACCGCCGCATCCGGCGCATCCTGCAGGCCGACATTCCGGCGGATCGTGGCGTTCGGGGCGCGCAGGAACGGATTGGTGGCGAGTTCGAGCGCAATTTTGGTCGGCAGCGTGAATGATCCGGCGGCCCGCAGGGCTTCGACCTCCTTCACGCGCTTCTGCAATTGCTCGTTCTGCGGTTCGACCGTGAGGGCGAAGCGCCCGTTGGCGAGCGTATATTCGTGCCCGCAATAGACCTGTGTGTCGGGCGGCAGCGCGGCGAGCTTCTGCAACGAAGTCCACATGACGTCGGCCGGAGTTTCGAACACACGTCCGCAGCCCATGGCGAACAGCGTGTCGCCCGCAAAGAGCAATTTATCCGCATCGAACACATACACGATATGCCCGACCGTATGGCCCGGCGTCTCGATGACGCGCGCCGCCAGGTTGCCGACCTTCACCACATCGCCCTCGCGCACCGAAAGATGCGGGCCTTCGATCTGGGCCGCTTCGGCATGCGGAACGTGCACGCGCGCGCCGGGGAATGATTTCAGGACCTCCGGAATGCCCCCCACATGATCCTTGTGGCGATGCGTGACCAGAATGTCGGTCAGCTTCCAGCCGGCGCTCCTGAGTTCGGCCAGCACGGGCGCGGCTTCCGGAACGTCGATGGCGGCCGTCGCGCCCGTCGCCGGATCGTGCACCAGCACGCCGAAATTATCGTCAAGGCAGCGGAACTGGCGAATCTGTGCGGTCATGAATTGTCCTCATCTGGCAAAAGCAAACATAGACCGAAACGGCCGGATGTCATGTGCGGCTACGGTCAGCCGATCGCGAAGGGCAGTGCGACCGGGCTGCGGAAATTCGACGATGAATTCCACGCCAGCCTGCGTTCCGTCAGGTGATAATCTGGCGCACGCTCCAGAAAGCGCCGCATGGCGATGTCGGTCACCAGACGCGCCATCTGGCTGCCGAGACAGAAATGCTTTCCGGCCCCGAATCCCAGATGACCCTGCGGGCGACGCTCGATGTCGTAGATGTCCGGATTGCGGAACTTGCGCCAGTCGCGGTTCGCGGACCCGTAAGCCAGGGCGACCTTGTCGCCGGGCCGGAGCGTCCGGCCGTGAAGCTGCGTCTCCTTCATCACCACCCGGCGGAAGCGCTGGGCCGACGTGTTGAAGCGCAGCGATTCCTCGATCGCCAGCGGCATGAGCGAGGGGTCCGCCACGATACGCCGCCGCGCATCCGGATAGTCATGCAGGTTGAGTGCGAAGATCGACATGAAGCTCGACAGGGACTCGACCCCGGCCATCACGAATGTCGCGGTGGTCATGACGATTTCGCGTTCCGACAGACGGTCTCCGTCGATTTCTGCTTCCGCCAGATGCGTGATGAGATCGTCCTGCGGATTGCTGCGGCGGCGCGCGACTTCCTCGCCGAGAAAATCGCTGATGTACTGGAACGCCGCGAGATGCTCCTGCGTGCGGCCCTTCGCGGCCTTGTCGGTCGAGACCGCCAGAATGACGTTGCGGCGGATTTCGTTGTGATCGCGCTCGGGCAGTCCCAATGTGCGGAACAGCAGTCCGACGGTGATCTGGCTGGAATAGTCCTCGATGAAATCGAACGACTTGCGGGCGAGGATGCGCTCCAGCGAACGGTCGGCGATCTCCAGCGTCGGCGCAATGGTGTTTTCCAGATTGCGCCGCAGGAACGCGGCCTGGCTGAGTGCGCGCAGTCGATCATGCCGGGGCGGATCGGTCGTGCCGAGCGTCGCGCCCGCGCGGCCGGGGATCTCGTCGATCATGTTGCCCTGGGAGGAGGAAAATGTTTCCCAGTCCTGCGCGGCGCGCGACACGTCATCGTAGCGCGAGAGTATCCACAGCTTGCCGGACTCGCTCCAGTAGCAGGGATGCTGCTCGCGCAGCGTCTCGTAAAAAGGGAATGGATCGGCGTCGATTGCCGGAGAATAGAGATCGAAGGGCTCGCTCACATTCAGCCCTTGGTGAGCTTGGCGGTCTGGGTCTGCATCGAATAAGCCTTCTGTTTCGCGATTTCCTCAGGCGTGCGGCTGCGCAGCAGGCGCGTGTCCTGGATGGTCGTGTCCTGACCTTCGACGGGATTTTCGACAGCCTCCTCCAGCGTGTGCGCCCATTTCCACTGGGATGCGGGGCGCGAGCGTCCATCGCTGCCGACCTGATCGAGGCCCCAGTAGATTTCAAGCAGGTGTCCGTCAGGATCGCGGAATTCGACCGCGATCTGCACGCCGGCGCGGCGGCGGCCCTCGAAGTCGATCGCGACGCCCGCCTTTTCGAGATGGTCACGGGCGCGCAGGACTTCATCGAGCGTCGAGACCTCGAACGCCATGTGGTTCAGTTCGATGCTGGGCGATTTGTCCGGCATCTTGCCGACGAGCGCGACGCCGTGGTGGTCGGCGTTGTAGCGCATGAACACCATCCCGCCGGGCGCGACGTCGGGCGTGTAGATGTCCGAAATATGGAAGCCGAGAACCTGCGTGTAGAACTCGACCGACCTTTCCAGATCGCTGACGTTCAGCACCACATGGCCGATCTTGGTGATGTTGAACGGCACGCCGTCGGGGCGGCGGAAGGCCTTGATGCGGTCGAAATCGGCTTTGCGGGTCATGGGTTCGGGGTCCGGGTGGAGGCGCAGGCGCATAACCTAATCCATCGGGGGCTCTGCTGTCATGACGCCGATGAGGTGTCCGCAGTTTCGCGTTCTTGACTTCCGGACCTCAAGTCGCCACGTTCCGCGCGCATTCGAGCATGCCGTCGCCGGCCATGCTCTGATCTGATCGGCGCCGTTCCGCCCGAACGTGCGCAAGGCCCCCGGGCCGTCCCGAATTGCGAGCCCGATGCGTAGCTATCTCGACTTTGAAAAGCCCATTGCGGACATTGATGCGAAGATCGAAGAGCTTCGCAAGGTCACCGCTGACGGCGAATCCACCGCCATCAGCGAGGAAGTGACGCGGCTGGAAGCCAAGTCGGCGAAAGCCCTGCAGGACCTCTACGGATCGCTGACGCCCTGGCAGAAGACGCAGGTCGCCCGGCACCTGCAGCGTCCGCATTTCTCGGATTATCTTTCGGGCCTGATTGAAGATTTCACGCCGCTGGCAGGCGACCGCAAGTTCGCCGAGGACGAAGCCATCGTGGGCGGGTTCGGCCGTTTCCGGGGCCAGTCCGTCTGCGTCATGGGGCAAGAGAAGGGCTCCGACACCGAGAGCCGCCTGCGCCATAATTTCGGCATGGCCCGCCCGGAAGGTTACCGCAAGGCCGTGCGGCTCATGGAACTTGCGGACCGTTTTGACGTGCCGGTGATTTCTCTGGTCGACACGGCCGGGGCCTTTCCGGGCATCGACGCCGAGGAACGCGGTCAGGCCGAGGCCATTGCGCGCTCGACCGAGGCTTGTCTGGAACTGGGCGTTCCAAATGTGGCGGTGGTGCTGGGCGAAGGCGGATCCGGCGGGGCGATCGCGATCGCGACCGCCAGCAAGGTGCTGATGCTTGAACATGCCATCTACAGCGTCATTTCGCCGGAAGGCGCTGCGTCCATTCTCTGGAAGGACGCATCCCGCCGTCAGGATGCCGCAATGTCCATGAAGATTACGGCTCAGGACCTGCTCAAGTTCGGGATCATCGATTCGATCATCCCCGAACCCGTCGGCGGGGCCCATCGCGATCCGGCGGCCGCCGTGGCCCGCACCGGGGACGCGATTGCGGCGGCTCTCGAGGGTTTCGGGAACATGTCGCGCGACGACATCCGCAACGCCCGTGCGGACAAGTTCCTGGCGATCGGGCGCAAGGTGTGATCTGCCGCAAGGCGTTGGTTTCACATTGGTAGTAGTTTGTTTACCATGCTGGTGAATCGCCCCCGGGGCGAGTAACGTGCGGGTAAGGATAACATCCGTAAACCTTTGAGGGCGTCGCGTTCCGCGTATGGTGGAGCAGGGCACAGGATGAGTTCGCGCATGGGTTTGGTTGATCGAAAATCGGGCGCTGTCACGTTGACGAAGCTGGCGCTGGTCGCCGCCGTCGCGGGATTTCTGGCGGCCTGCAACGATAATCCGCAATTGCGCTCGTCGGGCCGCTCGACGAAGCCGATTCCGTCGCAGACGCTTTCGCTGATGCAGCAGAAGGGTACGAGCGCGCAGGCCCCCATGCTGATCCGCACCTTCAAGAAGGAAGCGGAGCTCGAAATCTGGAAGATGAAGGCCGACGGGCAGTATGCGCTGCTGAAAACCTATCCGATGTGCCGCTGGTCGGGCCAGCTTGGTCCCAAGACCAAGGAAGGCGACCGGCAGGTGCCGGAGGGCTTCTACGCCATCACGCCTTCGCAGATGAATCCGAATTCGAACTACTACCTGTCGTTCAACGTCGGCTACCCCAACGCCTTCGACAAGGCGCACGGCTATACGGGCGGCCTGATCATGGTGCACGGCGATTGTTCGTCGGCCGGCTGCTTCTCCATGACCGATGAACAGATCGCCGAAATCTACGCCATTGCGCGCGAGTCGTTTGCCGGAGGCCAGAAGGCCATCCAGCTTCAGTCCATGCCGTTCCGCATGACGGCGGATAATCTCGCCAAGCATCGTCTCGACCCGAACATGAAGTTCTGGAAGGACATCAAGGTCGGCAACGATCATTTCGAGGTGACCAGGCAGGAAGTCGCGGTCGGCGTCTGCGGGCGTCGCTACGTCTTCAATGCGGCCGGGCAGAATGGCGCGCGACTCGATGCGACGGCGGCCTGCCCGCCCCTGCAGGAAGACGAGCAGTTGAAGACCGTCGTCGCCCGCAAGGACCAAGACGACCAGCAGAAAGTCGCTGAACTCGTCTCGAAGGGCGTCAAGCCGATCAAGATGGTCTATGCGGACGGCGGGCAGCACCCCGATTTCCAGCATGTCCAGATGGTCAGCCGCCCGGACGCTCTGGCGCGCGCGCCCGTCGAAATCGAACTCGACGACAAGGGCGCGCCGGTTCCGTCCATCGTGAAGATCGCCGCCGCCAAACAGGCCGCAGGCGAAACAGCCGTGGCGCGCGCCGAACCTGCCGCCCCTGCTGCGCCTTCGCGCCCGGCGGAAACGAGGGTGGCTGCGGCATCTCCTGCGCCTGCTGCTCCGGCGGCGAACGCATTCAGCGGGCCGACCACGACTCTTTATTCGGGACTTGTGGGCGGCATCACGTCCATCGGGGATCTGATCATCGGGACATCCGCCACAAAGGAGCCGCCAGCCCAGACGGCTGCTGCTCCGGCTGCGCCCGCCCCTGCCGCAAAGCCGGCCGCATCTGCGCCTGCCCGCAAACCTGCAGCTGCGCCCGCGCCCGCCAAGCCGAAGCCGCAGGCCAGCGTTCAGCCCAAGCCCGCACCCCGGGTCGCACAGGCGGTAAATTCATCGCCCTACGTGCAGGCCGGCAGTTCGACTTACGCCCGCGTTCCATCGCCGGCATCGCTCCGCTGATCCCGACCGGGCAATAGAAAACCCTCCGGGCGGGGGGCGTGCCCGGAGGGTCTGTCGCCGTCAGGTCTTTGAGGACCTTACGGTTTTCGTGAAATCAGTAACAGACGCGGACCCGCCGCCATCCGGCGAAATGGCCCCAGCGATTGTAGGCGGGCTGGCGTTCGATGCGGCAGCCGCCGTAGGCGTAGGCCGGAGCAGGCGCGTAATAGGCGCGGGGGGCGTAGTAGGCGTTGGCCGATCCAGCGGCCAGAGCGCCGAGCGCCAGACCACCGATGATGCCTGCCGCCACCGGAGCGCCGCCGCGATGACCACGCCAGCCGGCCTCGGCAGGCGTGATGGCCAAGGCCCCGGCCAGAGTGAGAGCGGCTACGCCCGCCGCAGCAGTCTTGCTAAGAATGGTCATGAAGTCCTCCTCGAACCCGCTGACAGGACCGATAACAACCGGACCGCCTGTTTGGTTCATGGCGCGACTTTAGGCGCGTGCGGCTGAATGACCCCTGAGGCGGTCATTCATGTGCGGTTCATGGAGGCAAGCTTGGCGCTACGGTATGCGGACGCATGCACAGGAGTCGTGCTTCCCCGAACTTCTCGGTGAAGCGCACCTTCGGGCCGCAAGGCATCGCGTATGAGGTCGCGCTCGCCTGACGCTCAGCTGCGATAGTCGCCGTTGATCGCCACATATTCCTTGGTGAGATCGCAGGTCCAGACTTTCGCGACGCCCTTGCCGCCCGCACCGCAATCGACCCGGATCTCGATGTTCTCGCCCTTCATGTAGGCGGAGGTCTTGGACTCGTCGTAGGTCGGATCGCGCAGGCCCTTGTGGGCGACGCGGAAATCTCCGAACCAGATGGCTAGCTTGTCGCGCTCGGCCTTTTCGCCCGCCTTGCCGACAGCCGCCACGATGCGGCCCCAGTTGGCGTCTTCCCCCGCGATGGCGGTTTTGACGAGCGGCGAATTGGCGATTGAAAGCCCGATGCGTTTTGCGGCGGCAGTGCTGGCTGCGCCGACGACTTCAATGCCGACGAACTTCCGGCAGCCTTCGCCGTCGCGCACCACCTGATGCGCCAGATCGAGTAGCACGGCGTCGAGCGCCTTCTTGAAGTCCGCCAGACGACGGTCTCCGGCGAGCGCGATCTTGGGCGCTCCACGTTTGGCGGCAGCTCCGGTGGCGAACAGCATCAGCGTGTCGGAGGTCGATGTGTCGCTGTCCACGGTGATCGAGTTGAAGCTGGTCTGCACCGATTTAGACAGCATGGCCTGCAAGGCCGCCGCCGCGATGGGAGCGTCGGTGAACACATAGGACAGCATGGTGGCCATGTCGGGCGCGATCATGCCGGCGCCCTTCGCCATGCCGTTGATGCGCACCTCGACGCCGCCGATCTGCGCCGTCGCGGTGGCGATCTTCGGGAATGTGTCGGTGGTCATGATGGCCTTGGCGGCCTCCAGCAGGCCCTCGGGCGCAGCGCGGCGCACGAGTTCATCCATCACGCCGTTGAATTTCGTGGCGTCGAGCGGTTCACCGATGACGCCCGTGGAGGCCAGAAAAATCTCGCCAAGCGGAGCGCCTGTCGCCTTCCCGGCGATTTCGGCGGTGAGTTTCGTGGCCTGCGCGCCCACCTTGCCGGTGAAGGCGTTGGCGTTGCCCGAATTGACGACCAGCGCACGCGCCTTGCCGCCCTTCAGCTTCGCCCGGCACCAGTCCACCGGCGCGGAGGGACACTTGGACCGCGTGAAGACGCCCGCCACCTGCGTGCCCTTGTCGAGCAGCGCCAGCATCACGTCGGTCCGGCCCTTGTAACGGATTCCGGCGGCGGCGGTCGCAAAACGCACGCCCTCCACCGGGATTACGTCCGGGTAGGATTTGGGGGCGAGCGGAGACAGTTCTGCGGGTTTCGCCATGGTGCTTCTCTCAGGAACGGATGCTCCTTGCTAAAGCCCCGGCGTTCGCGCGCGTCAAGCCGTGCGGATCAGGAAATCTTGATCGGAATTCCCGCCAGATAATCCTGCTTGCCGATCTCCACGCCCGCATGACGCATGATGGCGTAGGCGGTCGTGATGTGGAAATAGACGTTCGGGGCGATGTAGGAGGCCAGATAATCCGAGCCCGTCATCTCGCCCTTGCGGCTGGGGCCCATGGGAAACACGATGGTCCTGCCGCCCGAAGCCGCAATCGCTGAGGCATCGAGCGTCTGGATATAGGCGACCGTGCGGGCGATCCGGTCCTTGAGTTGAGCGAAGGTCGTCTCGTTATCCTCGAAGCGCGGCGCCTCGACGCCCGCGAGTCGTGAAAAACCGTTCTTGGCGAGATCGCAGGCGATCTGCACCTGACGGCTCATCGGAAACATGTCGGGCGACAGGCGCATCCCGAGAAGAACGGATGGATCGACTTTTTTCGCCGCCGCGAAAGCCTCGCCCTTGTCCAGCAGTCCCGACAGGGCGTTGAGTGCTATTGCGAAGGTCGCGACGGGTCCGCTTGCCATTCTGTTTGTCTCCTGATGAGGCTTGTTGTCTTACTTCGGGGCCGGGATGGGCAGGGGCGCGGGCGCGCTCTCGATGCGCTCCACCTTTGCGGCCTGACGGAGCTTCGCAATATAGTCGCTCTGGCTCTTCTGCACCGCATAGCGGGCGACCTGATCGCGAACGGCCTCGAAAGGCGGGAAAGGACGGTCACGGCGTTCTTCCAGCCGGATCACGTGCCAGCCGAACTGGCTCTGCACCGGCTGTGAAAGTTCGCCCGGCCTGGTCATCTTGAAGGCCGCTTCGGCGAATTCGGGAACCATCTGGTCGCGCGTGAACCAGCCGAGATCGCCGCCTTCCGAACCCGGATCCTGCGAGAGCTCCTTGGCGACCTTGGCGAAATCCTCGCCGCCCTGAAGCCGCCGCAGCGCCGCCTTGGCCTGGTCCTCGGAGGGAACCAGAATATGGCGCGCATGGACTTCGGACTCGGGCTTCTGGGCCTTCGAGACATCGTCATAGACCTTTCGCAGCGCGGCCTCCGTATTGACCTGCTTGCTGAGACCCGAGAAAGCGCCTTCCATGAAGACCTTGTCGCGGTAATAGGTCATGCGCCGGGCGAAATCGGCGTCGTTGACGAGCTTCTCGGCCTCGGCCTTGCGGGCCACCAGCTTCAGGTCGATCAGGTAGTCCAGAACGTATTTGTCACGGTCGGGACCCTGCATGTCCTGCGGGAGCGTCGGGCCAATGTCGTCCATCGCGATGGCGACATCTTCGTCGGTGATGTCCACGCCTTCCACGACCGCCAGAATTCTCGCCTCGACCGGTGCGGCCAGAAGAGCGAGGCCGGCGATCGCCGGGACAAGGCGAGCGAGGGTCATGCGGGGAAATGCCATGCAGGGCTCCAGATCTCGGGATTGCCGGAAGCGCTGCCGGACGCGCGCAACATCGGCGAGAATCACCATCGGGGCAAGCCATAGGGCTTCAATTCGGCGTGGTTGAGGCAGCGCGGGCGGATTCTCCCCAAGGTCCCGTCTGATTGACAAGGCCGGACCCCGCTCTTATCTCTCACGCGATTTCAGGCTGGTGTTCCGGCGTCCGATCTCCGCAATTCCCTGCATCTTGGGCGTTTGCCGGGTATCCGCCCGGCGCTCCGGCCGACCGGTCGCGTCCGGCGTCCGGATGCTGTTGGTTCGCAAAAGGGTCTGGTGGATGTTCACGGCGCTCGCGAAGAAGATTTTCGGCTCCGCCAACGACCGGCGGCTCAAGACCTATGCGCCGAAGGTCGCGGCCATCAATGCGGCTGAAGCCGAAGTCGCCAGGCTGACAGACGAGCAGCTCCGCGCCCGCACCGTGGAATTCCGCCAGCAGCTCGCCGACGGGAAGACGCTCGACGACCTTCTGGTGCCGGCCTTCGCGACCGTGCGCGAGGCGGCTCGCCGCGCCCTCGGCCAGCGCCATTTCGACGTGCAGATGATCGGCGGCATGGTGCTGCATGAAGGCGCCATCGCCGAAATGCGCACGGGCGAAGGCAAGACGCTGGTCGCCACGCTTGCGACCTATCTGAACGCACTCTCCGGCAAGGGCGTTCACGTCGTCACCGTGAACGACTATCTGGCCCGCCGCGACGCCGAATGGATGGGTCAGGTCTATCGCTTCCTGGGCCTGACGGTGGGGATCATCGTGCACGGGCTCGACGACGAGCAGCGCCGCGAATCCTATGCGGCCGACATCACTTACGGGACGAACAACGAGTTCGGCTTCGACTATCTGCGCGACAACATGAAGTACGAGCTGAACCAGATGGTTCAGCGCGGCCATAATTTTGCGATCGTCGACGAGGTCGACTCGATCCTGGTCGACGAGGCGCGCACGCCGCTCATCATTTCTGGACCGTCCGACGACAAGTCCGAACTTTACAACGCCATCGACACGCTGATCCCACGGCTCGTCAAGGGCGACTACGAGGTCGACGAGAAGCAGCGCTCCGCCAACCTGACCGAGGCAGGCAACGAACATATCGAAGAGCTGCTGCGCGAGGTCGGGCTTCTGAAAGAGGGCGGGCTTTACGAGGCCGCCAACGTCACCATCGTGCATCACGTCCAGCAGGCGCTGAAGGCGCATACGCTGTTCCAGCGCGACAAGGACTACATCGTCCGCAACGGCGAAGTCGTCATCATCGACGAGTTCACCGGCCGCATGATGCCGGGTCGCCGCTTCTCGGAAGGCCTGCATCAGGCGCTGGAAGCGAAGGAACACGTGCAGGTGATGCCCGAGAACGTGACGCTCGCGTCGATCACGTTCCAGAACTATTTCCGCCTGTATGGCAAGCTCGCCGGCATGACCGGAACGGCGGCCACGGAAGCTGACGAATTCGCCGAGATCTACAAGCTCGATGTGGTGGAAATTCCCACCAACCGCTCCGTCAAGCGCATCGACGAAGACGATGAAGTCTATCGCACGGCGCCCGAAAAGCTGAAGGCGATCCTGCGCGAGATCGAGGCCGCGAACCAGAAGATGCAACCGCTTCTGGTTGGCACCACCTCCATCGAGAAGTCCGAGCAGCTTGCCGAGTTCATGCTGCAGCAGGGCTATACGATGATCGACTTCGAAAAGCCCGATGCGCTTCAGACGCTTTACGCAGCCGCGCGCGCCGGGACCCAATCGAAGCTGTTCGCGGTGCTCAACGCGCGCTTCCACGAGCAGGAAGCCTATATCGTTGCGGAAGCGGGCGTGCCGGGCGCGATCACCATTGCGACCAACATGGCCGGCCGCGGCACCGACATCCAGCTCGGCGGCAATGTCGAGATGCGGGTCGCGCAGGAACTCTCGAACGTGGAGCCCGGCCCCGAGCGTGACGCGCGCGAAGCGCAGATCCGCGCGGAAGTCGCCGACTTCAAGGAAAAGGCCATCGCGGCCGGCGGTCTTTACATCATTGGCACCGAGCGACACGAAAGCCGCCGCATCGACAACCAGTTGCGCGGCCGCTCGGGACGTCAGGGCGATCCGGGCCGTTCCAAGTTCTTCCTGTCGCTGCAGGACGATCTGATGCGCATCTTCGGGTCCGAGCGCATGGACACGATGCTGCAGCGTCTTGGCCTCAAGGAAGACGAGTCGATCGTCCATCCGTGGATCAACAAGGCGCTTGAGAAGGCGCAGCAGAAGGTCGAGGCGCGCAACTTCGACATCCGCAAGAACATACTCAAGTACGACAACGTCATGAACGACCAGCGCAAGGTCGTCTTCGAGCAGCGCCGCGAGATGATGGCGCAGGAATCGCTGGAAGAAACAGTCGGCAACATGCGCAGCAACGTGGTCGACGAGATCATGGGCCGCTTCATTCCGGCCGACTCCTATCCGGAGACTTGGGATATTCCGGGCCTGCAGACTGCGGTTTCCGAGGCGCTCGGCATCGAGCCGCCGCTGGCCGACTGGGCCAGGGAAGAAGGCATCGGCGAGGAGGAAGTCTCCGAACGCCTGCACAAGGCGGCAGACGACGCCTATGCGGCGCGCATCGAGAAGAATACGCCCGACGTGATGCGTTACGTCGAAAAGCAGGTCGTGCTTCAGGTGCTCGACCATTTCTGGCGCGAACATCTTGTGCAGCTCGATCACCTGCGTCAGGTCATCGGCTGGCGCGGTTATGCGCAGCGCGATCCGCTGAACGAGTACAAGTCCGAAGCCTTCGAACTCTTCAACAGCCTCATCTCGCGCTGGCACGAGATGGCGACGCAGCAACTGATGCGCGTCGAAGTGTCGTTCGAACAGCAGTCTCCCGAACAACAATTGCTGCAGGCAGATCCGGACGATCCGTTCAGCGGCATGGATGCGGCGACCATCGAGGAAATCAACAACCGCATCGCGGCTGGCGATTTCTCCCCGCAGGCGATGGGCATTCTGCCCGCTGTCGAAGCGCCGCCGCCCCCCCCGCGCGATCCGCAGGATCCGAATACCTGGGGCAAGGTCGGCCGCAACGAGGCCTGTCCATGCGGCTCGGGCAAGAAGTACAAGCACTGCCACGGCGTGCTGGTCTAGGGCTTCCCGGAATGGGTATCAGAAAGCCCGATGCACACTCCATGCATCGGGCTTTTCTGCATTTCGGCGCAGCGGATGCGGGTCTAAAATCCGCGCTCGATATTTTGATGGAAAAACAGATTGAGGAAGTTATTCATCCGCTCCTTTCGGCTGTAGCGGGCAAACTCCTCCGGGGGCTGGAAGTCTTTCTGGATTTTCGCGAGGTCGTCTCCCTGCGCCATGCGGCGCGAGACGCGATCGCGCATCGTCAGGAAATAACGCTTTTGCTCCTCTAGATCCGCAACACCGCGTCCCAGATGCACCGGCCCGTGACCGGGGATGTATGTATCCACCGCAAGGTTGCGCGCCAAAACGCGGTCTAGACTTGAAACCCATCCGGTGACGTTCGCGAAGATGACGCCGGCGGATTCGCTCTGTCCGGGATGAATCTCGGTGTTCAACAGGTCACCCATGAAAAACACGCGCTTCTGAGGCACGAACATGGTGACGTCGCTGGTGCTGTGGCCGTGTCCCTCCTCGGTGAGTTGGAACGTCACGTCGCCGAACTGGAGCGTCAATGCGCCTTCAAAGCCGAGATCAGGGGTCACGAATTCCGCGCGCGCATAAGGATTCTGCTCGGGTCGGCCCTGCGCCTTGCGCTCGTCGAACTGTTGTTTCTCCTGCATGTACATGTCGCGCATCTGTCGGCGCGTCGCGATGAAGGTGGGTTTATCCTCGCGGTAGTGCCAGACGCCTGTCGCGTGGTCGCCGGCCGCATGAGAGATGACGACGTATCGCACCTTCTTGTCCGTCTGCTTGCGAATGAAGGCGAGCGTCTGGTCGGCGTTGCGCACATCGGCGTCGAAAACCAGCACGCCGTCGCTCGTGATGACGAAGCCGGCGTTCCCCGAGCCGGTGGGATTTTGCATGAGGAACACGCCTTCCGCCACCTGGTGCGGAACCAGTGCGTTTCTGTCTGCGCCGCCTTGTTGTGCGAGCGCGCTTCCCGTCCAGGCGCATGCAAGAGCAGAGAATGCCGTGAAAGCCAGTGCGCGTGCGCGCCGTGTAATTGCGCCCTGCATGCGTCTTCCCCCATCATTGCCGCGCGATCCGCAGTCAAGCTTGACGCTATACCCCTGTGGCGTCAGCTTCAACCGGCTCAACGCTGCGGAAGCCGGGTGTTTTGTCCGGCAGACCTCAGGACGGCTAACCACCGGGGGTGCTTTTGCGCTACGTGAACGCGAAAGCATCTCGCGCGGGTCGTTCCGACAGTCCGAGGCGCTTGAAGCTCACGGGGCGGACATGAAGATTCTTCTGGTGGTGGCAGTTGCGCTGATCGACGCCGACAATCGCGTCCTCATTGCGCAGCGTCCCGAGGGCAAGCAGCTTGCGGGTCTCTGGGAATTTCCTGGCGGCAAGGTCGACCCGGGCGAGAGACCCGAGGCTTCGCTCATCCGCGAATTGAAGGAAGAGCTCGGGATCGACGTGAAGGAGGCGTGCCTCGCGCCGTTGACGTTCGCTAGCCATGCCTATGAGGATTTCCACCTGCTGATGCCGCTTTACGTGTGCCGGCGCTGGGAAGGCTTCGTGCGTTCGGCGGAAGGGCAGGCGCTGAAATGGGTGCGGGCGCGCGACCTGCGCCAGTTTGCAATGCCGCCCGCCGACGAGCCGCTCATCCCGCCGCTGATCGACCTGCTCGGCTGATCAGCCCGGGCATTTCCGGCGCTTTTCCCACGATTGCAGCGCGGAGACGCTGCGGGCGTCTGCGCCTGTCAGCTTGCCGAAGGGCGGAAAGCAACCGGGGCCGAAAGCAGACTGGGCGCGCGCTGTCTTGAAACAAAAGCCGTTGCGGGCGTAGATCTCGTTGCGCGCGTACCAGAGCTCTTCGCACGACATCAGCGAAGGGTCCTGGGCGAATGCAGGAGCGGCCGGAAGCATCGCTGCGGACAGAACGGATGCGGCAATCGCCGCGTCGCGCATTGAGGTCAGTAACTTCGTCATGCGCGTCTCCCTCAACGCATCCAGCCCAGCACGAGCGCCTGTACGAGAAGCACCACAAGCCAGTGGCCGCTGTCGATGAGCGACAGCATGAATGTGCGCTTCGAGAAAGCATTGTTGACCACGATGGTCGTGGCCACGAATCCGAGCCAGATCAGGAATGCGACCATCAGGCCAACCTGAAGGCCGGACACCTTCATGTGCGACAGCACGCCGAGGAGCACCAGCGCCATGATGATTTCGGCCACGAAGGACGTGATCATCGGCACAATCGGCATGGAGTTTCCCATGCTCTCGCGCGTCCACCCCAGCGCCGCCATCCATTGCTTGCCAAGAACTCCGTACCAGATCGAGCCGGCGATCCAGCTGGCGACAGCGGCTGCGAGTATAGCGGTGTAATCTATGCTCACTGTTCCCTCCGGTCAGGGCTTCACGCCGCCCATCTTGCATACGAACTTCCATTCGTCCGCCGCCACTGGCTGCACCGACAACCGGAACGACGTGATCAGGGACATCTTCGCCAGTTCGGGGGTCGCCTTCACCTGCGCCAGCGTCACTGGCTTGGCGAAAGGCCGCACGGCCCTGAAATCCACCATGCCGAACTTGCCGCTCTCGTCGGTGGGATCGGGGTAGAACGTCTTGCAGACTTCCACGATGCCGACGACTTCCTTGCCGTCGTTCGAATGGTAGAAGAAGGCCTTGTCGCCGAGCTTCATCGCCATGAGATGCAGTTTGGCGGTGTGGTTACGGACCCCGTTCCACGACGTGCCTTTTTCGCCGGCTGCGACCTGCTGGTCCCACGACCACGCCGAGGGTTCGCTCTTCACCAGCCAGTACGCCATGGATGTCCGCTCCGAATTGAATCGGCGCAGGCTAGTGCGGCCCGGCGGAAGCGTAAAGCGCAGTTCAGATTTCGGCCTTGGAGGGGCGCATCAGAAGCGCCTCGATCGCCTCGCGCACGCTCATGCGTTCGGCCAGCACAGCGTCGATGCTGGCTGCGATGGGCATTTCGACGCCTTTCTGGCGCGCCATCTCGACCAGAATGCTTGCCGTGAAAGCGCCTTCGGCCAGTTTGCCGCCGCTTGCCTGCTGCAGGCTCTCGCCGCGTCCCAGCGCAAGGCCGAGCGAAAAATTGCGTGACTGGGTGGAGCCGCAGGTGAGCACCAGATCGCCAAGTCCCGACAGCCCCATCAGGGTTTCGGCGCGCGCCCCGTAGGCCCGGCCAAAGCGCATGAGTTCGGCAAAGCCGCGCGCCACGAGGGCGGCGCTGGCGCTGGCCCCCAGTTCGCGTCCCTGGGCGATCCCGCAGGCGATGGCCAGCACGTTCTTGGCCGCTCCGCCGATCTCGACTCCGCGCACATCCAGCGAGTGATAGAGCCGGAAAGACGGAATCCCGATGGCCCCGACCAGATCGCGCGCCAGCGGCTCATCATGCGCCGCAAGAGTGACGGCGGTCGGCAGGCCCTTCGCGACATCGTCGGCGAAACTCGGACCGGACAGAATCGCGGGCTGATGATCGGGCAGGACTTCCGTCACCACATCGCTCATGAACTTGCCGGTCTGGCGCTCGATTCCCTTGGCGCAGACCACCACGGGCGTTCCGGCCTTCAGGACGGCGCGCATCTGTTCGCACAGCGAGCGCACCGCCTGCGCGGGCACGACCGCCAGAACCACGTCGGCCTTGGCGATGTCGGAGAGCTGCCCGGAAGGATGAACGCCCGCTTCAAGCGCAATGCCCGGCAGGCGGCGGCGGTTCTGGCGCTCGGCCTTCATCTCCCCGATATGTGCGGCGTCCCGCGCCCACAGAATGGTGTCGGCGCCGTTGCGGGCCGACACATTGGCAAGCGCCGTGCCCCACGCGCCTGCGCCCAGAACCGCGACGGTGCGATGTTTGGTCATGCGCGGCTCACCGGATCATGCCTGTCGGCAGGGGCTGGAAGGTTTCGTTGTCGCGCCGCATCCATAGGCGTTCGAAGGCAGTGCGGAACGTCGAGGCCGCTTCGCGGCTCTCGATCAGAATGAGATCGTTGTCCTGCTGCTTGGCGCCCGTGAAGGAAAAGTTCGCCGAACCCGACCGGAGCATACGGCCATCGACCTGAAAGGCCTTCAGGTGCATGTCGGCTGCGCGCGCCTTGAAACGCGCTTCCACGTTGCGGGCTTCCAGAAGCGCAAACAATCCGTTGTTGTTCTGGCCGGAACGGACGGCCTGATCGGGGTCGAGATAGAGCCGCACCTTCACGCCGCGCGAGGCCGCCTGCGAAAGGGCGCTTATGACGCCCCGGTTGGTCAGCACATAGGCGGCCATGTCGATGGACTGGCGCGCGCTGTCGATGAGTTGCCTGTCGACGGTCTCGAGATCGGTCGCGGGCGCATAGAAGATCCGCACGGCCGCCAGCGTCGGTTCGAGACCGAGTGGTCCCGGCTTGTCGGCGGGCGTGAAGCAGACGAGCGCGGCCGTCAGCAGGCATGTCTCGACAAAACGCCGCGCGCCCCACACGTCACGCCTTGCCGTTGAGAGAGCGTTCGGCGGTTGGATCGAGCGGCCAGCGCGGACGCGCGGCGAAATCCATGTCGTCCGTCAGGCCGAGCAGCAGGCGTTCGATCCCCGTCCAGGCGATCATGGCTCCGTTGTCGGTGCAGAGCGCGGGCGGCGGCATCACGAGCCGCAGGCCCGATTCGCCGCAGAAGCGCACCAGCGAACGACGGATCGCCTGATTGGACGCGACGCCCCCCGCCACCACCAGCGCGTTGGGATGGCCCAGCGTGGTGCGGAACTGGCGCAGCCCCATGCGGGTGCGGTCGACGATCACATCCACGATGGCGGCCTGAAAGGAAGCGCAGAGATCGCTCACATCGCGCGGCGAGAGCGGCGCGGCGCGTTCGGCCGCGAGTCGCACGGCGGTCTTGAGCCCAGACAACGAAAAATCCGGCTGCTGGCGGTTCAGCATGGGGCGCGGCAGATCGAAGCGCGTCGGGTCGCCGTTGCGGGCTTCGATCTCCACCTGCGGGCCGCCCGGATAGGGCAGGCCAAGGAGCTTGGCGACCTTGTCGAAGGCTTCCCCGATGGCGTCGTCCACCGTGGTTCCGATGCGGGTATATTCGCCGACGCCACGCACGGCGACGAGCTGCGTATGGCCGCCCGACATCAGCAGCAGCAGATACGGAAAGGGCACATTGTCGGTGAGCCGCGCCGTCAGCGCATGGGCTTCCAGATGATTCACGGCCACGAAGGGCAGACCGCAGGCGAGCGCCAGCGCCTTGCCGGTCACCAGCCCCACCATGACGCCTCCGATGAGGCCGGGCCCGGCGGCCGCCGCAACGCCGTCGAGATCGGACAGTCGCACATTGGCGGCCGCCAGCGCCCGCTGGACCAGCGTATCGATGATCTCCACGTGAGCGCGGGCGGCGATTTCCGGCACCACGCCCCCGTAGGGCGCATGTTCCTCGATCTGGCTGCGAATCTCGTTGGAGAGAATTTCGCCGCCGCCCTCGGGCTTGAGCCTGACCACAGCCGCCGCCGTTTCGTCGCAGGTGGTTTCTATGCCGAGAACGCGCATCGTGGCCTTTTGGGGAGGGATCGCCTTGCGCCGGACAGCGCGCAGGACTATGGGGGGCCGCCTGACCGCACCCTATAGGGGCGTCCGGTCAGGATGCAACCGAGAGGACCTTATGCCCGCCAGTCCCTGGGCTCGAATCGGCACACGCGGCTCCCCGCTCGCGCTCGCACAGGCCCATCAGGTCCGGGCGCTGTTGTCGGCCGCCCACGGGGTGCCGCCCGGGCAGATCGAAATCGTCATCATCAAGACGACCGGCGACATGATTCAGGACCGCGCGCTGTCGGAGGCCGGCGGCAAGGGGCTGTTCACCAAGGAACTCGATCTGGCGCAGATTCGCGGCGAGATCGATTGCGCGGTGCATTCCTCGAAAGACCTGCCGACCGTGCTGCCGACCGAACTCATCATCGGCGGCTACCTGCCGCGCGAGGACGTGCGCGATGCGCTCATCTCGGCGAAGGCGACCACCATCGCGGGTCTGCCGCAGGGTGCGGTGGTGGGGACGGCGTCGCTGCGCCGCGCCGCCATGGTGAAGCGGTTGCGGCCCGACATCCGCACAGAACTTCTTCGCGGCAATGTGGAGACCCGGCTCCGCAAGGCCGAATCAGGCGAAATCGACGCGACCCTGCTGGCGCTGGCGGGCCTGCGCAGGCTCGGGCTTGCGCATCGGGCGACCGCTGTCCTCGAAACCGAGGATTTCCTGCCCGCCGTCGGGCAGGGCGCCATCGCGATAACGGTGCGGGGCGACGATGCCGAAGCGCAACAAAAGATTTCCGCCATCGTGGACGCCCGCACCGGTCATGCGCTGACGGCCGAGCGCGCCTTCCTGCGCGTGCTGGACGGGTCCTGCAAGACGCCCGTCGCGGGACTTGCGCTGGCCGAGGGGGAGCGGCTGCGGCTGCGCGGGATGGTGCTGCGCAAGGATGGATCGGAAGCGTTCGAAATTTCGGACGAGGGATCTGTGAACGAGGCCGAAGCCATCGGGGCGCGCGCCGGACGGGCTCTTCTGGACAAATCTCCGGCTGACATTCTGGCCCTCTGAGATGCGGGTTCTGCTGACCCGTCCGGAGAAGGAAGGTCGGCGCACTGCGGCCCAACTGGCCGCATTGGGTCACGAACCCGTGCTGGCGCCCCTGATCAGAATCGTCGGGACGCCGGCGACGATCCCTGACGAGCCCTTCGACGGCTTGGTGGTGACGAGCGTTCAGGCCCTCAACACGCCGGGCGCTCCGGTCATCCCGGAGCGCCTGCTCAAGACGCCGTTCTTCTGCGTGGGGGGTCGCGCTGCCGAAGCCGCCGCCCAACTGGGCTTCAAACAGGTGGAGCCTGCAGCCCCGACGGCGGCGGACCTCGTCATGCTTCTCAGCTTCGCGGTGCGGAAGGGCGGAAAGCTGCTTTATCTCGCCGGACGCGAACGCAAGCCCGATCTCGAAATCAAGCTGGGGCAGTTCGGCATCGCCCCCATAGTGATCGAAGCCTATGAGGCGCGCGCCGTGGACAAACTCCCGGACAACGCCCACGACGCCCTTTGGGACGGGCGCATCGAGGCCGTGCTCCATTTTTCACGGCGCAGCGCCGAGCTTTTCGTCGATCTGGCGCAGCGGGCGGGCGTCGCGGCTCCGGCGGCGCGCGCGCGGCACTGCGCAATCTCCAGCGATTCCGCCGAGCCGCTTCGGGATTTCACCACGAACCTGCGCGTGGCCCGCACGCCGAATTCCCGGTCGCTTTTCGATTGTCTGGACGGCTGATCCTTCCCCTGTTCGGGACGCGCCTGCCGCGATAGATTGACCTCAACACAAAAGCCGATGGCGGGAAGCCGTCGTCCAGAGGCCCGGAGGAGGAACCCATGCGCAAACTCGTGTCCGCTGTTCTGTTGACTGCGTCCATCGCGGCCGCTCCTGCCCTGGCGCAGGATCAGGAAGCGGCGTTCTTCTCCGGCAAGACGGTTCGGCTGGTCGTCGGCTACGGGCCGGGGGGCGGCTATGACATCTACGCGCGCACGATTGCGCCCTACATCGCCAAGAATCTCGGCTCCAACGTCAATGTGGTGGTCGAGAACCAGCCGGGCGCGGGCGGGCTGACGGCGCTCAATCGCGTTTTCGCTGCGGCTCCGGACGGGTTGACGATGATGATCGTCAACGGCACCGGCGCGGCGCTGGCGCAACTGGCCGAAACGCAGGGCGCGCGTTTCGATCTCGGCAAGGTGAGCCATCTGGGCACGGTCAGCGCCTCGCCGTGGGTCTGGCTGGTCGCTCCCAATTCGCCGATCAAGACGCCCGAAGACGCCATCAAGTCGGCGTCGAAGCAGATCATGTGGTCGGGCAGCGGTCCGATGGACGGACTGTCCGACGGCGCCGCCTTCACCTGCGAGGCGCTGAAACTCAACTGCCGCATCGTGATCGGCTATCCGGGCTCCAACGAGGCCGCGATCGCGGTGTCGAAAGGCGAGATGGATTCGGTCTATGTGTCGGACACGTCCGCCAACAATTATGTGAAGGCCGGCAACAATCGCGCCGTCGCCACGATGGGCCGCGAGAAGTCGCGTTTCTTCCCCAATACGCCGACGATCTTCGAAGCCGTAAAGCTCGATGCGGATCAGACATGGCTGTTCGATTACCGGGCGACGGTGGAAAATCTCGGCCGCATCCTTATTGCGTCGCCCGGCCTGCCGCCCGCGCGCCTCGCCTATCTTCAGGAGGCCGTGAAGAAGGCGCTCACCGATCCGGTGCTGGTGTCGGAAGGCGAAAGAACGCAGCGCTACATCGATTTTGTGGATGCGGAAAAAACCCGCAAGGCGATGCTGGCGGCCGTGACGGATCTGACGGCGGACCAGAAGAAGAAGGTCGTCCGGCTGATTACGACCCACGAAAACAAGTAATTATTTCGCCGGAACAGCCAGAAGCGGAACCCGCGCCAGATGCAGCACGCGCTCCGTGACGCTGCCGCGCAAGGCGTCCAGAATGCCGTGATGGCCCGCCGTCGGCATGGCGATCATGTCGACGGAGAATTCGTCCGCAGCCTCCAGAATGGTCGGCACGACCGGCCCGTCCCGCTGGATGACGCTGACGACTCCCGAGGCGTTCAGGCTGGCGGTGACGACAGGCGCCTGATCGCCGACATGCAGCAGATGGATTTCGACGCCTTCCGGATTCAGCATGTGCGAGAAGCGCGAGACGAAGTTCAGCGCATCGACCCATGGCGTGTCGTGATCTATGGGGAGCAGAATGCGATTGAGGAAGAGGTTGCCGTTCGACTGATCGATGAAGCCGCGCGCTCCCGCCGACACGAACAGGCTTGCCTTTCGGGCCTTGCGGGCGATGCGCTCGGCGACTGACCCCTTGCGGAGATATTCCCAGCCGGTCCGGCCTTCCGTGCCGAGCACCACAAGCTGGCCCGGATGATCCTCGATGTAATCGACCACGGCCTCGACCGGTTCGGGATCGGCTATGTCGCATTTTGTGATGTCGACCCCGAAGCGCCGGGACACGTCCGCGCGCGGATCGTTTTCGTGCATCAATCCCCATGCAGACAGAAGCGTGCGGACGTGCGGAAAATTGTCGAAGGACGACGGACGGTCTGGCGGGTCGATGTGCAGCAGGTGCAATTCGCTGCGCGCGGCGAGCGCGATGCGCATCGCGTGCACAAAGGCGTCCGTGCTGGCGGGTGAAAAATCCGTGGGGTGAATAATCGATTTGACGATCGCGTTCGACAAGCAGAGCCTCCCGGCCAGAATATGAGCTTCAGCTAGCGCCGACGCAGGCGCGCCGCATTGGTCTCGATCAATCTTGCCTATCCGGGCTGCAACTTTCATCGCCCGGGCGGGTTATGGTCGAGCCAAAGACCGGAGGGCGCCGTGACGCAACTGCAGAAAATCGATGTTTGTCTCTGTTTCGACGGCAAGGCCGAGGAAGCTGCGCAGTTCTACACCTCGGTGATGGAGGATTCGCGGATCGTCCATGTGCTGCGCGCAGGAAAAACCGGGCCCGGACCGGAGGGCTCCGTCATCGCGGTGAGTTTCCAGTTGGGCGGTCACAACCTGATGGCCCTGAACGGCGGACCCGACACGAGATTTTCCGCCGCCTCCTCGCTGATCATCAAATGCGAGACGCAGGAAGAAATCGATCACATCTGGGAAAAGCTTCTCGATGGCGGCAAGCCGATGGCCTGCGGCTGGCTGCAGGATCGCTACGGGGTGACGTGGCAGGTGACTCCGAACATTCTGCTCGAAATGATTCACGACAAGGATGCAGCGCGGGTCGATCGCGTCATGCAGGCGATGCGCGGCATGATCAAGCTTGAGATCGCGCCGCTGCGGGCAGCGTTTCTGGAGGCAGGCGGATGAGTTACGTCGATGGCTTCGTGATCGCGGTGCCGACTGACAGGCGGGAGGAGTACCGCAAATTCGCCGAACTGGCCGCGCCGATCTTCCGCGAGGTCGGCGCCTTGCAGGTGGTGGAGTGCTGGGGCGACGACGTGCCGGACGGCAAGCTCACCTCCTTCCCGATGGCGGTGAAGCTGGAGCCGAATGAGACGGTCGTCTTTGCGTGGATCGTCTGGCCCTCGAAAGAGGTGCGGGACGAGGGCTTGAAGAAAACCATGACTCACCCGCGCATGGCGGGCGTGGCGGCTCCGTTCGACACGAAACGGATGATCTTCGGCGGCTTCCGGGTGATGGTCGAAGCCTGACCTATCCCTCCGGACGCCTGATTGGTGGTACACCGTCGGGATGGAAGCGGATTCGCCCGATGACGGCGCGCAAAATCTTGTGGCGGAGGTGCTGACGCCGGTCGCGGTCGACAATTGCTGGTCGTATCGCGTGCCGGCCGGCATGGAATTGCGCGCCGGTGATTTTGTCGAGGTCCCGCTCGGGACCCGCGAGGCGACCGGCGTCGTCTGGGAAGTGCGCCGCACGCCCGCCGGGTCCAACCTGAAAACCATTATGGCGAAGCGGGACCTGCCGCCCCTGCGCGCGCCCCTGCGCCAGTTCATCGACTGGGTGGCGCGCTGGACGCTGTCGCCGCGCGGCATGGTGCTGCGCATGGCGACCCGTGCGCCCGATCATGCGGGTCCCGAGAAGGTGCGGGTCGGGGTGCGGCTTGGCGGGCCGCCGCCGGAGCGCATGACGCCTGCCCGCGTGCGCGCGCTCGCTGCCGCCGAGGGCGGTCTTACCTTCGCGAAATCGACGCTGGCGGAAGCCGCCGGGTGTTCGGTCGGGGTCATCGACGGGCTGGTGGACGAGGGGGCGCTGGAGACGGTCGTGCTGCCGCCCGAACCGGTGGCGCTGCCGCCCGAGATCGAACATGGGCGCACCGCTTTCGAGCCCGCCCAGCAGGAGGCCGCCGATGCACTGGCGGAGGCCGCCACGACGGGCGCATTTTCAGTGACGTTGCTGGAGGGCGTGACCGGATCGGGAAAAACCGAAGTCTATTTCGAGGCCGTTGCGGCGGCGCTGAAAACAGGCCGGCAGGCGCTGATCCTGATGCCTGAAATCGCCCTGACGGCGCAATTTCTGGACCGATTCGCCAAACGATTCGGGGTGCGGCCTGCCGAGTGGCATTCGGGTGTGGCGGCGCGCAAGCGCGCCCGCATCTGGCAGGGCGCGGCAGACGGAACCGTGCAGGTGGTGGCGGGCGCGCGCTCGTCGCTGTTCCTGCCCTTCGCAAATCTCGGACTGATCGTGGTCGATGAGGAACACGAGGCCGCCTACAAGCAGGACGACGGCGTCTCGTATCATGCCCGCGACATGGCGGTCGTGCGCGGGCAGATCGAACAGGCCGCGGTCGTGCTGGCCTCCGCGACGCCTTCGATCGAAACGCGCGTCAACGCCGAACAGGGCCGCTACAAGCATCTGCGCCTCGATGCCCGTTTCGGCGGGCGAACCATGCCGGACCTCGCGGCCATCGACTTGCGCAGACAGGCTGCGCCGCGCGGCAAATGGATATCGCCGCGTCTGTGCGAGGCGGTGCAGCAAACGCTCGATCGCGGCGAACAGTCGTTGCTGTTTCTCAATCGGCGTGGTTATGCGCCGCTCACCCTGTGCAACGCCTGCGGTCATCGTTTCCAGTGTCCGAACTGTACCGCATGGCTGGTGGAACATCGTTTTCGTCGTGCGCTTGTGTGCCACCATTGCGGCCATGTGGAGCGTCGCCCCGATACATGTCCGGAATGCCAGGCGACGGATTCGCTGACGCCGTGCGGGCCGGGCGTCGAGCGGTTGGCCGATGAAGTTGCGGAGCTTTTTCCAAACGCCCGCACGCTGGTTTTGTCGTCGGATTTCCCCGGCGGCATGGAGCGGCTGCGGCGCGAACTTGAAGAGATCGCCAACGGCACGTTCCAGATCGTCATCGGTACGCAGCTTGTGGCGAAGGGCCACAATTTTCCGCTGCTGTCGCTGGTGGGAGTGATCGACGCGGATGTGGGCCTCTCGAGCGGCGATCCTCGCGCGGCCGAGCGCACCTTCCAGCTTCTGCAACAGGTGACGGGTCGCGCCGGGCGAGGCGACAAGCCGGGGCGCGGGCTCGTCCAGACATGGCAGCCCGATCATCCGGTGATGCGGGCGCTCCTGTCGGGGGATGCGGAGCGCTTTTACGCCGAAGAAACCGAACAAAGGCGCAGGGCCGGCCTGCCGCCCTTCGGGCGCCTCGCGGCGCTGATCGTCTCCGGCAACGACCGGACCACGGCCGAAGCGCATGCGCGCGCACTGGCGCGGGCAGCGCAGGCGATCCCCGACACGGATCGCTGGAAGATCACCCGCATCGGCGAAATGCCGTCGAACGATGAAATAGCCGTTCTGGGACCCGCAGAAGCCCCGATTGCGGTGGTGCGCGGCCGGCACCGTTTCCGGCTTCTGGTGCGCAGCCCGCGCAGCGCGGACTTGCAGGGCTTCGTGCGCGCCATGCTGTCCGAGGCGCCGAAAGAGCGCGGCGGCGTGCGGGTTGCGGTGGATGTCGATCCACAAAGCTTTTTGTGAGGTTTGATGCTGGATCTGGGCGCTTATATCCAGTCATGGCCGCGCTTCTGGGCGGATCGACCACGCCTTGATCCGTGGGACATCCCGGCGGGCGTGCCGATCTTGCTCGAACGCGCCTTCGCCGGACTGGGCGGCGGTTATCTGATTGCAGATGGGGTTGCGGTGCATCACAGCGCGACCGTGGAAATCGGCGCGGTGCTCAAGGGGCCGGCGATTGTTGGTCCCGGCTGTTTTCTGGCCGCGCATTGCTACCTGCGTGGCGGTGTGTGGCTCGCCGGCGATTGCGTCGTCGGACCCGGATGCGAGGTAAAATCCTCGATCGTGTTCGAAAAGGCGCGTTTTGCGCATTTCAATTTCGTCGGAGATTCGCTTGTGGGTTCGGATGTGAATCTGGAGGCGGGGGCGATCGTGGCGAATTACCGCAACGATCTGGCCGACAGGCGACTGCGAATTCAGTTAGCACTACTTTGGCAGATTTTTGAGGTGCATGACATTTTTGGGATTCCCGAAATTCATATTGCGTGATTCATGGGTGGTCGGCATCGCGGAGGGCCGGCCATGGATCAGACTTGGAAATCCGATCTTGATCGGTGGCTCGCACCTTT
>CANJNI010000001.1 GCA_947475995.1 Beijerinckiaceae bacterium | reverse complement strand
TTCGGGTGGAACAAGTGGGAAAAGAAGCCCGGCCGTGGCCGCGGCATCGCCTTCGCCCGCTACAAGAACCTCGCCGCCTTCACGGCGATTGCGCTTGAAGTCGACGTCAACGCCGCGACCGGCAAGGTGCGTGTCATTCGCGCTGTTGCGGCCAACGATTCCGGCGATGTCGTGAGCCCGGATGGCGTGAAGAACCAGATCGAAGGCGGTCTGATCCAGTCGCTGTCCTGGACCATGAAGGAAGGCGTCCGTTACGATGCGTCCGGCGTCCGCAGCGAGGACTGGACGTCGTATCCGATCCTCACCTTCACCGAAGTGCCGCCGATCGAGGTTGTTCTGGTCGACCGTCCTGGCACGCCGTTCCTCGGAACCGGCGAAGCCTCGCAGGGCCCGACCAGCGCAGCGCTTGCCAATGCGGTGTTCGATGCGGTTGGCGTGCGTGTGCGCGACCTGCCGCTGACCCCGGCCCGCGTGAAGGCTCTGCTCAACGCCTGACAGGGCGCGGATATTTCGAAAAGGGCGCGAGCAATCGCGCCCTTTTTTTATGCGTGCGGCATCGCTTCTAATGCCCGGGGTTTTGTGGTCCAATTGGCTCCGGAGGAAGCAAAATGAAAATCGCCCACGTGGAGATCCGCGAGTCGCGTCTGCCCAAGATCGACAAGGAATGGCGTTTCGCCCTCGCCGCAATGCCGGTGCAGGAAGGCTGGGTGGTGGTGATCCACGCCGAAGACGGACATGTCGGGTATGGTTACGCATCCTCCATGCCGCATGTCGGTTCGCCACATGAAGACGTGAGGGCCGATCTGGAGCGCCTCACGGCGCCGCTGGTGGGAAAGGACAGCCGCCTCATCAATGTGCTGCTCGACGATGTCGACCGAATGGGTTTCAAGACCACGCAGGCCAAAGCAGGGATCGATTGCGCCTTGCACGACCTGCTGGCGCGCAGGCTCAATGTGCCGATTGCGCAATTGTTCGGCGGCGCGGCCGTCCGCGAATTTCGCACGTTGCGCATCCTGCCGATCAAGTCGCCGGAAGAAATGGCCCGCAACGCGCGCGCGCTGGCCGACAAGGGCTTTCGGCATTTCAAGATCAAGATCCACGGCAATATCGAGGAAGATGTCGCCTGCGTCGCAGCTGTCCGTAAGGAGGTCGGGCCGGACATGAACCTGACGGTCGACGCGAACCAGTCCTACAAAAGCGCCGACGACGCCATCAAGGCGCTGAACCTCATGCTGCCGTACAAGCTCGATCTCGCCGAACAACCCGTAAATGTTGATGATTTCGCCGGGCTGAAGAAAGTCGCGGACGCAGTTTCTACACCCATCGAGGCAGATGAATCCGCTGAATCACTCGACAACATCATTCGTCTTGTGCGCGAGCGCGCCGTCGACGCCGTGAGCTTGAAGATCAGCAAGCTCGGCGGATTGCGCGGCGTCTATGCGGCCGCCCAAATCTGCGCAGCAGGCGGTGTGAATTACCGTATGGGCGCCCATTCCGGCCCGCGCATTCTGTCGGCCCATGGCGCGCAGATCGCGTCTGCGCTGCCGGGAATATGGTACGCATCCGAACTAACCGAATTCGACGGACTCGAAAAAGACCCGTGGAACGGGCTCGAATTAAAAGACGGCGTGCTGCGTTTGCCGGATGCGCCCGGCTGCGGCGTAACGCCCGAATAAAACAAATGTCTGGGAGGACATGATGAAATTCAATGCAATGATCAATCGAATGCCGCTCGTGGCTTTTCTCGCCGTGGCGGCGTCCGCAAGTGTCGCGCGGGCGCAGACGCCCCCCGCAATCCTGACCTATCAGGGCGCTGACCGTCAGGAACGTCTGGTGGAAGGCGCGAAGAAAGAGGGCAAACTCGTTCTCTATTCAGCGATGATCGTCAATCAGGCCCTCCGACCGATCACGGCAGCCTTTCAGGAAAAATATCCTTTTGTGAAAATGTCTTACTGGCGGGCTGATTCCGAAGACATCATGACGAAGTTCGCAACCGAATATCGCGCCAATAACATCGTCGGCGATGTGCTGGAGGCAGGAGCTGCCGGCGCTCTGGCGGTGGAAGCTGGTTATGCGCAATCCATGTGGTCTCCGGAATTTGCGGCAATTCCCGAACAGCGACGCGATGCCAAGGGCCTGTGGGCCCCGACGCGCATGAACTATTTTGCCGTGGCGTATAACACCCGTCTGGTTCCGGCCGATGAAGCGCCCAGAACATATGAAGATCTGCTCAATCCAAAATGGAAGGGCAAGATGGCCTGGGTGACCGGGACGGCGAGCGCCGCGCCGCTCTTCGTCACCAATCTGCGCACAGCCTGGGGCGAAGAAAAAGCGCTCGACTATCTCAAGAAGCTTTCGACGCAAGGCATCATCAACTACGGTTCGGGCACCGCGCGATCTCTGGTGGATCGTGTCATGGCCGGCGAATTCCCCATCGCGCTCCAGATATACGCGCACCATCCTCTCATCAGCGCCGGCAAGGGCGCGCCGGTGGCGACCCGTATGATGTCGCCGACGCCGAGCACTTCGGGCACGCTGGTGATCCCGAAAGGCGCCAAGAACGTTCATGCCTCGCTGCTGCTGCTGGACTTCCTGCTTTCGAAGGAAGGGCAGAAAACATTGGCGCAAGCTGAGTATCTGCCGGTGCGGGACGATGTTCTTCCCGCCGACATCATCAAGAACGTCGTACCATCGGTGGCGGGCGTCACGGAAAATGCCGTCGCGCCGGAAAAAATGAACGCAATGACGGAATCGTCCGAGAAAATTTTGCAGGACCTGTTCCGCTAGGGACGCATCACAGGAGGAAACCATGAGCGAGAAGAAATCCGAAGCCGAGATGCTGGCTCTGCACCAGCGCGCGGAAGCGATGATGAAGCCGTTCCGCTATACGCCCCCCGATGGCGTCTCGACCGGCAAGGGCATCGTGCGGCTGGCGCGCACCGACACGCTTCGCTGCAACGTGCAGATCGTCAAGAAAGACGGCGGCGAGAACAATCTGCACTATCACGCCAATGGCGACAGCTTCTGGATGGTCCTCAAGGGCAAGGTGAAGTTTTACGGGCCGGACGATCACCTCTTCGGCGAGTTTGGCCCCTACGAAGGCATCTGCACCCCAGCTTGGTCGCGCTACTGGTTCGAGAACACCGGCGATTGCGAGCTGGAAATCCTGCACATCAGCGGCCTGACGAAGCCCGACATCGGTGTCAGCCAGCGCATCGATCTCGAAGAGCAGCGTTACAAGATCGGCACCGGCCAGAATTTCACCGCCGAAAAGGTGTAGGCCGAAACGTCATCCCGGCTGTGCGCTTCGCTCCAGCCGGGATGTCTGTTTACTCCGCGTCGGGCTGTTTCTCCGGCGCTGCATCCGCAAAGGCCGGCAACGCCAAACAGGCGGTTTCGGCCTGCATCAAGCGCGGGAGCTTCGAGAGATCCGCCCCAAAGCGCCGCGCATTTGCCAGTTGGGGCACGAGAACAATGTCGGCCAGCGTCGGGCGGTCGCCGAAGCAAAACGGCCCTTTTTCGCCCGCAAGCAGCGCCTCGCAGGCCTCCAGCCCTTCCTGGTTGACCCGGCGCGCCCAGTCGTTCATCGCCTGCTCGCTGCCGGTCAGGCCCTTGACGGCAAACAGCACCTTCAGGTTCTGGACCGGATGAAGGTCGCACGCGATGGCGAGCGCGAAGGCCCGCACTTTGGCGCGCCGCACCGGGTCCTTCGGCAGGAAGGACGGCTCGGGATGGGTTTCCTCCAGATAGTCGAGGATGGCGAGCGATTGCGTCAGGATGGAGCCGTCGTCCAGTTCGAGGCTGGGCACCAGACCTTGCGGGTTCATGGCCAGATAGGACTCGGAGCGCTGCTCGCCCTTGCGCAGCACATAAAAGGTGTGATCGACCTTGATCCCCTTGAGGCCGAGGCCGATCCTGACCCGATAGGACGCGCTCGACCTGAAAAATCCGTGCAGCTTCATCGCCAGCCCTCCCGCCTTGGTGGCGCGCACCATAGGCTGCCGCGCTTGCCGGTCAATCATGTTTGATCCGCCCGGCGGGCGCCGCCGTAAGTCCTGCATCCGGTCAGTTCCGGCGGAGCAGCAGCCATGTCGAAATATCTCTGGGCCTATGCGGGCGCAGCCGCCCTGTTCGTGATCGCCGACGCGATCTGGCTCGGCCTCGTGGCGCGTGATTTCTACAAGAACCAGCTTGGCGACCTGCTGTCCGACCGTCCGGTCTGGAGCGTCGCGGTGGCTTTCTATCTGCTTTATCTGGTGGGCCTTGTGATTTTCGGCGTTTCGCCGGGATTGCAGGCGGGCTCCATGACGACTGCTGTGCTCTATGGGACGCTGTTCGGCTTCTTCGCTTATGCGACCTACGACCTCACCAATCTGGCCACGCTGAAGAACTGGCCCGTCACGATGAGCGTCGTCGACATGGCCTGGGGAACGGTGCTGAGCGGTTCGGCGTCTGCGGCGGGCTATTGGCTTGCGTCGCGAATGAGCGGCTGAGCCGCAGGCGGCGCACTTTCGCGAGCCGTCCGGCCTCTCTATAGTATCCTCCGCAGAACCAATCGCAGCGGAGGAAGTGCCGGATGGCTTTCGAGACGATCATTTCGGAGATTTCAAAGCGCGGCGTGGCGACGATCACCTTCAACAGGCCTGATCGGGGAAATGCCTTGAGCGCCACGATGATCGACGAGATCGTCACCCATCTTGCTGACCTCGCTTCAAATCCGGAAGTCCGGGTGCTGGTCATCCGCGCCAACGGCAAGCATTTCTGTGGCGGGGCCGATGTCGGCCCGAAAACAGACGGTCCGGGACCGAAATATAATATCGCCGATCTGATGGTCGAGCTTGATCAGTTTCCCAAGCCGACCGTCGCGGTCGTGCAGGGCGGCGCCATCGGGGCGGGCGCAGGCGTCACGGCCTGCTGCGACGTCGTTTACGCTCTTCCAGACGCCTTTTTCTCCGTTCCTGAAGTTCGGCTCGGCATCGTGCCCGGCGGCGTTGTCCCGGTGCTGGAGCGCGCGCTCGGCCTGCGCAACCTGCGCCGTTACGCGCTCTCGGGCGAACGGATCACGGGTCCGGAATCGGTGCGCAGCGGTATGGCGCATGAACTGCACGCTTCGGAAAATATGGAAGCCGCTGTCGACCAGATTGTCGACGCCTTCCTGCTCGGCGCGCCGGGTGCGCAACGCATCACCAAGCACGAGATCGCCGAATACAATCACGAGTCGATTACCGGCGTTCGCACAAAGCCGCGCGGCGCGGGCCACGGCATCCAGACCGATGAAGCGCGCGAAGGCATCGCGGCCTTCAAGGAAAAGCGCAAGCCCAACTGGTACCGGGGCTGAGACGCAGCGCGATGGTCGAACCTGTTTCGCGCTCCTTCATCTCGCAGGGCCTGCGGCTGAACGTCTGGGACTGGGGCAACGAGAACGCTCCGCCGCTGTTGCTCGTGCACGGCGGCCTCGATCACGGACGAAGCTGGGATTATTTCGCGCAGCGGCTGCAGGGCGAATATCATGTGATCTCGTTCGATCTGCGCGGGCATGGCGATTCCGACTGGGCGCCCGGCAGTTCCTATCCGCTGCCGGATTTCGTGGCAGACGTGGCGAATTTCCTGTTTCAGGAAAAGATCGAGCGCACGAAGATCATCGCCCATTCGATGGGCGGCGCGATCAGCCTCCTGCTGGCCGGAACCTTTCCGCAAATGGTGACCCGCATGGTGGTCATCGAAGGCCTGCGGCCCGCAGCGATGAAGATCGCATCAGTCCCCGAGCAGATGAAGCTCTGGATCGAAAAGATCCGGAGCAATAACGCGCGCGCCCCGCGCGGCTACGCGACTTTCGATGACGCGCTTGCCCGCATGCGAGAGGCGCACCCGCGCCTGACCGCCGAACAGGCATTGCATCTGACGAAGCACGGGGTGAAGCAGCTTCCGGATGGCTCATGGTTCTGGAAGTCGGACATCAACACCATGTTGCGCACGCCCTACAGGCTGAGCTTTGAGGAACACGCGAGCATCTGGAAGCAGATCGAGTGCCCGGTGATGCTGGTGCGCGGCACCGCGAGCGGCAGGCCGGACCCGGCGGGCAATAACTGGATCAGCTATTTCCGCAACGCCGTCATTCATGATGTCGAAGGCGCGGATCACTGGGTCCAGCACGACGAACCCGACGCCTTGCTGGCCACGGCGCGCGCCTTTCTGCGCGATTGAGGCGCAGCCCGAACGGTTGCGCACATGTCGGCAACCGTCCTAAAGTGCATTCGAAGGCGGCAATATAGTCGTCATGTGAGGAAACGAGAATGAGCGCCGCCATCACACGCCGTATCGCCGCCGCCTTGCTGGCGAGCGCCTTGTTCCCGGTCGCCGCCGGAGCCGCCGATCAGGCCCTCATCGACGCCGCCAAGAAGGAAGGCGAAGTCATCTGGTACACGACCCAGATCGTCAACCAGTTCGTGCGCCCCGCCGTTGACGCTTTCGAGAAGAAATACGGCGTGAAGGTCAATTATGTGCGCTCCGATGCGCCGGACGTCATCTTGCGCGTCGTCAACGAAGCCAAGGCCGGCAAGGTGCAGGGCGACGTGGTGGACGGCATCCCGACCTCTGCGGCGCTCAAGAAGCAGAACCTCGTGATGAAGTGGGTGCCCGAAGGCGCGTCGCGTCTGCCGAAGGATTACGTGGACGCAGAAGGCTACTGGGTCGGCACCAACCTCTATGTGCTGACGCCCGGCTACAATACATCGCTCATCCCGAAGGGGCAGGAGCCGAAGACGTTCGCCGATCTGCTCGACCCCAAATGGCGCGGCAAGATCGCATGGGGCTCGGCCGCGTCAAGTTCCTCAGCGCCGGGCTTTGTGGGCCTCGTGCTCGCCGAAATGGGCGACGACAAGGGCATGGCGTACCTGCGCGAATTCTCGAAGCAGAAAGTCGCCAACCTCGCTGTCTCGGCGCGGCAGGTTCTGGATCAGGTGATCGCCGGCGAATATTCCATTGCGCTCCAGATTTACAACAATCATGCCGGCATCAGCGCCGCCCAGGGCGCTCCTTCTGCGTGGATCGCCCTGCAGCCCGCTTTCGTGGTGCCGGGCGTGATGTCCGTCACCAAGGATGCGCCGCATCCGAACGCGGGCAAGTTGCTGATCGACTTTCTGGTATCCGCAGAAGGCCAGCAGATTTTCCGCGACACGGATTACATGCCGGTCGATCCCAACATCCCCCCGAAAGACAAGACCTTGCGTCCCGACGGCAAGGACTGGCGCTACATCGCCTTCACGCCCGAGCAGGCGGACGCCGCGATGCCGAAGTGGGCGAGCATCTACAAGGAACTGTTTCAATAAAAACCATCAAACAAACCGAGGAGGAAATAATGGCCGATGATGTGATCAAGCTTGAGAACGTGAAGATCGAGCGTGATGGAGGCGTGACCTTCATCATTCTCAACCGCCCCGAAAAGCGTAACGCCATGTCGCCGCAACTGCACCTGGACATGTGCGATGCGCTCGACTGGGCCGAGATGGACGACCAGACGCGCGTCGTCATCATCACCGGCGCGGGCGGAAACTTCTGCGCCGGTCAGGACCTCAAGCTCTACTTCCGCGGCACGGAAGGCGACCCCAAGGCGCGCGTGAAGGCGCGTCGCGCCGCGCACGAGTGGCGCTGGAATCGCCTGTCGTCCTTCCCCAAGGCGACGATTGCGATGGTGCATGGATATTGCTTCGGCGGCGGCTTCACGCCGGTCATCGCCTGCGACTTCGCGATTGCGGCCGACAATGCGGTGTTCGGACTTTCCGAAGTGAATTGGGGCGTCATCCCCGGCGGCCTCGTCGCCTGGGCGGTCACCAATGTGCTCGGCTATCGCGATGCGATCTACTACTCGGTGACGGGCGACCAGTTCACCGGCAAGGAAGCCGGCGCAATGAAATTCGTCAACAAGTCTGTTCCGCTGGAAAAGCTGCGCGAGGAGACGATGATTCTCGCTCGCAAACTTGAAGCGAAGTCGCCCGCCGCCGTGAAATACACCAAGGAAGCCTTGCGCAGCGTGCGTCACATGACAAAGGATCAGGCGCTCGATTATCTCGACGCCAAGCACGACGCGCTGAAGCTCAACGATCCGGAAAAGGGGCGCGAGAAGGCTTTGAAGCAGTTCCTCGACGACAAGGTGTTCAAGCCGGGTCTCGGCGAATTCATTCGTTAAAGAGAAAGACGGAAAGCCGCACATGCAGGACAACAACACGTCGCGTCGCATCGAGGGTGTTCGGGCGCTGCTCAACCCGAAGAACGTCGCCATCGTCGGAGCGAGCGATCGCCCCGGCAACTGGGCGGCCAACACCTTTCGGTCGCTGACGCGACACGGCTTTCCGGGCAAGATCTTTCCGGTGAATCCGCGCAATGAAACAGTCTGGGGGCAGAAATGCTACCCCAGCCTGTCGTCGTTGCCGGAGCCGCCGGATCATGTCGTGGTCGTCGTGCCCGGCAAGGCGGCGATCGAGACAATTCGCGAGGCAGGCCGCGCCGGCGCGCGTTCCGCGCAGATTCTGTCGAGCGGTTTCGGCGAGGGCGGCGATCCGCAAGGCATCGCGCTGGGCGAAGAACTGTCGCGTGCGATTGCCGAGTCGGGCGTTGCGGTCGCAGGCCCCAATTGCATGGGCAACATGTCCGTGCCGGGCCAGATGATGTCGGTGAACGACGATCGCGTCACCGAACTGACTCCGGGCCCGGTCGCTGTTTTCGGACAAAGCGGCGGCGTGGTGATGGCGATCGTTCGCGCCATGCGCGGGCGAGGGCTCTATCCGAGCTACGGCCTCACGGCGGGCAACGAGATCGACATCAATGTCGCCGACTATATTCGCTATTTCGCGCAGGACCCGCAGGTGCGGGTGCTCGCCTGCTACATTGAGGCGATCAAGAATCCGGACGACTTCCGCGACGCCTGCGCGACGGCCCAGAAAGCCGGCAAGCCCGTCGTGGCGCTGAAGATCGGCGGTTCGGAAGCCAGCCGCGTTGCAGCGCTGGCGCACACCGGCTCGCTGGCGGGTTCGCTCGCCTGCTTTGACGCCGTCGCCGGTCCGCTCGGGGTCATTCGCGTTGATACGCTCGACGAGATGGTCGAGACGACCGAATATCTGGCGCATGCAACGCCCCCGAAAGGAACGCGCGTCGGCGCCATGACATTTTCGGGCGGCCTGAAAGGGCTCATCCTCGAAGCCGCAGAGCGCAACAATATCGAGCTTCCCGCGCTCGACCCCGAAACAACCGAAAAGCTCACGCAGGTGCTGGGCGTCGGAACATCTCTCGGCAATCCCATCGACGCAGGCTTTGCGGCGCTCAGCAGCGCCGAAGCCTATTTCAAATGCGTCGAGATCCTGCAGGCCGATCCGAACTTCGACGTGCTGCTCTTGCAGGAGGAACTTCCGCAGGTGGCGCGCGCCAACAACAAGATCGAAAATCTCAAGACCGTCGACAAGATGGTCGCCAGCGGAACCGCCAAGCCCATCGCGGTCCTCTCCATGGCTTCCTACATGTATTCGGACTTCACGCGCGAATTTCGCGCCCTGATGCCGCATCTGCCGATGCTGCACGAGGTCGACAAGGGCATGAAGGCGGTGCGGGCCGCAGGCGTTTACGGACGTCAGCTTGCGCGCGGCAATGCCGCCCCGCAGCGCATGACGGCAAGGCCGGATGCATCTGTCGTCGCCGGCCTTGTCGGCAAGGCGGACGTGATGGAAGACGGCCGTCGCGTGCTGAACGAGGCCTCTTCGAAAAAGCTGCTCGAACTCTACGCAATCCATTCTCCGAAGGAATCCGTTGCGGCCAGCGCCGACGTTGCTGCGGCTGTAGCTGACTCCATTGGATATCCGGTGGTGCTGAAAGTGGTCTCGCCGCAAATCCAGCACAAGTCCGATGTCGGCGGCGTGCTGGTCGGCGTGAAGGATGCGGCCGCCGTGCGCGAAGGTTTTGCGCGCATCAAGTCCAGCCTTGCCCAGCATGCGCCCAACGCCGCGTTCGAGGGCGTCATCGTGGCCCAGATGGTGTCGGGCGGCGTCGAATGCGTGCTCGGCGTGCAGCGAGATCCTGAAGTCGGCCCGGTGGTGATGTTCGGCACTGGCGGCGTTTTGCTGGAACTTCAGAAGGACGTCGCCTTCGGTCCTGTCCCGCTCTCGCTCGAACAGGCGCGCGAGATGATCGCGAGCACCAAGGTCTCGAAGCTGCTCGCCGGTTATCGCGGCGCGGCGGCCTGCGATGTCGAGTCGGTCGCCAGGGCCATCGTGGCGCTTTCCGAATTGACCCACGACATGGGCGACCAGGTCGAAAGCATCGACATCAATCCGTTCGTGGCCCTGCCGAACGGGCAAAGCGCGGTGGCGCTGGACGGTCTCGTGGTGCTGCGCGCGAAATAATCGCGCGCAGTTCGCCTCAAGGAACATGAAGCAAATGCAGAAGCCGAACTATTTTCCGCCCGGCAAGCGTTTGGCGATGGCGGTGCATTTTCCGGTCGAATGGTGGTCGAAGCCCGCCGAGAATGCGCAGGTTCAGGCATCGCGCGACTACGGCATTCAGGTCGGTGCGTCGCGTCTGATGGATGTGTTCGACCGCTGCGGCGTGCGCGCCACCTGCCATCTCAACGCCATGGTGGCGGAGCTGTTTCCTGACCTCGTGCGCGACATGGTGCGCCGCGGGCATGACATCGCCGCGCATGGTTACGACCAGTCAAATCCGCAAGGCGACATGACGCCCGAGGAAGATCGCGCGACAGTCCGCAAGGCGCTCGCGATGATTGAATCCGTCGCGGGGTTCCGCCCCAGGGGCTGGGTGGCGACGGGCCGCAGCATCCCCACGCGCAGCATCGAGATCCTCGCCGAGGAAGGCCTCATGTGGCACAACCACTATGACGGCTCGGACCTGCCGCGCATCGTGGACATCGGCGGCCGCCGGATCGTCGATTGTCCGACAACCGCGCATCTGCATTACGGCGACCTGCGGATGATCTCCGGTCGGCCGGGCGACTCTCCGATGAGTTGCGGCGAATTGTTCGCCTTCTTCAAGAGCCAGATCGACGCCCTGCGCGGCGCTGCGCAATACGAGCCGCTGTGCTTCCAGTTCGGCGCCCACGCCTATGTGTCGGGCCGCCCGGCCTATGCGTATGTGGTCGAGCAGATGATCCGTTACGCCTCGTCATTCGAAGACGTGTGGTGGACTACCACGGGCGAACTCGCGGAATTGTGCCTGAAGCAGGGGTGAGCCCTCGCCGCCGTTGCGAGCGTAGCGAAGCAATCCATCGGTTGTGCGCTGGATTGCTTCGTCGCTGCGCTCCTCGCAATGACGGGGCTACTTGAACAGATCCTTCGCAAGCTCCGCCCATTTGGGAATCGACGATTCAAGCTGCTCGGGCGTCACATAGATGGCCCGGAATTTGTCGCCGTCGGGACGCAGCGAAGCATCGGTCGGCGGGATGTTCGGATCGACCGGCATATAGGCTGCATCGCGGAAGATTTTCTGTCCTTCTTCCGAGACGAGAAAATCCAGCAGCAGCTTGCCGGCGTTCTCGTGCGGCGCGCCCTTGGCGACCGACGCGACCGAGAGCGTTCCCATCGCGGGATTCATGGGGATCCACGCCGAGGGCGCGCCCTGCGCGGCGCTGATCGTGGCGTGATTGTTGAAGATGCTGAGCGCAATCGGATATTCGCCGGCGATCACCTGATCGAGCACCTGACGCGCCGCGACCGGCAGGCCGGCCACATTCTGTTTGGCCAGATCGCGCAGATAGGCCATGCCCTTGTCCTGACCCATCTCGCCGAGAATGAGGCCCACGAAACCGGAGCGGCCGGACGCCGATCCGGCGCTCGAACTCCACACCAGCTTGCCCTTCCATTTCGGATCAAGCAGGTCGGCCAGCGTCTTCGGTTCGGTCCCCTTGGGGACGAGCGTGGTGTTGAAGCCGGGCGTCAGCACATAGAGGTTGGTGGCCGCCCAATAGCCCTCGGCGTCGACGAACTGCTTGGGCAGACGATTGGCGCTTTCGGGAATGTACTTCAGCGCCAGGCCTTCCTTCTTCAGCGCTGCCGAGGTGAGCGTTCCGTCGAACACATCGACCTGAAGCTTGCCGGCGCGCGCCTCGTTGATGACCCTCAACGCCACTTCGCTGGCGTCAGCGCGCACATAGGTGGCCTTCACGCCGTATTTCTTTTCGAAGGCGCCCGCGAGCGGCGCGACAAGCTGGTTGATGATCTGCGTCGTGTACCAGGTGACCGTGCCTTCCTTTTTGGCAGCGGCGATCAGCGCCGGATCGGCCGCGCCGGCAGGGGAGGCCAGAATCGCAGCCGCGCAGGCGGCGCTCAGCAGAATGCGTTTCAGCATGGGTCGTCTCCTTCGTTTGCGTTGAATGTGACCACGCGCGCGAAACTGTCAACCTCGGCGCTTGCTTGCATGGCGGGCCCTTGCGCAGCTATTTTGGCGCGGGGAGGCGGGCCTTGAGCCCGATCATGATCGAATGAAAATCACCGCGCTGCGCACCATTCCGCTTTCATTTCCCATCGTGTGCCCCCTGGGCACGAGCTATTCTGCGACCGGCTACATGGGCGGGCTGGCGGTTTTCGTCGACAGCGATCAGGGCGTGTCGGGTGAGGGCGTGCTGATCGCCCTCAACGACAAGCGCCTGCGCATTCAGGCCGACATGGTGGAGAGCTTCGCGCCGCTGCTGATCGGCCGCGATCCGGCCCATAGCGAGGAGATTGCGTTGCGCTGTTTCGACGATGCGTCGAATTTCGGCGTGTCTGGCCTCGTCAACATGGCCATCGGGGCCATTGACAGCGCGCTTCTCGATCTGCGGGCGAAGCTCGTCAATCTGCCCGTGCATCGTCTGCTCGGCGCGGCGCAGTCGCGCGTTCCGGCCTATTACAGCAGCGGCCTCTGGCGGAACCTGCCGCTGGACGAACTGCTTCGCAATGCAGACAACATCATCGCTCACGGCTACCGGGCGATGAAGATGCGCGCCAGCCCCGGCAATGTCGGCGTGGTGGTGGAACGTGTGCGCCGCATGCGCGAGGCCATCGGGCCGGACGTGAAACTGCTGCTCGATCTTGGCTCGCGCTTTGAGTTTGCCGAGACGCTGCATCTTGGACGCCGCCTCGACGAATATGAACTCGAATGGATCGAGGAGCCGCTCTCCGACAATCGCCACGCAGAAGAAGCCCAGATCGCCCGCGAGCTGGCGACGCCGCTCGCCTCCGGCGAAGGCGTGTTCTCGCTCGACGAATTCGGCGTGATGATCGACACGCGCTGCGTCGACGTTCTGATGCCGGATCTTTGCCGGGTCGGCGGGCCGCGCCAGTTCCTGCGCGTCGCCCGGATGGCCGAGCGCGTCAACATGCCGGTGTCGGGCCATGTTCTGCCCGAGCATACGCTTGGGCTCATGGCTTCGATCCCCAACGGATCATGGCTCGAAGTCATGCCGTGGTCTTCGCCGATCTTCGCGGACGAAATCCGGATCGAGGACGGCTGCGCGATTCTGCCCGAGAAGCCCGGCTTCGGCTATGCGCTCGATCCGGCCGCCCTGAAGAAATACGCCCTGCGCTGATCAGGTCGCCAGCGGCTCGCGCGTCACCACAACATCGCCGTTGTGGGTGAGCCGCACCATGTTGACCGTGCCGGCATAGTCGGGCGAGCCCGAGTAATAGGCCGGAATGCGTCCGGTGCCGACCTGAATGGGCCGGTTCCAGTGGCCGAGCGCCAGATAGTCCGCCTCGATGGCGTGGATCTCGTCGTCGCCCAGCAACCATGAGGCGCGCACATGCGTGCTGCGGTCGGGCTGCGGTTCGTAATGGCCGTGCGCCATGGCGATCTGCCAGCGCGTGCGGCGCGGGTGGATGCGCTCAAGCGGGTCCATGTCGCTGTAGGTCATGTGCGCCCGGCCCCAGATCTCGAGATCGAGATGCTCGTAATGGACCGCCGGTTCGTGCGTGACGCCCAGTACACTGACGTTCTCGACCGCTGCGATGCCGCCGTAATGATAGACCGAGTCCGGCGTCGCCGGATCGTGGTTGCCGGGCAGGATCACGACCGGAATGGCCGCCTCGGCCAGAAGGCGGGAGGTGCGCTCCAGCAATTCGCGCGGCAGGCGATTGCACTCGAATGTATCGCCGCAGAGCAGCACCACATCGGCCGACAGGCGCTTGGCGGCGTCCAGCACCTGACGCAACCCGCCATTGCCGTCGCCGCCGTTGGCGCGCGCCGTGTAGTCGTCGTCCACATGGACGTCCGACGTGTGAATGACAACGATGTCGCGGGGAGGGGTCAGGACCGTCAAGGGTTGCTCTGCATCTGCTTTGTGGGCCGCACCATAGGCGAGGCGGGGGCGGACGGAAAGGGCGCGCTTTGCGCGGTGGCCGCCGCGATGGCATAGAAGCGGAAAGTGTCATGGAGCCCGCTATGCTCAAACTCGCCATTATCGGCTACGGCGAAGTCGGCCACATCTTCGCCCGCGATCTGCTCGCCACCGGACAGACCGGGATCGCCGTCTACGACATTCTCTTCGATGCGGCCGATGGCGCAGCCCTGCGCGAGGAGGCGCGCCTTAACGGCGTCCGGCCCGCCGCCAGCGCGGCAGATGCGGCTGCCGGGGCCCGGCTGGTCATTTCCGCCGTGACGGCGGATGCGGTCGCCGCCGTGGCGGCGGAAGCTGCCGGATATCTCAAGGCCGGACAGATTTTCCTCGACGTCAACTCCGCGTCGCCGGTCACCAAGAAGAACGCTTTCGCAAAGGTCGAGCCGACGGGCGCGCATTACGTCGAAGGGGCCGTCATGCAGCCCGTGCCGGGCCCGGATCTGAAGGTGCCGATCCTCGGCGGCGGACCCCATGCGCAGGAAGCGGCGGATCTGCTGAATCCGCTTGGCATGAACATCACTCCCGTTTCGACGGAGCCGGGCCGTGCCTCGGCCATGAAGCTCTGCCGCTCCATCATGATCAAGGGCATCGAGGCGCTGATCGTCGATTGCGCGGCTTCCGCCAAGGCCTGGGGCGTCGAGAAGGAAGTCTTCGGCAGCTTGCGCGAGACATGGCCCTCCATCGATTTCGCCGACCTCGCGCGCTACATGGGCCAGCGCGTCGACCAGCACGGCATTCGCCGCGCCGCCGAGATGCGCGAAGCCGCCATGATGGTCGAGGATCTGGGGCGCAATCCCGAACTGTGCCGCGCCGTGGCGGATGCCCAGCAGCGAGGGGCGCTCCCGAAGAAGAAAGCCGCGCAGGGCACGAAGGCGGCCGAATAGGCGAAAGCCTTCCGTAAGGTCAACAAATGCTTGCGCACGCCAGCATCGCCATGATTCAAACGTAAGGCGATGCGCTGATTCGCAAGTGTTTGAGTTTCAATCCTAATTTCTGGACGACGCGGTTTCCGCCCCTCGCCTCGGACCTCGTCCGGGCGGGCAGGCGCATCGGGCTGCGTCATCTAAACTTTACGTTTCCGGCGCATCCCAAAGTCTGGAATTCGAGACTGCCTCGCCGCTCGTGCGGCTGACCTGACGGAACGTCCGATGCTGCAAGCCTCCTACCGCGTCTATCTGGTGCTCGAAGCGGGCGTATTGGTGGCTGGCGCCCTGTTCCTGATGGCCGCAAGCTCGCTGGCGCAGGCCGCCTGGAGCCGCGTTCGCTCCGCCTGACCATCAGGCCGATATTTCAGCCCGATACGCCCACGCGCCGTTCGGGTCGATCTTCACGCCGACCTCGTCGCCGACTTTCCAGCGTGTCGTAGTCCCAAGGTCCGTCGCTTCGATCCGCGCGCCGCCGATCTCGACGCCATAGACGGCCTGACCGCCGAGATATTGCCTCTCCACCACGCGCCCGCGCCCGTCAGCGCCCTCCACAGGGGATAGCCGCACGTTTTCCGGCCTGAAAAGTATATGCGCTGTTTCGCGCAATTTCAGGTCGTCGACCGCCGTGACGCGCATCTGGAATCCCGCTTCATCGCGCACGGTCGCGAAAGCCCCGCTACGGTCGATCACCATCGCGTGCATCTCGTTGCTGGCGCCGGTGAACCTCGCCACGGCCGGAACCAGAGGCCTCCCGAACAATTCTTCGGTCGGCGAAAATTGCAACAGCTTGCCTGCGCTCATCACCCCGATCCGGTCCGCCAGCGCGGCTGCTTCTTCCTGATCGTGGGTGACGTAAAGCGCTGTAAGTCCCGCCTGCTTGATGATCTGCCGCAGATCGGTGCGCAACCGACCGCGCAATTCCGGATCGAGGTTGCTCATGGGTTCGTCGAGCAGCAGCAGGTCGGGCGAATAGGCCATGCTGCGAGCCAGCGCGACGCGCTGCATCTGTCCGCCGCTGAGCGCCGACGACGCCCGGTCCGCCAGCTTTTCGAGGCCGACGAGCTTCAACGCCTGCTCTACCTTCTCGCGCCGTTCAGCGCGCGAAAGTCCGCGCTGCTTCAGCGGATATTCCACGTTCTGCGCCACGCTCATATGCGGCCAGATCGCATAGGACTGGAACACCATCGCCAGATTGCGATGTTGCGGAGGCATGAAAACCTCATCCCCGGCGCGCGAGAAGATGCGCGCGCCGCAGATGATTGTGCCTTCGGTGGGCGTTTCAAGCCCGGCCACCATGCGCAGCATGGTGGTCTTGCCGCAGCCTGACGGGCCGAGCAGCACCGCAATATCGCCGGCCGGCACGGTGAAACTCACCGCATCGACCGCGCGCGCGGCAGGCGCGAAGACCTTGCCGACCTTCTCGACCGTCAGATCAAGCGACATGGCTTACTGGTTCACGCCGTACATCTTGTTCCATTCGGCGACCCATCCGGGTTGACGGTCCGCATATTCGGCGAAGGGCGTCACCCACACCTTGCCGCTGTTCACCTTCATGGCGGTCGGCAGGCTTTGTCCCGGAAGCACAGAGGCGCAGCCGAGTTCCGTATATGCAGCCTGGCCTTCGGCCGAAGTCGCCCAGTCGAGGAACAGGCGTGCCGCATTCGGGTTCTTGGCGGTCTTGGTCACCGCGCCCGCCGTCACCGAAGTCGGAATGCCTTCGTCGAGGCCGATGGCCGCAACCGGAGCGCCCTGCTTCTGGATCGGCGCGACCGCGATGAGCGGCGCAAAGCCCATCAGCAATTCGCCGCTCGCCACGGCGGTTCCGAGCGGGACCGAGGACTGGAACGTCAGCGGCTTCTGGTCCGCAAATTTCTTCCAGTAATCCTCGCCCTTCACGACGCGCTGCATGAGCGCCGCCGACCATGACGTGCCGCCCGCGCCCGGAACCACAGTGCCGACCTTGCCCTTCAGCGCCGGATCGAGCAGATCGTCCAGCTTGGTCGGCATTGTCTTCACGAGCGCAGTATTGACCATCACCACATAGGCCGCGCCGCACATGGGCCAGAAGCGCTTCGAGATTTGCGCGGCTGCCGGATAATCCTTGGCGTTTGGAGGCGCATAGGCGTCGTCGAAAATGTTTTCGAGCTTCTTGGCGTCGTTGAGGTCAGTCGTCTCCATGAGGTCCGCCGTCAGACGATTGGCGGTGGCCTCGGCCTCGACGCGCGCAATCAGCGGCGGATTGGCGAGACGCACGATCTCGACCTTCACGAACGGAAAGCGCGTGTTGAACTTCGCCACGAGCGCCTGCAGAAGCTCCGGCAGGTTGGCGCTGTAGAAAGTCAGCGCGCCTTCCTTGCGGGCCGCCTCGATGCGTTGCGCATCGAAGTTCTGCGCCAGCGCAGTTGTCGACAGAAGCGCCGCCCCAATGGTGGCGGACAATGCGGTCTTGAAGGTCATGCGGGAATTCCTGCTCATGCGTTAGCTCCCTCTGGTTGGATATGTTTGCTTTTTCGCGCCGTTCCGATGCGCTTTCCGGCCTTTGCGATCACCCAGCCGACGAGCGTAAGGCCCATCAGCACGGCGACTTGCAAGAGACTATAGGCGGCGACGCTGCCGAGCGTCGAAACCTCGATCAACTGAACCAGCATGAGCGGCATCAGGATCGTGCGATTGTTGTAGAGAAACAGCGTCGCTCCGTATTCGCGGATCGACAGGACGAAGATCAGCAAGGCCGCCGCCGCCACGCCCGACCATGTGATCGGCAGGATGATGCGCGCAATCGTGGCCAGCACGCCCGTGCCGCAGATCCACGACGCTTCTTCCAGCTCGCGATGCGCCTGTCCGAGCGTGCCGGTCATGCTTTTCATCGCGTCCGGCAGATAGCGCGCCAGCGACGCCAGCACCAGAATGCCGAGCGTTCCATAAAGCCCGATCGGAACGACGATCCACGCCCACAGGTACGAAATGCCGATGACGAGGCTCGGCACCGCCACCGGCAGCGTCGCCACGACATCGAGCGCGCTGCGTCCCGGCAGCCGCGTCCGCACAATCGTATAGCCCAGCGCAAAACACAGCACCGAGCCGAGCGCCGCCGTCGTGACGCCGACGATCAGCGAATTCCAGATCGACAGCATCGTGTAGGGATTGGCGAACAGGTTCTGGAAATTGTTCAAACCGAAAAGGCTGAAATCGAACATCGCCTCGAACGACGCCACGAAGATGAATCGCCGGAATGCGATGAACATCAGCGCCAGCATCGGAATGACGACCGCGACGAGCAGATAGACGATCCCGACTCCGAGCGTCACATATTTCCACTTGCCGAGCGGCATGACGCGCGGCCGCGTCGACTTGCCGGTCACAGTGACGGCGTTACGGGAGGAGTGCAGCCAGCGCTGCAGCAGCACGCCCATTCCGGTGATCAGCACCAGATAGATGGAGGCCGCCGCCGCGCCCGCGTGGTCGGGCGGATTGCCCTGAAACAATGTGTAGATGTAGGTCGTGATCGACGGAATTTTCGCCTGCGTGCCAAGGATAGCCGGAACGCCCCAGACGCCGAGCGTCACCACGAAGCAGAGCAGCGCCGCAGAGCCGAGGGCGGGCGCAATCACCGGCATGGTGATGGTGAACAGCGTCTTCATCGGTCCCACGCCCGCAATCGCCGCAGCCTCCTCAAGCGAAGCGTCCATGTTGCGCAACGCCGCCGCCGCGAAGAGATACACGTATGGCGCGTAATATACGCCGAACACGAAGATGATGCCTTCGTAGGAAAACATGTTGAGCCGGAAAGGCAGTCCTGTCGCGGCGATGATTGTGTTGAGCAAGCCCGTGCGCGGCGAGCCGAGCAGCGACCATGCAATCGCGGCTACGAGCGGCGGCACAAAAAGCGGAAACAGGCCGACCACGCCGATGATCTTCTTGCCGGGCGTATCGGTGCGCTCGGTGAGCCACGCGAAGAACAGCCCGATGATCAGGGCGACGACCGTGCCGAGCCCGCATGTGATGAAGGAGTTCATCAGCGCGCGCTGGGCCGTCGCATGGGTGGCGATGGCGTAAAGGCGGTCGAAGTTGATCGCCCATATCGAGAAGTCCGCCGACAGCGGGCCGACGCTCGACATCGCCCCGAGCAGCAGCATGAACATCGGATAGAGGACTAGGCCCGTCAGCAACGCCAGCAGCGCCGCGATCCACAAGCGGCCCGCAAGTCCGCGATGGCCGCGCGCCGGAGCGGCGGGCACAGTCGCGGCGATGCGGACGGCGGCGTCGGTCATGTCAATATCCCGCTGCCGCGTAGGGGTTTTCCGCAGCACGCCGATAGACCAGCAGATTGCGCGTGTAGGACAGGACCATCTGCCGATGCTGGTTATAGGCGCGCGTCTCGACGGTCAGGATGCCCTCGTTGGGGCGCGAGTTGGACTCGCGCTTGTCGATGATGGTTGACTCCGCCTCGACCGTATCGCCCGCATAGACCGGATGCGGCAACTCGATATTCGTCCAGCCGAGATTGGCCACCACGCGCCCGAAGGTTCGGGTGGTCGGCGCAGTCGCGGCCGTGATCACGAAGGTCTCGGATATCCGCCTGCGTCCATCGGCGTTCTTTTCAAGCCATTGCAGGTCGTGGAAGGACGGATTGAGTTCGAGCGAACGCCACGAATGCTCCACCGCCTCGTCCCAGTAGAACGAGCGGCGCGGATTGTGAATGAAGGTTTCGCCCTTGAGGAAATCCTCGAAGAAAAGCCCGACCTGCTCGGTGTAAAGATGATCCCCGTCCTCACGCCATGCCGCAAAGCGCTCCTCCTTCAGCGGATTGAGCACGGCATCGGGCCCGCGCCCGCGCCGGTAGATTTCTGCGGTATAAATGAGCCGCGCGACCTCGACCCCTTCGCTGTTGCTGGTGATCGCGCAGATCTTCACATGGCCGACATCGTCGTCGGCGGGCGTGCATTCCATGATTTCGGATTCGGCGTAAAGCGTGTCGCCGCCGAATACCGGCTTGGTCAGCGCAATCTTGTCGAAGCTCTTGATCGAACGGCGACGCCCGAACGTCTTGGCCCCCATGCCGACCGTGCGTTGCAACGTGATGGTCGACACCATCAGGGGCTTCTTCCACGTCGTCTTGGACGCATAATGCGCATCGTAATGCAGCATCGCGGCGTTCATCGTGTCGAGTGCTTCGTCGAGATTGTCCTGCTGCGAAACGGTGACGCCCGGCCGGTGCCGGAATCGCTGTCCGGGCCTGAAGTCTTCGAAATCGAGGCCGAAGCGCTCCTGATAGCGCTGCTCTCCGGCGGCTGAATAAGCGTAGAACGTCATGCGTGTCCTTCCCGTGCCTTCGCGAGCGTCACGATGCGGCGCGCGCTGCGCAGAATGGCTTCGTCAATCATGCGGCCCTCGAAGGCCACCACGTGTCCCTGCGCGTCGTCCGCTGCTTTCAGGATCGCAGCCGCCCGCGCGGCCTCCTGTTCGGATGGCAGGAATGCGTCGAGAATTCCCGCCACATGGCGCGGATGGATGGAGAACTTTCCGGTGAAACCCAGCGCCTTGGCGCGCCTGCATTCAGCTTCGAGTCCTGACTCGTCGCGCAGGTTTAGATATGGCACATCCAGCGCTCCGACGCCCGCCGCCGCAGCCGCCTGCACCACGAGCGAGCGCGCGACCAGCATCGGTTCCCAGTCCATCGTGGCGCGCAGGTCGGCCGACAGGTCGGCAGCCCCGAACCCGAGCGCCGCGACGCTCGGCGCAGCCTGCGCAATGTCGAACGCATGGCGCAACCCGAGCGCGCTCTCGATGATGCAGATCAGCGGCACGCCCTGCGAGAGGCGGTGAACCTGCAAGACCTCCGTGGCCGATTCCACTTTCGGCAGCACATAGAAATCGGGTCGCGCTGAGCCGTCGCAGAAGCGATGCAGGTCGGCGATGCCGAAGCGATTCATGGCGCTATTGAGCCGCACGCCTGCGAAGGCGCTGCGCGGCTTCTTCGCCGCAAACCACGCGTGGACATGCGTGCGCGCCTGATTTTTTGCATCTGGCGCAACCGCGTCTTCAAGGTCGATCACGATAGCGGGCGGCCCGCCCGCGAGCGCCTTGTCGAACAGATCAGGCTTGTTGCCGGGCACGAACAGCACGGCGGGAAGATCCGACACGGATGCAAATGTCATCCGCGCCTCCCGGCGAAGCGCTGCGCGCGCCGCTCGATGGCGGGGCGTTCCCGACGGTTGCGCAGCGAGTAGGAATAGCGGTCCTTGGGAAACAGGCTGCGCGTCGCGATCAGCAACACATCGCCTTCGCCGCGATAGCGCCGCCATGTTGCGAGCGCCGCCTCGTCTTCGCGGACGCCCAGCAGCGCCGCCTCGTCCTTGTCGAGGTTGATTGCTTCCAGCGACTGGTCGAGTTCGTCGATCTCGATCCCGGCGCGCGAAGCCAGCAAAGCAGCGAGCGAACCTTTCTGTCCATCGAAATCCGTCGCATGGGCCGCGAAACGCGCCGGCACAAAATGTGTCGAATGACAGATCGTCTCGCCGCCGCCCACTACGCGCAATCCCTCGATGCGCAGGAATTTCGCGCTCGCGCGCGCTCCTATGGCGAGGGCGGTTTCTTCGTTGACGCTCACCAAAGTGGCGCTTGTCTGCCGGAAGCGCATCTCCTGCGTGAATTGCAGCACATCCTCGACGCTGCTGCTTTCGTGAATGAAACGATCGCGCGGCGTGGTGCGCTCGACGCGCGTGCCGACTCCGGGCTGACGCGAGATGATGCCGCGCAGTTCGAGTTCCTTCATCGCGCCCCGGATGGTGACGCGGCTCACCCCGAACGCCTCGCACAATTCATGCTCGGTAGGCAGCAGCGCGCCAAGCGTGTAATCGCCACGGTGGATGCGATTGAGGATTTCCTGCGCCACCTGCGCGTAGAGCGGCGAGCGGTCCGTGAGTTGGGTCACAGCACGCCTTCCTTTTTCAGGCGCGCAATATCGCCGGCCTTGATGCCGATCTCGGCAAGAATTTCCTCGTTATGTTCGCCGAGCGCCGGGCTGCGCGTGTCGGCAGTTGCGGGGCCGCTCGCCCTGATGGGCGAAGCCATCAGTTGCAGATCAGGCCCACCCGGCGCGGGGATCGGGGCGATGCGGTCGGAGTCGCGCACGAAGGAGGTCTTCAGCGCGTCGGCTACATCGAAGATCGGCGCGGCTGGCACCGAGCCTGCAAATATCTCCATCCACTCATCGGTGGTCCTTGCCGACAGCGCCTCATCCAGCATCGTGGTGAGCAGCTCGCGATGCTTGAGGCGATCGGGAAATTTCACGAAACGTGGATCGTTGATCCACTCGGGCTTCCCGATGCGCTCGCACAGAAGTCCCCAGAACTTCTCCTTGTTGCACATGAGGTAGATCCAGCCATCGCGCGTCTTGTAGGTCTGGCACGGTGTCAGGGACTGATGTGCGGAGCGGGGCAGGCGGGTCGGGTTCGCGCCCGCGTTGAGATTCCAGTGCGCGAGGTAGTTCAGGCTCGACAGGGCGAGATCGAACAGGCTCACGTCGACATCGCGGCCGACGCCCGTCTCGCGCGCCGACAGGACCGCGCTGACAAGGCCCAGACTCATCATCGCGCCCGTCATCAGGTCCACGACTGAATGGCCCATGCGGGAGGGCGCGGAATCCGGCTCCCCCGTCAGATGGAAATAGCCTGTCTCGGCCTGCATCAGATAGTCGTAGCCCGGCCATTTGGCGCGCGGGCCGGTGCGGCCATAGCCGGTAAGATGTGCGCAGACGATGGACGGATTGCAGGGCGCAAGCTGCGCATAGGTGATGCCGAGCTTTTCCGGCACGTCGCCGCGCAGGTTGTTCGACACCGCATCGACGCGCCGCACCAGCCGCTCGAAGATCGCGCGTCCCTCGGGATGCGTGATGTCGATGGCGAGGCTCTTCTTGTTGCGGTTGAGGCCCTGGAAGAAATAGCTCTGCGCCGTCTCGGGCAGATGATCGCCGAAATAGGGACCTACGGTGCGCGAGACGTCGCCGCCGGTGCGGGGATCTTCGATCTTGATCACGTCCGCGCCGAGATCGGACAGGATCTGCGTGCCGAACGGGCCAGCCCCGTACTGCTCGACGGCCAGAATCCGCACGCCCTTGAGCACGTCCAGCATGGAGAGAAGCTTCCGCCCGTTGCCTATGTTAGAATGTCATAACAAAGTCCGGCAGGGCTCGCAACCGGTCGGATGAATCGTCCCCGGAACGCGAAAGGCCCGGCGCTGGCCGGGCCTTCGGATCGTCCTGCGGAGGTCGGCTTACTTGCCGGTCGCCTTCAGGAAGTAGGAAGGGTCGAACAGGCCGTCGAGAGGCACGTCCTTGTCGAGCGTGCCGATGGAGACCTGATAGGTCTGCATCTTCGCCGTCGCTTCCATGATGGTCCGCGGATCGGCGACGAACGACGACGCGGGCGAGGCCAGCGCCTTCTCGATGGTGGCCGTATCCACGATGCCCTTCCCGAGCGCCGCCTCGATATGCGGGGCGGCGCGCTTGGGCTCCTTCTGAATGATCTCCGTCGCCTTCACGATGGCGTCGACCAGCGCCTGGACAGCGGCCGGATTTTTCTGCGCGAATGCGCCGGCCACAGCCACCACGGTGCCGGGTTGGTCGGGGAACATGTCGCCGCCAAGCGCCACGATCTTGATGCGCGGATCGCGCTGGGTGACAATCGTGTCCGTCGGCTCGCGGATTGTCGCCCCATCGACCGCGCCCGCCAGCAACGCCTGCTGGGTCGCGTCGATGCCCATCGGGACGATTTCATAATCGGCCTTGTCGGCCCCGATCGACACGTTCAGCCAATGCGAAAGGGTCGTATGCGGCACGGAACCGGGCGGCTGGGTGGCGAGGCGCGCCGCCTTGCCGGTTTCGGCCTTGAACTTCTTGAGCGCATCGGCGGGTTTCACCCCCGCCGCGAAATAGGGTGCGAGCTTGCCGCCGGCCGCCACGGTCATTTCCTTGACGGCGGTGGCGGTGACGACGCGCACGTCGATCCCCTTCGAGCGGGCGACGCCGAGCGGGGCCACGCCCGCGACATAAATGTCGAGCGAACCGGACGCCAGCGCCTGGATCATCACCGGGCCGGACTCGAAGGTCGTGAACTTGAAGTCGAGGCCTGGCGCCAGCTTCTCCTTGTCCACGACGAAAAGCTGCGAAGCGCCCAGAACCGGGATGACGCCGACCCGCACCGGAACGGACTGCGCAAGGGCGGGCCCCGAAAGACCGGCAACAAGGCCACCCACCAGAATGGCGCGACGGGACAAGGCAGACATGGGATCTCCATAAAACGACTATTACGGTCGGAATTATACAATTTCATTGTGGATCGCAAGCAGACGTTTGGCGCGGGCCTGATCGGGCGCTATGGCTGGCGACGGGGGATGCATGACTGGACCATTCGACCTGACGGACGTTTCGCTCGCTGGCAGGACCGCCGTCATCACCGGCGCGACGAGCGGCATCGGCATGGAGGCGGCGCGGGCGCTCGCCCGGATGGGCGCCCGCGTCATTCTCAGCGGTCGCCGGGCAGACCGCGGCGCTGCGCTTGTGTCCATGATCAACCGGGAATGCGGGGCGGAACGCGCCGAATTCATCGGCCTCGACCTGTCCAGACTGGCGAATGTCGAAGATTTTGCCGGGCGGGTCGCGGCGGCCCATCCGGCGCTCGACATTCTGGTCAACAATGCCGGCGTTCTGGCGGTTCCGCAGCGGACCGTGACGCCCGACGGGTTCGAGCTTCAGTTCGCCACGAACTATCTCGGCCATTTCGCCCTGACGGCTCGTCTGCTGCCGGCCCTGATGCGGGCCCCTGCGGCGCGCGTGGTGAACATCAGTTCCATCGCGCATCTGAGCTGCAGGCTCTCGCTCGACGATCTCCACGCGACCCGCAACTATCGTCCGTGGAGCGCCTATGGCGATTCCAAGCTCGCCATGCTGATGTTCGCGCTGGAATTCCAGCGCCGCAGCGAGGCGCAGGGCTGGGGCGTCCTTGGTCTTGCGGCGCATCCGGGCCTTGCGGCGACCGAGATCGTCGCCTCGGGTCCCACAATGGGCCTGCCGCGCGCGCCGCTGTTTCAGCGCGGCATGCAGACGGCGCTCCGATGGTTCGGGCAGTCTTCGCTAGCGGGCGCGGTCCCGACCGTAGCGGCCGCCGCCTGGCCGGGCGCGAAGGGCGGCGACTATTTCGGCCCGACGGGCTTCTGCGAATGGAGCGGACCGGTCGGCCACGCCCGCATCGCCCCCCATGCGCGCGACGAGCGGGTCGCGGCCGAACTCTGGCGGCTGTCGGAGGAGATGAGCGGCGTTCGCTTTCCGGTCCGGGCGTAGACGTCCCGGCTGTTCAGTTTTGCGGCGTGCTCCTTTATGGTCACGCCAAACGGGAGGAACCATGAGCCGTCTGGATCGCTGCTACAACATCGAAGACCTGCGTCAGGCGGCGAAGAAGCGGCTTCCCAAGGGCGTTTTCGAATATCTCGACAAGGGCACCGAGGACGAGGTGGCGCTGCGCAACAACCGGCGCGCCTTCGAAGAGCTCAAGATGCGCAATCGCGTTTTGTGCGACGTTTCCGACGTAAAGATGCATTCGGAGATTTTCGGCAAGCCCGTGAACATGCCGCTCGCCATTGCCCCCACCGGCATTGCGGGCCTGTGCTGGTATGAAGGCGAACTCGAACTTGCCAAGGCGGCCGCTGCGGCGGGCGTTCCGTTCACGCTGGCGACCGGCTCCAACACCAGCATGGAGAAAGTCGCGAAGGAAGCGGGCGGTCGCCTCTGGTTCCAGCTTTACATGTGGCGCGAGAAGGAACTGTCGTACGAACTCGTTCGCCGCGCGGCGGATGCGGGTTTCGAGGCGCTGATCTGGACGGTCGATATCGGCCACGGGGCGAACCGCGAGCACAACGCCCGCAATGGCTTCTCGACGCCCTACAAGCTCAATGCGCGTTCCGCCATCGATGTGCTGCGCCATCCCGAATGGCTCGCAACCGTGCTGGGTCGTTACCTGGCCACCACCGGCATGCCGACGCACGAAAATTATCCTGCGAAATACAAGCAATCCATCACCGGCAAGCACAAGATCGAAAAGCTCGTGCGCGCCGACAAGGTCGGCTGGGCCGATGTGGACAGGCTGCGCGAAATCTGGCCCGGCAAGCTGATCATCAAGGGAGTCCTGCACGCCGAGGATGCGCAGCAGGCCGTGCAGCACGGCGTTGACGCCATTGTGGTTTCGAACCACGGCGGCCGCAACATGGACGCCGCCGACGCCACGCTCGAAGTCTTGCCCGAAATCGTCGATGCGGTCGGCGGCAAGACGAAGGTCATCGTCGACAGCGGCGTTCGCCGCGGCAGCGACATCGTCAAATGCATCGGCCTCGGAGCCGACCTGGTGCTGACCGGTCGCGCGACGCTTTACGGCGTAGGCGCAGGCGGGCAGGCTGGCGCTGAACTCGCGCTGAAACATCTCAAGGACGAGATGCGCCGCACGATGGCCTATCTGGGCAAGCAGCGGGTGAACGAGCTGAGCCGGGACATTTTTGCGAGGCGCTAGCCCCTCCCCAACAAGCCGGGGAGGGAGTCCCTTGGGCAAGCTCCTTCGAGTGCGTTCCCTCCCCGCTTGTCGGGGAGGGACAGGGTGGGGCCTCCCGGGCCGCCCCAATCCCCTCTAATTCCTCGTTCCACACAGGAAAATCCCGCCCGAATCTTGCCTTCGGGGCGTGTTTATGACGCCTTAACGAAAGGTTTATGCGGCTTCGAATCGGGCCGCCGGACCTGCGCGCGGTCTTCGGGCTGCCCGTTGACGGTGCAGAGTGACGCACCGGTCACGCTCTTGGCCTCAGGGCCTGCGGACCTGTGTGAAGGAGCGTCTTGTCGATGAAGTTCAACCGGCTCAAGATCACAGGCTTCAAGAGCTTCTGTGAGGCGACCGAATTTCACATCGAACCCGGCCTCACCGGGGTCGTTGGCCCGAACGGCTGCGGCAAATCCAATCTCGTCGAGGCCATGCGCTGGGTCATGGGCGAGAACTCCTACAAGAACATGCGCGCGTCCGGCATGGATGACGTGATCTTTTCGGGCTCCGGCAACCGCGCCTCGCGCAACACGGCCGAAGTGTCGCTGGTGCTGGACAATACGGACCGCACCGCCCCGGCCGCCTTCAACGACGCCGAGCTTCTCGAAGTCACTCGCCGCATCGAGCGCGAGGAAGGCTCGGTCTACAAGATCAACGGCAAGGAGGTCCGCGCCCGCGACATCCAGTTGCTGTTCGCCGACGCTTCCACCGGCGCCCGGTCGCCCGCCATGGTGCGGCAAGGGCAGATCGGCGAAATCATCTCGGCCAAGCCCCAGCAGCGTCGCCGCATCCTCGAGGAAGCGGCCGGCGTGGCGGGCTTGCATTCCCGCCGCCATGAGGCCGAGCTTCGCCTGAAGGGCGCGGACGATAATCTTCGCCGCCTCGAAGACGTGCTGAAGCAGATCGAAGAGCAGGCCGAGAGCCTCAAGCGTCAGGCGCGGCAAGCTTCGCGCTACAAGGGTCTGGCGGCGGAAATTCGCCGTCACGAAGCCTTGCTGCTGCACATCGGCTACAAGCAGTTCAGCAGCGAGCTGGCCGAAGCAGAGCATGGTCTCGAAAAGGCCGTGATGGATTTCGCCGAGCGCACGCGCCAGCAGGCCGAGGCCGCCCGTCTGCAGGCCATCGCGGCCTATCAGTTGCCGCCCTTGCGCGACGAAGAGCAGAAGACCAACGCGGTTCTGCAACGCCTCGTCATGGCGCGCGAGCAGCTCGACGCGGAAGAAAAGCGCGCCGGCGACCGCGCCGCTGAACTCGAACGTCGCATTGCGCAACTCTCCGGCGACCTTGCGCGCGAAAGATCGCTCATCGACGACGCGGCAGGCGTGCTGGCGCGGCTCGACTCCGAGGCCGAAGAGATCGAGGCGCAGACGGAAGCTTCGGCGGATTACGATTACGAGGTGAAGGAAAAGGTCGCCGACGCTGAAGGCAAGCTGACTGAATCCGAAAAGGCGCTGGTAGAGGCGCAGGCCGCCATTTCCGATCTCAACACGCGGCGCGCGACGCTCGAAGCCGCCCTGCGCGAGGAGGCGCAGCGTCTCACCCGTTTCGAAACAGAACTGGCGCGCGTCTCCGACGAGCTTTCCGCGCTCAAGTCGCAGGCGACCAGCGACGAGGACATGGAAGCCCTCGCGGAAGCGGCCGCGATCGCCGAAGTGACCGTCGAGGACGCCGACCAGCGCGCCATGGAGGCGGAGGCCCGCCACCAGCAGGCGCGCGAGGCCGAAGCGGCCTTTCGCGCTCCGATGGCGGAGGCCGACAAGCGCGCCCAGCGGCTTGAAACCGAAGTCCGCACGCTCACCAATCTGCTGGCGTCCGCCGCGAGCGATCTCTGGCCGCCGGTCGTGGAAGAGATCAGCGTCCAGAAGGGCTACGAGGCCGCCCTCGGCGCGGCTCTGGGCGACGATCTCGACGCTTCCACCAATCCGTCCGCCCCCGCCCACTGGTCGGTGATCGGCGACGCATCCAGCGATCCGGCCCTGCCGCCGGGCGTTGCGCCTCTGTCCACGCTCGTCGATGCGCCCGCGCCTCTGGCGCGGCGTCTCGCGCAGATCGGCATCGTGGTGCGCGGCGAAGGCGCGCAATTGCAGAAACTGCTCAAGGTCGGGCAGCGTCTCGTCTCGAAGGAAGGCGATCTGTGGCGCTGGGACGGCTTCACCGCCGCCGCCGAAGCCCCGACGCCTGCCGCCAAGCGCCTTGCTGAAAAGAACCGCCTGGGCGATCTGCGCATCGAGGCGGAAATGGCCCGCGAGGCCGCCGACGAGATGAAGGAGCGCGCCGAGCTGGCGCAGCAGGCGCTCCGCACCGCAGGGGCTGCAGAAGCCGAAGCCCGGAATGCACAGCGCGCCTCCCAGCGCGCCGCACAGGAAGCGCGCGACAAGGCCGCCGAGGGCGAACGCCGCCGCAGCCAGATCGCCGCCCGCGTTTCGGCGCTGACCGAAGCCCAGTCGCGCCTGCGCGAAAACTGCGATGAAGCGCGCCGCAAGAAGGCCGAGGCCGATGAGGCCATGGGAAGCCTTGCGGCTCCTCAACAACTCATCAACAAGCTCGAACGCGCCCGCGCCCATACGGCGCAATGCCGCGCCGAAGCAGCCGAAGCGCGCGCTGCCGTGCAGGGACTCGTGCGCGACGCAGAAGCGCGCGTGCGCCGCCGCGAGGCGATCGTCCAGGAGCGTGGTTCGTGGGCCGATCGCCGCTCGCGCGCCGGCAACCAGATCGAGGCGCTCGAAATTCGCATCGAGGAAGCGCGCGAGGAGCATATGATGCTCACCGATGCGCCGAACCAGTTCCTCGAAAAGCGCCGCGCCCTGATGAATGAAATCGCGGACGCCGAAACCGCCCGCAAGGACGCATCCGACAAGCGCGCGCAGGCTGAAACGACGCTCGCCGAATCCGACCGCGTGGCGCGTCTCGCGCTCGAAGCCATGTCGTCGGTGCGTGAGGAGCGCGCCCGCATCGAGGCGCGCGTGGAAGGCCTGCGGGGCCGCCGCGAAGCCGTCATCAAGGCCATCGCGACCGAGCTGGAATGCGAGCCCGAAGCTGTCGCCGAACTCGCGGGCGTCAAGCCCGGAGACGCCTTGCCGGATGCCGAGAAGGTCGAGCGTCGGCTGGAAAGCCTGAAGCAGGATCGCGAGCGCGTCGGCAACGTCAACCTGCGCGCCGACGACGAACTTCTGGAAGTCGAGAAGAAGCGCGAGGAACTCGTCAAGGAACGCGACGATCTCACCGAGGCGATCCGCAAGCTGCGCGTCGCGATCCAGAACCTCAACCGCGAAGGCCGCGAACGGCTCGTGGCGGCGTTCGAGGTCGTCAACGGCCACTTCAAGGAATTGTTCACGAGCCTGTTCGGCGGCGGCTCCGCCGAATTGCAGCTTGTGGAATCCGACGATCCGCTGGAAGCGGGCCTCGAAATTCTCGCGCGCCCGCCCGGCAAGAAGCCGCAGACGATGACGCTTCTGTCGGGCGGCGAGCAGGCGCTCACCGCCATGTCGCTCATCTTCGCGGTGTTCCTCACCAATCCTTCGCCGATCTGCGTGCTCGACGAAGTGGACGCGCCGCTCGACGATTCAAACGTGGAGCGTTTCTGCGACCTGCTGGAAGAAATGCGCAAGCGCACCGACACGCGCTTCGTGACGATCACCCATAACCCGATCACCATGGCCCGCATGGACCGGCTTTTCGGCGTCACGATGGCCGAGCGCGGCGTCAGCCAGCTGGTGAGCGTCGATCTTCAGCAGGCCGAAGTGATGGTGGCGGCGGAGTAGGGGCGCGCGACGATCCCCACCCCTCGCCGGCGATCTTTGATCGCCCGACAAGCGGGGTGGGAGTTGCGGGAGCTTGTTACTAAGTTGAGGGAGCTCTGCCGTTGTGCGCGTTCCCTCCCCGGTATCGGGGAGGGACAGGGAGGGGACCGCAACCAGCTCCCGCTAGATCCGCACCAGCGGGTCCAGAATCTTCCGCATCGCATCCGGAGACTGGTTGCCCAGATATTTCACACCGTTGATGAAGAACGTCGGCGTCGAGGCCACGCCGAACTTTTCAGCCGCCACGTCATGCACGGACATCACGTTTTTCAGCAGCGTCTCGTTGCGCAGCGTGGACTGGAAATCCGCTTCTCCCATGCCCTTTTCTTTCATGATCGCCGTCAGCCCGGCCATCGTGTCCTGCACGAAAAGCCAGCGGCTCTGCGTGGCGAACAGGAAGTCCACGATCTCGTCGCGGCGGTCGCCGAAGCTGCGGGCGAGCATGAAGGCCGCCAGCGCGAAAGGCTCCAGCGGAAATTCGCGCAGCACGAAACGCACCTGCCCGGTCTCGATGTAATCCTTGCGGAGCACCGGCATCGTGCGCTCGTGGAACGCCGCGCAATGATTGCAGCTCATCGACGCATATTCGATGATCGTCACCGGCGCATTGGGCGAACCGGACCAGAGGTCCGGCAGCGCGCCCGCCGCCATCAGCTCCGGGACGCGGGGCTCCTGCGCTGTGGCAGGAAGCGCAACGCCGCAGGCAAACGCCCCGGCCGCGAGCGCGAGCATGTTGCGCCGTGAGGGCAGGGTCGTCATCGTCGCTCAGCTCTTGATGAAGGGCGCGAAAATCTTCGTCAGGTCTTCGATCGTCTGATCGCCCGGATATTTCTTGCCGTTGATGAAGAAGGTCGGGGTCGCATCGACGCCGAACTTCTGCGAGCCGACGTCGCGCACCTTGTTGACGTTGTCGTAAAGCGTCTGGTCCTTCAGGCAGGTTTCGAACGTGTCCTGCGACATGCCGGTCTGGCGCACCAGCGTCGAAAGGCCCTGGAAGGGCTTGTCCGAGAAGGCCCAGTTCTTCTGCTGGGCGAAGAGCAGCGAGATCATCGCCTCGCGCTTCTCCGGACCCGAGCAGCGCGCCAGCATGAAGCCGGCCGTCGCCAGCGGATCGAACGGAAATTCGCGCAACACGAACCGCACCTTGCCGGTCTCGATAAATTGCTTCTTCAGCGTCGGATAGGTTTGCGCATGGAAGTTCGCGCAATGCGAGCAGGTCATTGACGCATATTCGATCATCGTGACCGGGGCGTCGCTCGACCCTTCCCAGACGTCCGGCAGGGCGCCCGGCGCGACGAGCTGGTCCAGCGGAAACGAACTGTTGGCCTGCGCCAGCGCCGCACCGCCGAGGCCCGCGCTCGCCAGACCGAAGGCGGCCGCGCCTTCAAGGAAACGGCGGCGGTCGGGGTGAAGGAAATCGCTCATCAGGTGTTCCTTGGTCTTGGCCGAAGCTGGAGTGGCAGCCGGTCGAACGTCTAGCCGCCGAATAAGGCCGAATGTGGCAAGATGGAATGAGACGCGCAAGCCATTTGGGCTCGCCATAATCACGTTTTCGCGCGCGTTTTCGTAAAAACCCGCGAGCCGAGCCGCGTCAGCGCGGCGCGCAGCGCTTCGTCGTCGACTGCGGCGGTGGTCTCGCTGGCCTTGCGGATCGCGGCGGGATCGGGCGGGCCCGGACGGGGCGGTCGTTTGGCCGCCAGTCCCACCGGCCCCTGCCGGAACGCCAGCTTGCCGATGCAGCGCCAGCCGAGCCGCGCATTGACCCGCTCGATCACCAGCGGGGCGAGATGTTGCAGTTCGAGCGCGAAGCCGCTTTCCACCCGGATGATCAGCGTGGCCGGCTGCGGCGCGCGGTCCGGCGAGGGGGCGCTGCCGCGCGATGGCCATTGCAGGCGGATCGGTTCCGACACGCCCGCCATGCGCTCTCCCACCACCTGCGGCCAGTAGGTGATGATGTCGCTCTCGCCGAAACCCTGCTTTGCCAGAACAGGATCGATCGCCTTGCCGACAAAATCGGCCAGCGGACGCGACCAGGACTTGGGACGTGCCGGCGTGCTCATGCGCCCAGTCTAGCAGATCGGGCGCGAGGCGCGAATTATTCGGCCGCCGCCCGCGTGCTGTTCTTCGCCATGCAGGCGAGCAGCATGTCGGTGTCCATCACGTCCCCGAAGGTCGTGTAGATGGAGCGCAGCGAGGCGTTGTGTTCCTCGTCGTTTGCGGCGGCGTTGCCGTCGGAGACCATGATGACCTTGTAGTTGAGCATCATGGCGTCGCGCGCGGTCGATTCGCAGCAGACATTGGTGACCGTTCCGGTGATGAGCAGCGTGTCGAAACCGCGCGCCCGCAGGATCTCGTCGAGATTGGACGAGCCCTGGATGAAGGCGCTGAACCGGTGTTTCTCGACATAGAGATCGTCCGGCTTCGCATCCATTTTCGGCCAGAGCTGATAGCCTTCGCTGCCGCGCGCCAGCGCTGCGTAGCGCTTTTCGGCGCGCGCCTTGCTGCTGATGGAATGGGCGTTGGACCAGCTCACCTTGTCGTCCTCGGTGCAGACCGTCTGGATCCACACCACGAGACCTCCGAGCGTCCGCACGCCTTCGGCCAGCCGGTTGATGGCCGGGACTACATGCGGGGCCATTTCGCAGGGCGCGTGCGCGACAGGCACCGGCATGAAGGCGTTCTGCATGTCGACCACGATCAGCGCCGTGCGGGCCGGATCGAGATTGTCGTGAATATGAGCCCGCCCGCGGCGCGCGACAACGCGGTCGATCACGGATTGCGGAATGTCGATCTTGTGCATGGCGCTGTCCTGTCCCCGAGTTTTGATTTTTTCGCTCAAGCAATATGCTAGCCAATTCTGCCATGGCCGCAAACAAAAGCTCTTTTGACGCAGCCGGGGCCCTGCTGCGCTGGTACGATCGGCATCGCCGCGTCCTGCCCTGGCGGGCCCTGCCGGGGCAGACGCCCGACCCTTATGCGGTCTGGCTGTCGGAAATCATGCTGCAGCAGACGACGGTCCCGGCCGTAAAGGCCTATTACGAGAAGTTTCTGGCCCTTTGGCCCCGCGTCGAGGATCTGGCCGCCGCCCCGGTGGACGATGTGATGAAGGCCTGGGCGGGGCTGGGCTATTATTCCCGCGCCCGCAATCTTCACGCCTGCGCCATCGCGGTGGCCGGCCAGCATGGCGGGCGCTTCCCGGACAATGTGGAAGGGCTGCGCGCCCTGCCGGGCATTGGCCCCTATACGGCGGGCGCCATCACGGCCATTGCGTTCGGCAAGCGGGCCGTGGTGGTGGACGGCAATGTCGAGCGCGTCGTCACCCGTCTTGAGGCTATCGAGGAGCCCCTGCCGAAAGCCAAGCCACTGGTCGTCGCCGCCACGGACAGGATGACGCCCGACGAGCGCGCGGGCGATTTCGCGCAGGCCATGATGGATCTCGGGGCCACCATCTGCACGCCGCGTCGCCCTGCCTGCGCCCTGTGTCCTTATTCGGAGATCTGCAAGGCCAGAAAAGCCGGCACACAGGAGACCTATCCGCGCAAGCTGGCGAAGGCGGAACGGCCTTCGCGCTCGGGAGCGGCGTTTTTTGCGCATCGTCGGGACGGCATGGTGCTGGTGCGAACCCGCCCGCCCAAGGGCCTGCTTGGCGGCATGACGGAGATTCCCGGTTCGGAATGGACGCCGCTATTTGATGTCGCCAAGGCGCAGCCGCCTCTCGACCTGACGTGGAAGAAGCTGCCGGGCCAGGTGGAGCATGTCTTCACCCATTTCGCGCTACGGCTGACGGTGTTCTACGCGCAGGCCGGCGGCAAGCTTCCGGCTCCGGATGGATATCGGTGGGAGCCGGACGCAACGCTCGACGGCGAGGCGCTGCCAAGCGTCATGCGAAAGGTGGTCGAGCACGCGCGCCGGTACGGGATGAAGCAATAGCCGCGTCGGCTACTTCTCGTCCTTCGTCGGTCCCTGCGCCTCGAAGGCCTCCAGCGAACCGACCGCAACCATCGCCGAAAGGGCGGCGAGCGTCAGCAGCACATTGCGCGGCCCGTCGCCGATGTTGGCCCATGAGGCGATGCCGACCATCAGGGAAACGACCGAGGTCATGGCAGAGATGAAGACACAGAAGATCATGGTGCGCTTTGTCCGTGACGATGGCGCGTGCTGATCCGCAGATGCGCCGTCGATGATCAGTTCATGCGCTAACGCACATGAACCGGACATGACCGAACCGTGACAGGAAAAAAACCGGAGCGCGGAATTACTCCGCAGCTTCCTTCATCTCGGCCCGCATGGTGCTGCGCAGCGTGTCGATGGAAACAGCAGCGCCCTTGCGGTCGAAATACCAGAAGGTCCAGCCGTTGCAGGCCGGAAGCCCTTGGGCGAGCGCGCCGATCTTGTGGATCGAGCCGACCACATTGCCGAGCGCCAGCGATCCGTCGGCGCGTACGATCGCCGAATAGCGGCGTTTCTCGTCCTGCAGAACCGTACCGGGCCGGATCAGTCCCGCTTCCACCACCGATGCGAAGGCAACGCGAGGCTCGGTGCGCTTGCTGGGCGCAGAGGCGACGGCCTCCGGCGGCAGGGGCTGCACGGCCGCGATACGGTCGCGGGCGGCTTTGGCGTAAGTTTCGTCACGCTCCGTGCCGATGAAGGACCGCCCGAGCAGTCTGGCGACCGCTCCGGTCGTGCCCGAACCGAAGAACGGGTCCAGCACCACATCGCCCGGATTGGAGGCCGACAGAAGCACGCGCGTCAGCAGCGCCTCGGGCTTCTGGGTCGGGTGAACCTTGCGGCCCTTGTCGTCCTTCAGGCGTTCGCCGCCTGTGCAGATCGGCAGGTACCAGTCGCTGCGCACCTGACAATCTTCATTGCCGGCCTTCAGGGCTTCGTAGTTGAACGTATAGCCCTTCGCGTCTGCGCTGCGCGCCGCCCAGATCATCGTCTCATGGGCGTTCGTGAAGCGACGGCCGCGGAAATTCGGCATCGGATTGGCCTTGCGCCAGATGACATCGTTGAGGATCCAGAACCCGAGGTCCTGCATGATCGACCCGACGCGGAAAATGTTGTGATAGGAGCCGATCACGAAGATCGTCGCATCGCGCTTCATCACCCGGCGCGTGGCGGAGAGCCACGAGCGCGTGAACTTGTCGTAATCGGCGAAACTGGCGAACTTGTCCCAGTCGTCGTCGACCGCATCGACCACAGACTGGTCGGGGCGCGACAGCGAGTTTTCGAGCTGAAGATTGTAGGGCGGATCGGCGAAGACCAGATCGACCGATTGTTCCGGCAGACCGTTCAGTGATTCCACACAATCGCCGAGCAGAATCTGGTCGAGCGGCAGTTTTGCCGGCACGGCCGGACGGACCGCCGAAGTCCCAGTACGCGAGACCTGAATCTGGGACTTCGAACCGGCCACCCCGGCACGTGCAATACGCATGAAACACACACCGGATACGCAACTCACAGGCCCGAATATGCCTGCCGTAGGGTAAAAACCGGGTGTATGAGGTCAGAAAAACGGTGTCCTGTTTCTGAACGGCTTCGTTAAAAATTGAGCCGATTTCAGAAAGGTTTGGCGACGAATCAGCCGTTTCTTAAGGAAGCGTTTAGGCAACCCGCAGCGGTGCGAAAGTTATTCGGTGAAATTCGCACGGACCGTGCTGCGTGATGGCCTCAAGGTGCTGCTTCGTGCCGTATCCAGCGTGGCGTGCGAATCCATAGGCGGGATGGCACTGGTCGAGGCGACGCATCATCCGGTCGCGCGTCACCTTCGCGATGATCGAGGCCGCTGCAATCGACAGCGACAGTTCGTCGCCTTTTACGATCGTCATGCCCGGGCAGGCCAGGCGCTCGGGCAGATCGTTGCCGTCGATCAGCACATGGGCAGGGCGCACCGACAGGGCCCGCAGGGCGCGGCGCATGGCCTCGTGGGTCGCCTGCCGGATATTGATGCGATCGATTTCGCCCGAGGGCGCAAACCCGACTCCGACCGCAATGGCCGAGGCGAAGATGATCTCCGCCAGTTCCTCGCGCGCCTCGGGGGTCAGCTTTTTCGAATCGTCCAGACCTTTCGGCAGCTTGCGCGGATCGAGCACGACCGCCGCCGCAGCTACGGGTCCGGCCAGCGGGCCGCGTCCGGCTTCGTCCACGCCGGCAATGATCTGGAAGCCATCGCGCGCCAGTTTGCGCTCGAAGCGGAAATGCGGAGCCACGTCTTCATCCCGAATGGTCAGGCTAAGGAAGTTTTGCAGGTTCGGCAGGGCTTGCGCAATCGCGATTCAGACCCCGTCAACCGTTCTTTGATTTGCTTCAAATTGTTAGGAACCCGTTTGGAAGCCGCTGCCAGTGTAACCGTGAGTTTGAAGTTCGGGATCACATGCAAGCGAAACGGCCGCGCTTTCTGGCCCTCTTGATAGCCTTGCTGTCCTCCGCGTCGTTCGTCCTGACGGGCGACTACGCGGCGGAAAGACTCATCGAGACACAGAAGACAAAGCAACTCGTCGAATTGAGCCAGATGGCCCTGCGCCGTCTTGAAAACTCGATCGAGTACGGCGCGCTGGCGCTCGAGGAAGTTGCCGGACGTGGATTGACCTCTTGCGAAACCGCCGCCCTTCAGTCCATCCGCCTGAAAGTCTATCAGCGCACATCCGTGAAGGACATCCGGGTCCTCAACCACGAGGGCGCGATCCAGTGTTCGGCTTATTCGGAAACGCTTGAATTCGACAATGGCTGGCCGAGCCGCGTCGACATGCTGCCCGCCGCCGATCCCTCCACGCGCCTGTTCCGCGTCGAGCAATTCTTCGGCGTCGCCCTCGGAGTGGCGCGCGACGTCAGCCCCTCGACCTCTCTGGCCGCCATCGTGGGCGTGAGCGCGTCGCTGTTCGATGTCATGCCGGCGGAGCTGCGCGGCAGGAGCGAAGTGTTGCTCGAACTCTCGGACGGGGGGCTGGTCGGCCGCTCGTCCGGCGCGCCCGCTCTCGATGAATCCTCCGGCGGCGTGCGGGTCGAGGCGCAATCGGCCCAATATCCGGCGCGCTCCATCATCCGCGTCACCAATGCGGCGTTCGACGGCTGGAACCGCGAACCCTATTACCCCATCGTGACGATCTCCGGACTGCTCGGACTTGCCTTCGGGGCGCTGCTGGCCCGCCTGTGGACTCGCAAGCCCGACCCCGGCGCAATGATCGACGAGGCCATCGTGGATGGAGAATTCCGGCCCTATCTGCAGCCTGTCTTCAATCTTCGTTCCGGCCGGGTCGTCGGCTGCGAGATCCTGGCGCGCTGGATCAAGCCGGATGGGGCGATGATTCCGCCCTTGCGCTTCATTCAACTCGTGCAGGATTGCGGGCGCCTCGAAAGCCTCACCTGGCATCTGCTCTCCGTCGCGCTTTCCAATCTGCGCGACACATTGCTGATCTATCCGGACTTCAAGGTGACGGTGAACATCGCGCCCCAGCATTTCATGTCTGAACGGTTCATCGACGATCTGCATCACGTGGTGATCTCGGCGCGTGTCTCGCCGCGCAACATCGTCCTGGAGCTGACCGAGCGGGATGAACTGACGGATCTGGCGCGCGCGGCGTGCATCGTCGAGGACCTGCGCGCCTTCGGATACCGGGTGGCGCTGGACGATGTCGGCATCGGCCACAGCGGCCTGTCCTACATCCAGCGCTTGGGCGCCCATGTGTTGAAGATCGACAAGTTTTTCGTCGATGCGATCGCCCACGATTCCTCCGCCACGGCTGTGGTTGGTATGCTCGTGCGTCTGGCGGCGGAACTCGGCATGGAAGTCGTCGCGGAAGGCATCGAGGACGTGACGCAATTGTCGGCTCTCGCCGGCTGCGGGATCAGCGAAGGGCAGGGCTATCTGGTCTCGCCGCCCCTGCCGGCCCGCGACTTCGTGAAGTTTCTCTCGCGCCCGCCCTGTCCGTTCTTTCTCAGCGAACCGGCGCCGCTGGCCGCCGTGGCCTGATCAACGCACCAGCTGGCCGCGAATCTCGCCCCCCGGATTCCGTTCGGTGTGGATGTTGATGTACCAGCGTCCTGCCAGAATTTCTGCGGCCTGAGTTTCGGTGACCACTTGCGAACCCGTGATCGGCGAGGCGGTGGACCGGAAGTGCAGCACGATCCCGGCATTCTTTCCGGCTTCTCCGGGACCGTGGAAATGCGCCCCGATGGCCGGCCCGCTCAGCCCCGAATAGACGATGTTCCATGAGAGGGCGCGGCTTGCCGTGTCGAGCGTCGCTTCGCCCGTTCCGACCGCCGTACTGGGGTTGGGGGGCACCTCGTTCTGCGCATTCAACTGCGCCTTGAATGTAACCACTTCCGCCAGCGCGCCGCTTGCAGCGAGCAGCCCAGCCAGCACAATTCCAAGCTTCGCCTGTTTCAACAGCTGCACGGACGTCCTCCCGAAATCGCCGCCGAACATGGCCGCATCATTCTGATTTGCAACGATTCGCGCACAAGGTGGCCGCGATTCGCCGCTGCGACTCTACAGCCTCGACGCAATGTGGCGGCTAACGATTTCGCGAGCCGCCTCTGTAACCGTCCGCCGCAGGCCATTCGCAAAACGATGGCGATTGTGTTTACAATGACTGACCCATCGGGCCGAAACCCATTCTTCGCTCCACAAGAGGCCATCATGACGCTCATCGAAACTTCAGGCGACGCTCCCAAAATGCCTGGCGCAAGCTTCAGTCTCGGAGGCGTTTCGGGCGCGCGGGCGGATGACGGCGACGAGCGCAATGCGGTCTTCGAGAGTCTCGTGACGGGTGACGCCGACATCGTCGGCCTCGTGGCTTATTCGATCTACAAGCAGAACAAGCACGACTGGCTGGTGGCTTTCGACAAGGCCAAGGGACGCGCTCCGAACGAAAACGAGATTTCGGCTTACATTCTGGGCGAAAGCACGCCGCGCCGCCTCGCCATCTATCGCCATTTGGCGGAGGCGACCCTTGAAGGACGCGGCCCCGAAGTTCCGGCCGGGCCCGCCACGGAAGCCTTCGCGCAGCGCACCTATGGGGCGGCAGCGCGCCGCGCCCCCGCGAAGTCAGGCGGCAACGGCCTGTCCGTCGTCGCCTGGATCGGCCTTGCGGTAGTGTTCGTCGGCGCGGTTCTGCTGGCCGCCCGGTTCGGCATTCCGGGCGTCTCGCGCTGATCTTCAGAAGAGGCTGAGCTGCTGCCCGTTGCGGGCCGGCGGCGCGAACAGGTCGGTGCGCAGTTTCAGGCGCCCCTTGTTGAAGCCGATCTTCTGGCAGGCGATTTCAAACCGGCGGCCCGCCATCCACGCATAAGGGCCGTCGCCGCTCATGCGTTTGCCCCAGGTGGAATCGTAGGCCTTGCCGCCGCGCGTCGAACGCACCAGCGACATCACGTGGCGGAACTTGTCGGGGAAGTGCGCCAGCAGCCATTCGCCGAAAATCTGCTCCACTTCGAGCGGCAGCCGCAGCATCACATAACCGGCCTCGCGCGCGCCGAGTTCGTAGGCGCGCGTCAGGATCGCCTCGATTTCCGGATCGTTGATGGCCGGAATGATCGGCGCCACCATCACGGCCGTCGGAACGCCCGCTTCCGATAATTGCCGGATCGTCTCGAGACGCCGGTCTGGCGTGGAGGCGCGCGGCTCCATCGTGCGGGCAAGCTTGCGGTCGAGCGAGGTGACCGACAGCGCCACTTTCGCCAGCCCCTTCCTGGCCATGCGCGACAGAATATCGATGTCGCGCGTCACCAGCGCCGATTTCGTCACGATCCCGACCGGATGATTGGTCCGTTCCAGCACTTCGAGCACGGAACGCATGACCCGGTGGCTGCGCTCGATAGGCTGGTACGGATCCGTGTTGGTGCCGATCGCGATCGTCTTCGGTTGATAGCCGGGGGCTGCGAGCTCTCGCTCCAGCAGCGCCGCCGCGCCTTCCTTGACGAACAGCCGGGATTCGAAATCCAGTCCCGGCGACAGGCCCATATAGGCGTGGGTCGGCCGCGCGAAGCAATAGACGCAGCCATGCTCGCAGCCCCGGTAAGGGTTGATCGAGCGGTCGAAGGAAATATCCGGCGAATCGTTCTTCGTGATGATCGTCTTCGGCCGTTCGATGGTGATTTCGGTCCTGAACGCTTCAAGCTCCGACAGGCTCTCCCAGCCATCGTCGAAATCCTCGCGGACTTCCTTTTCGAAGCGGCCGGACTTGTTGGTGACCGCGCCGCGGCCTCGCCAGTTCTCGCCCGCCCCGCCCTTGACCCCGAACGCGCTGCCGCTGTGCGCGCCGATGTAAAGCCGGGACTTCTCGGGCCGCAGGGGCAGCCGATCAATGGATTCGCTCGCCGATGCACTGGCCATCACGCTCTCCGATGCTCTGCGCCCCGCTTTATAGATAGGCGCTCTTTTGGTGAACGCAACGGGAACATAAGAACTAATAGAGAACAAATTCCTGTCCGTCAATCGGGAATGGGGAATATTTCAGCTTTCCGCCGCAGGGCGCTGGTGTAGAAAACCGCCATGCTCTCGGCAGTTGTTGTTGTTTTGGATGGTGATGCGGCTCCGCTGTCGGCGGAGGCGGTTGTGCGCACGCTTTCGTCGCTGGTTCCGGCGGCCGTGGAAGGCGTCGTTCGCGACGTCACTCTTGCGGCTCCGGCCGGCAGGGCCGGCATGCGCAAGATCGCCGATCACGCCGGTTGCGAACTGATCGAGGGCCCCGACGTCGCCACCCTGTTCCGCCGGGCCTTTGAGTCGACCCGCAATCCGACGATCTTTGCGATTCGCGCCGGACGTGCGCCGGAGCACGGGTTTGCGGACGAGTTGGGCGACATGCTGGCGGGCGGCGATGCGGCGGCCATCATGCGCGAAAATCCCCGGTCCCTGTTGACGCGCCTGTTTCCCGGCATGGCGCCGGTGGCGGGCGTCATTGCCCGTCGCGACAAGTTGCTGAGGGCTCCCTCGCAAACCTTCGGATCGCTCGCGCGTCAGGCGCGCGCAACGCAGACGCTGCGGGCCCGCGCGCGTTTCGTCGAATGATTATTTTGCCTGACCGCGCTTCAGGTGTTCATCCAGCCGCGGCATGATCTCGACGAAATTGCACGGGCGATAGCGGTAATCGAGCTGGTGCGACAGGATCCCGTCCCAGGCGTCCTTGCAGGCCCCGGGCGAGCCGGGCAGCGCGAAAATATAGGTGGCGCCCGCCACGCCCGCCGTGGCGCGCGATTGAATCGTGGACGTGCCGATCTTGGGAAAGCTGATGTGGTGAAAGACGGTCGAAAAGCCGTCCATGCGCTTCTCGAAGAGCGGCTCCATGGCTTCCGGCGTCACGTCGCGACCGGTGAAGCCGGTGCCGCCGGTCGAGATCACCACATCTACGCCCGGATCAGCGATCCACCTCTTCACGACGGACTGAATTTCTCCCACGTCGTCTTTGGAAATCGCCCGCGCGGCAAGCTTGTGTCCCGCCGCCTCGATGCGCGCCACCAGCGTGTCGCCCGACTTGTCGTCGGCGGGCGTGCGTGTGTCGGACACCGTCAGCACCGCAATGTTCAGCGGCACGAATGTCAGGCTTTCGTCGATTCCGGGCATGTCTCGGGCCTATTTTGAAAACGTATTGCAGGAATCGATCTGCCCGGACTTCAGCCCGCGTTGCAGCCATTCGACGCGCTGCGCCGATGAGCCATGCGTGAAGCTGTCCGGCACCACGCGGCCGCTGGAGCGTTGCAGACGATCGTCTCCGATGGCGGTCGCGGTCGCGATGGCTTTCTCCACGTCGCCCTTTTCGAGGATCTGCCACTTGCGGTCGGCGTTCGCGGCCCATACGCCGGCGAGACAGTCGGCCATCAGTTCGACGCGCACGGAAAGCTGGTTCGCCTGCGCCTTGCTGGTCGCGCGCTGCTGCGCCTGCTGCACCTTGCCCAGAATGCCGAGCTGATTCTCGATGTGATGGCCCATTTCGTGCGCGATCACATACGCATAGGCGAAGTCGCCGCCGCCGCCGAGCTTGCTGCGCATGTCGTTGAAGAAGGACGTGTCGAGATAGATCTTGCGATCCACCGGGCAATAGAACGGGCCCATGGCGGATTGCGCCGTGCCGCAGGCCGAATTCGTCACGCCGTCGAAGATCACCAGACGTGGCGCGACGAATTTCACGCCCTTCTGGGCGGGGAGGATTTCGGACCAGACGTCCTCGTTCTGCGCGAGCGTCGCCGATACGAAACGCCCGATGGCGTCGTTCGGCTGGCTGGGCTGGCGGTTGGCCTGCTGGACGCGCTCCTGCTGGATCTGCGGACGACCGCCGCCGCCATTGATCATCTCTGCGCCGCCGATCAGGATGCGCGGATCGATGCCCAGCGCATAGCCCAGGATGCCGAGGATGATGATCGTCCCCATCCCGAGGCCGCCGCCGCCCATCGGGAGCCCGATTCCGCCGCCACCGCCGCTGTCGTCGCCGCGCCGGTCCTCGATATTGTCCGACTGGCGAAAGTCTTCCCATCTCATCGTGAAAGCTCCAGCAGCGAGGCGCGCGAGCGCCCGCGAAACGCGCCTCTATGTAGCAGTCTCGACCCCTGAAAAACAGGGGCGTAGCCAAACGCAAACCATGGACGTTGGTTGCACGCTGTGTGTTTCGGCACGATCCGCCGTCAACGCTGCGGCAGCGACTCGATGGCCTTGCGCAGCTCGATGAGATCGCGCCATGCCAGCCGCTTGTGGGCAGGCTGGCGTAACAGATAGGCCGGGTGCAGGGTGGCAATGCATGGGACGCGGCGCGGCCCCTCGTCGCCCTCCACGGTAAAATCGTACCAGCGACCGCGAGATTTCATGATGCCGTCGCGGATGCCGAGCAGCGTCTGCGCCGAACTGCCGCCGAGGCACACCAGCAGGTCCGGATTGCACAGGGCGATCTGCCGCAAAATGAACGGCAGGCAGATGGCGGTTTCCTGAGTGGTGGGCGTGCGGTTTCCGGGCGGACGCCACGGCACCACATTGGCGATGTAGACGCTCGTGCGGTCCAGCCCGATGGAGGCCAGCATCCGGTCGAGCAATTGTCCGGCGCGGCCCACGAATGGCAGGCCCTGCTTGTCTTCGTCGCCTCCCGGCGCTTCGCCCACCAGCATGATGCGCGCCTGCGGATTGCCGTCCGCGAAGACAAGGCGGCTGGCGGTGCGCTTGAGGGCGCAGCCGTCGAAACCTTCAAGCGCGGCCCGCAATTCATCGAGGTTCCTGGCCGCCATGGCCAGTTCCCGCGCCGAAATCGCCGCCTGATCAGGCGGTGGCGGGGCGGCCGGCACGGGCGCGGGAGCGGTGCGGGGCGCTTGCCGGGCCGGAGCCGGCAAAGCAGCGGCGGCCGCAGCGGGCGCGGCCTCGGGCTCTGCGGGGGGCTCGCGCGTTGGCAGCAAGGCGGCGCTGTCCGCGAACCTGTCGTGGGGGTTTTCGTCGACCGCCAGGTCGATTCCCATGTCGACATACCAGCGCAGCAGGCTCACAAGCTCTGCGTCGCTCATGGACGGCGGCTGATCATCGGGCGGGACCATAGGTTTCCAGTACCATTTCGGGCAGTCCTGTGCGATGCGAAACCTTGCATTGATGGACGGACGAAAGACAGTTTATATATAAACTGTCTGGCTACGGAGCGGAATATGGCGGTCGAGGCGGCGGATTTACCCGAACGCGAGGGCATGGATTACGACGTCGTGGTGGTCGGCGGTGGTCCCTCGGGTCTGGCGGCCGCGATCCGGCTGAAGCAAGTCGCGCCCGACGCGACTGTGGTGGTGGTCGAAAAGGGCTCCGAAATCGGCGCTCACATCCTGTCCGGCGCAGTGATCGACCCTGTGGGCCTGGATCGGCTTCTGCCCGACTGGCGCAACGATCCCGAACGCCCGCTGACCACGGAAGTCAAATCCGACCAGTTCTACATGCTCGGGCCGTCAGGCGGCCTGCGCCTGCCCAACGTCCTGATGCCGAAGCTGATGAACAACCACGGCAACTTCATCGGCTCGCTCGGCAATGTCACGCGCTGGCTCGGCAAGCAGGCCGAGGCATTGGGCGTCGAAATCTATCCGGGCTTCGCAGCCTCGGAAGTTCTGTACGACGACAACGGCGCGGTGCGCGGCATCGCCACGGGCGACATGGGCGTCAGCCGCGAAGGAGAGATGAAGGACAGCTACACGCGCGGCATGGAGTTGCGCGGGAAATACACGCTGTTTGCCGAAGGCGCGCGTGGTTCGCTGTCCAAGCAGCTCATCGAGAACTTCCGCCTCGGCGAAGGCCGCGAGCCGCAGAAATACGGCATCGGCATCAAGGAACTCTGGCAGATCGACCCGGCGAAACACCGGCCCGGCCTCGTGCAGCATTCGTTCGGCTGGCCGCTGGATGGAACGACCGGCGGCGGCTCGTTCCTCTATCATTTCGAGGATGGGCTCGTGTCGGTCGGTTTCGTGATTCACCTGAATTACCAGAACCCGACCCTGTCGCCGTTCGACGAGTTCCAGCGCTTCAAGACGCATCCGATGATCGCCCCCACATTCGAGGGCGGCAAGCGCATCGCATACGGCGCGCGCGCGCTGACCGAAGGCGGCTGGCAGTCGGTGCCGAAATTGACCTTCCCGGGCGGCGCGTTGCTCGGCTGCTCGGCGGGCTTCATGAACGTGCCGCGCATCAAGGGCTCGCACAATGCTATTTTGTCCGGCATCATGGCCGCCGATCATGTGGCCGAAGCCCTCGCCGCAGGCCGCGCCAACGACGAATTGTCGGCTTATGAAGCCGCATGGCGCGACAGCGACATTGGCCGCGATCTCAAGCGCGTGCGCAACGTCAAGCCGCTCTGGTCGAAGTTCGGCACGTATCTGGGCATTGGACTCGGCGGGCTCGACATGTGGACGAACCAGCTCTTCGGCTTCTCGTTCTTCGGCACGCAATCGCACGGCAAGCCGGACCACGCGACGCTGAAGCCTCTCTCGCAGGTGAAGCCGATTGTCTATCCGCGCCCGGACGGCAAGCTTTCCTTCGACAAGCCCTCGTCGGTGTTCCTGTCGAACACCAATCACGAAGAAGACCAGCCGGTGCATCTGCGCTTGCGCGATCCGTCGATTCCCGTGGCGAAAAACCTGCCCGAATATGGCGAACCGGCGCGGCTCTATTGCCCGGCAGGCGTCTATGAAATCGTCTATGCGGACGATGTGAAGAAGACCGATCCGCGTTTCGTCATCAACGCGCAGAACTGCGTTCACTGCAAGACCTGCGACATCAAGGACCCGGCGCAGAACATCACCTGGACGACGCCTGAAGGCGCAGGCGGTCCGAACTATCCGAATATGTGACAGGCTGCGCTGCAATTCGTTTTGGGAGGCTACATGTCAACGTTCCGCGCCATTCGCATCGACAAGGCCGAGAAGGGCACGAGCGCGTCCTTCGTGGATTTCGACCGCGCCGACCTTATGGACGGCGACGTGACGGTGCGGGTCTCGCACTCGACCATCAACTACAAGGACGGCCTCGCCCTCACCGGCAAGTCGCCCATCGTGCGGCGCTTTCCGATGATTCCCGGCATCGATTTCGCCGGAACCGTCGAAGCTTCGACGCACAAGGATTTCAAGCCCGGCGATCAGGTCGTGCTGAACGGCTGGGGCGTCGGTGAATCGCATCTGGGCGGTCTCGCGCAAGTGGCGCGCGTGCCGGGCGACTGGCTGGTGCCGCTGCCTGCGGAATTGAGCGCCGCACAGGCCATGGCCATCGGCACGGCAGGCTACACGGCCATGCTCTGCCTGATGGCGCTGGAACGCTACGGCGTGAAGCCCTCCGATGGTCCCGCGCTCGTCACCGGCGCTGCGGGCGGCGTCGGTTCTGTGGCGGTGGCGTTGTTGAAGAACGCCGGCTGGCATGTGGCGGCCTCCACCGGACGCCCCGAAGAGGAAGCTTATCTGCGCAGCCTCGGCGCAGACGAAATCATTCCGCGCGCCGAATTGTCCGGCCCCGCGCGCCCGCTCGGCAAGGAACGCTGGGCGGCCTCGATTGATTCCGTCGGCTCGCACACGCTGGCGAATGTGTTGTCTCAAACAAAGTCGGATGGCGCAGTCGCCGCCTGCGGCCTCGCGCAGGGCATGGACCTTCCCTCGAGCGTCGCGCCCTTCATCCTGCGCGGCGTCGCGCTGCTCGGCGTCAACAGCGTGCTGGTGCCCAAGGCGAAGCGCATCGAAGCGTGGAACCGGCTGGCGAAGGAACTCGACCAGAAGAAGCTCGCCTCCATGACGCAGCATGTCGGTTTCGACGACGTGATGCGCGTGGCGGAGGACATTCTTGCGGGCAAGATTCGCGGGCGCGTGGTGGTGGATATTCCCGCGTAGTGGTTGTCGCGCCCTAGCCGTTGATCAGCAAGGCCACGCCCACCAGTATCAGCCCGATCCCCGCATATTCGCGCATCGTGACGCCCTGCTCGAACAGCTTGCGCGTGACGATCTGCGCCATCGGCACTTCGATCAGCCCGAGCGTTCGCACCTTTGCGGCGGTCGAAGTAGCGAAAGCCAGAAACCAGCATTGCGACGCGAATGCGCCCATGAAACCCGCCAGCAGGGAAGGCCGCCATGCGAGCAGGATTTTTGCCAGCATCGCCCGGTCGAACAGCGCCAGCCAGAGCAATATGAGCCCGCACTGGATCACCAGTCCTGTCACGAGCGCTGTGGTCGCAGCCGACACGAAGGACTCGGCATAGAGCCGCAGGATGCCGCCCCGAAACCCCACCGCCGAGAGCGCGAAGAAGGCCCCGCCCGCGATGCCGAGCGCGGCAGGCTTCCAGCCCGCATCCTGCGCGCCCGCGCGCGGCCATGACATGAGCATGACGCCGCCCGTCGCGATCACGATGGCGGCCGCCACGGCGGGCGTCGGCGTCTCGCCGAGAACCGCGACGGCAAACAGCGCGATGATCACCGGTTCGGTTTTCGTATAGGCGATCGTCACCACGAAGGAGCGCGAGCGCATCGCGGCCAGCATCAGGCCTGTCGCCATGATCTGCGCCGCCGCGCCAACGAAGATCCACAGCAGGGCAGGGCCGTTCAGCGCAGGCGGGATCATCCCGAAACCAGCCGCCTCGATCGCCAGAAACAGAAGCGCAAACGGCAGCCCGAACAGAAAACGCACATAGGTCGCCCCGGCGGCCCCGAGCGTGCCGATGAGATCGCGCTGCATGGCGTTGCGGGCCGTCTGGGCCGTCGAGGCCGAGACAGTGAACAGAACCCACAGATATTCGGCCAGTCCGGCCATGCCGCAATCCTTGTGTGGTTTGACCTCGCCAGCCGCGGCGGCTAACACCTGCCGGAGCGGCCCGTCCCCCGAGACCGCCCGACCGGACCCCGCCCCGAATGGCTGTCTACACCGAAGTCACCGACGAAGACCTCGCGATTTTTCTCGCCACCTATGATCTCGGCGCGGTGCTGTCCTGCAAGGGAATTGCGGAGGGGGTCGAGAACTCGAACTACTTGCTCCACACGGAAGCCGGCTATTTCATTCTGACGCTCTACGAGAAGCGCGTGAACGAGACCGACCTGCCGTTTTTTCTCGGATTGATGGAGCATCTGGCGGAGCGCGGCATCACCTGCCCGCAGCCTGTGAAGAACCGTCAGGGCGAGGCCTTGGGTCGCCTTTGCGAACGGCCCGCCGTCATCGTGACCTTTCTGGACGGCATGTCGGTCAAGCGGCCCGACCCGAAACATTGCGCCATGGTGGGCGAGGGGCTGGCGCTTCTGCACCGCGCCGGCGAAGGTTTCGCCATCACGCGCCGCAACGCGCTCTCCATCGACGGTTGGGGGCCTCTGGCCCGCGCCAGCGAAGCGCGCGCCGACGAAGTGCTGCCGGGACTGGCGGTCACCATTGCTGAGGAACTCGCCTGGTTGCAGGCGCGCTGGCCGCAGGATCTGCCCAGGGGCGTCATTCACGCGGACCTGTTTCCGGACAATGTGTTCTTTCTTACCGGCAAGCTGTCCGGTGTGATCGACTTCTATTTCGCCTGCAACGACACGCTGGCATACGATATCGCCATCTGCCTCAATTGCTGGTGCTTCGAGCAGAACGGCTCGTTCAACATCACCAAGGGCATGGGGCTGATCAACGGCTACGAGCGCGTGCGCAAGCTGAGCGACGCCGAGATCGACGCATTGCCGGTCTTGGCGCGCGGCGCCGCCTTGCGCTTCATGCTGACGCGGCTCTACGACTGGCTGAACGTGCCGCCCGGCGCGCTGGTGAAGCCGAAGGACCCGCTGGAATATGTGCGCAAGCTGCGCTTCCACCAGCATGTGACGAGCGCGCGCGACTACGGTCTGTTGCGATGAGCGACAAGCGCGTTGTGGTTTTCACCGACGGGGCGTGCTCCGGCAATCCGGGGCCCGGCGGCTGGGGGGCTATCCTCACCTTCAACGGCAAGGAGCGCGAAATGCACGGCGGCGAGCCGCTCACCACCAACAACCGCATGGAGCTGATGGCGGCCATTCAGGCGCTGGAAGCGCTGACGCGACCCTGCGAGGTGGAACTCCACACGGACTCGCAATATCTGCGGCAGGGCGTGACAGGCTGGATTCACGGCTGGAAACGCAACGGCTGGAAAACCGCCGACCGGAAGCCCGTGAAGAACATGGAACTCTGGCAGCGTCTGGATGAGGCCACGCATCGCCACGAGATCGACTGGCGCTGGGTGAAGGGCCATGCGGGCCACGAAATGAACGAGCGCGCCGACGCTCTGGCGCGCCTCGGCATGAATCCGTTTCTGAAAGGCCGAAAAGCCGATGAAGCGGCGCAGTGAAAATACATCCGTCATTTCGAGCGGAGCGGAGCAATCCAGAGTCGATGCACGGCAAGAGGGATTGCTTCGTCGCTACGCTCCTCGCAATGACGGCCAGTGTAGAATGAAGGACGCCCGCTGATGTCCACCCAACTCCCCATCATCCCTGTCCGTCGCCCCGTCACCGGCTCCATCCGCCCGCCGGGCTCGAAAAGCCTCACCAATCGGGCGCTTATTCTGGCGGCGCTGGCGCGCGGAACCACGCGGCTTACGGGCGTGCTGGAAAGCACCGACACGAAGGTGATGATCGAAAGCCTGCGGCGGTTGGGGCTCAACGTCGAACAGGACGCAGCCACCCATGCGATCGCCCTTGTTGGCAGCGGCGGTTCACTCGCCGCAAAGGGCGCTGATCTGTGGCTGGAAAACAGCGGCACCAGCATCCGCTTCCTGACCGCCATGTGCTGCATCGGCGAGGGACGTTTCCGGCTCGACGGCAATGCCCGCATGCGCCAGCGCCCCATCGCGCCGCTCGTCGACGCACTGGCGCGCGCAGGCGTCGATATCGCTTGCGAACTCGGCACGGATTGCCCGCCTGTCGTGGTCAACGCGCGCGGATTGCCGGGCGGCAAGTGGAGCGTCGGCGGCAACCTCTCCAGCCAGTATCTCAGTGCGCTCCTGATGACGGCGCCCTGCGCGCAATCGGATGTGGAACTCACCGTCACGGGCGAACTCGTGTCGCGCCCCTATGTGGACATGACCATCGCCAACATGCGCCAGTTCGGCGCGAAGGTGAGCGAGCCGCGCAAGAATGTTTTCGAGATCAGGGCGGCTCCCTACACGGGCAGCGATTACGACATCGAGCCCGACGCTTCGGCGGCTTCCTACTTTTTCGCGCTTGCAGCCGTTACAGGCGGCGACATCACGGTCGAGGGCCTGACGCGCGAGGCGCTTCAGGGCGACGTGCATTTCGTCGATGCGCTCGAACGCATGGGCTGCCGTGTCGAATATCTGCCGCGCGCCATCCGGGTCATCGGCGGGCCGCTGAAGGGCGTCGACATCAACATGAACGCCATCAGCGACACGGCGCAGACGCTGGCCTGCGTTGCGCCTTTCGCGGAAGGCCCGACGCGGATTCGCGACGTGGCGCATATGCGGCTGAAGGAAACCGACCGGGTTTCAGCCGTCGTCACCGAATTGCGGCGGCTGGGCCTCGACGTCGAGGAACATCAGGACGGCATGACGATCCACCCCGGCCAGCTGAAGCCCGCGACCGTGATGACCTACGACGACCATCGCATGGCGATGAGCTTCGCCCTGATCGGTCTGCGCCAGCCGGGCGTGGTGATCGACGATCCCGAATGCACGGCGAAGACCTATCCGGACTATTTCGTCGACCTGGACAGGCTGTGCGCGGGCGCGCGATAGATTCCACGACGCAATCCTCGTGCATTGCGCCGCGCGCTTTGCACGCTCCCCGAATGAGGCGTCGCGACCTGCTCATGCCTTCTCCCGCAACTCCTTCGGCAGCGGGAAAAACACATGTTCGTCGGCGGTCGTGACGGTCTCGACACTCATCTCGTAGCGTTGCGCAAAGGCGTCGAGAATTTCCTCCACCAGCACTTCAGGCGCTGACGCTCCGGCTGTGACGCCGAGCGACGCAATGCCTGCAAAATCGTCCCAGACGATTTCATCGGCGCGCAGGATCAGCCGCACGATGCGGCAGCCTTCGCGTTCGGCGACTTCGCGCAGGCGTTGGGAATTCGACGAATTGGGCGAACCCACCACGATCAGCGCATCGCAACGCGGCGCGATGGCCTTCACGGCTTCCTGGCGGTTTGTGGTGGCGTAGCAGATGTCTTCCTTGTGGGGCGCGGCGATCTGCGGGAAGCGGCGGTTGAGGGCCGCGATGATCTCGCGCGTGTCGTCCACCGAAAGCGTCGTCTGCGTCACATAGGCAATGTCGCCGGAAACAGGCGCGAGACGCTCTACATCCTCCACCGATTCCACCAGCGTGACCGCGCCTTCGGGGAGCTGGCCCATTGTTCCGACCACTTCGGGATGACCGGTGTGGCCGATCAGCACGACTGCGCGCCCGCGCTTGTGGTGGATTTCAGCCTCGCGATGCACCTTGGTGACGAGCGGGCAGGTGGCGTCGAGCGTAAACAGATTGCGCCGTGCGGCTGCCTCGGGAATCGCCTTCGGCACGCCATGGGCGGAAAAGATCACCGGCGCTTTCGTGTCGGGAATTTCCTTCAGCGAATTGACGAAGATCGCTCCCTTCGCCCGCAGGCTGTCCACGACATATTTGTTGTGAACAATCTCGTGCCGCACATAGACGGGCGGTCCGTAAATCTTCAGCGCCTGCTCGACGGCGTCGATGGCCCGCACTACGCCGGCGCAAAAGCCGCGCGGCGCACAGAGAAGGACTTTCAGGCGGGGCTTCTGGATCATTGCAAAACCGTTTCGCGGCCTGTTTAGGTGGGCGGGACCGCAAACTCAAGCTGCGCCGCGCCCCTGAACCCTGCCTAAAATTTCCCCGTGGCGGTTTCGCGGTCGCAATTCGGCCAAGCCGGATTATGTTGGGGGAACACTGGGGGCCTGATCATGCCGGAAGCCGCGCACGGCAGCGGATTTCTTCTGCCAATTTTGATTTTTCTGGGTGCGGCCGTGCTGGCCGTGCCGCTGTTCCGGCTCATCGGGCTGGGCGCCGTGGTCGGCTATCTGCTGGCGGGCATCGCCATCGGTCCGGCCGGGTTCGGGCTGGTGGGCGATCCGGGCACGGCCAGTCACATCGCCGAGCTTGGCGTGGTGCTTCTGCTGTTCATCATCGGGCTCGAACTGAAGCCGTCGCGGCTCTATGCCATGCGGCGCGACATCGCCTGGCTGGGCGCAAGCCAGATGACGGTCTGCGCGCTGGCGATTGCGGCGGCCCTTTACGCGGTGCTGGGGCTTGGCTGGCGCGGCGGTCTGGTGGCGGCGATGGCGCTTGCCTTTTCGGCCACCGCCATTGCGCTGCAACTGCTTGAAGAGCGCAGCGCCATGCAGGCGCCTTATGGACGGCGCGCCTTCGCGATCCTGCTGTTTCAGGACATCATGGTCGCGCCGCTTCTGGCGATCATTCCGCTGCTGGCGGGCGCGGCCGGGCCGCTCGACGGCGATTTCCAGACCAATGTTCTGCGCATCGCGCCGGGCGTTGCGGCCATTGCGGCCGTGGTGCTGGCGGGGCGTTACGCGCTCAATCCGCTGTTCCGCGTGCTGGCCAACGCCAATGCCCATGAGGTGATGACGGCGGCGGCGCTGCTTATCGTCCTCGGCTCGGCGGTGTTGATCCAGTGGGCCGGCATGTCGATGGCGCTCGGAGCGTTCCTGGCAGGCGTCCTGCTGTCGGAATCGCATTTCAGACATGAGCTTGAAGCCGATATCGAGCCGTTTCGCGGCCTGCTGATGGGCCTGTTCTTTATGTCAGTCGGCATGTCGATTGACGGTCCGCTGGTTCTGAAGAACGCCCCGCTGCTGATCGCGCTCGCGCTCGGCGTCATCGTGCTGAAGACGCTTCTGGTGTTCGGCCTGATGCGCATGTCTGGCTCCAGCACTCGCGAGGCGATGGCGGGCGCGAGCGTGCTGACGCCCGCGGGCGAATTCTCCTTCGTGCTGTTTCCCATTGCGGCCGCTCAGGGTCTGATGAGCACGGACCACGCGAGCCTTCTGTCCGCCGTAGCCGCGCTGACCATGATCGCTGGTCCTGTGGTGGCCAACCTGTTGCAGGCCGCCGCGAAACGTTTCTGCACGCCGGGCGAGACCTTGCCGGACGAGGCCATGCCGGACGGCCTGAAAGGCAGCGCGCTCGTCATCGGCTTCGGGCGTTTCGGGCAGATCGCCGTGCAGGTTCTGCTCGCCGAAAAGGTCGATGTGACCATCATTGACGTCAATGTGGATCGAATTCGCGCCGCAGCGCGTTTCGGCTTCAAGATCTATTACGGCGACGGAACGCGCCTTGATGTGCTGCGCGCCGCCGGCGCCGGCGAAGCCCGGGTGATCGCCATCTGTGTCGACAACAAGCAGGCTGCAAGTTCCATCGTGGAGATCGTGCGGGCGCAATTCCCTCTCGCGAAGATTCACGTCCGCGCCTATGACCGGATTCATGCGCTCGAAGTGCTCGAAAAGGGCGCGGACTACCAGATCCGCGAGACCTTCGAGTCCGCCATCGCGTTCGGAGCCGTCACGCTCGAAGCTCTGAACGAAAATCGCGACGTCGCCCTGCAGGTGGCGGATGAAGTCCGCAGCCGCGACATAGAGCGTCTCGAGATCCAGCAGGCGGGGGGCGCTTATCAGCCTGCTTCGGCCTCGCTGGAGCCGCGCGTGCAGCCTGAGCCGTTGACGCAGCCGACCCGCAAGCCCAAGGCCCTCAACCGCGAAGCCGAGGATATCGTCGAACGCGAGACGGAAAAGGTCGAATGAGCCAGCCGCCGCGCCAGACCGGCGTCTTCACGCAAGGCTCGATCCTGCGTCACGTCCTGACCATGACCCTGACAGGCTCCATCGGCCTGACAGCGGTATTCTTCGTTGACCTGCTCTCGCTGATCTGGGTCGCGCGCCTTGGCGATCCGCACATTACGGCGGGCGTCGGATATGCCTCGCAGATCGGCTTCTTTCTCGTGTCGATCATCATCGGCCTCATCATCGGCGTCGGCGCTCTCGTGTCGCGCAACATGGGCGCCGGAGATCGCATCGCCGCCAAGCGCATCGCCACGTCCGGGCTGGTGCATATTTTCCTGATCAATGCGGTCGTGGCCGGGCTGCTCTATCCCTTTCGCGAAGAGGCGCTGATGCTGCTGGGCGCGCGTGATGTGGCGCTGTCGGTCGCGTCGCAGTTTCTGGCCATCGTGCTGCCGAGCAACATGATCCTCGGCGTCGGCATGGCGCTCTCCACCATCCTGCGCGCAGTCGGCGATGCACGCCGCTCCATGTATGTGACGCTGGGCGGGGCGATCGTGACCTCCATTGCGGACCCGATCCTGATCCTTGGTCTTGGCCTCGGGGCGAATGGCGCGGCCATCGCGACCGTGATTTCGCGCCTCGTCTTCGTGCTTGTGGGGCTCAACGGCGCGGTGCGCATTCACCGAATTCTGGCATGGCCGGAACGAAAGCCCACAATCCGCGATTTTGCCCCGCTGATGGCGATTTCGATTCCCGCCATCGTGACCAATCTCGCGCCGCCGGTCGCTAACGCCTATTCGGTCAGCGTCTTCTCGCGCTTCGGCGAGGCGGTCGTCGCGGCCTATTCGATCATCGACCGCATCATACCAGTCGCGTTCGTGGTCATCTTCGCCATGTCGGGGGCGGTCGGGCCCATCATGGGCCAGAACTTCGGCGCAGGCCGCATCGACCGGGTGCGCGAGACGCTCACCCGCTGCTTTCAGGTTTCGGCCGTCTATGCCGGGGCCATGTGGGTCCTGCTGATCGTCTGCGCGCCGCTCATCGTGAAGGCATTCAGCGCGGAGGGCGAAACGGCCCGGCTGGTGGTCTTCTTCTGCACATGGGGCGGCGCAGCCTGGATGGCTCTCGGGTGCCTGTTCGTGGCCAATACCGCCTTCAACAATCTGGGCTTTGCGGTCTATTCCACCATTTTCAACTGGGGCCGGGCGACCCTCGGGACGATCCCCTTCGTGACGCTCGGCGCATATCTTTATGGCCCCGAAGGCGCCCAGATCGGCATTCTTGCCGGCGCGGCCGTCTTCGGCATCGCCTCCGTGATCACCGCCTATTGGGCGATCGGCCGTCTCGCCACCCGGCCGCCGAGCGTATAGGCTCGGAGACAGTTTTTGACGTTTGATTGGAGCGAAAGATGTTCAACCTGAATGACATTATGCTGGCAGGGCAGAACGGCGAAGCGATCAACAATCTGGCGCGCCAGTTCAATCTGGCCCCCGAACAGGCGCAATCAGCCGTGGAAGCCCTGATGCCGGCCTTCGCGCAAGGCTTCCAGCAGAATGTGCTGAACCAGAACGGGATGGGCAATCTGATCGCTCACATGATGGCGGGACCGCATGCGGACGCTTTCGAGAATCCGGCGGCCGTCAATGCCGAGACTGTCGGGGCGGGCAATGACGTGCTGGGCGAATTGTTCGGCACGAAGGATGTCAGCCGCTAGGTGGCGGCGCACGCGGCCCAGATGACCGGCGTCAGCCAGACAATCCTCAAGCAGATGCTCCCCGTCATCGCCTCAATGGTCATGGGCGGGGTAATGAAGTCGCTTCAGAATCAGGGTCTTGGCGGGCTTTTCGGCCAATTGGGCCAAATGGCCGGGCAGGGCGGCTTCGGAGATTTGCTGGGGCAGATGCTGGGGCAACCGGCAGGCGGCGCGAAGCAGAAGGCCGATTCCCATCCTCCGGCAGGCGGACTTGGAGACGTTCTGGGCGGCGTCCTGGGCGGAATGCTCGGCGGCGCGCAGAAGCAGGCAGGCGGAGCCGGCGGCCTTGGCGACATTCTGGGCGGGATGCTGGGCGGCCAACAGCCGAAGGCCGCGCCGCGCGAGGCTGCGCCGGGCGGCATTGATCCGGCGCTGGTTCAGGCCGGGCTGGACGCTTTCGGGAAAATGTTCAATCCGGGAACGAAACCGGCGGCGTCCACACAGCAACCGGACATCAATGACGTGCTGAGCCAGATTTTCTTCAACAACCGGCGATAGCTCCTACGGAAAGCCGTTGGCCAGCGGGCCGAGGAATTTCGTCTGGAGGTTGCCGCCGATGGCGGTCACGCCGGCAACGATCAGGACCGAGATCATGCACGCGATGAAGCAGTACTCGATCACGGTCGCGCCTTGCTCGTCACTCAGGAATTGCCGCAACCTGCGCATCTGGGTCCTCTTAGACGATCTGATCGTGCGCGTGGCGGGTCAACAGCACCTTAACGATTTATCTCGTGATTGCGTCACAGGTGATTTCCGGCCCTTCATGCCTACCGAATGCCTAATCTGAGCACAGAAAGCGGGGCGTCCCCGCATCGCTTGCTGAATGTGATCAAGGCCGGAATGCGGAGGCGCCGCGAGGGCGTTGGCGCGACCGGCGGAACCTGTCTATAAGCACCCGATGGCTCGAGACGTTACCGATACGACACCGATTACTTCGCGGGACGAACTCGTTGCGTGGTTCGAGGCGGGCTGCAAACCCGCTTCCGAATTCCGCCTTGGGACGGAGCACGAGAAGGTTCCGTTTTACACGGCTGACCATTCCCCGGTTCCGTACGAAGGCCAACCCGGCCGTCACAACGGAATTCGCGCCGTTCTGGAAGGCATGCAGCGGGAAACCGGCTGGGAGCCTATCATCGACCGTGATGCGCTGATCGGGCTGGCGGACCCCAAGGGCCTTGGGGCGATCTCGCTCGAGCCCGGCGGGCAGTTCGAACTCTCTGGCGCGCCGCTCGACAATGTTCATGAGACAGCCGCCGAACTTGCGCAGCATCTGGAGCAGGTGAAGCGCGTCAGCGCCCCGCTCGGCGTCGGCTATCTCGATCTCGGGATGAGCCCAGTCTGGACCTTCGAACAGACGCCCCGCATGCCCAAGAGCCGCTACAAGATCATGACGGCCTACATGCCGAAGGTCGGCACGCGCGGCCTCGACATGATGTACCGGACCAGCACCGTGCAGGTGAATCTGGATTTCGCCAGCGAAGCCGACATGGTGAAGAAGATGCGCGTTTCGCTCGCGCTGCAGCCGCTGGCGACGGCACTGTTCGCCAATTCGCCCTTCACGGACGGCAAGCCGAACGGTCGGCTGTCGGAGCGATCCGAAATCTGGCGCGACACCGACAACAACCGCGCCGGAATGCTGCCCTTCGTGTTCGAGGACGGCATGAGCTTCGAGCGCTATGTGGATTATGCGCTCGATGTGCCGATGTATTTCGTCAAGCGCGGCGATACTTATCACGACGTGACCGGCGCAAGCTTCCGCGATCTGCTCGATGGCAGGCTCGCCGGGTTGCCGGGCGAGCGCGCCACGATGTCGGACTGGGCGAACCACCTATCGACGATCTTTCCCGAAGTCCGCCTCAAGCGCTACATCGAGATGCGCGGCGCCGATGTGGGCGGACCACAGCATATTGCGGCGCTGTCAGCCTTCTTTGTTGGACTGCTCTATGATTCCGCCGCGCTCGATGCCGCATGGGATCTGGTGAAGGGCTGGTCGGCCGTGGAGCGTCAGTCTTTGCGTGACGCGGTTCCGTCGCAGGCGCTTCGCGCCACGATCAAGGGCCGCTCGCTGCAGGATGTGGGGCGCGACGCATTGAAGATCGCGCGGGCCGGACTCGCAGCGCGTGGCCGCCGCAATGCGAATGGCGAAGACGAAACGAAGTTTGTCGATCTGCTCGACGCCCGCATCGCCTCCGGCCGCGTCGCCGCGCAGGACCTGCTCGACCTGTATGAAGGCCCGTGGAAACGCGATCTGTCGCGCGTCTTCACGGAGTGCACATTCTGAACGTCGCCATCATAGGGGGCGGACCTGCGGGTCTGATGGCCGCCGAAGTCCTCGCCGGCGCGGGCGCGCGCGTCGTCATCTACGATCGCATGCCCAGCCTCGGCCGCAAGTTCCTGATGGCCGGACGCGGCGGGCTGAACATCACGCACAGCGAAGACTTCGATCCCTTTCTGTTACGCTATCGCGAGCGTTCGGGCGATCTCGCAGCGGCCCTGCAGGCGTTTCCGCCGCAGGCGGTCCGCGACTGGTGCGAGGCGCTTGGAGAGCCGACCTTTGTGGGTTCCAGCGGGCGTGTCTTTCCGAAGAGCTTCAAGGCTTCGCCGCTGCTGCGCGCGTGGCTGCGGCGACTGGGATCGCAAGGTGTCGAGGTGAAACTGCGTCATGAGTGGCGCGGTTGGCGCAGCGACGGCGCGCTGCAATTTGCGACGCCGGAAGGCGAGGCGTCGGTCCATGCCGACGCTGCCGTTCTGGCCCTCGGCGGAGCATCATGGCCGAAGCTGGGTGCGGACGGCGGTTGGGCCGCACTCCTGTCCGCTCGTGGCGTCCGCGTGGCCCCCCTGCGGCCTGCCAATTGCGGTTTCGACGTTCGATGGTCGGACGTTATGAAGACGCGCTTTGCGGGAGAGCCGCTGAAATCCATCGCGCTGACATTCGAGGGCCGCACCCTGAAAGGCGAGGCGCTCGTCACGACGAACGGGCTCGAGGGCAGCGCCATCTATGCGCTGTCCGCGCCGCTGCGAGACGCTGTTTCGCGCGACGGCTCCGCAACCCTGACGATCGACCTGCGTCCCGATACGCCGCCCGATGCGCTGGCGCGAAAACTGTCTGCGCCGCGCGGCAAGCAGACCCTTTCGACCTTCCTGCGCAAGGCCGCTGGCCTCTCGCCGGTCGCCATTGGGCTGTTGCGGGAAGCAGGTCCCCTGCCGGACGATCCAGCCGAACTGGCGGCGCGGATCAGGAATGTGCCGATCAACCTGACCGGCATCCGCCCGATCGAGCGGGCTATCTCGACCGCAGGCGGCGTCCCGTTCGAGGCTCTGGACCACGACTTCATGCTGCGCGCTTTGCCGGGCGTCTTTTGCTGCGGCGAGATGCTCGACTGGGAAGCCCCGACGGGCGGCTACCTTCTTCAGGCCTGTTTCGCCACGGGGAGGGCCGCAGGACGCGGCGCATCCGAATATTTGAAATCCCGCGATTTGGAATTATAATCGGCGACAATCGTCGCGGAACAGCTTGAACTGACTTGATCTTTGTCAAATATGGCTGAGATCAAGGATGCGCCCATGACCAGCCTCGAACGCATGATCAACATTCTGGACCTGTTCGACGGGTCGCGCATGGAATGGGCCATCGAGGATTTGCACGCCCGTCTCGGACTCACGCGTTCCACCCTCTATCGCTATCTGAAAGTCCTGACCGATGCGGGCCTGCTGACGTCCCTGCCGGACATCGGCTACACGCTCGGGCCGCGCATCGCCGAACTGGATTACCAGATGCGCCAGCGCGATCCGATGATCGTCGCCGCCCGCCCGGTCATGGCGCAACTGGTCGAGACTGTGCCGGGAATCGCGCTGCTGTGCCGGCGCTACCGGGACCGCGTGCTGTGTGTTCATCAGGAGCAGAATACGCAGACATTCCAGAGCAATTACGAGCGCGGCAAGTCGCGGCCGCTGCTGCGCGGCGCGGCCTCCCGGATCATTCTGGCGAACATGCCGCTGGCGGCGATCCGCAAGCTTCACGCCGCCCAGGCTGCTGATTTCGAGGCGGCTGGCTACGGCGCATCGCTCGACACGGCCCGGGCCATCCTGCGCGACATTCGCCAGCAGGGTTGGGATTCCACCGCTGCAGATGTGACGCCCGGCGTCACCGGCATTGCGGCGCCGGTGTTCGACCGTCGCGGCTCTGTTCTGGGGAGCCTGAGCATCACAGTCGGCCAGGCGCAATTGGCGCAGGACCGTCTGCGGACCATTGCGGACCGGGTCGTGTTCGGCGCAGCCATCGTGACCAAAGCGATCGCACGCGACAATTCGCCCGAGATGAACGGGGCGGAAGATCGGGATTTCGGCCAACCATAGATAGTCGATAATTCGCATAATTTGGGATTTTGATATATTTCAATTGACCGCCCGGGTCGAATGGCCGATGATTTCCCCACGCCACATGTGGAGGAAACGGATGGATACGCAGGTTTTGATCGTCGGCGCAGGGCCGGGCGGGATGACGCTGGCGCTGGACCTTGGCCGTCGCGGCATCCGGACGATGGTCATCGAGCAGAAGGAGAAGCCGGCCTTCCTGCCGAAGATGGAGCGCATCAACGCCCGCACGATGGAAATCTACCGTCGTCTCGGCATCTCGAAGAAGGTTCGCGCCGCGGGTCTCGACCGCAACTGGCCGATGGATGTCTATGTCATCGAGGACATGACGAAGCCGCCGCTGCTTCGCTTGCCCTATCCGTCCGTCGCCGAGGCCGAATTCGACATTCGCAACACCACCGATGGCTCCGTCCCGCTCGAACCCTATCAGTTGATCTCGCAATACACGCTCGAGCCGCTGCTGAAGGAAGAATGCGAAAGGATTCCCGCCATCACGATGCGCTGGAGCACGCAATTCCTGTCGCTTGAACAGGACGAGCAGGGAGTCTCGACGCGCATCCGAAATCCCGATGGCTCCGAAAGCGTTCTGCGCTCGGCCTATGTGGTCGGCTGCGATGGCGGCGCGAGCCCGGTGCGTCACGCGCTCGGCATTCGCCTGCACGGCGAGGCCAATTCGCTGGGCCTGCGGCAGGCGCTCTATTATTGCGAGGAACTCGCCGACAAGTTGCCGATGGGCAACGGCCCCGGACGCGGGCGCCACTATCATGTGGCCGACGACAAATCGACCTTCCTGATCATGCAGGATTCGACGAAGCACTGGACGCTTCACTCCGTCGTCGACAGCGACGAAGCCATGAAGCGCCAGTTTGAAAAGACCGTCGGCGTGCCGGTGAAATACGAAATGCTGTCCTGCAATCCGTGGCGGCAAAACCTGCTGGTGGCGGAGAAATACCAGAAGGACCGCGTGTTCCTCGCGGGCGACGCCGTGCATCTCGTGATACCGACCGGCGGCCTCGGGATGAATTCCGGCGCGGGCGACGCGATTGATCTGGCGTGGAAACTCGAAGCCGTGCTGAAGGGATGGGGCGGCCCGAACCTGCTGCCGTCCTACGAATTCGAACGTCGCCAGATTGGCGACCGCAACGTCGGCGCATCACGCTATGCGACGCTCGGCCGCCGCAAGTGGCGTTCCATGTGGCAGCCCAACATCAACGACCGCACGCCGGAAGGAAAGCAGTCGCGCGAAATTCTCGCCGCCGTCGCGGATGTCGAGCAGCGAAAGACGAACGAGATGGTCGGGGCGGAACTCGGCTATCGTTATGTGGCCTCGCCCATCATCTGCGATGTGCCGGGCGGCCCTGAACATCTGTTCCGCACCTACGAGCCGACCACGTGGCCCGGCGCACGTCTGCCGCATGTCTGGCTCAACGACGGGTCCGCCGTGCAGGATCATCTGCCGGCCTTCGGCTACACGATCATCCGTCTCGGCGGTACGAAGATCGACACAAGCCATTTGCAAAAGGCCATTGCGGGCTATGGGGCGCCGGTGACGGTGCTGGATATTCCTGATCAGATCGCCCGCGACCTCTACGGTTACGACCTGCTTTTGCTGCGGCCCGACATGCACATCGTCTGGCGCGGCAATGCGGCCCCGGACGATGCGGCGGAAGTCGACGCGATCGCGACCGGCCATTGAGGCGCGTCGTCCCCTCCGTTCGGGCGCGATGAACCGGAGGGGACGCACGGCATGGCGACTAGAACAGCCCCAGCTTCTCCATCAGCGGGAAAACCTTGCGGGGGTTGTTGTGATAAATGTCGACCCGTTGCTGTTCGGTGAGGAAGTCGAACTTGTTGATCGTCGCGACCACATCGTCCGACGGTCGTCCCGTGAAGGGATTTTGCATCGCTGATCCCGAGCCGGGAACTTCGCTGCCGAAGACCATCTGGGCCGGACCACGCTGATGGATCGCGGCTCCCAGAAACCACGGATCGTAAGCGCAGGTGTCGAAGAACAGATTGTTCCTCAGGTCCGGCTTCGGCTTCTTGGCGCGGCGCACGCGGCCCGTACCGACCTGGCCGCCGGACTCCTGTCCGCTTGATCCGATCTTGTTGCCCGGAGCGTCTTTCGGCAGACATGCGTCATAGGCGTCCCCATTCGCTTGCAGCCGGCGCAGCGCGCCGCCGCAATGACAGATCACGATCCGCAGTTTCGGGAAGCGCTCGAACACCGAGCCCTGTTCGAGCAGCAGCGTCGCCAGCGTTTCTTCCGTGAGGTTGTTGTACTGGTAGGAATGCGGCAGCCGCTCGATGCGCGGGTCTTTCGACACGGACGGATGAACGATGAGCGTGGCGTCGAGATCCTGCGCAGCCTCGTAGATCGGGAACCAGGCTTCATCGTCCAGTCCCGGCGACTGGCGGTCACCCGCAGGATCGGGGTTCAGGGTGGCGCCCACGAAGCCGAGGTCCTTGATCGCATATTCAAGCTCCGAAACGCACTTGCGGATGTTCAGCCCGGGCGCTTGCGGAAGCTGCGCGACGCCCACGAAGCGCTTCTCCATGCGGCACTGTTCGGCGATCGTATCGTTGGTGGTGCGCGCCCATTTCTCCTGAATGAACGGCCGCTCCCAGTGCAACATCGCCACCGGACGCGGCGAGATGAGCTGGACGTCGATGTCGCGTTCGTCCAGCATTTGCAAATGCCGGTTCATGGCTTCACGCATGGGGCCTTCGGGAATCTTCAGATCGTCGCCGCCCGGATTGCGCAGCGCGATGAGGTTTGCCGCATATCCGCGAAAATGCACAGGCGTCGAAATATGACCGTGCGTGCAAATGACTTTCTTGCCCAGATACATGCGTTTCTTCCTGTTTGATTTTGAAGCGAGGGCGCGCCATTTGCTGGCGCACCCTCAGCCGCTTACTTGCCGAGAAGTTCTTCAAGCTGCTTTTCGATCACGGTCCGGCGCTGCATCCACCAGTCCTCGCGATATTGTTCGAGATATTTCTTGCCTGCGACGGGCTTCACATAGTCCGGCACGCTCGCCACGACCACGTCGGTGCGGTTGGAGGGCGTGCGCCATGTGGCGCTGAATGCTTCCTGGCCGGGCTTGCTGGCGTACCAGTTCAGGAACACGGTTGCGGCGTTCGGGTGCGGGGCTTTCTTGGCGATCGTCAGCACTGCGCTGCCGCCCAGCAAGGTGCCGGGGCCGTCCTCCATCGGGGTGACGACAAGCTGCTTCATGCCCGCGTTACGGAAATATTCCACATCCGGCGGCACTGCGCCCAGCGCTATCGAATGCGAACCGCGCGCCAGCCACTCGACGACCTGACGCCCGTCGCGCGCCAGCACCATCTCCTGATCCTTGTAGAGCTTCTTGTAGAACTCGATGCCCTTCGTCTCGATGATATAGGCCGCCGCCGCGCCGCCCGCGCCCTCGCGCGGATCGAACGCCACGATCTTCCCCTTGAACTGGGGCTTCAGCATATCTTCCCAGACGCGCACTTCGCCGGGCTTGATCAGGTTGGTGTTGAGCACCGGCCAGCCGTGAACATATTCACCGCCGATAAACAGATAGGTCTGCTTGTTGTCGCCCCACTGCATGTGGCCGTTGATCCAGTTCTTGCCGTCCTTGACGCCCGGCAACATGATCTTGTCGGCAAGCGACATCAGATAGTCCGGGGCGATCATGTCGACGGCGGTCTCGCCGCCCAGAATGGCGTCGCTGAGTACGTTGCCGGACGCCACTTCGCGACGGAAGCGCGATTGCAACTCGCGGGTCTGTCCGCCCAGATATTCCATGCTGAGGCCTGTGTCGCGCTTGAAGCCTTCAGCAAAAGGCTTGCCGAGGTCGGGGCGCCCGAGCACCACCACCGGCCCTTCCTTCTTTGCGGCTTCCAGCACCTTCTGCCAGGCCTCGCCGCCGCCGTCGTCCCAGCCCGCCGCCAGCGCCGCGCCCGCAAGGGACAGCGAAAGCGCCGCGACCGCGCCCAACAGGGCGGATGTTCTCTGCATAGCGTTCATGGCTCTCTCCCGGTTGCGGTTCAGGCTTTCAGTGCGTGATAGTCCTGCGTCTGCGCGATGTTGTTCGTGTATTGCTTCGGGTCCTGATCCTTGTCGATCATCACCGACAGGATGATCAGGTCGTTGAACACGTTTTCATTCTGGCTGCGGATCACACCCGGCGGCTCCTTGCCGCCCTGCACATCCTTGATGGCGTTCAGCATCATGCGTCGCGCCTGAACGATTGCTACATCGCTCGCGCCCAGATGTTCGCGCGTGCGGTCGTGGATGCGACCGGGCGTCTCGACCGCGAAAAGATCGTGCGATGGAAAGTAGACCCCCATGCCAGCAAAAGTTGCGTCGAGCTCCGCACGATTCTGCAGATACCTGTTTTCGCGCTTGCGGGTCGGACGATAGTCCGGTCCCATTTCGGTATTGACCTTGAGGTTCAGCCGTTCGTGGTCGATGCCGTCCTTGGCGTCGTAATAGAAGTCGTAGCGCCAGTGGCTCTCGTCGTCGATCGGGACGTGCCAGTGCACCGAATAGCTGGTCGGCCCGGAGCGGCCGCCGTCGCCTGCGAAAAATCCGATATTGGGCAGGACGAAATTCGTGCAGCGCAGATACTTCTTGCCCTCGCCCGCATCGCGCTGGGCATAGATACGCAGGCCGAAGCGCGTACGTTCCGTGTCGATCTTCGGGCGCGTCTGCTTGCCCATCACTTCCTGCATGGTGAGGTTGACGCCCGTGCGTCCATCGCGGCCGGGATTGAGCGCATGCAGGAATGACAGATGCGCAGGATCGAAATTGCCTTCGTTGGCCTGCAACTGATTGCAGTCGTGATAGACCTTGGTGGTGAAGACGTTCTTCTCCGGCGCGTGCAGGAAATGATAGTTCGGCACGAGCGGCGCTTCGCCCGGGCCCATATAGGTCAGGATCACCCCGCCTGTTTCATGGCACGGATAGGCCGTGTGCTTGATCTCGTCCTTGTACTTGCTCTCCGGCGGCTCGGCCGGTTGATCGAGACAATTGCCGTGACGGTCAAAAAGCCATCCATGATAGAGGCAGCGCAATCCGCCATCCTCGATGCGCCCGTAGCTCAGGTCTGCGCAGCGATGCGGGCACTGCAGGCCCATGAGGCCGGGAATTCCGTCCTCACCGCGGAAAAGCACCAGATCCTCGCCGAGAATCTTCACCGGCACAGGCGCATCCTTCAGCTCTGCGCTCAACCCGACAGGCTGCCAGTAGCGGCGCATCATGTCTCCCCCCGGCGTTCCGGGGCCGGTGCGGGTCAGAAGATCGTTCTCTTCGCGTGTCGTCATGGAATCCTCCGGAACTAGATGCCTTCGCGATGGCCGAGACGGAAGGCGATGGCGGTGACCGCAAGGGCGATCACCGCAATGATGACGCCCACAACCGCCGCTGACTCGAAACGGCCCGAACTGGCGAAGTCGAACATCAGCAGCGACAGCGTGCGAGTCCCTGGCGCTGCGATCAGCACCACCGTGCTGATGTCGCGCACAGTGCTGGCGAAGACGAGCAGGAATACAGACACGAGCGTAGGGGCGATGAGCGGCAATGTCACCCGGCGGAAAATCTGCCAGAAATGCGCGCCCGACATTTTGCCCGCTTCTTCGAGCTCGTGCGAGGTCTGCGCGATGGCGGCGCGGATCATCTGCACCCCGATGGGCAGTTCCTTGATGAGCAGCGCGAGGATCAGCGGGGTCAAGGTGCCGTAAAGCTTGTTGAGGCCCGGCACGTTCAGCAGCAGCGACAGCAGCGTGACGCCCAGCACAAGGCCCGGAATAGCCCAGGGCAGCCAGACCAGAAAGCTGATCAGATCGCGCGACCAGAGCCGCGAGCGCACGATGACCCACGACAGCAGCGCAAAGGCCAGCACGCCGATGACGCCGACCAGCATGCCCAGGCTGATCGAATTGAACACAGCGCGACCGAAGCGATCGTCCCCCAGCACCTGAACCCAGTGGTTCACGGTCCACGGATCGTCGAGAAAGAAGAAGCCGAAAAGCTTGTTCAGCGACCCTGCAATCAACACCGCCAGCGGCAGGAATATGCTGAAGGCGACGTAGAGGATGAGCAGCGCACTCACCAGCGGCGCCCATGCGCGCTTGCGCGATTGAAGCCGCCCGCCCTTTCCGGTGATCGTGGCGCGGTTGCCTGCGCGGCGCAGGTAGAGTTGATAGAACCCCGACAGAACGAACAGGATCGCCAGAAACAGCGTGCTGAGCGCCAGCGCCTGAGCGAACAGCGGCGGTTCTCGGCTGATCATCTCGAAGATGCGCGTCGCATAGACATAGATGTTCGCCGGAACGCCGAGCAATTGCTCGACCTCGAAGGTTTCGAGGCTGCGGATCAGTCCGGCGATGAAGGCGGTCAGGATGGCAGGCGCCAGAAGGGGCAGGGTGACGCGGCGGAAGGCCGTCAGCTGGCCGGCGCCCGACATTTCCGCCGCTTCCTCATAGGCTGCGTCGAGTTGCCGGAAAGCCGGCGCCAGCAGGATCACCATGATGGGAATCGTGGTCAGGCTGAGATGCACCCACATGATGCCGGGGATCGAATAGATGGAAAAAACCGGTTCCGTGATGAACGGCAGCTTCTGCGCAAGCACGTTGAGCAGGCCGTAATTCTTGTCCAGCAGCAGCACCCAGCCCATCATCATCGGCACGCCGGGCAGGAAGAAACCGAACAGCAGCGACAGTTCGATGAATCTCTTGCCCGGAATGTCGATGCGGATCAGCAGCCACGATATGCCCAGCGCGACGAAAATCGCGATCGGCACGCGCGTCGACAGAATGAAGGAATAGATGATCGAGTTCCACGTCCGCTGGCTGCCCACAATGTCGCGCCAGCCGTCGAGCCCGAACTTGAAGGGAGCGCCGAGGGGCGACACGTCGAAGCTTTCGATGACCACATAGACGACAGGCGCAAGCGTCAGGATTGCGATCGCGATCAGCAGAAGCAGGCCAGCCAGCCACGCGGAGTTCATCCGGGGCGCGCGCGCCGCCGGCAAGGCCGCGCGCGGCTGTTCGGCAATGTCACTCATTCGCCATGCAGCCCGGATGCAGCGCCATTATTTGCCGAGTTCCTGCAGGATGGAAACAACGCGCGCCTGATAATCCTGAATCTCCTCGTTCTGCGAGCCGATGTAGGAAGCCAGATAGGCAGGATCGAGCTTCAGCTCAGGATCGAAGGATTCGACATCCGTCCGGCGACTGTTCAGCTTCAGTTCCTTCGTCAGCTTTTCCTGCGTGTCGCGCTTGAGCAGCCAGTTGATGAAGAGCTTGGTTGCATTGGGGTGCGGCGCGCCTTTCATCACTGTGATCCCGCCGACGCCCGGCGTCCAGACTTTCAGTTCCTTCAGTTCGACGTAATCGTCGAGCTTCACGCCGCGATTGCCGTATTCGAGGAAGGTGGCTTTCGGAATTCCGAAGGCGATCGGGTAACGGCCGGCGGCGAGCCAGTCCATCTGCTGGCGCGGTTCCTTGGTGATGACAGGCTGCTGGTCGCCGAGCAGCTTGCGCGTGAAGTCCTCGCCATAGACCTGCAGGATCGCCGAAAGCGCATTGAGCGAAGCTCCGCCGCGCGGATCGGCCATGCTGATCTTGCCCTTGAACTTCGGCAGCAGCAGGCCCTTCACGCTTTGCTCTTCGGGCGTTGCGACGAACTTCTTGTTGTAGGACGCCGACGCGGTTTCATAGGCGATGAAGGCGAAGAAGAACTGCTTCTCCTTGTCGAGCCACGACATGTCCATGCCGCCGAGCCATTTGGACGAATCCGTGACTTCAGGCAGCATGAGCAGCGGCTTCACCGGCTCCAGCGCGCCCGCTTTCTTGAAAGCGTAGCCGGGCGCATCCATCCCGCCGACGCGCAGATCCCAGAGGATCTGGCCGACATCGCGCTCCTTGGAAAAGCGCGGCCAAAAGTCGCGACTGGCCATCGGGGTGACTTCCATCTTGATGGACGGATAGGCCTTCTGGAATTCGAGAATCTGCACCCGCCAGTCGCGACCTTGCGGGGCCGAGATCACCAGCGCGCCTTCCTTGTTGGCGGCCGCCACGAGCGCATCCCATTCGGCGCCCTGCGCCAGAGCGCCCCGGGGCGTCAGGGCGACGCCCAGAAGGCATCCAAACGCCACGACTCCCGACACGAGCCGGGTTAGAGTCGACCTGTTCATTGTGCTCTCCCTTCGAGCGGACCCAGGGTCCGCGCCGCCTTACGCCGGAACCGCCATCTTCTGCTTGTGGACGCGCTGCTTCCAGAATTCCTTGTGATCGACTTCGTTGGCGATCACCTCCGACACCACGACGATGTTCGAGCAATCATTGTCTTCCGGCCGGCGGATGACATGGATCGGATCGTTGCCCTGCTCGACCGCCGCAATGGCGTTGAGCAGCGCCCGCCGCGCCGCCACGATGCAGATGTCCGTCGAGCCAAGATGCTCCTTCGTGCGGTCGACGATGGGGCCCATGGATTCCGTCGCATAGGCGTCATGCACCGGGAAGTAATCGCCCATGCCGGTGTAATTCGAGGTCTTCATCAACTCGCGATCCTGCAGATAGCGGTTGGCGCGGTTGCGGACATGGCGACCGTCGGGCGTGCGTTCCGTTTCGTGGTGCTTGTTGTAGCGCGAACGGTCGATGGGGCGGGCGCGGTTGAAGATGAAATCGAAGCGCATGTTGTTTTCATCGTCAATCGGCACGTGCCAGTGCAGCGAATAGCCTTGCCCGACGCGTCCCTCGTTGCCCACGATGGCGGCCTTGTTGGGCATGATGAAATTGGTGATGCGCAGGTATTTGCCCTTGTCGCCCGCGTTGCGGATCGAATAATTGCGCACGCCGAAATTCGTGCGTTCGATTTCCAGCTTCGGGCGTGTGTCCTCGCGATAATAGGCGTCTGCGGATTTGTCGCTGCCCGGCACCGCGCGGCTGTCCACCGGCGCCATGGGCTTGTGCAGATAGGACAGATGCGAAGGGTCGATATTGCCTTCGAGCGCCTGCAGCCAGTTGCATTCGAGAGAGGTGCGGACCAGAAAGCGGTTTTCCTCTGCGGCGCCGAGGAATTCATATTCCGGAAACACGGGCGCGGGGTCCTTGCCCAGATAGGCGAAGATCATTCCGGCGCGCTCGATGCACTTGTAGGCCGTGTGGCGAACTTCGTCCTTGTACTTGCTGTCCGGCGGCTCCGCCGGCTGGTCAAGACAACGCCCGTTAATGTCGAACAGCCAGCCGTGATATAGGCAGCGCAAGCCGCCGTCCTCGATGCGTCCGAAGCTGAGGTCGGCGCAACGATGCGGACACAGTTTTTCGACCAGTCCCAGGCGGCCCTGATCGTCGCGGAACAGTACGAGGTCTTCGCTGAGGATGCGGATCGGACGCGGCGCGCCGCCTGGCGGAAGCTCCTCGGACAGCGCGACCGGATGCCAGTAGCGGCGCATCATATCACCGCCCGGCGATCCGGGGCCGGTGCGCGTCAGCAATTCGTTCTCTGCACGCGAGACCATCAGGCGTTTCTCCTTGCGAGCACTCATTGACAGTCCGGCGCTTCGCATCACAAATGTACGGAATAGGCGGCGCAACTGTCAATTTGTCAGTCGCGCAAACAGCGGGAGGAAATGCCAGATGCGCCGGAACCGGAAGCCCGCAGGGGTTCCGTCATTTCCGTATATCCGTAAATCGGCGATCGCGTCTTGACAGACCACGCACTGTCACGCTCGCCGGTGAAGATGCGCGCGCTGGCCTGGCCTCGCCATGCGGGCGGGGTGTTCCTGCTTTTCACATTGGTGGTGCTGGTCGCCTATCCGCTGGTTCTGCTCGCCTACGGGAGTTTCGTCAGCGACGATCCCTCGCAGGCGCGCGCCCTGACCCTGTCGTCGTGGCGTGCAGCCTTCGACAATCCCGGCATGGCTTCGGCGCTGGCCAACACGTTGCGGCGCTCGCTGCTGACGGAAATCATCGCTTTGCCGACGGCGGTCTTGATCGCCTGGCTGGTGGCGCGCACCGATATGCCGGGAAAGAAACTGCTCGACACGCTGTTCTGGGTGGCGTTCTTCCTTCCTGCCTTGCCGGTGCTGCTCGGCTGGATCCTGCTGTTCGATCCGGACTTCGGACTCGCCAACCAGCTTGTCGCGAAGCTTTTCGGTCCCGGAGAGCCGCTGTTCAACATCTATTCGTTCTGGGGCATCGTCTTCGCCCACATGGCGTCGCGCTCCATTGCAGCCAAATACATCTTTCTCGTGCCCGCCTTCCGCAATTTCGACGGCGCGCTGGAGGAAGCCTCCATCATCGCCGGCTATGGAACGCTGCACACCCTGTGGCGTATCGTGGTGCCGCTTCTGGTTCCGGCCATCATGGTGACGGCGATCATCTCGCTGGTCCACTCGCTGGAGTCCTTCGAGATCGAGCTGATCCTCGGCGCGCCTTTCGACTTCTATGTCTTCTCCACACGCATCTACCGCTTGATCGAGCAATCGCCGCCCCTCTTCGGAGCTGCGACGGTGCTGGCGCTGGCGGTGCTGGCCTGCATGCTGCCGCTGATGATCTGGCAGCAACGCATTCTGGCGTCGCGAAACTTCACCACCCTCACGAGCCATTTCAAGCCCCGCGTCCTGCGCCTCGGCCGCGTGCGCGTTCCGGTTTTCGCGCTGCTGGCCACCGGATGCCTCGTCATCACCGTTGTGCCGACTGTCTGTCTGGTGATGGGCACATTCATGAATCTTTTCGGCAAGTTCGACCTCGCAATCGTCTGGACAACGGAGCACTGGTCGCACGTTTTCGCCGATGCGGAGACGCTGACCGCCTTGCGCAACACGATCGTCATGGGGCTTGCGGCCGCCGCGCTCGGCCTCGTGTGGTTTCCCTCCATCGCCTATGTGGCGGACCGCACCCGCATGCCCGGACGCATGCTGCTCGGCCTGCTGGCCTGGCTGCCGGCGACGTTGCCGGGCATCATTCTGGGGCTCGGAATGTTGTGGACCTTCCTGTCCACGCCGCTGCTCGGCAAGCTTTACGGTTCCGTCGGCGTGCTCATCATCGCGGTGCTGGTAGCGGCGCTTTCGACAGGCGTGCAGCTCATTCGCAGCAACATGGTGCAGGTCGGCCGCGAACTGGAAGAAGCGTCCTGGATCATCGGCGCAAGCTGGATGACGACGTTCCGCCGCATCCTGCTGCCGCTGCTCGGCCCCGTCCTGCTGACGGTTGCGCTGCTGACGTTCAACACCGCCGCCCGCAATGTGGCCGGCGTGGCGATGCTCGCCACCGCGTCCAATCGGCCGCTGGCCATGCTGCAGGTCGATTACATGGTGGATGGCCGCTACGAGCCTGCCGCCATTGTCGGCGTGCTCATTGTCGGCCTGACGCTCGGCATGGTCTTGGTGGCGCGCCTGCTGGCGCGGCGTCTCGGAATCAGAACCCACTAGAGCGCTGCGGCGCAGGAGGAACGAATGGCACAGATCGTCGGCGCACTCGCCATGTCGCACGGACCGCAACTGATGATGCCTGCAGAGAAATGGGCTGATCTGCCGGTTCGCTCCAAGCCGCCGTACAATCCCAGGCCCGGAATCGAGAAGGAAGTCGGTGAAGCGGCCTTCAAGAGGAATTTCGACGCCTGCCATCGGCACATCGACGGGTTGCGCCGCAAGCTGGAAGAGTTGAAGCCCGATGTCGTCATGGTGTTCGGCGACGACCAGTATGAAAACATCTTTGACGACAACATGCCGCCCTTTTGTCTCTTCACGGGCGAGAAGGTCAGCGCGACCGAGCACTTCCTGTATCTTGGCGACAAGGCGGAAGACCAGATGACCGAATATCCGGTGTCTCCCATGGCGAGGACTTTGCTCGACCAGTTGTGGGATCGCGATTTCGACGTCGCCTGGTCGAAGGAAACGCGCGATCCGTGCGGTCTCGGCCACGCCTTCGGACGCGCGCTGAAGTTCCTCATGCCGGGCGAGAAGAAGACGCCCATCGTGCCACTGATGGTCAACACCTATTGTCCGCCTGCGCCCGGCGCCCGCCGCTGCTTCATGCTCGGCGAAGCGGTCCGGGCCAGCGTCGAGGCGATGAAGGGCGATGAGCGAGTCGTGCTTGTGGCCTCCGGCGGGCTGACGCATACGAAGATCGACGAGGCCTTCGATTATGCTTTCATTGATGCGCTGAAGACGCGCGACGCCGCTTTTCTGAAAAGCATCCCGGGCGAAAAAATGGTTCAGGGCACGTCGGAGATCCGCAACTGGATCATCCTCGCCGGCGCCATGCCGCAGGGCGTACCGCATGTGGATTACATCCCGTGCTATCGCAACACGGATGGCGTCGGCTGCGCCATGGGTTTTGCTTCATGGACCTGAAGACGGCGCAACCGCTGCTGCAATTGCGCGGCGTCAGCAAACGCTATGGATCGTTTGCCGCCGTCGACGCGATTGATCTCGAAATCCGGCAGGGCGAGGTCTTTGCCCTGCTGGGTCCGAGCGGCTGCGGCAAATCGACGACCTTGCGGATCATCGCCGGACTCGAAGAGCCGGATGAAGGCCTGATCAGGCTGCGCGACAAGGATATCTTTTCGTCAGTCGACAATGTCCTGGTGCCGCCGCAAAAGCGCAACATGGGCATGGTGTTCCAGTCCTATGCCATCTGGCCGCATCTGAACGTGATGGAGACGGTCGCCTATCCGCTCGATATTCGCCGCGTCAGCGCCGCCGACAAGGCCGAACGCGCGCGCGCCGCCATTCGTCAGGTCGGACTTGAAGGATTCGAGGATCGGCCCTCCACCAACCTCAGCGGAGGCCAGCAGCAGCGCGTCGCTCTGGCGCGCGCGCTCGTGTACGAGCCTGAAATCCTGCTGCTCGACGAGCCGTTCAGCAATCTCGACCTGCGCGTGCGCGAGCAGATGCGCGTCGAACTGAAGCTGTTGCAGCGACGCCTGCATATCGGGGTCATTCTGGTCACGCATGATCAGGTCGAGGCGCTCACCCTGTCGGATCGCATAGCGGTGATGAATGCAGGCCGCATCGAACAGATCGGAACGCCGGTCGAGCTTTACGATTCTCCGCGCACGGCCTTCGTGCGTGATTTCATCGGCGCTTTCGCCCGGATACGCGGCGTCGTGAAAAGCACCGAGGGAGATTTCGTGACGCTCGGTGTGGCGAATGCCGGGACGGTGCGCGGACGCCTTCAGGCCAACGCCAGACTTGCCCCGGGCGACGAGGCCTTGCTGGCGATCAGGCCCGAGCAGGTGCGCCTCGACACTAGCGACAATGCGCTTGAGGCCAGGATCGACGCGCTCCTGTTTACGGGCGACCGCTACGAGGCTGTGCTGAATTGCGGCGGGCAGCGCGTCGAGACCTGGTTGCCGCGCACCGTCAACGGAAAGCCGTTGCGCGAAGGCGATGTGATCACGCTCGATTTGCCGCAGAACGCCGCAACGGTCTGGGCGCGCTGAAGCTCAGCGCGCGCCCGGCATCAATCCCTTGTCGGTCAGAAACGCGATCACATGCTCGTCGAAGGTTTGCGGATCTTCGAGGCAGCAGGCATGTCCGCAATTCTTCACGATCCGGTGGCGTGCGCCCGGAACCAGCGACACGGTTTCCGTGCCGCCCGAAAGGGAATTGTCGAACTCCCCGTTGAGCACCAGCAGCGGCGGCTTCAGCCCCGGCAGGCGCGGCCGCAGATCGCGATCATGCGCGGCCGCCACCGTGCGCGCCATGCCTTCCCCGCTCATGTCCAGCGCGCGCCCGCGCTCCAGCATCGTCGCCAGCAGATGCGCACCCAGCGGAGAATCTGCAAAAGCCGGGCTCACCACGCTGCGCAGATGCTTTGCGTGGAAGTTTTCGCGCCCCGCCATATAGCCGTCGATGTGGCTCTGGTGATGGGCGGACGGCTTGTTGCCTGCCCCGACAGCAATGACGGCGCGGCAGAAGTCCGGATGGTCGAGCCCCATCAGCATCACGGCCTTGGAGCCGATGCTGGTGCCCAGCACGATCGCCTGATCGACGCCTTCGGCTTTCGCGACCGCCAGCGCATCGTCGCAAATGTCGTTGAGGCCATAACGCATCGGCGGCGATGCGCTGCGCCCGAAGCCCCGCAGGTCCACGGCGATCACTTTGAACCATGTCGAGAAATGAGCGATCTGGTAGCGGTAGAGCGTATGGTCGAACGGCAGCGGATGCAGCATCAGCAGGGCAGGGCCCTCGCCGTCGGTGGCGTAATGGATGTTGACGCCGTTGCGTGTGATCGTCGGCATGGTTCCTCCCGGTCGGGCGAAAGTTTATACGGCGCATGATCCGGTGTCATGCCGGGCTGGCGGGGCGTTCTCCCGCAGCGATGTTTTTCCGGCTGCCGCCGCCGGCAAATGTGCTAGAAGGCCGCCAGCGCGATTACAACGCCCGGAGAGGAACCGCATGCCGGATATCAGCCAGATCAAGGACGATCTCGTCACCGCAAACCACATTCTGGCTCGTCACCATGTGGTCGATTCCTTCGGCCATGTGTCGATCCGTCACCCGGAAAACCCCAACCACTTCCTGCTGTCCCGCGCCCGCGCTCCGGCCTGCGTTGAAATCGGCGACATCACCGAATTCACCCACGAGGGCGCTGTCGTCGGCCACGAGCCCGGCAAGCCCTATTCGGAGCGTTTCATCCACGGCGCGGTTTACGAGGCCCGCCCGGACGTGATGGCGGTGGTGCACAATCACAGCCCCAACGTCGTGCCCTTCACGGTGCAGAGCCGTCGCAAGATGTTGCCGATCATGCACATGTGCGCCCCCATCGGGACCGATATTCCGACCTGGGACATCTCGCACAAGTTCGGCACGACGAACCTGCTGGTGACGTCCATCGACATGGGCCGCGACCTTGCCGGAACGCTCGGCAAGCGCACGGTTTCGCTCATGCGCGGCCACGGCAGCGTGGTGGTCGGCAAGTCCCTTCGCGAAGTCGTGTTCACCTCCATCTATATGGAGATCAACGCCGAGATGCTGCTGAAGGCCTACCAGTTGGGCGATGGCGACATCGTTCCGATGTCGGATGGCGAAGTCGCCGCCAATGCGGGCGGGCGAGCCGGTTTCACGCTGGAGCGCGGCTGGGAGAACTGGTGCCGCGAGGTGGGTCGTCCGTACTATCCGATGGACTGGAACATGGGCCCGGGCTTCTCGAAAACCGACAAGTAATGGATGGTTTGAACATCCGTGCTTTCGATGCGCCGGACGCCGACAGCGTCTGGCGCGTTCTCGAATCCGTCATCCGGGCAGGCGAGACCTATGCGCTTCCGGCCGACATGAGCCGCGAGGCGGCCCTGGCCTACTGGTGCGGGCCGACCCACCGGACTTTTGTGGCGGAAGTTGATGGCCGCATCGTCGGCACATTCTATCTGCGGCCCAACCAGCAGGGCGGGGGCGCCCATGTGGCGAACTGCGGCTACATCACCGCGCAGGATGCGAGCGGCAGGGGAATCGCCCGCGCCATGTGCGAATATTCCATGGAATTCGCCCGGCGGGCCGGTTTCCGAGCCATGCAGTTCAATTGCGTGGTGAGCAGCAATGTGCGCGCCGTGCGCCTGTGGGAAAGCCTCGGTTTTGCAACCATGTGCAGGCTGCCGGAGGCGTTCCGCCATCCCGCGCTCGGCTATGTTGATGCGCTGGTGATGTTTCGCACCCTCTGATCAGCGCGCCGCCGCCGGGTCTCCCCAGGCGATGAAATGCGGATTGCCGAAATTCTGCGCCGCCTTGCCGTAAAGCAGCGGCTTGCCGCTCTCGTCCAGCACGCAACCGCCCGCCGCGCGCAGCACCGCATCGCCCGCAGCCGTATCCCACTCCATGGTCGGCCCGAAGCGCGGGTAGACATCAGCCTCCCCGGACGCCAGCAGGCAGAACTTGACCGAAGATCCCATTGGGACCCGGTGGGTGATGCTCCGTTCGGCCAGCCATCCCACCGTCAACGGATCGAGGCTGGATCGGCTAACATAGGCTGTCGGCGGGGTCGGGCAGGTGCGTCCGTGAATGACGTCGGCCCGGCCGGGCGACTCCTCGCCCGCCTTGGCACGCATATGCAGCGCGCGCCCCGGACTGGCGATCCACAGTCGCTCCATGACCGGCGCGGACACGGCGCCGCAAACCGGAACACCGTTTCTGATCAGGGCTATATTGACCGTGAACTCGCCGTTGCGCGCTGCGAATTCGCGGGTTCCGTCGAGCGGGTCGACCAGAAAGAACTCGCCCCCGACGGGCGGCGCGTCGCCGCGCGAAATGGATTCTTCGGCCAGAACCGGAATGGCGGGGTAGAGCTTCGCCAGCTCATCGAGAATGAGAGCCTCCGATCGCTCGTCCGCCTCGCAGACCGGACTGGCGTCGGCCTTCACCCGGATGGGGACATGCGCCTCGTAAGCGCGCATGACGATGGCCGCAGCCTTCAGGGCGATGCGCCCGAGCGCTTCGGCCATTTCCTCGTCGCCGGCTTTCGCCACAGGTAACATCTGCCCGGTCATCATGGATTCGCCCGGAGAAGGGGCCTCGACACTTGCCTAAAGCGCCGCCGGGTTCAAGTGCGCCGCTTGGTCGCCGCACCGGAGCTTGACTGTCCGTCCGGGACCGGCCAAGCTTTGTGTCTCTCAATTCGGCTGGATTCCAATGGACTTGCGGTCGATCATCACTTCTGCCGATCGGTCCCGGCTGCGGGCGGCGCTTTGCGGCGTTGCGGCCGGCCATATCGGCGCGGCTGTGGCGATCGCGCAGGGATCGGCCCTTCTGGGCGCTATGATCTGGTGCGCCGGGCTCGCGCCGGCGCTGCTTCTGGTCCTTGCCCGTCGGGATGACCGTAAGAATTCCGCTTTTGAAATCATTCGGAATTTAAGGGCCCTGTCAGGGTTTGAACGCGCCGTCGCCTCCACCTTTCTGGTTCTGGCGGCGATTTTTTTCCATCCGCCGACCGAATTGACGGACCTGTGCGGGGAATGCGTGATCCTGCTTGTTCCGGTCGGAATGGCCGCCCTCGTCTTCGGCGTCGGATATGGTCTTTACGCGGCCTTCCTGGTTTCCCTCGTCGAATGGTTTGCGGCTGTGCCGCCGCGCTTTACCTTCGGCTTCGACAACTGGAGCGACGTGCCGGCCATTGCGGCCTTTTTTGGTCTGGCGATCTGCGCGGCCCTCATCTTCCAGTCAGTCTATCGCGTGCTGGCCACGCGCCGCGTCTGATCGCATCCGGACCGCCGCTCCCATAGAATTTTAAGCATACGGCTCAATGACGGTTTGCGTTAAGGATCGCGTTAAGCCCCGCCGCGCAGGATGCCCTCAACGGAAAGGCCGGGAACCACGTCGAACCGCGAATGCGGGGCAGACGCCCGGTAACAATTCCAGGGGCGTCGACCATGCGTATTGGTATTTTGTGCTGCTCTCTCGTCATGGCCGCTTCTGCGGCGGGCGATGCTGTCGCGGCAGACTGGTTCACCGGCCGCGGCTCTGCTGCGGCTCCATCCGATAGCGGCAGCATCTTCGCAACCTCGCCGGTTGCGAGTGCGCCGAACGACGACAACTGGATTGTCGCCGTGGACTCTTCGGTGTCGGGCACATCGCAGAACTCGCTGTTCGGAAATGTCGTCGGCACCTTTGCGGCGACCGGCCATCTGAAGCAGACCGGCGCGCGCGTTCGCGTCGATGCGCTGGCGGGCTCCTACAGCTACAAGACCACGACAGCGCCCATCCAGAGCATTCGCAGCACGCAGATGGCGGGTTCGGGCCTCGTCGGCTACGAGTGGGTCAGCCGCAACACGACCGCCGCCATCTATGTCGGCGTGGCGGCGCAGAACGTTTCGCTCTCGACGCCTGATCCGCTCAACAAGGTGCAGGGCACCAGCATCGGGGCGAAGATCTCGGGCGAGTTCTACACACGCCCGTCGCAGAACACGATGGCCTCGGGCTATGCGTCCTATACGACGCTGCACAATTCCTACTACACGCGCCTCAAGTACGGCTGGGCGATCCTCGACGACACCTATGTGGGTCCGGAAGTCGCCGTTCTGGGCGATGCGCTTTACCGCCAGATCCGCGCCGGCGTGCACATCACCGGCTTCAAGGTGGCGGGCCTGCAGTTCGGCATTTCGGGCGGTTACGTTCGCGACTTCAAGACCGGTTCAGGCTTCTACGGCATCCTCGACGCGCGCTTCGGCTTCTGAGGCCCGGTCAGAACTCTTTCAGACGAAACACCAGAAGGCCGGCGGCAACGCCGGCCTTTTTCGCGTCCTGGCGCAGGCGGGCAAAACCATCTCGATCGCCGCCATCGCGGCGTCTGCATTGTTCGCAGAGCCCACTGATTTTGCGCAGAGTCGCGGTTTGGATCCGGGCAAAAAACCGCAATTTGCGAGATGGTTAACGGAATCTAGCGTGGCTTGAATCGCAAGCGCTGCCATTGAGGCAGAATCCGTTTCGAAAATTAACCCGTTGCGTTGAATTGTAACAAGAAGGCCCGGCGAATTCGCCGGATTCGCGGGACGTTTACGCGCCGTTAACCATAAGGCGCGCCCGATAGTAACCTTACCCTCCTCATTAACCTGCGTCCCGTAATCCTTGCAGTTACCGAAAAGGAGCCGAAGGATGATCGCGGCAGTTCGTTGGGTAGCATGGGTGGGAATGGGCGCTATCGCCGTCCTGCTGCTGACCCAGCCGATCAGTGTGCAGACGCAGTTCCAACTGTCCGTGACGATCATCGTCGCGTTGATAGGCGTCTGGATTTTCGGCCGCGGCCAGTTCGCGCGTCAGCTCTTCCTGGCGCTCGGCAGCTTTGTGGTCATCCGCTACCTTTACTGGCGCTATACGAGCACGCTGCCGCCGATCACCGATTTTCCTGGCTTCGAACTCGGCCTGCTGCTCGTCACCGCCGAAACCTATTGCGTGCTCATTCTGGTGATCTCGCTGATCATCAGCGCGGACCCGTTGGTGCGCAAGCCGCTGGAACGCGACCCCGACGAGTTGCTGCCGACGGTCGATGTCTTCATCCCGACCTATAATGAAGACGCCTACATTCTGGCGACCACCATGGCGGCCGCCAAGTCGATGGAGTACCCGGCCAACAAGCTGACGGTGTGGCTGCTCGACGACGGCGGCACGGACCAGAAGTGCAACGACAAGAATCCGGAGAAGGCCGCAGCCGCCAAGGAGCGGCGCGCGTCCCTGACGCTGCTCGCCGAACAGATGGGCTGCCGCTACCTGACGCGCGCCCGCAACGAGCACGCCAAGGCCGGCAACATGAACAACGGCCTCAAGCACTCGAAGGGCGACATCATCGTCGTGTTCGACGCTGACCATGCGCCGTTCCGCCGCTTCCTGCGCGAAACGGTCGGCCACTTCCTGCGCGATCCCAAGTGCTTCCTGGTGCAGACCCCGCACGTCTTTCTCAATCCCGATCCGATCGAGAAGAATCTGCGCACCTTCGACCGCATGCCGTCCGAGAACGAAATGTTCTATTCGGTCACGCAGCGCGGCCTCGACAAGTGGAACGGTTCGTTCTTCTGCGGTTCCGCCGCGCTGCTGCGCCGCGCCGCGCTGGAAACCACGGGCGGCTTCGCCGGTATTACGATCACGGAAGATTGCGAAACCGCGTTCGAGCTGCACTCGAAGGGCTGGACCAGCATCTATGTCGAGAAGCCGCTCATCGCCGGCCTGCAGCCCGAAACCTTCGAATCCTTCATCGGCCAGCGTTCGCGCTGGTGCCAGGGCATGTTCCAGATTCTCATCCTGAAGAATCCGGCGCTCAAGAGCGGCCTGCACCTGATCCAGCGCATCGCCTACCTGTCGAGCATGACGTTCTGGTTCTTCCCGCTGCCGCGCATGATCTTCATGCTGGCGCCGCTGCTCCACATCTTCTTCGACGTGAAGATCTTCGTGTCGAACGTCGACGAGGCCATCTCGTACACGCTGACCTACATCATCGTGAACCTGATGCTGCAGAACTACATGTACGGCAACGTCCGCTGGCCCTGGATATCCGAGCTCTACGAATATGTGCAGGGCGTGTTCCTGTCGAAGGCCATCGTTTCGGTGGTGCTCAGTCCCCGCAAGCCGACGTTCAACGTCACCGCCAAGGGACTGTCGCTCGACAATGACCATCTGTCCGGCCTCGCATGGCCGTTTTTCGCCATCTACGGCCTGCTGCTCGTCGGCGGCCTGACGGCGGCGTACCGCTACACGTTCGAGCCGGGCGTCACGAGCCTCATGCTCGTCGTCGGCCTGTGGAACACGTTCAACATGATGATCGCCGGCGTTGCGCTGGGCGCGGTCGCCGAGCGCAAGCAGCCCGATCGTCATCCGCGTCTGGGCATCAACCGCACCGGTACGATGACCGTCGGCGACGTGACCGTCGCTGTCCACATCGACAACGTGTCCGCCGGCGGCTGCGCGGTGCGCATCCTGGACGACGCAGCCTCGATCGAGTGGAAGTCGCGCGAGACGCGCGCCCGCCTGTCCATCGACGCCATCGGTCCGCACGTGAAGGGCGCGACCCTGCCGCTTGTTTACCAGCACACGACCGGCTCCGCCGAGAAGGTGCTGCACGGCATGGCGTTCGATTCCATGCTGCCGCAGGAATATTATGTACTCGCCGATCTCATGTACGGCGACTCCGAGGCGCTGCCGGCGTTCCTCGCCAGCCGCCGCAAACATAAATCCATTTTCGCGGGTTCTGCGCAGTTCATTTATTGGGGATTAACCGAACCTTTCCGGGCTGTGTCGTATGCCTTGAAGAAGGAACCCGATCCAATCCCCGAAGAGGAGCAGGAACAGCCGCCGCAGATCAAGCTGGACGCCGCCATTGACGAGCTGAAAGCCATCGCCGCGAAGGCAAATCAAGATACTGCAGAAGAGGGCAAGTCCGGTTCGGACGAGTCCGTGAAGGCCGCCTGAATGTTTTGAAGTCCGCTTTTTTCGAGTGTCGTGCATGAGTATCGGTAAGTATGTACGCGTCGGTTTGGCCGTAGGGATCCTCGGGATCGCTGCGGCTTCGGCGCGTGCGCAGATGCTCGCACAGCCTGACGTGCCGCCGTTCCGGGGCATGCCGCAGATCACCCCGACTGGACCGGCTGTTCCGCCGTCGCCTGAACAGAATGCGGCTCCGCGCCAGATCCTGCCCGGAAATTATCCGGCCGGAAGCGCGCAGGCGCCGACGCCCGCGCCCGTCCCCATGCAGCAGCAGGCCGCGCCCCAACCGCCCGCTCCGATGCAGAGCGCTCCGGCGCCGACGCCCGTGCAGATGCAGCAGCCTGCGCCTGTGCAGGTTCCGCAGTTTCAGCCTGCGCCGCAGCCACAGCTTCCGCCCCAGCAGGTCCAGCAAATTCCGCAGGGTCGCGTTCCCTCGATGCAGCAGACTTCGCCGCCCGTCGCGGCCGGGACTGCCGATATTCCGCAGAACAGCGTTCTCTCCGTCGGTGGTCCGGTCGGGGCTGCGCCGCCGCCGCGTCTGACGGCTTCGGGCCGCATTCTGCGACACCTGCCCAACAATATTCAGGGCTACCGCCTTTTCGGCGAAATCGGTTCGTCCGAATGGCCGGTCTATCTGACCGAGGCGCAGACGCAGAACCAGTTGCGGTTCCAGGTCGGCTATCTGGCCTCGATTTCCGCCATGCCGGAAGCCTCCGAACTCACCGTTTCGGTCAACGACAAGGTGATCGGCACGACCAAGATCTATGCGCCGAACACGGTGAAGACCGTCACGTTCGACATTCCCCGCAATCTGATGAAGGCGGGCTTCAACGCCGTGCGCATCTCGGTCGAGCAGCGTCACCGGGTCGATTGCTCGCTCTCCGCCACTTATGAATTGTGGACGCAGATCGACCCCTCGCAGACCGGTCTCGTCATTGAAGGCGCGGATCCGGGCGTCACCGACATTCCCGACCTCGCCGCCATTCCCCCCGACGCGCAGGGCGCGTTGCCGATCCGCGCAGTCATTCCGCCGAAGACCTCGCTCGCCAACGTCGAATATGTGCTGCGCGCCGTGCAGATGATCGCCCTGATCGGCCGCTTCGAGCAGCCGCTCGTGGATTTCGGCCCGATGGCGGACGATCCCTACGGCATCAACCTCGCCATCGGCACGGTGGATGAAATCAGCCGCCAGATCGGCCGCGTGAATCTCGGCCCCGTCGGCGGACCGCGCCTGGCGGTCATTCCGGCCCAGCCGGGTCGCCGCACGACCATCGTGGTCACCGGCGCGACCCAGATGGATGTCGAGCAGGCGCTGCTGCAATTCGCCACCGCCAAGGAACGGCGTGGTTCCGAAGCCGGTCTTCGCGCGGCCGCCGCCTTTCCGGGTCTTGCGGTCGAGGGCGGCCAGCGCGTGCGCCTGCGCGATCTGGGCGTGTCGAACGAGATGTTCGGCGGGCGTTTCTTCCGCACGACCTTCAATATCGTGATGCCGCCGGATTTCTATCCGGCCGACTACGCGAAGGTGTTCCTGCGTCTGGATGGCGGCTATGCGGCGGGCCTCGCCCCCGACGCGCACATCATGATCGCCATCAACGAACGCAACGCCGCCAGCGTGCCGCTGCCGAAGTCCGCCGGCGACGTGTTCGAGAAGACCGAAATTCCCGTGCCGCTCGGCCTGCTGCGCCCCGGCCTCAACCGCATCGACGTGCAGGCGCAGGTGCCCTTCGCGGCGGACGCTACCTGCGATCCGCTGGTGGCGATTTCCGGCAAGAAGCGCTTCATGTTCCTCGATACGTCGGAGCTGGTGCTGCCGCCGATCGCCCGCATCGGTCGCATGCCCGACCTCGCCGTGACGGCCACCGGCGGCTTCCCGTTCGCCGGAACCGGCACGCAGTCGAAACTTTTCGTGCCTGCGCCCGACAAGGAAACGATGGGCGCGGCCGCCACCCTCGTGGCCCGCCTTGCCGTGTCGGCGGGGCGGCCTATCGACTTCCAGTTGACGCTCACACCGCCGCCAAAGGGCGCAGGCGCAACGCTTGTTGTCGCGTCCGCCAAGGCGATGAGCGCCGAAATGTTCGCCGCCGCCGGCATCGACACCGACGCCATGCGCCGCGCCTGGCAGGACCGCATCGACGCGCCCGCTGCAAAATCTTTCGATGAACGCATCACGCGCTTCGAGGCCGCCGCCCGCAATCGTCTTGTGTTGCAGAGAAACTTCCCGGCCGCCTGTCATATGTCGCCGCCGCCGCGCCGCAGCGCGACGCGCCCGGGCTCGGTCGCATCCGGCGCGGTCGGCGCAGGCGCGCCGTCTGCCATGCCGGCTGCTATCACGACCGTTCAGACTGCCGCCATCACCGGCAACGTCAATGCAGGCGCGCCCGCCGCCATTCGCGAAGCGGCCCGCGCCAGGGAGCCCGCCCAGGACCCGAAGAAACTCTTCGACGAGTGGAACGACAATGTGCGCGGCCAGAGCAATTGGGGCGCGACCTTCACGCGCATCGCCGACAACCTGCGCGAATGGAGCCAGACAGCTGCGGGCTCGATGGGCGACTGGGTCGGCAAGCGCCTCCAGTCCGCGCCTCCTCCGGCGGGCATCACGTCGCAGACGTCCCTCATCGTCGCGCAGAACATTCTCGGCGACACGACCAACGACGTGTGGACCTTCGTGACCGCACCGACCTCGGCCATTCTGGGCGAGTCCGTCGGCTGTCTCATTGATCCGCGCGTGTGGCGTCAGATCGACGGGCGCATTTCGATGCTCGACGCCTCCGAAGGCAAGGTCAAATCGGTCGGCGCAGACAGCGCGCGGCTCGTCGCCACGCAGCCCCTGTCGATCGGTAACGTTCGCTTGATCGCCGCAAGCTGGCTGTCACTGAATCAAGGCGTTTACGTAATCATGTCATTGATCGTCTCCGTGCTGCTGAGCGCTGCGACGGTCTGGCTGATCCGGAACGTCGGCAGAAAGCAGGAAATGTGATGCGCCGCGTCAACTTGCTTTTGTCCCTCGTGTTCTTCTGCCTTGCGGCGGCGTTGCCGGCGCGCGCGCAGATCGCGCCTGTCATCATGCAGGCGCCGCTCGGCGTTGCGGCAGGGGCCACGCAGCCTCCCGGTTCACAGCCGCCCGCCGTTCGCCAGATCATTCCCGGCCAGAATGCCGCTCCGGCCCCCGGCGCAGCCCCGACTGTGACCCTCGGCCCGCTGAAGCTCGACGCCACCGTGACGCCGCTCGGCGGCGCGCTGAAGAATCTCGAAGTCTGGTCGGCCTACAAGGCGCGTTTCATCACGGATCGCGGCCGCGTGGTCGACACCGCCAACGGCATGATCAGCCATAGCGAAGGGCAGGGCTACGCCATGCTGCTCGCGGTGGCCGCCAAGGATCGCAACGCCTTCGAGCGCATCTGGGGCTGGACGCGGGCGAATCTGCTGGTGCGCGACGATCAGTTGCTCGCCTGGCGCTGGGAACCGAACACGCGCCCCGGCGTCGCCGACATGAACAACGCCACCGACGGCGACATTCTGGTCGCCTGGGCCCTGGTTGAAGCGGGCGATCTGTGGAACGATACGTCCTACCGCATTGCGGCGCGCCGCATCGCCGTGGAGGTCGGCCGCAAGACGATCATCAACAAAACCAAGTTCGGTTCGCTGATGCTGCCGGCGGTTTCGGGCTTCTCGGCGGAAGACCGGCCCGATGGTCCGGTCGTCAACTTGTCCTATTGGGTGTTCCCGGCCTTTGCGCGCCTCTCGCTTGTTGCGCCGGAAATCGACTGGTCGGGCATCAGCCAGACCGGCCTCGATCTCGTGAAGGCCTCGCGCTTCGGTTCCGCCGGGCTGCCGACCGAATGGATCTCGGCGAAGAACGGAACCGTGCGGCCTGCCGACAATTTTCAGCAGGTCTTCTCCTACAATGCGATCCGCATTCCGCTCTACATGGCCTGGGCGGGCATCGGCGAACGCGACCACTATGTATCTTTCGCCAGCCTGTGGGGCGGCTCGAGCACGGTGCAGATGGCGTCGATCGACACCGCCACGGGCCGCAAGGGCGCGCTCATGTCCGAGTCCGGCTACACCGCTGTCGCTTTGTTAACCATGTGCGCAGTCACGGGCTCGCAATTGCCGCGCGACTTCCGATCTCCAAGGGCGACGGAAAACTATTACCCGGCAACGCTGCATCTAATGGCGCTCATCGCTGCTGAAATGAGATATTCGTCATGTCTGCGCGGTTGAACTCCCTCCTCCTCGCCACTGCGGCGGCGACGGCCTTGCTGGCCGCATCGCCCGCTTTTGCGCAGTTCGACAGCGGCTTCATCACCAGTGCGCCTTCGGCCGCCACCGCAGGCGCTCCGAAGCAATCGCCCGACGCGGCCGCAATGCCGCTCATCCAGCGGCCTCTTTTTGCGCAGCCCGCCGACGGTCCGGACGAAAGCGCGCTGCGCTACTACGCGCAGCAGAAGCAGACCGCGCGCGTCAACACCGAGATCAAGCGCCTGCAGCGCCTCTATCCGAACTGGCGCGTGCCCGAGGACCTTTGGGACACCTCGGAACCCGGCGGCGAGGACGAGGACGAACTCTGGGCGCTGTTCTCCGCCGACAAGCTGGATGAATTGCGCGCCATGATCGGCGAGCGCATGGGCATCGACCCCGAATGGCAGCCCTCGCGCGACCTGCTCAACAAGGTCGCCCGCAAGGACGCGCGCCTGCGCATCATGGCTCTTTGGCGCACGGGCGACATCGACAAGCTCGTCGAACTGTTCAAGTCTTCTCCGCAGGCGCTCGACGACACCGACGTCGAAGCGATGTGGATCGTGGCCGAAGCGCTCGCCAAGGCGAAGCAGAATTCGGACGCTCTGGCGCTTTACGAAACGATCCTGCGCCGCAACAACCGTCCGCAGGAACGTCTGGCCACCGTCCAGAAGGCGATGGGCACATTGCGCATGATGGACGTCGAGCGTCTCATCGCGCTCGGCAATACGCGCAACGGCCAGAACGAATTCGACGTCATCCTGATCGATATCACGCGCGCCTGCATCAGCGCCTTTCTGCACGACGAACGCGCCGAGGAAATTCCGGCGCAGGATTGGGAAGCCTTCCAGATCGCCGCGCGCGGCGACGAGGACCCCAACCAGTCCGGCCTGTGCGCCTGGTACCTTTACAAGCTGAAGGACTACCGGAACGCGCTCGAATATTTCAAGATCTCGCTCGAAAAGGGCGGCGACGCCATGATCGCCCACGGGCTCGCGCATGCCCTGCGCCAGCTCGGCATGAAGCGCGAGACGGAAGAAGTCTCCTATGCGTGGCGTCAGCCGCTCATCAACAATGCGATACTGTTCATCGACATTCTCGAAACGGATCTGACCAAGGAAATTCCGCCCTACATCGAGCCGGAGCGTCTGCTGCGCTATGGTCAGGTGACGATGTAAACGGCGTCCGGCGAAGGCGCGCAGGCGCTCGCCTGGTACGCCTATAATTCCTGCCAGTTCGACGTGGCTTTGCAATGGTTCCAGCGCGCCGTCGCGTGGCACCCGAAGGAAGCCACCGTTTACGGCTACGCCCTGACCCTTCGCCGCCTGAAGAAGGGCAAGGAATTCACCGAACTGGTGAACCGCTATGACGGGCTGTTCCCGAAGGTCGTGGAGCTGATCTTCCCGGACAATATCGTGCGCCCGCCGACGCCCTGCGACATGACCGTGCAGCAGCGTCAGCAGCAGGTGGCGGGCGGCCAGTTGATTCAGCCGCAGGTTCCCGGACAGCCGGTCTATCTGGCGCCTCCGACCGGTGCGCCGATCGTCGGTCAGCCGATGGTGGGTCAGCAGGTTGCCGGCCAGCAGGTGCTCGGCCAGTCGCCCTATCAGCAGCAGTCGCCCTATCAGGCGCAGATCCTGCCGCAGCAAGCGCTGCAGGGACGGCAGACCGTGACGATCCCGAATGCCGGCGCGGTGGTCAACGATCCGACGCGGCAATATTCGTGGGGTCTTGTGCCGCAGCCGCAATTCGCCAATCTGGCCGGACCGGCGGGCGTTGCTGCAGTCGAGCAGATGCCGAAGCTCGATCCGAAGGTCTTCCCGATCTCGATGTATCCGGAAAACGATCTGCGTTATGTCGCCAGCGGCCAGAACGCCGACGCCGCGACCGCCCAGCAGGTTGGATTGTTCGGGCGCGAGCCTTTCCCCGGACCCTGGCCGCTTGTGGCGCGCCGCGTGCCGGGCGTTGGCCCGATGCCGTATGAAAAATGGGGCTTCTCGCTGTTGCCCGGCTGGAACGGAATCGCGACGGCGTCGTGGCCGACGTCCTCGATGCATATCGCGCCGGCCGGCACGCTCTGGGCGCTTGAACCTGTGGGCGACGAAGCCGCGCAAAAGCAGGCCGGAGGTCGCTGACATGCATGCCGCCATCCGCAATGTGACGCTGCTGTCCGCCGTTCTGGCGGTTGCGGCCTGCGGATCGTCCCCGCGCGAGGACATTGCGCAACTGCCGATGATCGATCCGGCCTTTACGGCGACCGCGCTCGAAACGCCGGGCGTTCCGATTTCGACCGTTGGGGCGGAATCTTCTTTCGTGCGCCTGCCGAGCGGCGCTGGCCGCGTTGTGACGGTGCGCGAACGCCGCTATGTCAACGGCGCAAGCCAGCAGATCGTGCTTGATGGCGAAAGCCAGAAGGGCATGGAGAACCGCATCGACATTTCGGTGCAGACGCAGGCCGAAGGCGGCCGCTACGATCTTTACGTTCCGATTTCGCCGCCGACCGAGTCCGGCATCACGTCCGAAGTGGCAGATCGCTTCCCCGGAATGTCGATGCAGATCACCGAGCGCAACATGACCAATTCCTATGGTCCGTTCGGTCTCGCGATCGGACGTTCTGCCGCCATGCGCTGCATCTATGCGTGGCAGTGGATCAACGATCTCAACTCCATTCGCCCCGGGCAGGTGAGCCTGCTGAGCCGCCTGAGTCTTTCGGGCGGAACCGGCGCTGCGCCCGCCAATATCCGCGTCCGCATCTGCCGCAAGGATGCGACAGTGGATCAGCTCGCCGTCTATGTGAGCCAGATGGTGATCGGCACGGTGCAGACCCTCAATCGCCTGCTGGCGCAGGGCGGCGCCGCCGATGCGGGCTCGGCGGATCGCCGTGTCGCCTTCGGGGCTCCGGCCACCCGCACCGCCTCGCTGGAAGCCGAACTCGGCACGCCCGAGCCGGTCGCCCGGGAAGCTCCAAGACCGCGCGCCCCGACCCGCGTCGCCACGCGCCGCGTGCGGCCGAAGGTCGACGTCGCCGAACAGCCGCAGCAGCAATCGCAGCCGGTGCTGCAGACGATTCCGGCCTATCAGCAGCCCAACAACGGACCGCGCTATCTGGCGCCCGTCGCGGGTTCGAACGCCGCATACCGGAATGCGCAGCCCGCCACGGCCCAGCCGTCGCCCTATATGACGCCGCCACCGCCGACAGGTTCGCGGCTCGACTCGAGCCTGCCGGCAGCGGCTTATCAGGGACCGCGCAGCCAGCGCCGTCCGGCTGTCCCGGGAACCGGCACGGATAACTACTGAGTTTTCGGTAACGCAGATCTTTACATGGTCCGGGCCGGGGTCTAGCCCTCGGCCCGGTTCATGTCGCTGATCCCGCGCGATTCGCGCCTCTTTCGGCGCGCTGCCCGGGGATTTTCATGGCGAATGTTTGCACCGAAGGCGTCGACACGGGCTTCGTGGCCCTCGGCTACGCCAAGGTCGCGGCGCTCGGCGTGGTGCAGGGCATCACCGAACTCCTTCCGATTTCCTCGACCGCCCACATGCGGATCGTGCCCGCGCTGCTCGGCTGGCGCGATCCGGGCTCCGCCTTTTCGGCCGCCATGCAGCTTGCGGCGCTGGCGGCTGTCGTCAGCTATTTCTGGAGCGATATCTGGGGCCTGACGACGGGCTCGATCAACGCCATCGTGAAGCGCGATTTCAGGGACAAGAGCTTTCGTTTTGCGCTCGGCATCGTGGTGGCGACGATCCCGATCATCGTCTTCGGCTTGTTGTTCAAGAAGCTGCTCAACACCTGCGACACGCCGTTGCGCGGACTTCAGGTCATCGGCATTTCCTGCATCGTGATGGGCGTTCTGCTGGTGCTGGCGCAGCTTTATTGCAACCACACGCGCAAGGCCGAATCTGCCACGATGACCGACTTCCTCATCGTCGGCCTCGCCTAGGTGGGCGCCCTCATTCCGGGCGTGTCTCGTTCGGGCTCGACGCTCACCGCCGCCATGTTCCGCGATTTCGAAGCAGAGGAAGCCGCGCGCTTTTCGTTCCTCATGGGCCTTCCGGCCATCACGGCTGCGGGCCTGCTGGAATTTCTCGAACTCTGGAAGGCCGGCATCGGGGCGGAAGCCTGGATGATCCTCGGAGTCGGCCTCGCTGTGGCCTCGGCCTCCGCCTTCGCGGCCATCTGGGGCCTGATGCGGCTGCTGGAAAACTTTTCCTCTTGGCCCTTCGCGATCTACCGCATTGGCCTCGGCGTCCTGCTGCTGGTCGGCTTTCAGATGGGTTGGCTCGCCTGAATCCGACTGGGTGCGTCAGCGGTGGATCGGGTCCACCCACAGCACCGACTCCGGCTTCTCCACCGGCTCGATGTCCAGATTGACCGCCGTCGCCTGACCGTCGCTGCGCACCAGCACGCATTCGAGCGTCTCGTCGCGGCTGGCGTTGATTTCCTGATGCGGCACATAGGGCGGCACGAAGATGAAATCGCCCGGACCGGCCTCGGCGGTGAATTCGAGCCTGTCGCCCCAGCGCATCCGCGCCTTGCCGCGCACCACATAGATGACGCTTTCCAGCGGGCCGTGATGATGTGCGCCGGTCTTGGCGTCGGGATGAATCGAGACGGTTCCGGCCCACAGTTTTTGCGCGCCCGCGCGGGCGAAGTCGATGGCGGCCTTGCGGTCCATGCCGGGCGTCTGCGCCGTGTTCGGATCGAGCGACCCGCCGGGGATCACCTGCACGCCGTCATGTTTCCAGCGGGCGGTCGGGGAATGATCGTTCATGTTTGTTTCCGGCGAGGTTTTGCAGTGCATAAGCCGCAAACCTAACCCATTTGTAACTTGCCCGCACGAGCGCCCTTGCGGCCAATGGCGGTCCGGGCGGATTCCGCCCGGTTCGTCCCGGCGCGCCCGATGGTACATCGGGGCGGACCGGCGGCCCCTCCGGTCAGTGTGCGCAACGTGGTGTTCAGTCTGGTCAAGTCCCGACGCTCGATGCGGCCGCAAGGCGCCGCAGCGCTGGCGCTTGCGCTGGGCCTCTCCGGCTGCGCGTCCGACGACAAGCTCGTCCTGATGAACGCCGTCGTGCTGCCGAAGACGTTTGATGTGGGCGCATCAGGCGCGGCTCCCGCCGTCAGCACGGAATGGCCGCGTCTCTTCGGCTCGGCGGAACTGGCGCGTCTGACCGACGCGACCCTCGCGGGAAATTTCGACATAGCCGCCGCCGCCGCCCGCATCGCGCAGGCCGATGCGCAGGCGACCGTGACGGAGTCGCCCCTGTTTCCCCGGCTGGAAGGGTCCGCCGACGCCTCCCGCCGCATGACGCCCGGCACCAACCGGTCGAAGACGGGGCCGTTCACCTCGTCGGTCGGCAACAGTTTCGGGCTCGGCGTCACCGCCAGCTACGCGGTTGATTTCTGGGGCCGCAACCGCGACCTTGCCCTGGCCGGACGGCTGAATGCGGAGGCTACCCGGTACGATCGGGAGACTGTCGCCCTGACGGCGCTCGGCTCGGTCGCAAACGCCTATTTTCAGGTTTTGCTGGCGCAGGACCGCCTGAGGCTGGCGCGCCAGAACGGCGCCATCGCCGAAAATGTGCTGGCCGCCTTCCGCACCCGCCTGCAGGTCGGCACCGCCACCGCCCTCGACGTCGCCCAGCAGGAAAGCATTCTGGCCAGCCAGCGCGCCTCGATCCCGGTTCTGGAGCAGACGCTGCAGCAATCCCGGGTGCTCATCGCCACGCTTGCGGGCCGGACGCCCGAGAGCCTGCGGGTGGCGGGCGGCAGTCTTGACCGGATCAAGGCTCCGGCGGTGCGGCCCGGTCTTCCGGCGCAGCTTCTGCTGCGCCGCCCCGACATTGCGTCCGCCGAAGCCCGGCTGGCGGCGGCGGGAGCGAATATCGAGGCGGCCCGGAAGGCGTTTTTCCCGAGCCTCAACCTGACGGGTTCGGCGGGTTTCGAGAGCATCACGCTGGCCAACCTGCTGCGGCCCGAGGCTTTGGCGGCCTCCATGGCGGCAGGGCTCACACAACCGATTTTCAATGGTTATCAGCTAGAAGGGCAGTTGCAGCAGGCTCGTGGCCGCGACGCCGAACTGCTGGCCGATTACCGCAAGGCGATTGTCGATGCCCTGGCGGATGTCGAAAACGCCCTGATCGCTGTCCGGCAAACCGCCGAACACGAAAGATTGCAGTCGGCGGTGGTGGCGTCGGCGCGTCGCGCGTACCAGATTACGGAAGAACGCTTGCGCGAAGGCACCATCGACGTGGTCACGTTGCTCAACACACAGCAGACCCTGTTTCAGGCCCAGGACAATCTGACGACGACCCGCTTCCAGAGGATGCAGGCGCTCGTCGCATTGTTTCAGGCTTTGGGCGGCGGTTTCGAGCGGCCTGTCTCGCATCTGCCTGCGGACCTGCAAGCGTCGGCGATTTCGCCGGTGCGGACGGATAGATGAAGAAGTTTCTCTTTCTCCTGGTTCTGGTCGCGGCGGGCGCAGGCGCCTGGTACGCGGATCAGAACGGCTGGATCAAGCTCCCCTATGTGGGCAAGGATGCGCGCCAGCTGACCGCAACCGGGCCCGCCGCCCGGGGTGGACCGGGCGGTCGCCGCGCCGAACCTCCGCCGCCTGTCATCGCGGTCGAGGTGAAGACCGCCAACGTGCCCGTCACGGTGGACGCCGTCGGCACCGTGCAGGCGCTCAACACCGTCACTGTGCGGGCGCAGGCGGACGGACGCCTGCTCGAACTTCTGTTCAAGGACGGTCAGGAGGTGAAGGCCGGCGAGATTCTGGCCCGTATCGACGCCCGCACCTATCAGGCGCAATATGATCAGGCAGTCGCCAAGAAAGCGCAGGACGAGGCGCAACTCGCCAACGCCCGCATCGATCTCGAACGCTACACGCGCCTTGCGGCGACGAACTTCGGCTCGAAGCAGCAGGCCGACACGCAACGCGCGCAGGTCGCCCAGCTTGAAGCGCTCGTGCAGGTGGATCAGGCGCAGATCGACAATGCAAAGGCGCTGCTCGACAACGCCACCATTCGGGCGCCCATCGACGGGCGCACCGGCATCCGCGCCGTCGACGTCGGCAATATCGTTCGCCAGTCGGACGCCAGCGGCATCGTGACGATCACGCAGGTGCGGCCCATCTCTATCGTCTTCAATCTGCCGCAGCAGCAATTGCGCGCCCTCAAGGCGGCCGTGGCCCGCGGGGCCGTGCAGGTCAATGCGCTCGAGTCCGACAACACGAGCGTCATCGATCAGGGCAATGTCGAAGTGATCGACAACCAGGTGGACCAGACGACCGGCACCATCAAGGTGAAGGCGAGCTTTGCGAATGCGACGCAATCGCTGTGGCCCGGCCAGTTCGTCAATGTGCGCCTCTTTGTCGATACGCTGCGCGACGTCATCGTGGCTCCCACCGCATCGGTGCAGCGCGGGCCCACCGGACCGTTCGTGTACGTCATTCGCGACGACAATACGGTGAAGAAGACCGATGTGGTCGTCGGTCGTCAGGACGAGCAGATTTCGGTGATCGAACGCGGCGTCGCGCCGCCGCAGCGCATCGTGCTCACCGGATTCGCCCGCATCAGCGATGGCTCGCGCGTTGCTCCGACACCGCCCGAGGAAGCGCAGCCGCGTCCGGCGGCCGATGCCCCCGCAGCCAACCAGCGCGGACGCGGACAACGCCGCGGATCCCTGCCGGCCAGCGGTCCGTCACCCGGATGAGCGTCTCCTCGCCCTTCATCCTGCGGCCGGTTGCGACATCGCTTCTGGCCGTCGCGGTCTTGCTGGCGGGCATTCTGGGCTATCTGCGACTGCCGGTGTCATCGCTGCCGCAGGTTGATTTTCCGACGATCCAGATCACCACGCAGCTTCCGGGCGCCAATCCCGAGACGGTGGCCTCCATCGTGACCGCGCCGCTGGAGCGCAGCTTCGGACAAATTCCCTCGCTGCAGAACATGTCGTCGGTCAGTTCCTTCGGGCTGAGCCAGATCACGCTGCAATTCGATCTCGACCGCGACATCGACGCAGCCTCGCAGGACGTGCAGTCCGCCATCAACGCCGCGAGTTCGTCGCTGCCGCGCACGCTGCCCTATCCGCCGACCTATTCGAAGGTCAACCCGGCGGACGCGCCCATCGTGACTCTGGCGCTGACGTCCGAGACTGCGCCGCTCCGGACTCTGAGCGATCTGGCCGACACGTTGATCTCGCCGCGCCTGTCGGAAATCAGCGGCGTCGGGCGCGTGTCCATTCAGGGGGGCATTCGCCCCGCCGTGCGCATTCAGGCGGATCTCGCGCGCCTCGCCGCCTATCGCATCGGGCTCGACGAATTGCGCATCGCCATTGTGGGGGCGAATGTGGCGGGCTCGAAGGGCCAGCTCGACGGCGTCTCGCAATCCTACATCATCGCCGCCAATGACCAGATCAGCGCCGCCTCGGCCTATCGCGACATTGTGGTCGCCACCCGCAACGGTACGCCGGTTCTGCTGCGCGACGTGGCGGAAGTGATCGACGGACTTGAAAACGTGCGCGTCGGCGGCTGGCACGACGGGAAGCCCGCCGTCATCATCGATGTGCAGAAGCAGCCGGGCGCGAACATCGTGCAGACGATGAAGCGCCTGCAGGCCGAAGTGCCGCGAATCAAGCGCTCCATTCCGGCGGGCGTCGATTTTCAGATCGTCAACGACCGCACGACCACGATCCGCGCCTCCATCGACGAGGTGGAGTTCACGCTGGTGCTGAGCGCCGGCCTCGTGGTGATGGTGGTGCTGCTGTTCCTGCGCGCCCTGCGCGCCACCATCATCGCCGCCGTGGCTTTGCCGCTGTCGATCATCGCCACCTTTGCGGTGATGTGGCTCGTGGGCTTCAGCCTGGACAACCTGTCGCTGATGGCGCTGACCATCGGCACGGGGTTCATCGTGGACGATGCGATCGTGATGATCGAGAACATTGTCCGCAATGTCGAGGCGGGGAAGAAGCCGCTTCAGGCTGCGCTCGATGGCGCGCGGGAGATCGGCTTCACGGTGATCTCGCTCACCTTCTCGCTGATCGCCGTGTTCATTCCGCTGCTGTTCATGGCCGGCCTCGTGGGCCGCATGTTCCGGGAATTTGCGTTGACGCTCACCATCGCGGTCGTTGTGTCGGCGGTCATCTCCCTGACCTTGACGCCCATGATGTGCGCCATGATGCTGCGCGACAAGCCCGAGCGCGAACCCAATGTCCTGCTGCGCTGGGCCGAGAAGCCCGTCACGTGGATGTCGTCGCTTTATGATGTGACGCTCGGCTGGGCCATGCGCCATCAGGCCTTGATGATCTGGATGACATTCGGCACGGCCTTGCTGACCGTCTACCTCTACATTGTCATGCCCAAGGGGTTTCTGCCGCCGCAGGACACCGGACTGTTGACCGCCGTGCTGGAGGCTGCGCCGGATTCCTCCTTCAATGAAATGAAGCGCCTGCAGGAGCAGGTGGGCGCCGTGCTGCGCAAGGATCGCGACGTCACCGGCGTCGTTTCCGTGCTGGGCATCGGTGCGCTCAATGCGACATCCAACACCGGACGCCTGACCATCGTGCTGCGTCCGCGCGAGGAGCGCGCCGATGCAAGCACGATCGCCGAACGCCTGCGACGCGAGGTGGCGGCCATCCCGGGCGCATCCATCTATATTCAGCCGGCGCAGGACATCCAGATCAGCACCCGCTCCAGCCGCTCGCAATATCAATACACGCTGGCGGGTTCCGATCTGCGCGAACTCAATGACTGGGCGAGCAAACTCGCCGCGCGCCTGCGCGAGACGCCTGCATTCCGCAACGTCGCCATCGAGACGCAGGATGGCGGGCTGCAGCTCTTCATCGACATTGATCGCGAGAAGGCCGGCCGTCTCGGCATCTCCATGCAATCGGTGTCGGACACGCTCAACAGCGCCTTCGGGCAGCGGCAGATCGCCACGATCTATGCGCAGTCGAACCAGTATCGCGTCATTCTGGAATCAGCCCCGCAATACCAGAACGATCCTGTCTCATTGCAGAAGCTCTATGTGACAGGCGCAGGCGGGGCGCAGGTGCCGCTTGAATCCTTCACGACCATCACGCGCACCACGGCGCCTCTCTCCATCGCCCACCAGGAGCAATTTCCTGCGGTGACGATCAGCTTCGATCTGGCGCAGGAGGAATCGCTGGGCGTGGCCGTTCAGGACGTAGACCGCGCGCGCCACGATATAGGCATGCCGGATTCCCTGACCGGTTCCTTCAACGCGGACGCTGCGGAATTCCAGCGTTCGCTCGCCGCCGAGCCTTGGCTCATCCTCGCCGCCATCGTGACGATCTATCTGGTGCTCGGCATTCTCTACGAGAGCTTCGCGCATCCTTTCACGATCCTGACGACGCTGCCGTCGGCAGGCGTCGGGGCGTTGCTTTCGCTCAACTGGCTCGGGCAAGATCTGTCCATCATCGCACTGATAGGCATCGTGCTGCTGATGGGCATCGTGAAGAAGAACGCCATCATGATGATTGACTTTGCGCTTCATGCCGAGCGCGAGGATAAGCTGTCTGCCGAGGAGGCGATCATCAAGGCGTGTCGCCTGCGGTTCCGCCCCATCATGATGACGACGCTGGCGGCGCTGCTGGGCGCAGTGCCGCTCGCGCTGGCCACCGGCATGGGGAGCGAGTTCCGCGTTCCGCTGGGCGTCACCATCATCGGCGGTCTGGTGTTGAGCCAGTTGCTGACCCTTTATTCGACGCCCTGCATCTATCTGGCGGTGGAGCGACTGCGGATGCGGCTCGGCGGCGCTCGAATTTTCCGCGAGGTCGAGGAAGAACCCGTCGCGCGCGGAGCGGCCGAATGACGAACATTTCCGCGCCCTTCGTGAAGCGTCCGGTCGGCACCACCCTGCTGGCGCTGGCGCTGCTCTTCGTCGGAATGCTGGCCTATCCGTTCCTGCCTGTCTCAAGCATGCCGACGATCGAATTCCCGACGATCCGGGTGTCGGTCAATCGACCGGGCGCAGATCCCTCCACCATGGCGGCAAGCGTCGCCGCGCCCATCGAGCGTGCGCTCAGCACGATTTCCGGCGTCACCGAAGTCACGTCCTCCAGCACGATCAACACTTCGAACATCACGGTTCAGTTCGAACTCTCGCGCTCCATCGACAGCGCCGCGCGTGACGTGCAGGCTGCGCTGAATTCCGTCGTCCCCGATCTTCCGGGCGACCTGCCGCAACTGCCCCGTTTTCGAAAGGCCAATCCGGCCTCGCAACCCGTCATCATCGTCGCCATGGTGTCGGACACGCTGCCGCCGAGTGCGCTCTACGACGTCGCCGACACGATTGTGGCGCAACGCATCTCGCAAATTCGCGGCGTCGGCGAAGTCACCGTGAACGGCTCGGAGCAACCCGCGATCCGTGTGCGCGTCGATCCGGCGCGACTGTCGGCGCTCGGAATTTCGATGGAGAATGTGCGATCGGCGGTCAGCACCGCCAACACGCCGACGCCGCTCGGGGCGTTCGACGGTGAATTCCGCACCGAGACGATTGCGGCCAATCTCCTTCCGTTCGACCCCGACGCTTTCGCCCGCATCGTCGTGCAGGCGCGCGGCGGCACGGTGATCCGCCTGTCCGATGTCGCAACGGTCGAGCAGGGCGTGCGCAACACGCGCGCATCCGGCTTCCTGAACGGTCGACCGGCCGTGATGGTCAATGTCACCAAGCAGCCGGACGCCAACGTCATCGAGACTGTCGACGCCGTGAAGGCGATCCTGCCCGATCTCGAACGCTGGGTGCCGCCCGGCGTGCGCTTCGAGGTCATTCAGGATCGCACCATGATGATCCGCGCCTCCGTGAGCGACATCCAGCACATGCTGCTCATCTCCATCGCCTTCGTGACGATGGTGGTGATGGTCTTCCTGCGGCGCCTGGCCGGAACTTTCGCCGCCGCCGTGACGGTGCCGCTGTCGCTCTCGGGCGCATTCGCCCTGATGTGGCTGGTGGGCTTTTCGCTCGACAACATGTCCCTCATGGCGATCACCATCTCGGTCGGCTTCGTGGTCGACGACGCCATCGTGATGATCGAGAACATTCATCGCAACATCGAGAAGGGGCTCAGCCCCATGCAGGCCGCGCTCGTCGGCACGCGGCAGATCGGCTTCACGGTGATCTCGATCAGCCTGTCGCTGATTGCGGCCTTCATTCCGCTGCTGTTCATGGGCGGCATACCGGGCCGGATGTTCCGCGAGTTCTCGCTGACGCTCACCTTCGCAATCGTCGTTTCGGCCATCGTGTCGCTCACCATCACGCCGATGATCTGCGGGCACTTCCTGCCGGCGCGCGGCGAGGTGCGTGAAAACTGGTTCGGACGCATCTTCGAACGCGGGCAGGATCGCGTGGTGGACTGGTATCGCCGCAGCTTGCCGCCCGTCCTCAATCATCCGTGGTGGGCGCTCGTGTCCGTCCTGATGCTCGTGGGCGTCACGGTGTGGCTCTATCAGACCGCCCCGAAAGGTTTCGTGCCGGATGAAGACACGGGAGTCCTGTTCGGCTGGGTCGAGGCCTCGCAGGATATTTCTTTCGAGGCCATGCAGGCCGCCCAGCAGCAGGCTGCCGAAATCGTCGCCGCCGATCCGGCGGTGATCTCCACGTCTTCGAACATCGGCGGCGGAAGCAACGTCAATGCGGGCCGCCTGAACATCGTCCTGGACCCCAATCGTCAGGAGACCTCCTCGAAAGTCATCGCGCGCCTGCGCGAGAAACTTGCGGTGCTTCCCGCCCTGCGGGTTTACGTGTGGGCGATCCAGGACATCCGCATGGGCGGGCGTCAGGGCAAGTCGAAATACCAGTTCACGCTGTGGGGCTCCAATGTGAAGGAGCTTGAGGAATGGACCCTGAAGGTCAATGACAAGCTGAAGACCGTGCCGCAACTCACCGATCTTTCCAGCGACCGGGATCAGGGCGGCCTGCAGGCCAATGTGGTGATCGACCGCCTGACCGCGTCGCGGCTCGGGGTGGCGATCCAGGACATCGACAATGCGCTCTCCAATTCCTTCGGGCAGCGCCAGGTGTCGACCATCTATACGCAGCGCAACCAGTACAAGGTCGTTCTGGAAGTCGAGCCGACGCGCCAGCGTGATCCAAACGATCTGTCGGGCGTCTTCGTGCCTGCGTCGGGCGGCAAGCTCGTGCCCCTTTCGGCGATTGCGCATGTGGAGCGTAGCGTCGCCACGCTCGCCGTCAACCATCAGGGCCCGTTCGTGTCGGTGACCTTCACTTACGACATAAAACCCGAATACAATCTCGAAGAAGGCACCAATGCGGTGAAGGACGCTGTCGCAAGCCTCTTTCTGCCCGAAACGATCAATGCCGACTTTGCAGGCGACGCGAAGGCTTATCGCGACAATGCCAACGAGCAGGGGCTGCTGATCCTTGCCGCCATTCTGGCCGTCTACATCATTCTGGGCATTCTTTACGAAAGCCTCATCCATCCGCTGACGATCATTTCGACGCTTCCGTCCGCCGGTCTTGGAGCTTTGCTCGCCTTGCGGGCGTCCGGAACGGATGTGTCCATCGTGGCCTTCATCGGCATCATCCTGCTCATCGGGATAGTGAAGAAGAACGGCATCATGCTGGTCGATTTCGCGATTTCAGCCGAACGCGCGCGCGGACTTTCGCCGCGCGAGGCGGTGATGGAGGCGGCCGTCCAGCGCTTCCGACCGATCTTGATGACGACGCTCGCCGCATTGCTCGGCGCCATGCCGCTCGCCTTTGGAACCGGGATCGGTTCGGAACTGCGTCGCCCGCTCGGCATTGCGATCGTGGGCGGACTTGTCCTGTCGCAACTCCTGACTCTCTACACGACGCCAGCCTTTTACCTGCTGATGAGCAAGCTCCGGCGCTCGCAGAAGCCGAGCCGCCTGCAAAAGATGATCCTTGACGAGAGCGTCGTCCAGGACGCGCGATAGAATTTTCGCGAACGATATTGACTCAGGCCGCGCACTGACGTTCGCTGCCGCATCAACTTCTGGGGAGGCATTTCATGAAACGCTTGGCCATCGCCGCGATGGGCCTGACGACTGCGCTGATTTCGAATTTCGCGCAGGCGCAGAGCAATCCGGCCTATATCCAGTTCCAGCCCTCGGCCACCAAGGGCGCGCTCTACAAGCCCGACAATGGGCCAGCGCCCAAGGTGGCGTTCCTGACGATCCACCGCACGTCGAACTTCATGAACATGATCGGCAATGCGGAACTCGCAAAACGCGGCTTCATGGTGCTGGGCATGAACCCGCGCTCTGACAACAACGAAGCCATCGTGAATTTCGAGGAAATCGCCCTCGACATCAAACAGGGCGTGGAATTCCTGCGCAAACAGAACGGCATCGAGAAGATCGTCCTGATCGGCTTCTCGGGCGGCGGACCGTCGACCACGTTTTATCAGGCTGTCGCCGAGAAGGGCGTCGCGTTCTGTCAGGACCCGGCCAAACTGACGCGCTGCCCGGACTCGCTGGCGGGACTGCCCAAGGCTGACGCGATGCTGTTGCTGGACGCCCATCCGGGCAACACCGTCAACGGCCTGCGCAGCCTCGATCCGTCCGTGGTCGATGAAGACGATCCGACCAAGACGGATGACTCGCTCAATCCTTTCGACGTGAAGAACGGCTACAACCCGAGCGGCCAGTCGGTCTACACGCAGGAGTTCATGGACCGCTACTTCAAGGCGCAGGCGGCGCGCATGAATCGCCTGATCGACAAGGCGCTCGCCCTGCGGGCCGACATCAAGGCCGGCAAGGGCAAGTTCACGGACGATGCGCCGTTTATTGTCTATCGCAACCGCGCGCGACTGTCCGACTTCTCGATGAGCATTCACCCCGGCACGGTGGAGCCGCGCAAGCTCATCAAGAACGACGGCACCATCTCGACCGAGGTCATTCGCTCGGTCCGTGTTCCGACCGAAAGCGCGCGGCTCAATCGCACGCTTTCAAACGGCACGATGTTCCTGACGGTCACGTCGTTCCTCAGCGCCAACGCGCTGCGCGCCAAGGACTCGATCACCGACATCGACTGGTGCTCGGCGAACAATTCGACGCCCTGCGCGCTGAAGCAAATCAGCGTGCCGATCCTAGTCACCGCCATGGGCGGCCATTACTTCATCCGCGACAACGAAATTCATTATGAAATCGCGGCCTCGAAGGACAAGGATTACGTGGTGATCGAAGGCGCCGTCCACGGCCAGACGCCGTGCGAGCCATGCTCGAAGATCACCGGCGTGTCCTATTCGAACGCGACGAAGAACCTTTACGATTACGTCGCGAAGTGGACCAACGAGCGGTTCAAGTAGAGCCCACGAAAAGGCCTCATGCTCTGCGTGAGGCCCTTGAGAGCCCCTCATGCCGAGGCGCGCCGCAGGCGCGTCTCCAGGCCCGGGGGGCTTTTTTGCGTCAGGCCGGCAGTTCTTTCACGATGGCCTGAATGATGCGCGGATCGTTCGGCTCCGTGGTGGTGGAAAAAGCCGCCGCAATATGTCCGTCCTTGCCCACCAGATATTTGTGGAAGTTCCACGAGGGCAGGTTGGTGGGATGTTCCGACGCCGCCCACTTGTAGAACGGATGCGCGCCGGCGCCGCTCACCTTCTGCTTCGCCGCCATCGGGAACGTCACCCCGAGGCCCTTCACGATATCAGCAATCTCGTGCGCCTCGCCCGGCTCCTGTCCGCCGAAATCGTTGGACGGAACGCCGATGATCGCAAGCCCGCGATTGCCGTAGCGATTCCACAATTGCTGCAGCGTGGAATATTGCGGCGTATATCCGCAGAACGAGGCCGTGTTGACCACCAGTATGGGTTTTCCGGCGTGGACGCCCAGGTTCAGCGAACCCCCGTGCAATCCGGGAAACGTAAACCGATAAGCGGTGACGCCGCTCACCGCAGGCCCTGCCGCATGGGCAGCTCCGGCCCCGACGCTTCCAAGCATTCCAAGAAACAGCCTTCGATCGACCAGCATGGCGTGAAGCTCCGGTTGGTCCTTCTGGATATACTGATCAAACCCGCATCCGGATGCAACGTCACTGACCCAATTTGCAGCCGCCCGCCCCGACAGGCAGCCAGGCTTCCGAGGACGGGATGGCCCGCACGTGCTTGTAATAATCGTAGGGTCCCTTCGACTCTTCGGGCGACTTCACCCGGTAAAGGTCGAGGTCATAGGTGACGCGACCGTCGATGCGTTGCTTCGCGGGCCGGCCAAAATAGTCGATCGGCAATTCGCGCATCTTCGCCATGACGAGCTTCGGCTCTGTCGAGCCTGCAGCGTCCACGGCGTCGAGATAGTGCGTAACCGCCGCATAGTTCGCCGCATGGGCCTTGGTCGGCATCTTGCCGCTGTTGCGCGCCGCGAACCGTTGCGCGAAGGCGCGCGTTTTCTCGTTCGTGTCCCAGTAAAAGCTTTCGGTGACCCAAAGTCCCTTGGCGACCGGCAGGCCGAGCGCCTTGATGTCGCTCAGCACCATCAGCAGGCCCGCGACCTGCTGCGGCCCGCCCGCAATGCCGAATTCCGCCGCCTGCTTGATGGCGGTCGTCGTGTCGGAGCCCACATTCGCGAGGGCGATCACGTCAGCCTTTGACGACTGCGCCTGCAACAGGAACGAACTGAAATCGGAGGCTGCCAGCGGATGCCGCACAGCGCCCAGCACTTTCGCTCCTGCGCCTTCCACCACGCGGCGCGCCGAGGCTTCCATCGAATGGCCGAAGCCGAAATCGGCAGTGAGGAAGAACCACGTCTTCAAACCCTGCTCGGTGAGCGCCTTCGCGGTTCCGGCTGCGAGCGAATTCGTGTCGTCCTGAAAATGCACCGTGGTCGGCTGGCACTGCGCCCCGGTGAGGTCAGTGGTGGCGGCCTCCGTCACCAGAATGATCTTGTTGTAATCCGCCCCAAGCTTCGCAACCGTCAGGGCCACGGGCGTGTTCGGCAGGTCGGTGATGACGTCCACCTTGTCGACATCGAACCACCGGCGCGCGAGCTGGCTCGCGAGGTCCGGCTTGTTCTGCATGTCGGCTTCGAGCACTTCGATGGCGCGTCCGGCCGCACGGCCCTTGCGATCCTCGACCGCCATCTTCACCGCCAGCGTCGAACCCGGCCCGCCGATCTCCATCGAATAACCCGACATGTCGCCCATCACACCGATCCTGATCGGCGGCTGCTGGGCGAAGGCCGGCGCAGCGAGGATCGTGGCGGCCAGAAGGGTGGCGATCAGACGGCGCATTTCAATTTCTCCCTTATTCGCACATGCGGCGCAGATTCCAGGCCCTCATCCTGAGGAGGGCGCGAAGCGCACGTCTCGAAGGACGAGGGCGATTGTTTTACCGAAGCGGTGGGCAGGCTGGAGCGCCGCCCCGTCCTTCGAGACGCCGCCTTCAGGCGGCTCCTCAGGATGAGGCGGCTTTGTGCTTTGCGCTTCGATGCAAGCTTACGATTTCACGTAAAGCTGGCCGCCGGTTTCCAGAAATTCCTTGCTCTTCTGGGCCATGCCTTCGAGTGCGGCCTTCTCGTTGTCGAGCAGGGCTGCAGCCTCGACGCGCAAGTCCTGCGTGATCTTCATCGAGCAGAATTTCGGTCCGCACATGGAGCAGAAATGCGCGGTCTTGTGCGCATCCTTCGGCAGGGTCTCGTCGTGGTATTCGCGCGCCGTATCGGGATCGAGGCCGATGTTGAACTGGTCTTCCCAACGGAACTCGAACCGCGCCTTGCTCATCGCGTCGTCGCGGATATGCGCCGCCGGATGACCCTTGGCGAGATCGGCTGCATGGGCCGCGATCCGATAGGTGATCACGCCCGTCTTGACGTCATCGCGATTGGGCAGGCCCAGATGCTCTTTCGGAGTCACGTAGCAGAGCATTGCGGTGCCGTACCAGCCGATCATCGCCGCGCCGATTCCGGACGTGATGTGATCGTAGCCCGGCGCAATGTCGGTCACCAGCGGCCCAAGCGTGTAGAACGGCGCCTCGCCGCATTCGCGAAGCTGCTTTTCCATGTTCACCTTGACCTTGTGCATCGCCACATGGCCGGGGCCTTCGATCATCACCTGGCAGCCCTTGTCCCACGCGACTTTCGTGAGTTCGCCGAGTGTCTCCAGTTCGCCGAACTGCGCGGCGTCGTTGGCGTCGGCGCCTGATCCGGGCCGCAAGCCGTCGCCCAGCGAGAACGACACATCGTACTTGCGCATGATGTCGCAAATCTCGTCGAAGCGCTCGTAAAGGAAACTCTCGCGATGGCCCGCCAGACACCAGCGCGCCATGATCGAGCCGCCGCGCGACACGATGCCGGTGACGCGCTTGGCGGTGAGCGGCACGTGCTTCAGCCGCACGCCGGCGTGAATGGTGAAGTAATCGACGCCCTGTTCGGCCTGCTCGATCAGCGTGTCCTTGAAAACTTCCCAGTCGAGCTTCAGCGGATCGCCGCCGACCTTTTCCAGCGCCTGATAGATCGGCACAGTGCCGATCGGCACCGGCGAATTGCGGATGATCCAGTCGCGGATGTTGTGGATGTTGCGGCCGGTCGACAGATCCATGACCGTATCCGCGCCCCAGCGGATGGACCAGACCATCTTCTCGACTTCTTCCGCGACCGAAGACGTCACGGCCGAATTGCCGATGTTGGAATTGATCTTGACGAGGAAGTTGCGGCCGATCGCCATCGGCTCAAGTTCGGAATGATTGATGTTGGCCGGGATGATCGCGCGGCCGCGTGCGATTTCCGAGCGCACGAATTCCGGCGTCACGAATTCGGGGATAGCCGCCCCGAAACTTTCGCCATCTGCGATCGTGGCGGCGGCGTTCGCGACTGCCTCCTCGCGCGCAAGGTTCTCGCGGTGCGCGACATAGATCATCTCCTCGGTGATGATGCCCGCCCTGGCGAATTCGTACTGGGTGATCAACTGTCCGTCGCGGGCGCGACGCGGCTGCACGTTGGCCGGGCAGGGCGGCACTGCCTTGTCGGTGGGGACATTGCCGTTGTCGACAGCCTGGATGCGGCGGCCGTCATAAGTTTCGACGCCGCGCCGGGCGATCCACGCATCGCGAATGCGCGGCAAGCCGCTGGCGAGGTCGATCCGCACATCGGATTCCGTATAGGGCCCGGACGCATCATAGACGCGCAACGTCGGTTCTGCCGGATCGCTCAGGGCGATTTCGCGGAAGGGGACCTTGATGTCCGGATGGCTCCTGGGCGCGGCATAGACCTTTCGCGAGCCCTGCAGCGGACCGGTGGTGACGGTTTCGGGAACCAGAGTGCCCGGCTTCGGCTGAACGTTCATGCGCGTCTCCCGTTCGGCGCGTGTGTGCGCGCCTGTGGACATGGAAAACGCCTGCCGGGATGGAGTGCGGTCTTGCCGCTCGCCGATCCCTTCGCTGGCGTTACCCAGATCAGGTTCAATGGGTTTGATCTCAGCCGGAACTCCGGCACCCCATGGCTGAAGGGAAACTAGTGCTGAAAGGGAGCGGGCGCAAGCCGGGTACGTCCGGCGGGCGATTGGAAATGCGGCGGCGCCGGAGCTTTTCTCGCCCAGTCAGGGCTGAGCTGCTCTACTCCCGCTTACCGTAAGGCGGCTTCGGAATCCCCTGATGGGCCGCCTTGAGGGCTGAGCTCCAGCGATCGCGCAGGTCGTGGAAATAGCCGTCCGTGTGGTCGATGCGCACGTCCACCTCGAGATCGAGCGCATCGCGGCGGCACACGGCCACGTCGATCGGCAGGCCGACGCCGATGTTGGAGCGCATGGTCGAATCCATCGACACAAGGCCGATCTTCAGCGCATCGCCGATGTCCGTATTGAACGAGACCGCGCGATCCAGCACAGGCTTGCCGTACTTGTATTCGCCGATCTGGAAAAAGGGCGCGTCCTGTCCGCATTCGATGAAGTTCCCGGCCGAGTAGATCAGGAACAGCCGCATAGGATCGTTGGCAATCTGTCCGCCGAACAGGAACGAGACCTCGAACTTCACATGGCTCTGCTCGTAGGCTTCGCCTTCCAGCGTATGGATGCGGCGGATGGCGCGGCCGATGAGCTGTGCGGCCTCGAAAGTCGTCTTGCAGTCGGTGAGTTTTTCGTTCGCCTTCGTCTCGGGATTTTCAAATCCCTCGCGCACCAGATGCAGGATGCTCTGCGTGGCGCTGAGATTTCCGGCGCTGGCGATCATCAGCTGGTAATGGCCCGGATCGCTGAAGACGTGCAGCTTGCGATAGGTCGAAATGTTGTCGACGCCCGCATTCGTGCGCGTGTCGGCGATCATCACAAGACCCTCGCGCACGAGGAGGCCGCAGCAATAGGTCATCAGATATCCTCCGCCCGCCGGCAGGCTCAGCTTTGGCGCTGGTCCTGCTGTTGCGAGACCCGCACCTGCGAGGTCATGTCTTCGCCTTCGCCGCCGCTGCGCGAGGCGCGCACCGGGGCCGCACCGATATAATCGAGGGCGCGCGCGACGGATACATGACTCTCGGTCGGGCAGATGCAATTGGCCGGATCGAACCCCACCCAGCCAAGGCCTTCGATGAAGGCTTCCGCCCAGCCATGCGCATCCGCATGGACGCCCGCCTCGGGATTGAAATAATAGCCGCTGACAAACCGCGCCGGAACGCCGATGTGACGCGCGCCCGCGATGAAAATCTGCGCCAGATCCGCGCCGGTCCCGCTTTGCTTCTCGAAGGCTGTCGCAGCCGCGCTGGGCGCGCCTTTCGTGCATTCGATCCTGTCCGAAATGGCGCCCATCAGGGCGTGCATCCTGCCCAGCGCATCGGTTGCCGTCGCGGTCGCCTCGCTGGCGAAATCGCGCAGCGCGCCGGATGTTTCCGTGTCGGGCGTCGAACGGAGGTAGAAGATCGTCGGGAAGCGCTCGATGGCGTCGCGCAGAACGCCCGCCGTGTCGAACGTCTCCACGTCGCCCTCGACCGTGACATTCAGTTTCGAAAGCGGTCCGTCGATGCTGATCGTATGGACATGGTTGCCATAGGCGTCCTCGCTGACGCGCAGCGCATGGTCGACATTGATATCTGTGTACCAGGAGCCGACGCGCTGGCCTTCGTGGTTGCGCGGCGTCAGCCGCATGATCTGGATGATCGACTTGGCTGGCGTGCGCCAGATGTAGGACATGTGGTGGCGGATGCGGATGCGCATGGCGTGTCAGTTCAGCAGATATTGCTCGGCGATATCTGCCCCGAGACGGTTGTTGTCGTCCAGAAAATCCGTGATGAATTCGTGCAGGCCGCCGGACTGGATTTCGTCGATCTTCAGGTTTTCGAGCCGCGTCAGCACCTGCCGTGCGCGGCGCTGGCTTGGGCCCTGCCGCCCGTAGGCGCGGCTGATCGAATCCACGAAACGGCCGATGTTCTCGTAGCAGGAAATCAGCGAGCGCGGCATTTCGGGCTTGAGGATCAGCAGATCCGCAATGTTGCGCGGATTGACGCTGTCCCGATAGACCCAGTGATAGGCGGTCAGCGCCGAAACGGCGCGCAGGATCGCGGTCCACTGGAAATAGTCGAGCGAGCCGCCCACGGTTTCCGTTTCCGGCAGCAGGACGTGATATTTCACGTCCAGAATGCGCGCCGTATTGTCCGCGCGCTCGACATAGAGCCCCAGCCGCGAGAACCAGTATGCGTCGTCGCGCAGCATGGTCCGATAGGCGGAGCCGTCCGCGTCGAGCGACATTTTCTTCGCGAATTCCAGAAAGCGCGCCAGCGTGTCGCGGTCGAAACCGCCCTTCTGGTCATGCGTGGCTTCGAAGCGCTTCAGCTCCAGCCAGCCGGAATTGATGCATTCCCACGTTTCAATCGTCAGAGCCGTTCGGACCGCCCGCGCGTTGGTGCGGGCGCACTCGATGCAATTGCGGATCGAGGAGGGGTTGCGCTTGTCGAAGGTCAGGAACTCGATGGCGTTCGCGGGGGTCAGCGACCCATAGGCTTCCTTGAAGGAATCCCAGGCGCCTGCGGCCGTCAGGGTGCTTTCCCATTCCGTCTCGCTGCCGCCGTAGGTTTTCGGAAGGGCTTCGAGGCGCAGGGTGGCGTCCACGATGCGGGCGACGAAATCGGCGCGCTCCATGTAGCGCGCCAGCCAGTACATGTTGTCAGCGGTGCGGGCGAGCATCAACGCGCTCCATCAAGCATCGAGCACATCGTCAATCACCCATGTATCTTTCGTGCCGCCGCCCTGACTTGAATTGACCACCAGCGAACCTTCCTTCAGGGCGACGCGAGTCAGCCCGCCCGGCACGATGCGCACGCCGTCCGAACCCGACAGCACGAAGGGCCGCAGGTCCACATGGCGCGGCGCAACGCCCGTATCGAAGGATGCAGGGCAGGTGGAGAGCTTCAGCGTCGGCTGCGCGATGAAGTTCGACGGATCGTGTTTCAGCTTTTCGGCGAAAGCCTCGATCTCGGTCTTGCTGGCGTGCGGGCCCACAAGCATTCCGTAGCCGCCCGAACCATTGACTTCCTTGACGACGAGTTCGGGCAGATGTTCGAGCACATATTTCAGCGCATCCGGTTCACGGCAGCGCCAGGTAGGCACGTTCTTCAGCAGCGCCTCTTCGCCGAGATAGAACCGGATGATGTCCGGCATGTACGTATAGACCGCCTTGTCGTCCGAAATGCCGGTGCCGACCGCATTGGCCAGCGTCACATTGCCGGCGCGGTAGGCGCTCATCAGGCCCGGCACGCCGAGGGCGGAATCGGGCCTGAAACAGAGCGGATCGAGGAAGTCGTCGTCGAGCCGCCGGTAGATCACGTCCACCCTCTGCGGCCCCCGTGTGGTGCGCATGTAGACCACGTCGTCGCGCACCGAGAGATCGCGCCCCTCGACGAGTTCGACGCCGAGCTTGTCGGCCAGAAATGAATGCTCGTAATAGGCCGAATTATATTGTCCGGGCGTCAGCACCACGGTCGTCGGATCGTCGGCCGCGTTGCGCGGCGCAACCGAGTGCAGGCTGGAGAGCAGCGCATCGGTGTAATTCTCGACCGGCGCCACGCGATGCCTGGCGAAGAGATCGGGCGCGAGCCGCATCATCACTTCGCGGTTTTCCAGCATGTAGGACACGCCGCTGGGCGTGCGCGCATTGTCTTCGAGGACGTAGAAATCCTTGTCGTCGATGCGCACGATGTCGATGCCGGCGATGTGGACATAAATGTCGTGCGGCACCCGCCAGCCCGTCATTTCCGGCCGGAAATGCGGATTGCGGAAGATGATGTCTTCAGGCACCACGCCGGCGCGGATGATGTCACGCCTGTTGTAGATGTCCGCCAGAAACATGTTCAGCGCCTTCACGCGCTGCACGAGGCCTTTTTCGAGCTTCGTCCATTCGGTGCGGCTCATCACACGCGGAATGATGTCGAAGGGAATCAGGCGTTCGGTAGCGTTGGCCTGACCATAGACCGCAAAGGTGATGCCGATGCGCCGGAACATAAGTTCCGCCTGCGACCGGCGGGACGCCAGAACATCTGGCGGCGTGTCCTTGAGCCATTGCTGGATGCGGGCATATACGGCGCGGGGACTTTGGTCCCCCCTGGTCATCTCGTCAAAGAATTCGACGCTCACCCTGGCTGCTCCGCCTGCGCGCGCCCCGACGTCTGAGGCGGTCTGGCAAATCGTAGCAAGGCCTATACCATTGCGCCATGCGTAATGGGCGTACAATAAGCTGATACGAAAGGCTGAGCCCGCCCCCGTAGCGGGCAATTAGCCTGTTTTTTAGGCTATTCAGCCGCCTGGGGTGCAGTCACGGGCCCGCTGCGGTTGCGTGCGGGACGCTTGCGGAAGGTCCGGCGGGCCCAGATGAACAGGCCGGTGAACAGCAGGCCGAGGAGGGCGACCGAGGTGATGACATTGATCAGGCCGCCCCAGATTCCGCTCCAGTTGCCTTCGTGGATCAGACGCGGCCAGTTGTTCGTGGCCGGAGTCAGGCCCTGCGGCGTGACCGTATAGACCTTCAGCCATCCGCCGTCGTTGAGACGCACCAGCATCCTTCCGCCGCGATTGCCGATCGAGGTCAGGGTCGATAGGTCATGGTCCTTCGCGACCAGTTGGACGATGTCGCGGATCGGCATGGTGGCGGCCTGCGGACCGCGGCGGCCGGCCGGTGCGCCTTGCGCCGGACCGCCGCCCTGCGCCGGGGCGCCTGTCTGCTGGGCAGCCGCCGGAGCCGGAGGAGGCGCCGGATTGAAAGAGATGTTGTAGGCCAGGAACAGCCCGGTGAGGGGACTGATGACCACCAGCGGCAACAGGAACCAGCCGGTCGCCTTGTGCCAGCCGGACACGTTGTTGCGAATGCGCGGCCAGCCCATGGCGACGCCGAGCGCCGCCAGAACCAGCATGGCGGCGGTCGAAAGATTCACCAGCCAGCCGAGGCTGCCGATCAGGCGCTGATGCACGCGGCGCGACCACGACATCCATTCGGACAATTGACTGTCTTCCTCGACATCGGCCCCGGTCGTCAGGTCCACGTCGACCGAGCCGTCCGGGCCGACACCGATCAGCGAGAAGGAATTTTCGTAGGGGTCGATGAAAAGGCCGCGCGCCTTGTTATCGGGGTCGTGCCGGGCGATTAGCCCGTCGACCTTCTCGAACGACAGCGTTCCGGGCTTGATCGCCACCGTCTGCACGATCGGCTGGAAGGACAGGATCAGCCCTGTAAAAATGACCACCAGCAGGGGAATTGCGAAAATCAGCGTGATCCAGCGGTGAAACCGCAGCAAATAGGCTTGAAGCATCGCAATGCCTTTCGGAGACTCGAATTGTGCGGAAAATGCCTGAAGAGGCGGCCCCGCACAAATGACCGTTTGGTAATGTTGCTTGCTTCTTGACGCCGCCGGACGGGTTTTGTTCGACCCTGGTCTCTTCCCCGGTCCTATTCCATGCCCAGCATGTGCCGCCACTCGGAGCCCATGTTGTCGTCCGTCACGGTCGCCAGATGGCCCGTACGGGCTGCGATCTGCGCGCAGCTTTCCATGCGGTATTGAGGTCCGTAAGGCCCGTTTTCCCACTGTGCGCGCGTGGAAAGCAGATCTTCAAGAGCGCCCGTGTCGCGCGGATTCTGCGCATCGAGAACCTGTTTCCCATCAATCTCATAGGCCTTCAGCACGCGCTCCCAGCGATTGAAGTCGACATCGATCGGAGCAGCCGAGACGGCCATATGATTGTAGAAACGCAGCCCGTGCGGGGCAGTCATGCAGGCGGTGCGTTGCAGCCGTGCGCTGTCGGTCGTGTTGTAGAAGAACACGCCGCCCGGACCCAGATGGCTCATGGCGAGCCTCAGGAATTCTTCCGACACGAGATTTGTGACGTTCGCGCGGAAGTGCCATGTCGTATTGGAAACAATCACGTCGAACTTTTCAGCTGGATTGAGCCGTAGCCAGCGGCGGCCGTCATCCACCACCAGCTTCACCTTCGGGTCGGTGAAAATGCTGGCGACTTCGGGTTCGGACTTCGCCAGTTCCGCATAGGCCGGGTTGATCTCCACGATGGTGAGCGATTCCACATCCGGATTGCTGGCCAGCACCCGCGCCCACGAGCCTGTCGCCAATCCGATCATCAGCACCTTGCGGGGCGCCTTGTGCAGCAGGCTCAACGCATAGGGCCGCACGATGCCGTTCGTGTCGCCCGCCAGATGCGTGTTGAACCGGCCATCATACATGCCGTGGCCCCACACGGTGTGATTTGCGTCCACGGTGATGATGCCGCTGCGGTTCTCCGAAACCTTCACGAACGGAACCGACGCCATGGCCTCGTTCTTGAATTGCAGACGCTCCAGCAGACGAGGCGAAAGCTCGGGCAGGAACACCGCCGCCACAGTCAGGCAGGCCGCCGCACCCATCAAGCCGGAGACGTCCCGGCGCGGCATGCGGGCCGCGAACGCCATCAGCACGACCGTCGCAAGACCGATCACCGCAAGCGCCTGACCGATGCCCACGAGCGTCAGCCGATCCATCAGCACGAAGCCCGTCAGGATGCTGCCTGCCGCAGAGCCGGCGATATTGGCGAGATAAAGCCACGACATGCGCAGGCCCGCGTCACCGTCGGCCGCAATGCCCTGATGGGCAAGGTACGGCAGCAACGCGCCCCAGGCGCGCGCGACCAGAAAGATCGCCAGCAGGCCGGCGCCCGCCTGAACAGCCGGAAACGCCCCCGTCCATGCAAGGACCGGCAAGACCGCGAGCCCGACGAGACAGCCGGAGGCGAGCGCCTTCAGCATGTGACGGGCCGCAAGGTCCGCATCGTCGAGTTGCGCCCAGTCGCCCGCGTTGCGCGAGCCCGATGCAATGCCGATCAGAAAGACGCCGAGCGTCGCCGCGAACGAACTTGCGGCGCTTCCAGTCGAGAAGGATTCGATGCGGAAGAAGAAGATCTCGTAGGACAGCGACACAAAGCCGCCGAGCGCCGCGAGCCCCAGCACGACCCCGAAGGGCAGGGCGGTGCGGCTCGTCTCCAGTTCCCAACTGGCGGTCTTGACCGGTTGGGCCGCAGCCGGGAGGTCGCCGCGCAGGTGGATCAGGAGCGCAAAGCCCGCCACCAGCAGGTTCAGCAGCACCGCAATCCGCACTGCGCCCGACATGCCGGTGAACGGGAATATGACCGCAAGCCCCGCCAGACAGGCAGCGCCCGCGCCGAGTGTATTCACATAATAGAGCAAGCCGACCGAATGGCCCGTATTGCCAAGACGCCGCGCCAGATGGCTGACCAGAACCGGCAGGGTCGCGCCCATCAGCAAGGTCGGAACCAGGACGAGACCGAGCGTAATCGCGGCCGTCGCCATCAGCGGAAGCCCAAGCGCCCATTCGCCCACGAGATCGAAGATCGCCAGCGAGAACAGCCCGAACACGGCGGTTGCGGCTTCGATCGCCGCCAGCAGCGGCAGGAGCGGCAGGTTGCGCTTCGTCGAAAGCCAGCCGCCCGCGAGGCTCCCAAGCCCCAGGCCGATCATGAAAGCCGTGACGACGATGGTGACGCTTTCAATGTTCACGCCAAAAATGCGGAACAGCGCGCGCTGCCAGACGAGCTGGTAAAGCAGGGCCGGGAAGCCCGACAGGAAAAACAGGACGACCAGCGGACGCACGCTGGCGGCGCTGCGGCTTCTGGCGGCCCGAGCAGAGCCGGCTGCGGCCATCAAGTCGGTCATCGGAATCCTGAAGATGAGAGAACGCCCCCATCCTCGCATTCCGCCCCTCACGTTCGGTTAATGGCGACGCTTTTGAGAGCCGCCAAAATCTGTGGCCTAAATGTCACGGGATGTTCCGGTCGTGGCTATGGACGCCTGCGCTTATCTCGCAGCGCAGCATTCCTCTTGCCGATCCGCCTGCGCTGGCCCAAGTAAGGGGATCACTTTGCAAAGCATGGCTTTTCGGCGCTCGACGATTCCCGTGGGCGCTTGCCGGTCCGTCGGTGCCCCTCATGAAACGCGCAATAGCCTTTATCATCGTCTTTCTGCTGCTCGGCGGTCTCGCGGGCGGGCTCGGCTATTTCCAGTTCGTCATGAAGCCCGAGATGATCAAGGGCTTCATCTCCAAGGCGCCGCCGCCGGTGACGACCGTCGCGGTGGCCGAGGCGACGACCGAAAAATGGATTCCCAAGATCCGCGCCATCGGCACCTTCCGGGCCGTGCAGGGCATCGACATTGCATCGCAGGTTGGCGGCGTGATCCGTGTGCTGGACATCGAATCCGGTCAGGACGTCGAGAAGGGGAAGCTGCTCGCACAGATCGACGATTCCGTCGAGCAGGCTGATCTTCAGGCGAATGAAGCAACGCTGCGCAACACCGAACTCGCGCTCGAACGCCAGCGCCAGCTCGCCACCGGCGGCGCCACCAGCCGCGCCAGCCTCGATACGGCGCAGGCGCAGCGCGACTCCGCTGCAGGCGCAGTGGAGCGCACGAGGGCGCTGATCCGCCAGAAATCGCTGATCGCGCCGTTTGCTGGCCGTCTTGGTCTGCGCAAGGTGGATCAGGGGCAGTATATCGCTCCCGGCGCCAGCATCGTGACGTTGCAGCAGCTTGATCCGATCTATGTCGATTTCCCCGTGCCGGAGCAGTTTTTGGACGAACTGAAGGTCGGGCAGGAGATCGAGGTCGCCGTCGACGCTTATGCGGGCAAGATGTTCAAGGGCAAGGTTGCTTCCATAGACGCCCGCGTCAGCGCCGACACGCGCAACGTGCTGGTGCGCGGCCGTGTCGACAATCCGGATAAGGCGCTTCTGCCGGGCATGTTCGCCAACGTCGCCGTGCTGGCGGGGGCGGCGCAGGAGTTCGTGACTCTTCCGCGCACCGCTGTCACCTATTCGCTTTATGGAAATGCGGTTTTCGCCCTGAAGCCTGCGCCCCAGCAGCCCGGCGCCGCGCAGGCGGCCCCCGCCCGGACCGATCAGGTTTTCCAGACAGACCGCCGGTTTGTCCGCACCGGTGAAGTGCGAAATGAGCGCATCGCGGTCCTTGAAGGCGTGAAGACCGGCGAAAAGGTGATCTCCGAGGGCCAGATCAAGCTGAATCCGAATTCGCTGGTGCGCGTCGATCCCAACGCGGGCATCAAACCAGCCCAGACCCTGCCGAAGGAATAAGGCATGGCGACCTTCACCGATATTTTCATCCGAAGGCCGGTGCTGGCGACCGTTGTCAGCCTGCTGATCCTGCTCATCGGCCTGCAAAGCTGGTCGCGCCTCCAGATCCGGCAATATCCGGAACTGTCGCAGACCACGATCACGATCAGCACCGCCTATCCGGGCGCGAACGCCGATCTCATCAAGGGCTTCATCACCGTCCCGCTGGAGCAGGCCGTCGCCTCGACGGAAGGCATCGACACGATTGTGTCGAACTCCCAGCAGAATGTTTCGACGATCACGCTGAACCTGCGGCTCAATTCGAATCCCGACCGGGCGATGACGGACGTGTTGTCCAAGATCAACCAGGTCAAGGGAGCTTTGCCGCGCGAGGCCAACGATCCTGTGACGGTGAAACAGACCGGACAGGGCTTCGCGCTCATGTACCTGTCGTTCAACTCCGCCGTGCTCACCGCCGCACAGATCACTGACTACATGACGCGCGTCGTCCAGCCTCGATTGCAGACGCTGGAAGGCGTCGGCAACGCGCAGATTTTTGGCGGCCAGACCTTCGCGATGCGCATCTGGCTGGACCCCAACCGCATGGCGGCGCGCGGCGTTACGGCAGCGGATGTGCGCAATGCGCTGGCGGCCAACAACTTCACGTCGGCGGCGGGCCAGATCAAGGGCGACCTTACGCAGACCAGCATCAATGCGATGACGTCGCTGGATAATCCCGACGCCTTCAAGCAGCTTGTGGTGGCCACGCGCGGCGACTCGCTGGTGCGTCTCGGGAGCATCGCGGATGTTGAGTTAGGCCCGCAATCGGTCGACAGCTCGTCGATCTTCGACGGCAAGAAGGCCGTGTTCATCGGCATCAACGCGACCCCGACCGCCAATCCGCTCACGATGATCGACAATGTCCGCAAGGCCTTGCCGGACATTCAGAACTCGCTGCCGCCAGGTCTCGAACTCTCGATCGCCTATGATGCGACCGAGTTCATTCGCGCCTCGATCTGGGAAGTGGCCAAGACGCTGATCGAAGCCGCGCTGATCGTCATCGTGGTCATCTTCCTGTTCCTCGGCAATTTGCGCTCGACGCTGATCCCCATCGTGACGATTCCGCTCTCGCTGATCGGCGTCATGATTCTGCTTCTGGCGATGGGCTATTCGATCAATCTGCTGACGCTGCTGGCGCTCGTGCTGGCCATCGGGCTCGTGGTCGACGACGCCATCGTGGTGGTGGAGAACATCTATCGCCACATCGAGGAGGGCATGACGCCGTTCGAGGCGTCGCTGAAAGGCGCTCGCGAAATCGCCCTGCCGGTCATCGCCATGACGATCACGCTGGCGGCCGTTTATGCGCCAATCGGGTTCGTGACGGGCGTGACGGGCGCCCTGTTCCGGGAGTTCGCGTTCACGCTGGCGGGCGCGGTGATCGTGTCGGGCGTCGTGGCGCTGACGCTCACTCCGATGATGTGCTCGGTCCTGCTGAAACCTCACCCTCCGGGCGGCGCGACGGGCTTCGTGGCCTTTCTGGATCGTCTTTTCGAGCGTTTGCGCATCCGTTACGAGCGGCGGTTGCACAAGACGCTGAACTTCCGCGCCATGACGATCCTCATCCTGACGGGCGTTCTGGCGCTCACGGGCATCATGTACATGTCGACGCCCAAGGAACTCGCGCCGGAGGAAGATCAGGGCTTCCTGCTGCATCTGGTGAAGACGCCGCAATACGCCAACCTCGACTATCTCGAGGCCACGACCAACAAGCTGGCCGCCGAACTCGAAACCCTGCCCGAGAAGGATCACGCCTTCGCCATCAACGGCCTTGGCGGCGCGCGAAACGCATTCGTCGGCATGATCCTGAAGCCGTGGGACCAGCGCACGCGCTCGCAGAAGCAGGTGCTGCAAGGTCTCCAGCCCAAGCTCTCCACCATCACGGGCGGACAGGTTCTGGCCTTTTCGCCCCCCGCCTTGCCGGGTTCGACCGGCGGCCCGCCCCTGCAATTCGTCATCCGCACGACCGGCGATTATCAGCAACTGGCGCAAGTGCTGGCGGACATTCAGGACGAGGCGCGCAAGAGCGGGCTTTTCATCTTCACGGACTCGGACCTGAAGTTCGACACGCCGCAGCTTGAGTTCAAGATCGATTCCGACAAGGCGAACCGCCTCGGCGTCAGCATGCAGGATATCGGCGTCTCGCTCTCGACATTCCTCGGCGGCAATTACGTCAATCGCTTCAGCCTCTACGGGCGCTCCTATCAGGTCATCCCGCAGGTGCCGCGCGAATATCGGCAGGTGGCCGAATGGCTGACCCGCTATCAGGTCCGCACCACCAACGGCGAACTTGTGCCGCTGTCGTCCGTCGCCAGCGTTTCCGAAACCGTGCAGCCCAACGCGCTCACGAGCTTCCAGCAGTTGAACTCCGCCACGCTCTCGGGCGTGCCGTTCCCGGGCCGCACGCTCGGCGAAGGCCTCGACTTCCTGAAGCAGAAGGCCGCCGAGATTTTCCCGGAGGGCTACACGTACGACTTCCAGGGCGACAGCCGCCAGTTGCAGCAGGAAGGCAATACGCTCGCCATCACGTTCCTGTTCGCCCTGATCGTCATTTACCTGGTGCTGGCCGCGCAGTTCGAGAGCTTCCGCGATCCAATCATCATTCTGGTGGCCTTGCCGACCTCCATGTTCGGCGCGCTGCTGCCGCTCAACATTCTGGGAATGATGGGCGCCGGGAGCATCAACATATACACGCAGATCGGGCTGGTGACGCTCATCGGGCTCATCACCAAGCACGGCATCCTGATGGTGGAATTCGCCAACCGCCTTCAGGAAGAGGGCATGGGCCGCCGCGAAGCCATCGAACACGCGGCGGGCGTCCGCCTCCGTCCGATCCTGATGACCACCGCCGCCATGGTGGTGGCCATGATCCCGCTCATCGTGGTGGCCGGGGCCGGGGCGCGCAGCCGCTTCGACATCGGGCTGGTGATCGCGGCGGGCATGTCGGTCGGCACCCTGTTCACCCTGTTTGTGACCCCGGCGGTCTATACGCTGCTGGCCCGTGATCACAGCCGGGAGCGGAACGCGGTCGGCAGGAGCGCTCCGGCCGGCCGCGCGGCTGCGCTGGAGACCCCTGCGATGGGCAAGGCGGCCGAATAGGATTCCAATCCGGCCCGAAATCGACTAATCGGGACCGGACCTCGGCGGACCAGTTCGGGCCCGCCGCCCCCGCAGGACCCAAATGAGCACTCCCGATCCCGTCAGCCGGCGGCGCACTTTTGCGATCATCTCCCACCCGGACGCCGGCAAGACGACGCTGACCGAAAAGCTGCTGCTGTTCGGCGGCGCGATCCAGCTCGCCGGTGAAGTCCGCGCCAAGGCCAACCGCCGCCAGACCCGATCCGACTGGATGGGCATCGAGCGCGAGCGCGGCATTTCGGTCGTCACCTCGGTGATGACGTTTGAATACAAGGATCGTGTCTTCAACCTGCTCGACACGCCCGGCCACGAAGACTTCTCGGAAGACACCTACCGGACCCTGACGGCTGTCGACTCGGCCATCATGGTCATCGATGCCGCCAAGGGCATCGAAGCCCGCACCCGCAAGCTGTTCGAAGTCTGCCGCCTGCGCGACATTCCGATTGTCACCTTCATCAACAAGATGGACCGCGAAACGCGCGACCCTTTCGACCTTCTGGACGAGATCGAGAAGACGCTGGCGCTCGACACAGCGCCGGTCACATGGCCCATCGGGCGAGGCCGTTCTTTCGCCGGCACCTTCGACCTGCGCAACAACACCATGCGCCAGCTCGACGAACAGGAGACGCCCCGCAAGGTTTCCGGACCGGATGACCCGGCGGTGCGGGCGCTTCTGCCCGAACATGAGGCGCAGGCCTTTCTGGACGAAATCGAGCTGGCCCACGAAGGTTGCAAGCCTTTCGACGAGGAGGCTTTCCTCGAAGGCCATCTGACGCCCGTGTTTTTCGGATCCGCGTTGCGCAACTATGGCGTGCGTGACCTGATCGACGCGCTTGGCGCCTTCGCGCCGCCGCCGCGCGGATTGCAGGCCGCATCCCGCATGGTGGATGCGCGCGAGAACAAGATGTCCGGCTTCGTCTTCAAGATTCAGGCGAACATGGACCCCAACCACCGCGACCGTATTGCGTTCATGCGCGTGTGTTCTGGCAAGCTCGTGCGCGGCATGAAGGCGAAGCTGGTGCGCACCGGCAAGACCATGCCGATCAATGCGCCGCAATTCTTCTTCGCCCAGGACCGGCACATTGCCGAGGAAGCTTACGCGGGCGACGTCGTCGGCATCCCGAACCACGGAACCTTGCGCATCGGCGATACGCTGACGGAGGGGGAAGACATCGTGTTCCGCGGCGTGCCGAGCTTCGCGCCCGAAATCCTGCGCCGCGTGAAAATCGGCGACGCCATGAAGGCCAAGAAGCTGCGCGAAGCCTTGCAGCAGATGGCCGAGGAAGGCGTCGTGCAGGTCTTCCTGCCAAACGACGGCTCGGGCGCCATCGTGGGCGTCGTGGGCGCGCTCCAACTCGACGTTCTGGCCGAGCGGCTTCAGGCTGAATATGGTCTGCCGGTGAGTTTCGAAGTCAGCCGCTTTGAGATCTGTCGCTGGGTGACAGCCCCGGACGATCTCGAAATGGCGAAATTCATGCGCGCCTATCCCTCATCTTTGGCGACGGATCTCGACGGCGCGCCGGTCTTCATGGCCTCGTCGGCCTTCACCCTGCGCTACGAGCAGGAAAAATGGCCGCAGATCACCTTCACGGACATCAAGGACTACCAGAAGCAGGCGGCATGACCGGCGCAACGGGTTAATGCCGGATTAACGCATTGCGGGTTCCGGCCCTCGCGGCCAGCTAACAGTTTGCGCACGATTTTCGTCTAGCCTCCGGGCGACGCTTCATCACGCAGGGCCGCCGCATGCAGAAAATCCTTCCCGTCATCATGTGCGGCGGCGCCGGAACCCGCATGTGGCCGGAATCCCGCGAGGCGACGCCCAAGCAATTCATCCAGTTGTTCGGCGAGCGATCGACGTTTCAGGACACAATGGCGATGCTGGACGCCTCGCCCCTGTTCGAGACTCCGCTCGTCATCACCAACGCCGATTATGCGAAGATCGTCGCCGGGCAGGTGACGGAAATCGGCGCTTCGGCCGAAATCATCCTGGAGCCGATGCGGCGCGACTCCGGCCCGGCCGTCGCGGTGGCGGCTGAAATCGGATTCCGCCGCTCACCCGATACGATTCTGGCTGTGCTGGCTTCCGACCATTCGGTGCTCGACCGCGCCGGCATGGTGGCGATCTGCGCCGAAGCGGCGGCGGTCGCCTCGCAGGGTTTCATCGTGACGCTCGGCATCAAGCCGACTTTTGCGGCGACCGGCTATGGCTATATCCGGCCGGGCGAAAGGATCGGGCATAAGGGACAGGTCAGCCGCGTCGGGGCCTTTGTCGAGAAGCCCGATGCCGAAAAGGCGCGCGCCTATATTGCGGATGGCTATTTCTGGAACTCCGGCAATTTCATCTTCCGCGCAGACACGATGCGCGGCGAGATCGCGCGGTTCGAGACCGTCATGGCCGAGAAGGTCGCCGGGGCGGTGGACGCCGGGAAGATCGAATCCGGTTGTCTTGTGCTGGATGCAGCTTCATTCGGAGAGGCCACCAAAAAGTCCATCGACTTCGCCGTCATGGAGCGCACCGACAAGGCGGCCGTGATCCCTGCCGACATCGGCTGGTCGGATGTCGGCACATGGTCGGCGGTGCGCGATCTCATCGAGCGCGATGAATCAGGCAATGCCGTGCGGGGCGATGGCGTCATCATCGGCGCTACCAATGCCTACATTCGCTCGCAAGGCATTCTGACGGCGGTGGTGGGCGTCGATAACGTCATCGTGGTCGCCACATCCGACGCAGTGCTTGTGCTTGACGCGCGTCAGGCGGACCGCGTCAAGGAAGTCGTGGATCGCCTCAAGGCCGACAACAGGCCCGAGATCATTTCGCACCGCTAGCGATAGGCTGGCAGGTCCTGCTCGGTCTTGCGCCGCGTTTCGCGCCGTCCCAGGGCGTGACGCGCACGTTCAGTGATGACGGACGGCAGCGCCCGCCACGACACCGCAATATGCGCATCGAGCAGCCGCACCGGCCGCGCGCCGAACTGGCGCTTGTACGGATAATCGCCGAACGTGAAGTCGAACAGCCGGAAGCCTTCCGCGTGCAGCGCCATCATGGCGCGGTCGAGGATCAGCCGCCCGGGCGAACATATCTTCCAGCGCCCGCCTGCCGTCGCCAGATGATGGAACGTACAGCCCTCGCGGTCGATGAGCATCACGAGCCCCGCGACCGGTTCGTCGCCCGCCTGCAATACGGCGAAGCGCACCGTCCCGTCGGTCAACCCGTCGGCGAAGACGCGGTCGTAAAAGCGCCGCACGGCCGGCTGGTCCATCACATAGGCATGGTCGAAATCGACGACGCTTGTCTTCGAGTGCCGTTTGAAGCCGAAGAAGAAGTCTTGCGCCTCGTCGCTGTTTTCGATCAGCCGGAACGTCGCGCCTTCATGTTCGTTGAACGTGCGCCACGCGCGGTCGAGTTCGCGACGGAAGCGCCGGTCGAGTCCGCCGCGCCAGTCGTCATAATTGTCCGGCATTTGCAATTGCAGCGCTGTCGACCCGCTTTCGAAAACGCCGTCGACGAATGCGAGCGGATTGTCCTGGCCGCCGATGTGCGAGGGCATCCGGTCGAACAGCACCAGATCGGTGGCCGGCAATGCGCGCCGCACAGCCCGCCAGATCTGCCTTATGTTCTTCAGGTCGCGCGGCACGAACGGCCCGACGATGGGAGCGTTGTAATCGGTCAGGCCGCGGTCCGCGAAAGTGACGGCCCGCAGCCGTCCCTGCTTCTGGCGAATGAGCGGCAGGCCCATCAGGTCGCGGCCCGAAAGCGAGTCCACCACCGTCACCAGCAGCGGATCGACGCCCGGAATGCGACCCACCGACGCATAGAATGCCGACAGCCAGCATTGACGTTGCATCGGCAACGCAGCGCCTACTTTCGCCAGCCGCTCCCAGCGCGATTGCACGCGCCAGTATTCGGTATCGACCTCGATCCTGTAGCCGAAGGCCGCCGCTTCAGGTTTCGGCGCGGCGAGAGCCGCCGGCCGCTTGATTGCTTCAACGTGAGACATATCCAATCCCCGGCAATCGTCTTGACGCTCCCTCAAAGATCGGAGCGCCGGCCGGAACATACCGGCCGCTACTTGTCAAAAGTCGTTAGAGTGCGTTCTGGTAGGCCTTCTTCGAAAAGACGGTCAGCCACAGAATGCGAAGATCCAGCGCCATCGACCAGTTGTCGATGTAGTAGAGATCGTGTTCGACGCGGGCGCGCATCTTGTCTTCCGTGTCGGTTTCGCCGCGGAAGCCGTTGACCTGCGCCCAGCCGGTGATGCCGGGCTTCACGTTATGACGGCGCGCGTAGAGGGAAATCGAGCGTTCGTAGAACTGGTCGTGGGCGAGCGCATGGGGGCGCGGACCGACGAGCGACATGTCGCCGCGCAGCACATTCAGCAATTGCGGCAGCTCGTCGATGTTGAGGCGGCGGATGACGCGCCCCACCCGGGTGATGCGCGAGTCGCCTGCAGTCGCCTGACGAACATCGCGTCCATCGTCCATCGTCTTCATCGAGCGGAACTTGCAGATGCGGAACGTCTCCTGGTTGAAGCCGTAGCGGCGCTGGAAGAACAGCACCGGGCCGGGCGATTCAAGCTTGATGAGCAGCGCGGTGATCAGGAATACGGGGCTCAGCAGGACCAGCGCGACGATCGACAGCAACACGTCCACGGCGCGCTTCATGGCGACTTCGTAGAGCGAGAGCGGACGGCGCACGAGGTTGATGCTGGTGATCGAGCCGTTGCGTTCGAGCTGGACGTCCTCGAACTTCTCGAGCACGCGCTCGGGGCCGAGATGCAGCGAGGCCGGGACGCGCATGAAGGCGTTGATGCAGGCGTCGATCGTCTCGCGGTCGGACCAGGGAGCGAGGATGTAGATGTCCTCGGGGCGCAGCACGCGGGCGGAAGCCGCCGCCAGCGCCAGATCGTCCTTCAGGGTTTCGGGGCCGCGCAGGATCGCGGCGGACACGATGCGCATGCCGAGGTTCCACGGCTCGTGCTTCGCCGAGAAGTGCCGGAGGTCTTCCTCGAAGCCGACGAGGAACACCCGGCGGGCCGCCGCGCCGCCGTGGTGGGCGTGGTCCTTGAGGATGCGCACCAGCACGAAGCGCGTCGCGCAGATGGCCGCAAAGCCGCCCACATAGAACAGGACCGCCGTGCCGCGCGAAATGTCGGCGGTGGACTTCGACACGAACGCCAGAAGCAGCGCGCTGACGAAGGCGACGTTCCACATGGCGAAGCAGCGCCGCACATGGTCCGAGTAGGTCAGGTAGCGCTTGGTCTCATATTCCTGCCGCATCATGTTCGGGATGGCGAACAGCGAGGCGATGACAAAACCGATGCGCAGGAAGCTTTCGATCATCCAGGCCTGCTCGTAGAACATGGCGTGGTAGATCGACCCGGTGATGAGGGCCGCCGTCACGATGGCGGCAATGTCGCAGACCGCCGCCAGCACGCCGAAGAAGGCCCGCACCGAAGCGGTGTTCCGGCTCAGCGCAGCGCTCCACTTGCCGCGTCCCCGCGTCGGGGTGGCCTGGCGGGTACGGAATGTGCCGATTTCCGGGACGATCTTGGGTTCCGCGAACATCTGTGCCTCGTTTTGAAACGCCGTTGGCCGGACCCGGTACAAATCCGGAGCGCCATCGGCTGCCGCACCCCAATGACCGTAATCGGCGTGCCGCCCGTTTCGGGACCCGGCGAGCGCTGGCACGCCTTCTGCAGCCTTCGTGACAGCGCGCCTTCATGTGTCTCACAGCGGGACTCATGTGCCGGATTCGTCCGGATCGGGCGGCTTTTGGAGGCCACACCATGACCATCGTTTCACGACGCGGGATTCTTTCGGGACTGGGCGCAACGGCGGCAGCGGCGGCGCTCCCGCCCGCAGCGCTGGCGCAGGCGCGACCGGGACTGGGCGTGCTTGCCGAGAAGGCCGGCGTCCTGTTCGGCGCATCGATCGGGTCGGAAGCGCTGAAAGATCCCGCCTACGGCAAGCTGTATGCGGCCGAGACGAAGATCATCACCACCGACATGGCGCTTAAGTTCGACGTGCTGCGGCCGCGTCAGGATACGTTCAATTTCGGCCCGGCCGACGCGCTGCTCGACTTCGCCGAAAGAAACAAGCTGCTGATGCGCGGCCACACGCTCATCTGGAACGAAAATGCGCCCGACTGGCTGAAGCGTCTCAACGGCGCCGAGACCGCCCGCGTGATGGACGAGCACATCGAAAAGGTCGCGAGCCGCTACGCCGGCAAGCTGCACTCATGGGATGTGGTGAACGAGCCGTTCTGGCCAGATCACGGCAAGCAGTTCGGCTTCCGCACCGGCCCGTGGCTGGAGGCGATGGGACCGTCCTACATCAAGCGCGCCTTCAACCGTGTGCGCTCCATCGACAAGACCGCGCGTCTGACCCTGAACGAGGCTCATTGCGAGATCGAAAATTCCTGGGGCAAGGGCATTCGCCCGCGCCTCCTGCAACTGGTCGACGCGATGCTCGACCAGGGGCTGCCGCTGCATGCGGTCGGCCTGCAGGCCCATCTGCAGCCCCAGTGGGACTATAATGACGAGGCTTTCGAGGTTTTCGTCGCCGAGCTCGCCACCCGCAAGATCGACATCTACATCACCGAAATGGACGTGAACGACGAAGCCTTTCCGGCGAACCCCGCCCAGCGCGACGCCAAGGTCGCGGAGCGATACGCCGAATTCCTGCGGCGCGTCATGACCGTCCCGCGCGTCCGGATGCTGGTGACGTGGCAGCTGGCGGACCGCTACAGCGGCTACCGGAATGAAGCGCTGGCGCGCAATCCCTCCGCCTCTCGCCTGCCGCGGCCGCTCCTGTTTGACGACGAATTCCGCCGCAAGCCTGCCTACGAGGCCGTTTCGCAGGTTTTTACGAGAGGCGACGTCACGCTCGCCGCATCACGCCGTGACAGCGTTAACGTTTGGTAAGAATTTATAGCTAACAATTTCTTTCCAAGGCCCGTTGAGCAGGCGGGCCGACATGTCGCCCTTGGCTATTTCGGCGGCAATTGTTCTGGAATTGAAAAGGTTTGCTGGTGCCCGTGGTGCATTCTCGAGGATCGTCGCGGATCGTCGAGCCTGAGGCTTTCCGGAGCCACGGGGGTGATTCGCTTGCCGCCGCTCCGGCCGAGGCTGCACCGGGGGCGGTCGCGGACCTGCGCGAAATGCTCGCCATACTGGTCAGCTATCGCAAGTTCATCGCCGTCTGCGTCGCGCTCGCGCTCGGCATGGCCGTGACATATCTGGCGATCACCAAAAAGACCTATACGGCCACGGTTTCGATTCTGGTCGACGCGCGGGGCAGGGGGCCGGTGGGTTCCGAGCAATCCGCCAACCTGAACATATCGCCCGACGCCACCCTGGTGGAAAGCCAGGTGAAGCTTCTGTCGTCCGACACGGTGCTGCGGCGTGTGGTGATCCGCGAGAACCTCGGCGCCGACCCCGAATATGTGCCCACGCAGCCGGGCCTGCGGGCCAGCATCATGGCCCTGATCGGCCTGTCCTCCCCGGCTCCGGAGGGAGAGGACCGCATCACGCGCGCGCTTGCCGCCTTCTCCCGCACCGTCGCCGTCAAGCGCTCCGAGCGCACCTATGTGATCGACGTGGAAGTCTCCTCGCTCGACCCGAAGAAGGCTGCGCGCCTCGCCAACGATATTGCCGACGCCTACATCGCGGACCAGCAGGACGCGAAATCCGATGTCGTGCGGCGCGACTCTGTCTGGCTGAAACAGCGCGTCGCCGATCTCGCCGAACGTGTGCGGGAGGCGGACAACAAGGTCCAGCAGTTCAAGCAGAACAATCGCATCACGGACGCCAACGGCAAGCTCGTCAACGAGCAGGAGTTGAGCGAACTGACGACCGAACTTGCCCGCGCCCGCTCGCGCACCTCAGAAGCAAAGTCCAAATACGAGCAGATCCAGAAGATCGTCGCGACCGGGCGCGTTCCCGAGGCGATCACCGACGCGATCAAGTCGACCATGCTGGATCGCCTGCGCGCGCAATATGCCGAAATCGTCCGGCAGGAAGCCAATTACCGCACCACGCTGGGCGACCGTCACCCGGCCCTGCGCGAGGTGCAGACCCAATTGCGCGACACCCGCCAGCTCATCATCGAGGAGGCCCGGCGTATCGCCGAAGCCGCATCGAACGAATATGCGGTTGCGCGCGCCTCGCAGGCCGACATGGGCCGCCGCATCGAGGAAGCCCGCAAGACGACGAACTCCACAAATCACTCCATCGTCGAACTGAAGGAACTCGAGCGAGACGCAGAAGCGACTCGTGTGGTCTTCGAGCGTTTCCTGCGCGCTCGCGAAAGCATTTCGGCAGACGTCACCGAGGGCGCGTCCGCCCGCGTCATCGCGCCCGCCAGCCCGCCGCAGGCGCCTTCGGCTCCCAAATCCATGGCGATCCTCGCGATTGCTCTGGCGACAGGCCTCTTCGTGGGATCGGGCGGCGCGCTCGTCCACGAATATCTGAACGCAAGCGCGCCCGCCGGCGCCGGAACTGGCGCTTCCCGTCGCCCGCCCGCCGCGCCCGCATGGCCCTCCGGCCTCAAGGTGATCGGCTCCATTCCGCGCGTGCGCGCGGCGGCCGACAAGCGCGATCCCGTGACGCGCCTGCGCGACCTCATCAATCGGCGCAAGCCCGCCGCAGCCGAAGCGGCCTCGCTCTCGGACATGTATCTGCGCGATCCGAAATCGCCTTTCAGCCTTTCCATCGATACGCTCTGCAAGGCCGTCGCGCCGTCAGCCGGAGCGAAGACGCATGGTGAAGCGCGCACAATTCTCGTTGCGGGCGCCAGTGCGGGTTGCGGCTCGACCAGCATTGCGGTCAACCTTGCGCGCGCCGCAGCTGCGCGGGGCGCCGTCGTCCTGCTCATCGACGCCAATCGCGCCCATCCGGCGCTTGGTGAACTCGTCGGCGACGCGCAGCCAGGGCTGATCGATCTGCCGGGCGAGACGCGCGTGATTTACCCGGTCGAAAACGGACCGCGCGGCGAGTTGCATGTCGTGCCCATCATGGAATCCGAATCCTCCATCGTGAAGCGCCTGTCGCGGCGCTCCACCACGGCGCGCTTCGAAGGCATCTCCGATAATTTCGATGTCGTGGTGATCGACGGCCCTTCGCTGGAAGATGCGGACGACGCGAAAATGGTCGCGGACGCCGTCGATCATGTGGTGATCGTTGCGGCCAACGACCCTGCGAAAGCCTCGGAGATCGAGGAGTTGCTCGCCGATCTCGACATCAGCAAGCGTAAATTCGCCGGCGCCATCTTGTCGGATGCGCCCGCGAGGGCCGCCTGATGTCTGACGTCGCGCTCGGCGAATATGCGTTCGCCGAACGCCGGCGGCGCATGCGGGCCTTCGAGGGACTCGCCGGACGCCTCGTGCGCGGCATGACGCTCGGCGGAATCGCGCTGTTCTTCCTCGTGTCGCCGATGCTGCTCTTCAATTGGGGATTCAGCTACGAGGATGTCGGCGGCAGCGTTCTTGAAAAGGTCCACCCGGGAAGCTGGGTCGTCCTGATGGCGCTCGTGATGAAGGCTTTCGCCAGCGGACGTCCGCTCTCGCTGGTCAATGAATTTGCAAGGCCGCCAGCGCTCGCCATGTATCTGGCCGCCTGGGCCTTTCTGATCGTCTTCACGATCCTCCGGAAGGCCCCGTTTACGCCCTTGATCGACACGTTCATGCTGCCCGCCATGCTGTTCGTGCTTGCCGGGGGCATGGCGGACGACGAGAAGAAGCGCGCCGCGCTGCTCATTCATCTCCTGCTGAACATCAACGCACTGCTCGGTCTCTACGAATATCTCAGCGGCTATCGGCTGACGCCATATGTGGCCGGAACGCTGCTCATCGAAGCCGACTGGCGCTCAACCGCCTTGCTCGGCCATCCACTCGCCAATGCGATGATGACAGGCTCCTATATTCTGACGGTCGGCATCGGCGGCGCCCGCGATCTGCCCAGGCTGTTGCGGCCCGCCATCATCGGCCTGCAATTCATGGGCATGATCGCGTTCGGCGGGCGCTCGGCGCTCGTGTTGACGCTGTTGCTCCTGTCCTTCGTGGGCATGTGGAGCTTTGTGAAATTCCTGCGCGGGGCGCGCACCGACCTGTTGCAGGCCGGTTTGATCCTTCTGGTCATGCCGGCCGTGGTGACGTTGCTGGTCGCAGCGATCAACGGCGGATTCTTCGACCAGATGATCGAGCGTTTCGTCAATGACAACGGCAGCGCGAAAGCGCGCGTGATCATGCTGAAGTTGTTTAACTATGTTTCATGGGAAGACCTTGTTTTCGGGCCGGATCAGGCGCTGATCACCAGTCTTCAACATACTGAAGGCATTGAATACGGGATCGAGAGTTTCTGGGTCGCCTTCATCCTGATCAATGGTCTGGCTATGAGCTTCATCTTCTTTCCGGCGCTCGGAGCCTTCAGCCTGCTGCTCGTGACGCGCACGGGTGCAAGGACAAGCATCCTGCTGATCTATTTCTATCTGCTGGCGTCGACTTCGGTCAGCATGTCGGCCAAGACCTGCGCCTTCGGCATGTTCGTCATCATGATCCTCACCATGCTGCGGCCCGAAGCTGCGCCGCGACGGATCGGGAGCCGCGCATGACGATGACGGCCGCACAAGGTGCGGCGGTTGCTCCGCTTGCGCCCAACATTCTCGTCGATCACACCCATTGCGGTCGGCACGTCACCGGCATCGAGCGCATCACGCTGGAACTCTTTTCCGCCGAAGCGTTGGCTCCGTTGAACGTACAGATCATCAGATCGTCAGGCGTGCCGGACATGATCTGGCGGCAAAGCCTGTCGGTTCCTTTGCGCCTGCTGCGCGACCGCTCCGCCATTCTGCTGTGTCCGGGCTTTCCGCCTTCGCCGCTGGCGACGCTGTTCGGCGCGCGGGTGCTGCCCTACATCCACGACGTCTTTCTCATCACACGCTGGCAGGATCTCAATCCGCGCGCCAAGCTCTACATGGCTGCGCCGTTTCGCTTCGCGCTGAAGAAGCTCCCGCGCTTTCTGGTGAATTCGCAGACGACGCGCGACGAAGTTCGCCGTTTCTGCCGCCCGGATGCGCAAATCGAGCTTTACAGGCCGGCTGTCCGCAACGTCTTTGGCGTCGGCCACGGCGACCGGTTGACGCGGACTTCGTCCGCCGGCGCGTTTCGTCTGCTGGCGCTCGGCACCGTCGAGCCCCGCAAGAACCTGCTGGCCGCCGCCGAAATATTGACCGCATTGCGCGCCCGTCATTTTCCGCAGGCGACGCTCGACATTGTCGGCCGTTTCGGCTGGGGCGAGGATGCGCGGCTGTTGCAGGCGACGCCCGGCGTCACGCTGCACGGCTATCAGCCCATCGAAAAGGTGCGCGAATTGATCGACGCCGCCGATGCGCTGATTTCCACATCGCATGACGAAGGTCTCGGCCTGCCGCTTCTCGAAGCCCAGTATGCGGGTCTTCCGGTGGTTGCGTCGGACATTCCGGTCTATCGCGAAGTGCTGCGCGGATGCGGCGTCCTGATTGATCCGTCCGCCCCGACCGCCGCTTCCGACAGCATCGCGGCGCTCGCCGCAGAGCCCGGCTGGAGGCGAGTAGAGGCCGAAGCCGCGGCGGCGAACCTCAACCGCTGGCTCGCTGACGCCAATGCGGACCACGCGCGCGTCATCGAGTTGATCGCGGGTCTTGCCCGCCAGCCCGGCCTGCAGACATGCTGATCCGTCAGACCATTCTCTACATGCCGGCCCAGCTATTCGGCCCGCTGGCGCAATTCATCGCGGCTGTCGTGTGGACGCACTGGCTGGCCCCGGACGCCTATGGCGTTCTGACGACCATTATGGCCGCGCAGGAGCTGGCCTTCATCGGGCTTCTCTCGTGGTGGTCTGCATACACGCTGCGCTTTCTGGGCGGGCAGGAGTCGGTTTCGAACATTGCCTTCCAGAAATCCGAAAACACGATCCTGTGGATTTCCGCCGCTGCGCAAGCCATGTTCGGAATCGGCACGCTGCTCGTGTTCCGGCTGGACCTCACCTTCTGGCTCGTTGCGTGGACGGTGCTGTTCACAGTGTCGCGGTGCATCGGCACGCATTTTTCAGAGCGCGCCCGCGCGAGGGGCCTGATCCTTGTCTATACGGTGCTGCAATTGTTCGGACCGGTGGCCGGGTTCGGCATCGCCTACGGGGCGGTCTCGCTGGTCTCGCCGACGCCGCAGTCCGCGCTCGCGGGCTTTGCGATAGCGCAAATTCTGGGCCTGCTCTGGGCCTGGCGCGCCATGGGCCTGACGGTCGCCATTTCAAAACCGGACCGCGACCAGCTCTGGAAGGCTGCAGTATTCGGCTTCCCCCTGATCGTCGGCGGCGCCATCTCCTGGTTTTCCAGCAACGGCATTCGCATCGTGGTCGAACAGATGAACGGCATCGAGGCTCTCGGCCTTATGTCGGTCGGCTGGGGGCTCGGCCAGCGCCTGTCTTCGGTCGCCGCCATGCTGGTCACCGCCGCCGCCTATCCGCTCGCGGTCGCCAAGATCAAGGACGGTTCGATGCAGGATGCTCTCTGGCAATTGTCGCTGGGGGGCGGGCTGCTTCTGGGAATCCTGATGCCAACGGCCGTCGGCATCATACTGGTTACGCCAGTGCTGGTGCCGTTGCTGATCGCCGAGCCGTTCCGGGAGGTCACGCTGGCGGTGCTGCCGCTCGCGGCGCTGGCTGGCGCGCTGAAAAACTTCCGCGTCCACTTCTTCGACCAGACCATCATTCTGGTCGACAAGACCTATCTGACGATATCGCTGAACGGCGTCGAAGTCGTCGCGACGCTGGCGGCCTGTCTGCTCGGCGCCTACACGCACGGCCTCATCGGCGCCGTGGCGGGTTGTCTGTTCGGCACCATCGTGGGTCTTCTGTTTGCGGCGTTCCTGTGTGTGTGGAAGCTCGAACTGCCGGTGCAGTGGGACGCCTTCGGGCGGATCGCGGTGGCGACGCTCGTCATGGCGCTTGCGGTGAACTGGCTGCACCGAAACCCGGCCTTTGCGGGCGAATGGCTCAAGCTCGGCTCGATGGTGGCGGCGGGCGGCGCGGCCTATCTCATTTCGATCGCGGCGCTCTATCCTCGCGCCCTGGCTCTTCGCTTGCGCCGGTTCCGGGCGGGGCGGGCCGCCCGCGCGGTCTGACTGTTTCATTTTGACACGGCCCTCGCTGGCCGGGCGATTGCAGCTTCCTGAACGCCACTCCTTATGCGTTCACGAGGTGCCCCAAAATGGATACGATCGCACTCCGCGATAGTCTGCCCATTGCGCTCATCGACTCCCAGCCGATCAATATCGCAACCCAGAGCGAACTGCTGGACAAGATCATGAAGCGTGTGAAGACCGGCTTCGGCTTCACGCTCTTCACGCTCAATCTGGATCATCTGGTCAAGCGGCGCGATGACGCCAGCTTCCGTGACGCCTATCGCCGCGCGACTTTCGTGACTGCCGACGGCGCGCCCGTTGTGGCTCTGGCTCGCCGGCAGGGCGCGAAGCTGGAGCGCACCACCGGCGCGGATCTCCTGTTGCCGCTCTGCGCGGCCGCCGAGCGCGATGGCGTGCCGGTCTATTTCTTTGGTTCGAGCGACGAAGCGCTCGCCAAGGCCTCGGTGAAACTGCGCAAGATGTTTCCGGCGCTCGACATTCGTGGCCTCGTGTCTCCCCCGATGGGCTTCGATCCTGCCTCGACGCGCGCTGACCGCTATGGCGAACGCATCCGCCTTTCGGGCGCGAAGCTTTGCTTCGTGCTGCTCGGCGCGCCGAAGCAGGAGCTTTTTGCAGACCGCATGATGCAGCGTTGCCCGGGCGTCGGCTTTCTGTGCGTGGGCGCAGCGCTCGACTTCATCGCCGGCGATCAGAAGCGCGCGCCCGCCCTGATGCAGAAGACCGGTCTGGAATGGGCGTGGCGGCTCGCGACAAATCCGCGCCGTTTACTTGTTCGTTATGCGAAATGTGCTGCATTGCTGGCCGATCTCGCCCTCCTGCGTCCGCGCGTCCCGCACGCCGCATCCATCGGGCCGAGGAGCTGAATTGATGTCTGCTGCTGACACCTATCGCATTTGCCTGATGCACCCGATGGACCCGCGCGGGTCGAAGCTCGGCGGCATCGAAACCCATGTGCGCCATATTCTGGCGCGGCATCCGGCGGATTTCTCGGTGCTTTTCGTCGGCGTCGATGAATATGGCGATTGCAGGCTCGGCGAGGTCACGCGCGTCGAGATGGGTGACCGCACCGTCGATTTTCTCCCCGTGGCCCATATTGCGTCCGACCGCATCAATCTGGCGGGCCGCCGGATTCTGGAATCGACGACGTTCCGCTTCGCCGCCGGCGCACTGCGCTACCTGCGCCGCATCAGGAAGGCGCTGGGCGAGGGCCCTGCGACCGCCGACCTGCAGAGGTTCGAATTCGCCATCCTGCCGAAACTGCTCGGACTTAAAACCGTCCAGATGGTTCATGGCGAAGGCTCGAAAGAGCAGAAGATGGACAGCCTCATCAAGAAGCTGTGGTTCATTCACCGCACCAACGAATGGATCGCGCTTCATCTGGCGAGCAAGATTTTCTGCGTCAACGCCAACATCGTGAAGCGTCTTGAAACGCTCATGCCCGATGTCGTGCGCAAGTGCGAGGTCATGACGGTCTCGGTCGACATGCAGCGCTTTGCGCTGAAGCCGTTCGATACGCGCGACGGCGTTTTCCGCATCATGTTCGCCGGGCGTCTCGACGAGTTCAAGGACCCGCCGCTGATGTTCCGGGTCTTCCGCAGGCTGCATGAGCGTCTCGGCGGCAAGTTCGAATTCCATTACGTCGGCGCGACCGATCCGGCGCGCTATGGGGAGTTTGCGGCCATCGAGGCCTTCACGCACCGCCACGGCTTCCAGACCGCCGAAGGCGTGGCGAGCATCGCGGGCGCATGTCATGCGGGCGTGCTGACGTCTTTCTTTGAAGGCATGCCGTGCTACCTGCTGGAGACGCTGTCGGTCGGCCGGCCCTTCTGCGCGATTCGTCTGCCGCAGTATGACGATCTCATCGTGAAAGGGGTCAGCGGCGCGCTCGTCGAGCGCACCGATCCGGACGATCAATGCGAGGCCGAACTGGTCGAGGCTTTCCTGAAGCTTTGGTCGGACATTCAGGCCGGGCAGGTTGACCCTGCGCAAGTGCGCGCGCGCGTCGAGCCCTATTCGCTGGAAACGCAGATGTCGCGCCTGTTCGACCAGCACAGGTTCCTGCAGCGCGGCAGGCGTCCTCCGGCGGTCGCCTCGACGCGAACGCAGCAGGCGGCGGCATAAGAAAGGCCTTCAGGCAGATCAGCCGATAGGGGCGAGCAGTTTCGAAACGCTCGCCCTGCGGCTCGGAACGGCGGCGACCTCATCGATCATCGCCCCATAGGCGTCGAGCGCGCGGTTCAGGCTGAAATCCTGCGCTCTCGCCATGCGCGGCGCCGGATCGCCCGGATCAGCCAGCGCGGCGCTGATCGCGCCCGCCATTTTGGCCGTATCCCCGACCGGAACGAGGCGTCCAAACCGCCCGTCCGCCAGAATTTCGCGCGGACCCTTGCAGTCCGTCGAGACGACCGGCAGTCCATGGCCGAGCGCTTCGACCACCACCATGCCGAAGGATTCGAGTTTCGACGACACGGCAAGACAGGACGCCTGCGCATAATAGTTCCAGGGCTCCGGCGCATAGCCGACGAGAACGATGCGCCCTGCGAGCCCCAGTCTGTCGATTTCCGCCTGAAGCGCAGCGCGGGCCGCACCTTCGCCGACGATCACGAGACGCGCATCATGCGGCTCGACCTTCGCAAAGGCGCGGATCAGCGAAATGAAATCCTTGTCTTCCGAAAGCCGGCCGCAAGCGACCACGACCGGCGGACGCGCCTTGAGGTCAGCTTCCGTGAGATGGGCGTTTGCATCGCCCCAGATCGCGGGATTGTAGATGCGGCGCGTACGTTTTCGTTGGGACAGAAAGCGTGTCGCCAAATCCTGCGCGAGCGAATCCGACACTGCCACGGTCCCGCCGGTAAAGCGGCTGAGCAGCGGAGTAAGCAGATAGGACGTGCGGCTCAGCGCCTGCGGCTCGCTTTCGAAAAAGCCGTGGTAGGAGAGGATCGCGCGTTTTTGCCGGCCGGCCAGTGCAGCGGCAGCCGCATGTTTGAGATTTGAAACGCAAAGCGCCGACAAGGTGACGTCAGGCTTTTCGCTGCGAATGAGTTTCGCCAGCCGCGTCACATTGAGCGCATGAGGTCCGCCCAGCACTTCGATCCGGACATTCCGGTCGATAAAGGCCAGGTTGTCCTTCGCCTCGTAATCGACCGCCATGATCACGTCATGGCCGCGCCGAGCAAAGCCGCTCGCCAGGAGACTCCAGACCCGCTCCGCTCCGCCGCCGGCGAGCGCATGTGTGTAGAAAAGGAGCTTGCGGCGGGCGGGTTCGCTCATGCAGAGGCTCCCGTCTCGGATTGCTTTGACGACGGCGCGGGCTTCGGTCCGCTGCGCGCAATCATGCGTTCGAAGAGCGCGAGATATTGTTCGACGCCGCGGTCGATCGAAAAATCCGCAGCACGTTTCACTCTCGTGGCCGGATCGCCCGGAGCCAGAAGAGTCCGGGTAATCGCTGCGGCCATGGCCTTTTCATCGCCTGTCGGGACCAGAAGGCCGCACCGGGAGTCGTTGAGGATCTCCGAGGGTCCGTCGCATTGCGTCGATACGACCGGCAATCCGGCCGCCAGCGCCTCGACGACGACCAGCCCGAAGGATTCGCTGTCCGAGGAAAGTGCGAAGCAGCGCGCCTTTTCGTAGTGACGCCAGGGTTAGTCCGTATATCCGGCAAGTTCGACGCGACCGCCCAGTCCGAGCCTGTCGATTTCGTCCTGAATCCTGCTGCGCTCCGGTCCCTGACCCAGAATGGTCAGGCGCGCATCCGGAACGCCGACCTGTCCGAAGGCCCGAACCAGCAACGGGAAATTCTTGTAGCTCACCAGACGCCCTGCGGCGAGCACGACGGGTGCGCGCCCTAGAAGTTCGGCCTCAGTCCCGGCTGCGTGCGACCGGCCTGTCACGACGGGATTGTAGATCACCTGCGTTCTCGCAGCCGAAGCGCCCCAACGGCTGACGATGGAAGACCGCAGTCCTTCCGACACAGCAACTGTCGCTCCTGCGAGCCGGGTGATGAACGGCGTCAGCGCATAGCTGACGCGGCTGAGGAATTGGGGCTCGCTGAGCGAATAGCCGTGATAGCTCGCCGCCATGCGCGGAAGCCTGCCGCTCAGCGCCGATGCAAGGAACAGCTTCAGATTGGAAATGCTGAGGCCGGACAGGGCTGCATCGGGCTTTTCCCGAAAAAGCAGGAGGGCCAGCCGCAGAACCGCCAGAAAGTGACTCGCGCCCAGCACCACGACCCGCACGGCCGGATCGATCAGATGCATGTTTTCGGTCGCGGCAAAATCCACCGCCAGAATGACCTCGTTGCCGCGTTCGGCAAATCCGCTCGCCAGAACGGCGCACACGCGCTCCGCGCCGCCGCCTGTCAGGGCGTGCGTATAGACGAGAATCTTACGGCGTGGTTTCAGCATCTGTTAAGCAAACGGTTTCCAATCTCGCGCATGATACCGCAAACGTCGTGAGCCGCGTGGTGATCGCTTGGACAGGGTGAATTTTCAGCCAAGGACTTTTCGCTCCCTGCGCATCGCCTTGCTGGCCGACCGCGATTCGCCGCTGATGTGGCAGGTCGAACTTGCCGAACGGCTGCGGGCCGCAGGGCATGATGTCGGCATCGCCTTCGCGCCGCCCGTGATTTCAAAGCCCGTCGCGCTGCTGCAAGGGATCGAGCAGCGTCTGTATCGGCTCGGACCAGGCAGGGCCTCGTCAATCGCTGATGCGCAGGCGCTGGCGGCCTTTCCCAAGCTGCAAGGCGACCCCGATCTGGTGATTGACCCGTCAGGATGCGGGGCGGTTCCGGCCGAAAATCGGATGACGCTGGCCTGCGACGGCGCGGCCGGAGAGGCCGCTGCCTTTGCTTCGTTGTTGCGGGGCAGACCGCCCGTGCTGACCGTCGATCTGCTGACGCGCGATGGTATGCGCAGGCGCATCGGTCAGGCGACGCCGGGACTCGAGGAGCCGCATATCTTTTCCCGCAGCTTCGACCGTGTGTGCGAGCGCGTAAGCGATCTGCTCTTCAATTGCATCCGAGACTTCGCAGCCGGGCTTGCGAGCGGTGAAGCCGTTGCGGAGTCCGCGACTGCGCCGCAGCCCGGAATGGCTTCGGCGCTTGCCTTTGCGGCCGGCAGCTTCGCCGACCGCATGGGTCGTCGCGTCCTTCGTCCACTGGCGGTGGACGAGCACTGGCGGCTGGGTTGGCGAATGGTTTCGGGCGACGGCGTCGCCGAAACGCTCTCCTTGCCGGTCGGCCCTTACAACTTTCTGGACGATGACCGGAAGCGATTCTTCGCCGATCCGTTCGTGTTGTGGCGCGATGGCGTCGCACATGTTCTGTGCGAGGAATTTCCTTACGAGACTCGCAAGGGGGTCATTTCCCATTTCACCATCGACCCGCAGGGGCGGGCGTCTACGCCGTGTGTCGTGCTGGAGCGGCCCTGTCATCTCTCCTATCCGTTCGTGTTCGAGCGCGACGGCGCAATCTTCATGATTCCCGAAACGTCCGCCAACGGGACGGTGGAGCTCTATCGCGCCGATCCTTTTCCGGATGTTTGGAAGCTCGAACGTATTCTGATCGAGGGCGTGAAGTTCGGCGACGCAACGCTGCTTGAGCGCGACGGCCTGTTCTGGCTGTTCGGCACCATCACCGATGGCCGCCGCTCCACATGGGATGCGCTCGGGATATTCTTCGCCGAGAAGCTCGAAGGTCCGTGGCGCGCGCATCCGGCCAATCCGGTCCTGATTGACGCGGGCAGCGCACGTCCGGCCGGGGCCTTTTTTGAAAACGGCGGCGTTCTGTACCGGCCGGCGCAGGACTGCCGCGACGGGTATGGGGCGAAGCTCGCCATCTGCCGCGTGGACCTGCTGGACACCGAACGCTACGCCCAGACGATCATGCACCGCTTCGAGCCTCCGGCCGGGTGGGGCGGCAAGGCGTTCCACACGCTCAATCGTTCCGGCCCTGTCGAAGTCGTGGACACGAAGGGCTGGCTCAGGAAGGTCTGACGGCCCTTTGGGCGGTGGAGAACCTGCGGGCGGCCTTGACCGTTATCGGGGGGCGACGCATCGTCGTACAAAGCCGGAATCAGGGATTCTCCATCATGCGTTCAGTCGCCATGGCCGCAGGCCTCTTCGCTGGAATTGTCGCCGCTTCCAGCGCCAATGCCCGTCCGCTGACGCCCGCCGAGCAACGCTACTGGGGCTATTCGGCGGAGGTTCCCCTGTGCGCCGATCCGGCCGCGCTGGACAATATCCGGTCGCGCTTTGCCCGCCGCGAGGCGGACTACTGGAAGTCCGGCCTCGAAATCGTCACATACGACCGCGTCCGCGAAACCGGCGAACGCACCACCGGGCTCGACTACATTCCCCGCCGCTATTGCCAGGCCCGGGCGATCTTCAACGACGGCAAGGCCCGGCAGGTCACTTACTGGATTGGCGAAGGCATCGGCTTTGCGGGACATGACTGGGGCATCGAATGGTGCGTGATCGGCCTTGATCGCAATTATGCCCAGGCCCCGGCCTGCAAGACCGCCCGTCCGTGATACGCGCCGGACTTCTGACGCTCGCCGCCATTGCCGGACTCTCCTTCGGCGCGCAGGCGCAGACGCCGAGCCGCCCCGATAATTGCATTCTGGATCGTTGCGGCGATCGCGAGACAAAGCCGACCGCAGCGCCCGCGCAGCAGACCAGTCCGGCGCGTCCGGTCGGTCCGTCCATCGCGCCGGGCCGTTTCGACTTCTACGTGCTGGCCCTCTCCTGGTCGCCATCCTTTTGTCTGTCGACGGACCGCCGCACGCCGCAATGCGACCGCGGCGTCAATAACGGATTTGTCCTGCACGGACTCTGGCCGCAGTTCGAGCGCGGATTTCCGGCCGATTGCGACAGCCGTCAGCCTTCGGCCGTCGCCATGCAGGCCGCGCGGGGCGTCTGGCCGGACGAGGGACTGGCCCGCTACGAATGGCGCAAGCACGGCACATGCAGCGGCAAGGCTCCGCAGGACTATTTCCTCGACGCCAAATTCGCCAGGGATTCGGTCAAGATTCCCGAAGAACTGAAGGCGCCGAAAACCCAGCTCTCCATGTCGCCGAACGAGATCCAGCGCGCCTTCATGGACGCGAATGCACGCTTGCGGCCCGGCATGATGGCCGTTCAGTGCCAGCGCGGCGTCCTGCAGGAAGTCCGCATCTGCATGACCAAGGATCTGCGCGACTTCCGCACTTGCCCCGAGGTGGTGCGCTCGGGCTGCCGGACGCAGAATATGTCCGTCCCGCCCGTCCGTTGAAAGCGCGCGCGCCGGACTCAGTGAGATGAACTATCGCCACGCCTTTCACGCCGGCAATTTCGCCGATGTCTTCAAGCACGCGCTGCTGACCCGGCTGCTGGTCTATCTGACCCGCAAGGACTCGCCGCTTCGGTACGTCGACACTCATGCTGGCGTCGGGGCTTACGATCTCTCGGGGCCGGAAGCCGAACGCACCGGCGAATGGCGGGCCGGAATCGGTCGCGTGCTGGCGGCTTCGCCGTCCCCGCAGGTCGCCGGACTGCTTCAGCCATTTTTGGATATCGTTCGGGAAAGTTTCCCGGACGAGGGTCCGCGCCGCTATCCGGGCTCGCCGCTGCTGGCCAAGCGGCTGCTGCGGCGGGGCGATCGGCTCATGTTGTGTGAGCTGCACCCGCAGGATGTCCGCAAGCTTGAAGTCGAGGTCGGCCGAGACCGGCGCGTCACGATCGAGGCCCGCGACGGCTATGCGGCCCTTAACGCCTTCGTGCCGCCGCCCGAGCGCAGGGGGCTCGTACTGATCGATCCGCCGTTCGAGCAACGCGATGAATTCTCGCACATGCTCAATGCCTTGCTGAAGGCGCACCGCAAATGGAACACCGGAGTCTATGCGCTCTGGTATCCATTGAAGGACCCTGCGGGCGCCGGCTGGTTCTGCGATTCCGTCGTGAAAGCGGGAGTTCGGCGCGTGCTGAGGGTCGAATTCGAGGTCAGCGCCTATGATCCGGCAGGGCCGATGAGCGGCTGCGGAATGCTCATCGTCAACCCGACTCATGGTATCGAGGCGGAAGCGCGCTTGCTGCTGCCGGAACTGGCTCGCCTTCTGGCGGTCGGGCAGGGCGGCTGGAAGGTCGAGGAACTGGCCGGCGAGTAACGCTTTGGCCAATGTATAGCTTGCCAAACGATATGACTTGTCTCACTTTTTAGCTAGACAGTAGCGTAGGCGTGGCCATAAAGGCTGGTCAATCAGCCGACCACGTCGCGCCTGTGACCGCATACAATGATGTGCCTGGCCGCGGTGCGGACCAGAAGCGCCGGATCGATGAGGGGCTGATCCGGCGAAACGCGGAAAGCCCGAGATGCCATCGAGGCGCAAATGCCGGGATGACCGTGAAAGGACGCGCGCATGCCGCAGCAAGGTACTGTGAAATTCTTCAATACTGAAAAGGGCTATGGGTTCATCAAGCCGGACGACGGCGGACGCGACATCTTCGTCCACGTCACGGCGGTCGAGCGCGCCGGGCTGGCCACGCTCATCGAGGGGCAGAGGATCACTTTCGACATCGAACCGGACAAGAAGGGGAAGGGGCCGAAGGCGGTCGACCTCAAGGTCGGCTGAGCGATTGCGGCAGGCGTCAGCTTGCTGCAAAACGGCCGGGCTAATGCGCGATGCGCAGACACCGGAGGAATCGCATGATGAAGCTTCGCACTTCGCCCGGCTCGCCATACGGGCGTAAGGCGCAATTGTCCTTCTACCTCACCGGTCTCGACGGGAAGGTGGACATCATCGATTCGGAGAAGGATGCGGACGACCGCATCCGCAAGCTCAATCCGCTGAACAAGGTGCCGCTGCTGGTGCTCGAAGACGATACGGTGATCTTCGACAGCCCGGTCATCTGCGAATATATCGACTGGCTGGCGGGCGGCGGAAAGGTCATTCCTGCCGATCCGAAGGCGCGCTTCCGCGCACTCACCCTGCAGGCGCTGGCCGACGGCATGATGGATGCGACGGGCGGCGTCGCCTACGAGTCGCGCTGGCACCCGCCGGAGCAGATGTCGCAGACCTGGATGGCGCATCAGCAGAAGAAGATCGACAAGGCCGCCGACGAACTGGAAAAGTCGCCGCCGTCAGGCCCCGTCGATATCGGTCAGATCGCCCTCATTTGCGCGATGGACTACATGGACAAGCGCAATGACGGAAAGTGGCGCGAAGGCCGCCCCAAGCTGGTCGCGTGGCGCGACGCCTTCGTGAAGAACGTCGCCGCCTACGCCAAACTGCCGCCGATGTAGAAACCCCATGCCATCCCGGGGGCGCAAGGCGCGAACCCGGGGTGGCGCAGGCTTCGCCTTGACCGGATATCCTGTCGGTCAGCAACCCAGCGCGGACTTCACCTGCGACAGAACCGACTGCGCGAAGATCGCGTGGCCTTCCACGCTGTAGTGCTGTCCGTCCGGCAGTTGATATTGGCGCGCCATGCGGCCGAGCGCGCCCATGGTGACGAGCGTGGCGCCATGCGCCGCGACGGTTCTTTCGATGAACGCGACATTCGCGGCTGAATCGGCCGCATCGCCGCGCCGGGCATCATTGCCGCCGGGCTGAAACACGACGACCTTCGTGTCCTTTGCCAGAACGCCCTTGACCCGGGCCGCCATGCCGCGCGTCGTATCGCCCGCCTTGCCGGCGTTGAGGACTTTCACCCGGCAGCCCTGCTGATTGAGCATCCGTTCGAGTTGCGCCGGATAGGCTTGCGATCTGGGTACTCCGTCGGGCGCGCGCCCGCGTCCCTTGCCTTCCGTATTGCTTGCGCCCAGCGCCACGACTTGCGCCGCCTCGGCGGCCGGGCCCGCAGCCATGGCGAGCGCCAGAACTAAAATCGCAAAATGTCGCATTGTCTTTTCGAATGCATGTCCTGAAATCGGTTTTGAAAAAAAAGGCGCGGATCGCTCCGCGCCTTCCGAAAATCCGTTCAGCCTTCGAGCGGAGGAATCCGCAACACCTGACCCGGATAAATCTTGTCCGGATGGCTCAGCATCGGCTTGTTGGCGTTGAAGATGATGTCGTTCTTCGCGCCCTGGCCCTTGCCGTAATGATGCTCGGCGATCTTCCAGAGATTGTCGCCCTTCTTCACTTCGTAGAAGACGGACGGCTTCACCTCCTTGGCGACGATAAGGTTGCTTTCCACCTGCGCGACGCCGATCGAGTTGCCGAGCGCCAGAATGATCTTCTCGGCTTCCTCGGTGGACTTGGTGTTGCCCGAAAGCACGATCTTGTCGCCTTCGACCTTCACCTCGACGCCCGCGACATCGAGACCGTGCTTCTCGGCTTCCTTCTTGAGTTCAGGCGCAGGCGCCGCCTGCGCCTCGCTCGACCCGAAAATCTTCGCTCCAACTGATTTTGCAAAACTGAAGAAACCCATGAAACCCTCCTGCCACCGCCTGAAAACAGCGTGCGCTCTTATCTAGCGGCTCACCGGAGGGCCAGAAAGGGTTCTGGTAAAGTTTTTATTTACCATTCGGGCCGGCGGGAGCGCCGGCGCCAGGCTGTTTCAGGCGACCTTGTTCACGTGCTGCTTGGTGAAGCCCGCCAACTGCTTGTAGCGATTGGCGATATCTTCCAGCTCCTGCCGGCTGATGACGTCTTCCACATGGCGAAAACCGTCCGGCGCGCGTTCTTCGGCCATCTGCATGACCTGCTCGGGGCCATTCTGGCGGTTTGCCAGGACGATGGCCGATGTCGGCGGACGGCGTTCGGCCTCGTAGGCCGCCAGCGCCGCATGGGTCTCGCCATGTTTCTCGATGCTGTTGGCCAGACACTCGGCGTCAAGAATGCCCTGCGAGGCGCCGTTCGAGCCGATCGGATACATAGGGTGGGCGGAGTCGCCGAGGAGCGTCACAGGCCCGAAGGTCCAGCGATCCACCGGATTGCGGTCGACCAGCGGATATTCCCAGATCTGCTCGCTGGATTCGATGAGCCCGGGAACGTCGAGCCAGTCGAACTTCCAGGATGCGAAGCGCGGCGCGAAATCCGCCAGCACGCCGGCGCGATTGTAATCCTCGCGCCGCCAGCCTTTCGACGGATCGAAGGAGAGTTCGGCGATCCAGTTGATGTCGGAGACGCCGCGCTTTTCTGCCTCGCGCGAGATCGGATAGCAGACGAATTTCTGGTCCTGATGGCCCGCCATGATCATCGTGCGGCCGCTCAGGTAGGGCTTCTGGTTCTTGCTCACCGCACGCCACAACACGCGGCCGTTCCAGATCGGCGGACCTTCATTGGGGTACATCTGGGCGCGGGCGACGGAATGGATGCCATCTGCGGCGATCAGCAGGTCGGCTTCAATCGTTTCGGGGTTTTCGCCGCGCGGATCGGTGAAGAAGGCGCGCGCCCGTCCGGTCGCGGTCTCCTCGAAGCGGATCAGCTTTCGGCCCTTGCGGATGCGGTCCTTGCCGAGAATCCGCTCGGCTTCGTGCAGAAGGATCATCTGCAGGTCGCCGCGATGGATCGAGAATTGCGGGAAATTGTAGCCCGCCCCAACGCCGCGCGGCTCTTTCCAGATTTCCTGCCCGTGGCGGTTGAAATAGGCCAGTTCGCCAGTGGTGATCGCCGTATCGGCCAGCTTGCCGAGCAGATCATGGGCGGCCAGCACCCGCACCGCATGGGGGAGCACATTGATGCCCACGCCCAGCGGCCTGATTTCATCGACGGCCTCGAAAACCCTGACGTCGAAGCCCTTCTGGTGAAGCTCCAGCGCCGTGATCAGGCCGCCGATGCCGCCGCCCGCAATCAGGATACTCATGTGCCCGCCCGTTTCGGTTCAGTTTGGGCGGTCAACTCGCATGAAGGGTCGGGCTGTGTCCATAGGAACCAAGGGACAGAACGCCGCGCCTGTCAGAAGCGGTAATTGAGGCCCATGCGGAGCATCGAGATGTCCATGCCGGTCTGGGTCGCATAGGCCCCGGTGAACATGCTGCGCGAGCGCAGGTTCACGTAGAGATATTCCCCCTTGGCGGAGACATTGTTGGTGATGGCGTATTCGAGCCCGAGGCCCGCCGCCCAGCCGTTGCGCCAGCGATGGTCGGTATAGAGCGGGCCGCCCGCCGGGACCGGCAGGGTGGCGTCGTAAAGCGAAGTCTTGATGCTGCCGCCCGCGATGCCGACGGTCGCGAAGGCCAGCAGCCGGTCGAAGGCATAGCCTGCCCGCACGCGCGCGGTGAACAGGTTCTCGACCCGCGCATTCGACATCACGATGCCGGGCTGCGACCGGAAGTTGCTGATATTGGCCCAGATATGGTCGGCCTCGATGCCACCGACGAACTGGCCGGACTGAAACTGGAAGCCGCCCGTCAGGCCGAACAGACCGCCCGAGGTCTGGCCGAACAGGCCGCCCTGACCGCGGTTGAAGCGCCCGCCGCCATAGCCGCCGAGCGCGCCGATATAGAATCCCGTCCATGTGGAGGCCGGAGTGGGCGAGTAGAAGTCATTCGCCGGCGGGGTATAGGACGAGCGCGAACCCAGATCGGCCGCAAGAGCGGGGGCCGCCGAGATGGCTGACAGGATCAGGCCGGCTCCAAAAATCTTCCGCATGGTCTCTTTCCGCGTCGTTCCCGGACGCAAGGCGTCCGTCGTGGTGAACATGACGGAAATATAGAGGGTAAATTTGTTCGAATTGGTTAGTGTAAAATCGCTCTGACAGCCAATTTAGAACGTAGTTTACATTTGGTTTATAAGCCCGGTAGCTGCATTTCCATGTTCATGAATTAAAAAAGATCAGTGAAGATCGTGGTGAATAATTTATGAATTGAAAGATATACGCAAATCATGATCCCGAATTGGGCGTTGATGCCCGATCACATCCCCTTGCTTCGCCCTGACGTAACATGGGGCTAGTGTGGAGGGCGACAGGAGACATGTGGTGACGTCTGATTCATCTGCGCGGAAGCCCGGCGACATCGCTCTGGTGACGGGCGCGGCCCGGCGCATCGGCCGGGCGATTGCGCTGCGGCTTGCTGCCGATGGTTACCGGCTGGCGCTTCATGCCAGCGCCCGCTCGCGGGACGACGCAGAAAATGTGGCGGCGGAGATTCGGTCTGCCGGAGGCGAAGCGCAGGTCGTGACGGCCGATCTGGCGGTGGCCGGGGAGGCATCCGGGCTGTTGCCGTCCGTAATCGCGGCCCTGGGTGAGCCCACGCTGCTGGTCAACAATGCCTCGCTGTTCGAAGCCGACAGGGCGGACGCATTCGATCCGGCCTTTTTCGACCGGATGATGGCCGTGAACCTGCGCGCCCCGGCGCAACTGGCGTCGGATTTCGCCGCCGCGCTTCCCGAAGGAAAGCCCGGTTGCATCATCAACCTGCTGGATCAGCGCGTCTGGCGGCTCAATCCGCAGTTCTATTCCTACACATTGAGCAAGGCCGCGCTTTGGACCGCCACGCAAACCATGGCGCAGAGCTTCGCGCCCCGCATACGGGTGAACGGGGTCGGGCCGGGGCCGGTCCTGCCGAACGGTCCGCAGGGGGAGGCTGCCTTTGCGCAGGAAGTGTCGGGCATTCCGCTCGCTCGTTCCGTGTCGCCGGAGGAGATCGCCGACGCGGTCGCCTGGCTGGCGCAGGCCCGAAGCGTCACCGGGCAGATGATCGCCGTCGACGGCGGCCAGCACATCGGCTGGCGCACGCCCGATATCGTTGATTAATCGGCTGTCGGCAGGCGCCGGATGGTGAATTCGATCTCGTCCCCCGGCAATTCCTGCCAGAACTCGATTTCCGTCATGTAGGCGGCCTTGGGGAAGCGCTCGAACCATTCCCGCGCCTTGGCCCGCGCTTCGAGCCTAGGCAGCCGGAACGTCTCGCGACGCCAGGCGCTCGCTTCCTGCGCGCGCGCCCGCGTCTGTTGACGGCTCCGCTCGCTCAGTCTGTGCGCAACATCGCGCGGCCGTTGATCCCGACTGTCCATACGCAACTCCGGACGTTCGACCAGACTTTAACGCGCCCGGACTGAAAAGTTGAGTCCGTCCCGCGGCGGCGGCGCCGCCCAGGTCAGCGGTGTTTCCGCATCGCTTCGCTGCATCCGCGATGACGAACCTTCATGGTCATTGCGAGGAGCGCAGCGACGAAGCAATCCAGAGGTACGCCGAAAGTTAGGTGCGGGTCGCCAAGGTACTGGCCACCAACGCCTCCAGCGTCGCCCCGTCGGCCGGAAAATCCGCCTCCACCCAGCGCTGCTCGATCTCTGCCAGCGCCGCGCCCAGCGCCGGGCCGGGCACCATTCCGCGCCTGATCAGGTCGGCCCCTCCAAGAGGAAGCTTGCGGAGCGGTTCTGCCTGTACGAAGGCCAGCGCCGCGCTTCGATCTCTGTCATCGCTGGCCGAGGCGAGCCGCAACGCATCAAGCAAGGCCTGCCGTCCGTGGCGATAGAGTAGCGCCCGGAGCGCCTTTTCATCGAGACTGTCTGGCGCGTGCAGCTTCGCCAACGCCCGCGCGGCTGCAGCCAGCCGGTCCCGCTCGGCATTCGACAGCCGCAGATGATCGAGCAGGCGATCGGCATCTTCCTCAATCAGCAGGCCAAGCGCCGCAAGCCGCAGGACCGGATCGCCCGCATCGCTTCCGCTGCGCACCAGATTCGCCAGCCGCCCCGGATGCGCTACCCCGGCGAGGATCGGCCCCAGTATCCCGGCGCCCGCCACATCGCCGATGACATCCGCGCACCGTTTCGCGGCAAGCAGTTTCAGCAGTTCGGACCGCACCCGCTCGCGCGACAACCGCTCGATGCCTGCATGTTCGCTGATCGCCGCTTCGAACGCCTCGCGGTTCATCGCCCCTTCGCCATAGGCGGCATGGAAGCGGAAGAAGCGCAGGATGCGCAGATAGTCCTCGCGAATGCGTTGCCGCGCTTCGCCGATAAAACGCACGTGCCGCCGCCCGATGTCGCCAACGCCGTCCGTGTAATCGAACAGCGCGCCGGTGCGGTCCGCCGACAGTGCATTCATGGTGAAGTCGCGCCGCAACGCATCTTCCTCAAAGCTGCGACCGAAACGCACCTTCGCGTATCGACCATCCGTCTCGACGTCATGCCGCAAGGTCGTCACCTCGAAGGTCGCGCCGTCCACCAGCAACGTCACCGTGCCATGCTCGATGCCGGTGGGGATTGCGCGCACGCCCGCCGCTTGCGCGCGCTTCATGATATCGGTCGGCTGCAACGTCGCGGCGAAATCGACTTCATGCACCGCGATGCCCATCAAGGCATTGCGGATCGCGCCGCCCACCACGCGCGTTTCCTCGCCGGGACTCTCCAGCGTTGCAAACACGCGCTGCACGCGCTTGTCCTGCAGAAAGTCAGCGCCTGTCAGTCGGCCGTTCAGAACGCGCGCCGCTCCGCTCATCCGTAGAGGCTTTCGTAAAGGCCGCGCAACATGCCCGCCGTGGCGCCCCAGATGTAGCGGTCGCCGAACGGCATGGCGTAGAAGCTTCGACCGTCCTCCTTCCGCCTGATGCGTTGATGGTTGGCGGGCTGCATCAGGAAGGACAGCGGCACCTCGAAGACCGAATCCACTTCATCGGGATTGAGCGTCAGGTCGAACGGCGGCTTCACGATGGCCACGACCGGCGATATCCGGTAGCCGGTGCCGGTGAAATAATAGTCCATATGGCCGATGGGCTCGATATGGCGTTCCGTCAGTCCGATTTCTTCCTCGGCTTCGCGCAGCGCAGCCTGCACGGCGCTTTCGCCGCCATCGATGCGCCCGCCCGGAAAGGCGATCTGCCCGGAATGGTTGCGCAGGCTGGCGGCGCGCTGCGTCAGCAGGATGGTCGCTTCGCGCGGATGCGCCACGATCGGAACCAGCACCGCCGCGCCTTTCGATTGCGCCAGTTTGTCCAGCGGCATCTGGCGGCCCCACAGGACATGGTCGCCGCCATACTTGCCCGAATCGAGATCGAACTGCGGCTGTTCGCGAAACAGGCGCGCCTCCGCGCGGGCCCGAAAGGCCTCCGCGCCGAAATCCTGCTGCGAAATATCCGCCGATGCGCTCAATCAAAGTCCCTCGATCTGCGCTGCGGGCGCCATCGGAAAGAAGCAGCCCGCGGATGTCACTCCATACATGGCGACGCCGCCGATGTCGCGCGTCTCGCCGAGTTCGACAAGATCGTAGAACAGCGCACGCTTCACCAGCGCTCGCAGTCCGGCGCGCACCTCCACATAAGGTTTCAGACCTTCCGCATCGCCCGGCTCAAAGGTGAGCAGGTGATCGGCGTCGGCGCTGACCCAGTCATCCACATTGGTGCGGAAGCGCAGAACCCGGCCGGCCGGGCCGGTTTCCACCTGCATTTCGACCGCGATGAACGGCGCGTCCTCGACCTCCACCGACACCATCTCGACCGGCGTCACCAGCACATGCCGGTCCGGGTCCTTGCGGAGAATGGTCGAGAACAGCCGCACCAGCGCCGGGCGGCCGATGGGCGACCCCTGATGAAACCAGGTCCCGTCGCGAGCGATTCTCATGCCGATGTCGCCGCAATGGGGCGGGTGCCAGAGGTGAACCGGCGGCAGGCCGGACATTTTGCCCGCTTCAGCGGCAAGTTTCGCCGCCATTCCGAGCTCGTCCGGCCCGGATGGTGCGCTTGCGCCCCCTGAATGCAGCTTTTCTACCATAATCCGGGTCCAATTGCGAAGTTAGTGTGATGTTCCTCGGAAATGTGAAGCGAACCGGATCGACAATGCCGCCGGCCCCACTAAACTGCAAAATAAGGCATCGACGCCGACGAGAAAGATCGCCTAGCATCTTTTCGCCGTATGCGTCGGGAGGCGTCCTGTGGACGTTGGAAGTGCGGCAGGCCAGGAGGTTCGATGAGCGTCAACCATGACACCAGTGCGACATCGCTCGAAGCAGCGGTCATGCGCAGTGCGGAGGCCGCGCTGGAGAAGGTGGCGGCCGCGCGCGCAGCCATCCGGACGGTGATTTTCGGCCAGGAACAGGTGGTCGAGGAAGCGCTGGTCACCCTCATCGCGGGCGGTCACGGTCTTCTGGTGGGCGTGCCCGGTCTGGCCAAGACCAAGCTTGTCGAGACGCTCGGCACCGTGCTGGGCCTTGATTCCCGCCGCGTGCAGTTCACGCCGGACCTGATGCCCGCCGACATTCTGGGCTCCGAAATCATGGAAGAGGCGCTCGACCGTTCGCGCGCCTTCCGCTTCGTGCGTGGCCCGATCTTCGCGCAATTGCTGATGGCGGACGAAATCAACCGCGCCAGCCCGCGCACCCAGTCGGCGCTGCTGCAATCCATGCAGGAATATCACGTAACGGTCGCCGGCGAGCGCCACGACCTGCCGCGCCCGTTCCATGTTCTGGCGACCCAGAACCCGCTGGAGCAGGAAGGCACGTATCCGCTGCCCGAGGCGCAGCTCGACCGCTTCCTGATGCAGATCGACGTTCTCTATCCCGATCGCGACGCCGAGCGCCGCATCCTGATCGAGACGACCGGCGAATCCGCCTCGCACGCCAAACAGGCGATGACGGCGGAGGATCTGATGACCACGCAGCGTCTCGTGCGCCGCCTGCCAGTGGGCGAAAGCATCGTGGAAGCCATTCTGGATATCGTTCGCTCGGCGCGTCCGGGCGAAGGCGACGCCGCCATCACCCGCCACATCGCCTGGGGTCCCGGTCCGCGCGCTGCGCAGTCGCTCATGCTCGCCTCGCGCGCCCGCGCCCTGGTGGATGGCCGCCTTTCGCCCTCGCTGGATGACGTCGTGGCGCTGGCGACACCGATCCTGAAGCACCGCATGGCGCTCACCTTCGCGGCGCGCGCCGAAGGCGAAACCCTGCAGGGAGTCATTGCGCGTCTCACGGAGAGGTTCCGCTAGCAAATGGTCGACGCCCGTCTCCTAGACGCCGACGAGACAGCCAATGACGGAAGGCATGAACTCGGCGCGCTCGATCTGGCGCGCCGCCTGCCGAGCCTCGTGGTGGCCGCGAAGGATGTCGCTGCGACGGTGATGTACGGAGTCCATGGCCGCCGTCGGGCGGGCGTTGGCGAAACCTTCTGGCAGTTCCGCCCCTTCGTGATGGGCGAATCGACGACGCGCATCGACTGGCGCCGCTCGGCGCGCGACGACAGAATCTATGTGCGCGAACGCGAGTGGGAAGCCGCGCACACGGTGTGGATCTGGATCGATCGCTCGCCGTCCATGGCCTATGTGTCCTCGCTCGCCATGCAATCGAAATTCGACCGCGCCATCACGCTCGGCCTCGCGACCGCCGATCTTCTGGTGCGCGGCGGCGAGCGTGTGGGCCTGACGGGCCTGACGCGCGCGCTCGCCACGCGCAACATCGTCGAACGCCTGTCCGAAGCAATGGTGCAGGAAAGCGCGCAGCCGGGCTACCGGCCTTCGGAACTGCCGCCCGCACATGCGCTTGCGCCGCGCACGCAGGCTGTCATTCTCGGCGACCTCCTGAGCGAACCCGCGAAGATTACCGAAACAATCAACGCCATGTCGTCGCGCGGCGCGCTCGGACATGTGGTGATGATCGCCGATCCGGTCGAGGAAACCTTCCCGTTCTCCGGCCACACGGAATTTCTCGACGTCGACAGTTCCGCCACGCTGCGCGTCGGCGAGGCCGCGACCTTCAAGGCCGATTACCACAAGCGCCTTGCGATCCATCGCGATACGATCCGCACCGCCTGCATGCAGCGCGGCTGGAGTTTCGCGGTCCATCGCACCGACCGTCCTGCGTCAGAAGCCCTGCTGGGACTGCGGATGCAGATTGAAGCGGGCCAGTCCGCCGGGTCCTACAGGGAGGCGATCTGATGTTCGGCCTTCCGCTCGCCTTCTCGGTTCCGATGGTCCTGTCGGCGCTCGCGCTCCTGCCGGTGCTTTACTATCTGCTGCGGATCACCCCGCCGCGTCCGCGCCAGATCGCCTTTCCGCCGCTGAAGCTGATCCTGGATCTGAAGCCGAAGGAAGAGACGCCCGCCCGCACACCGTGGTGGTTGCTGCTGATGCGCCTTGGTCTCGCGGCGCTCATCATCTTCGCCATGGCGGGGCCGATCTGGAATCCGCTGCCCTCGACCGAAGGCGCTCGCGGTCCGCTGCTGGTCATTCTCGATGACGGCTGGCCCGCCGCCCCCCAATGGGACCAGCGTGTCGTGGCTGCGGGCGAACGCATCTCGGCCGCCACACGCGATGGTCGCGCAACGGCGCTGCTGGCTGTCTCGGAAGGCGCGCGCGATGTTGCAGTCTCCGATTCCTCGCGCGCGATGGAACGCCTGCGCGCCATCAAGCCCGTGCCTTACATTCCGGACCGGCTTCCGGCCCTGCAATCCATCAACAAGTTCCTCGCCGCGAACCGGCAGGCCGAGATCGTCTGGTTTGCTGACGGCATAGCCGGCGGCAATTCGCGCGGCTTTGCGGAAGGCCTTGTGAAGGCGGCGGGCGACAATCCGGTGCGCGTCGTGACCGGCAGCCGCAGCGCGCTGGCGCTCGGCGGTTCGGAAAATGCGGCGGGCGGCCTTGAGGTGCGCGTCCTGCGCGCCGATTCCTCGGCCGTGCCGCAGGGCCAGCTCAAGGCTTACGACCTCAAGGGTCTGGCGGTCGGCGAGACGAATTTCAACTTCGGCCTTGGCAACGAGGTGAAAGCGCGTTTCGATCTGCCGATCGAATTACGCAACGAGATCGCCCGCATCGAAATCGCCAACGAGCATTCGGCGGGCGCTGTGACGTTGCTTGATTCACGCTACAAGCGCCGCCGCATCGGCGTCGTCTCCGGCGCGAGCGCCGATCTGGCGCAGCCGCTTCTGGCGCCGAACTATTATGTGACCCGCGCGCTCGGCCCCTATGCGGAAGTGCGCGAGCCCAAGCCCGGCGTGCGCGATCCGATTTCGGCGATCCTCGGCGACCAGATCGCCGTGCTGGTGCTGGCCGACGTGGGTGTGGTTGCCGGACCTGCGCGCGATGCGCTGGTGAAGTTCGTCGACAATGGCGGCGTGCTGATCCGCTTCGCCGGAACGCGCCTCGCCGGATCGTCCGACGATCTTGTGCCGGTGCGCCTGCGGCGCGGCGGACGGGTGCTGGGCGGTTCGCTGTCCTGGGACAAGCCGAAGCCGCTCGCGCCCTTCGAGCGCGAAAGCCCCTTCTTCGGGTTGCAGGTCACCAATGAAGTCAGCGTCACCCGTCAGGTTCTGGCGGAGCCTGAAGTCGGCCTCGCCAGCAAGACATGGGCGCAGCTCGCGGACGGCACGCCGCTCGTCACCGCCGCCCGCCGCAACAAGGGGCTTATCGTGCTGTTTCACCTGACGGCCGATACGACCTGGTCGAACCTGCCCATGTCTGGCCTGTTCGTCGACATGCTGCGCCGCGTGGTGGGCATGGCGGGCGAGTCGGGCGCGGGCGTTGCGGATGCTACCAGCAGCGATGCTCCGCGCGTCGAGACCGTCGCCCCGACCCGCACGCTGGATGGTTTCGGCGTGCTGGGCTCGCCGCCCGTCACCGCCAAGCCGATTGCGGTGAACTTCGAAGGCGTCGGATCGGCCGATCATCCGCCGGGTTTCTACGGACCGGTGGACGGCATGACGGCCGTCAACACGCTCTCGCCGACAGACAAGCTGGAAGCAGCCAATTACGATGGATTGAGGCTCGACATGCAGGCTTTGCGCCCCGCCGAACCAGTAGATCTTCGCCCGTCGATCGTGACGGCCGCCTTCCTGTTGCTGCTGGCCGACGGGCTTGCGTCGATCTGGCTGGCCGGCGGATTCGGTCGCCGCCGCGCCGTGCGCGGAGCCGCCGCCGTTCTGGCGCTCGGAATCATGTTCGGCATGGGAGATGCGCTGCGTGCGCCCGCGCAGGCGCAGCAACCCCAGCAGCAGCGCCAGATCAGCCCGCGCGACATGGAAGCGGCGCTCAAGACGCGCCTTGCCTACGTCATCACGGGCGATGCGACGGTCGACGAGGGCAGCCGCGTCGGCCTCACGGCCCTGTCGCGCGAACTCGGCCGCCGCACCTCCCTGAACCCGGCAGAACCCAACGGCGTCGATCCCGCCCGCGACGAACTGGTCTTCTATCCGCTGCTCTACTGGCCCATCGTGGCCGGACGCCCGCAGCCGACCGCCGAAGCCGTGATCCGCATCAGCAATTTCATGAAGCAGGGTGGAACCATCGTGTTCGACACGCGCGACGCCATGTTGTCCCGCCCGGGCGGCCCGCCGACGCCGGAATCGCTTTGGCTGCGGCAATTGCTCGCCGGGGTGGACGTGCCGGAACTCGAACCCGTGCCGCGCGATCATGTGGTGACGAAGACCTACTATCTGCTCGACAATTTCGTCGGCCGCACCACCATCGGCCAGACATGGATCGAGGCGCTGCCGCCCGAACAGGGCGACAATTCCCAGCGTGCGGCGCGCTCGGGCGACAGCGTTTCGCCCATCGTGATCACCTCGAACGATCTGGCGGGCGCATGGGCGGTGGATCGTTCGGGGCAGGCGATGTTTCCGCTGATCCCGGGCACCAACCGTCAGCGCGAAATGGCCCTGCGCGGCGGCATCAATCTCGTCATGTACACGCTGACCGGCAACTACAAGGCCGATCAGGTGCATGTGCGCGATCTGCTCGAACGGCTGGCGCACTAAGGCGAAATTGGACTGATCGCACATGACCAATTTCAACGTCGCCATCTCTCCGCTTCTGCCCGTGTGGATGCTGGTCGCGCTTGCGATCGGCGCCGCCGTAGTGGTCGGTCTGGCGATCTATGCCCGCCGGCGCGGCGCGTGGCTGCGCGCGCTCGGCATGGCGCTGATCCTGTTTTCGCTGGCCGATCCTTCGCTGGTGAAGGAGGAGCGTGAACCCCTGAAGGATGTCGTGGCCGTGGTGCTGGACCGCAGCGCCAGCCAGGATATCGGCGAGCGCAAGGCGCAGACCGACAAGGCGCGCGCCCAGATCGAGAAGGATCTCGCGCAGATCGGCAATGTCGAGGCGCGCTTCGTCGACGCCGGGCGCGACGACGCCGAACATGACGGCACGAAGCTGTTTTCCGCCTTGAACTCGGCCCTGTCCGATGTGCCGCCCGAGCGGATCGGCGGCGCGATCCTCGTCACAGACGGCATCGTTCATGACATTCCCGCCACGCCGGAAGGACTTGGCTTCCGCGCCCCGCTACATGCCTTCATCACCGGCAAGGAAGGCGAGCGCGACCGCCGCATCGAACTCGTGGAAGCGCCGCGCTTCGGCATTGTCGGCAAGGACCAGGTCGTCTCGGTGCGCGTCCTGGATACGGGCGACAAGGGCGAAGTCGTCAACATCATCATCCGTCGCGACGGCAACGAACTCGGCGTGGTCCGCACCCGTCCGGGCAATGTGACGCGCATTCCGGTGCGCATCGACCACGGCGGACCGAACGTGGTCGAACTTGAAGTCGCCGCGCTGCCCGAGGAACTGACCAGCGTCAACAACAAGGCCGTGCTCACCATCGACGGCGTGCGCGACAAGCTGAAGGTTCTGCTCGTTTCCGGCGAGCCGCATGCGGGCGAGCGCACCTGGCGCAACCTGCTCAAGGCCGATGCGAACGTCGAACTCGTCCATTTCACCATCCTGCGCCCGCCGGAAAAGCAGGGACAGGATGGCGCGCAGATCAATGAACTGTCGCTGATCGCTTTTCCGACTGCGGACCTGTTCGGACGCAAGATCAACGAATTCGATCTCATCATTTTCGATCGCTACTCGAACCAGACGATCCTGCCTTCCGTCTATTTCGAGAACATCGTGCGCTATGTGCGCGACGGTGGCGCGCTCATGATGGCGGTGGGGCCCGACTACTCGAACCGCGACGGTCTCTACTACTCGCCGCTCGGCCGCATTGCGCCCGCAAAGCCCGATGGCCGCGTGATCGAACGCGCCTTCCGGCCCGAAGTCACCGACAACGGCGCAAAACATCCGGTGACGCGCGAACTGCCCGGCGCCGAAGCCAGGCCGCCGAACTGGAGCGACTGGTACAGGCAGGTCGGCGCCGCCCAGGAGAAGGGCGTCTCCGTCATGTCGGGAATCGACAAGCAACCGCTGCTCCTGCTGTCGCGCGAGAACAAGGGTCGCGTGGCGCTTCTGCTGAGCGACCAGATCTGGCTCTGGGCGCGCAATTACGACAATGGCGGGCCGCATCTCGATCTGCTGCGCCGCACCGCTCACTGGCTCATGAAGGAGCCCGAGCTTGAGGAAGAGGCGCTTCGCGCCAGCGCGCGGGGCCGAGAGATCACCATCGAGCGTCAGACCCTGAAAAACGAGGTCGCGCCCATCACCGTCACGTCCCCAAAGGGCGTCGCCCAGACGGTCGCGATGACGCCGGCGCAACCGGGCCTCTCGCGCGGCAAGGTGGTCGTCGAAGAACTCGGCCTCTACAAGGCCGCAGATGGCGAACTCTCCGCGCTCGTCAGCGTCGGTGCCGAAAACCCGCGCGAGTTTCAGGAAGTCGTCTCGTCGACCGACAAGCTGAAACCGCTGGCGGAAGCGACGGGCGGCACAGTCCGCCGCATCACGGGCTCGGGCGATTCAATCAACATCCCGCGCTTCGTGACGATGCGCGACAGCCCTCTTTATGGCGGGTCTGATTACGTCGCATTCCGCCGCACCGGCGCGAGCGTCGTCACCGGCATCGGGGTCGCGCCGCTCGCCATCGGCTTTGTCGGGCTGCTGGTCCTGCTCGGCGGCATTCTGGCCGGCTGGCTCTGGGAAGGCCGCAGGCCGCGCACCGCCTGAGCGGTTTGATCTGGCGCAAACCTGTTGAGGCTCTGCCGTGTTTTGTTGCTCCCGGACGATAGATCCGGGAGACTCCCATGGCAGGAAACGCGGCGGCATCGAGCGAAAAACCCCTGTGGCAGGAATGGAAGTCGCGCTCCCTCGGCGACCTGCCGGAGCTGACGCCGGAGCAGATCGCCGCCATGCCGGGCCTGATTTCAACGGACTCGCATGTGGCGGAACCCACGGACTTGTGGCGGCGGAATTTGCCCGAGCGTCTCGCCAGGAACATTCCGGTCGTGAAAATTGGCCTGCCGATTCCCGGCGCCACTGATCCGAAAGAGCGCATCGCCGACATGGATGCGGACGGGCTCGAAGCCGAGGTGCTGTTTCCCAACAACGGCATGGCCCTGTTCGGCCTCGACGACATCGAGACGCAGCGCGAAGGCATGCGAGTCTACAACGACTGGATCGCCGATTACTGCAAGACCTCGCCCAGGCGGCTTTTCGGCATTCCGTGCCTGTCCGTCTATAACATTGACGGCGCGATCGACGAACTGCATCGCGGCCTCGACATGGGCCTTGTGGGCGCGATGCTATGGCAGGTGCCGGACCCGCGCCTGCCGTTCATGTCGGATCACTACGAGAAGCTCTGGGCAGCAGCGGCCGAAGCTCATGCGCCCATCGTGTGCCACATCCTCACCGGCCATTCCTACGCGAAGGATTTTCACGCGCGCCCGAAAGGCAATGAGCGCGTGCGCAACGCCGTGAACCGCAAGACGGACGATACGGTCAACACCCTTTTCGATTTCCTGTTCTCCGGCGCATTCGACCGGCACCCGAACCTGAAGCTGCTCTTGTCCGAAAGCGAAGTCGGTTTCGTGCCCTTCATGCTGCAGCAATGGGATTATTACTGGGACCGTTTCCGCGGCACGGATTCCTTCGCGATCAAACGCCCGCCGAGCGAGATTTTCTACGAGCACGTCTATTGCACGTTCCTCGAGGATTTCGCCGGCACGCGCAGTTTTTCGTGGTGGGGCGAAAACAACTGCATGTGGTCGAGCGACTACCCGCATTTCAACATGAGCTTCCCGCACTCGCGGGCGAATGTCGAAAAGCATCTGCACGGACTGCCCGAGGAGCGGCGCCGGAAGCTCGTGCGTGACAACGCGATCAGGCTGTTCGGGTTGCCTGTCTGAACAAGCGAAGCGCCCTTATCCTCACAAGCCTGCGAGGCTTGCGTCTCGCAGGAGAGGGCGCTGCGGGATTTTACGCCCGCACTTCCTGCCTTTGAAACGCAATATACGCGATCGTGAACAGCACGATCACCGAAGCTATCATGCCGGTCATCTGCGGCCAGACCAGCATCAGGCTTTGGTCGAACGGCAGCGGCGCGCCGCGATCCGCCCCCTGCATCTGCGAGGCCAGCACGGGACCCAGCGAGCGCGTCTCGGGATTGAGAAACGCCTGTGTGGCCTCGCCGAACAAGGTATTTGGCGATATCCGCGAAATCCCCATGCCGACATTGATGGTCGCAAGCTGCGACATCGGATCGAACATGTCGGGCGGCGCAATCGCCAGCGTGATGAGCGGCACAACCATCTGCCAGAAAAACGCAAACAGCAGCCACACCGCCAGTGAGGCCAGCGCCGCCGTAGCGCTCGAACGGAAAACAATCGAGAACAGCATCGCGAGCGCCAGCCATACGGCGCCATATGCAATTGCGGCGACAAGGAACGCGAAGCCCCGCACCACTTCATTGGTGCCGGGCGGCACGCCGAGCATCAGGATGCCCAGCCCCGTCACGAAGATCCACAAGGCCGCCAGCACCACGGCCAACGTCACGAGCCCGGACATGAACTTTCCGAACAGCAGCGCGTCGCGGTAGATTGGCTGCGCCAGAATGCGGCTCATGGTTCGGTTGCTGAATTCGCTGTTCACCGCATCGAAGCCGAGCGCAATCGACACGATGGGAATCAGGAATCCGAGGAACGCCACGAAGGACGGTAGCGGCTCCTTGGCGGTCGTGAAGATGCGCAGGAAGATGAACTGGTCCTCGCCGACGAGACCCGCGAGATCTTTCACGCTCCCGATGGTGGCGTAAACCGCGCCCGCGCCGCTGACGAAGATCAGCAGTTCAAGCAGCCGCATCCGCGTGCTGGAGAGATTGTCCGCAAGTTCCTTCGCCATCACGGTGGCGGCGCCGCTGAGGGCTGATCCTTCACGCCGCATTCGCAACCCCTTCGAAATAGCGCGTGTAAACATCTTCGAGACTGGCGTGGCCCGCGGCGATCATCGTCAGGTTGCCGCCCGCGTTCACCACTGCGCGTGCAATGTCGGCGCGCAGGTCGCCGGTCGCCTCGACCCGCAACGATGCGCCGTCGCGCGCCACTTTTGTGACGCCCGGCACTCGCGCCACGGCGGCTTCCAGATTGTCGCCGGTCGCCTCGACCCTGATCCAGTGCGAACCGCCCAGCACATCCTGCAACAATGTTTCCACGCGGCCTGTGAGACCGATGCGGCCATTGTTGAACAGCGCCACTCGGTCGCAAACCGATTGCACGAGTTCGAGCAGATGCGACGACAGCAGGATCGTCATGCCGTCTTTTTTCAGGGAGCGGATGAGTTCCAGGAACTCGCGCGTCGATTGCGGATCGAGTCCGCCCGTCGGCTCGTCGAGGATCGCGATGCTCGCGCCCTTCATGAGGATTTCGGCAATTGCCAGACGTTGCCGCATGCCGCGCGAATAGGTGCCGACAGGCTTGTCGCCCGCATGGGTCAGATGCACACGCTCCAGCGAGCGGGTGATGGCCTCGTCCGCCTCGCGGCGATCAAGCCCCGCAAGCCGCGCCGTGTAGCGCAGGTTCACGACTCCGGTGAGATTGTCATAGAAGCCGACCTGATCGGGCATGTAACCGACGCGGCGCTTCACTTCGAGCGGCTGGCGCAGCGGATCAAAACCGGCAACGCGGGCGCGCCCTGATGTGGGCTCGGTGAGGCCGAGCAGCATCAGGATCGTGGTGGTCTTGCCCGCGCCATTCGGGCCCAGAAGCCCGAACACCTCGCCCGCCTCGACATTGAAATCGAGCGACTCCACCGCGACCTTGCTGCCGTAAACCTTGCGAAGCCCCTCCGTGTGGATGATGGCCTCACTCATCTGCGTCCAAACCTCCCGACTGCGCCGACGAGGATCAGCAGCGCTGCGCCGATCACCGCAATCCCGGTGACGCCCCACAGGGTCGAGGTCAGAACCGTCACCCGATACGAGACGGATTCAGAAATGCCCTCGCCGCTGGCGCGCAACGTCAGCATGTAGTCGCCATTGATGGCCTTCGCTGGCGGCGTCAGCATCGCCGTCACCTGCTTTTCTTCACCGGCAGGAATTTCCGGAATTTCGCGCGGGGAGAATTCGATCTTCCATCCGGTCGGAGGCGTCGAGGCGACGGAAACGCCGCGCGCCGGCGCGGTGCCATTGTTGCGAAGGATGAGCTGCACATTGCGCTCTTCGCCCGCATAGGCCTCGCCGCTCAGGCGCTCGCCCTGTCCGGTGAGGGTGATCTGCGGCTGGCCGCTCACGTCCATCGTCAGCCGAGCGCTGGCGTTGGCCTTGTCGCCGTTGAACGTGACGTTGATCGGATAGGAGCCCGCGGCCGTGCTGAGAGTAGGCTTGATGGCGACCGCAATGTCCTTGCTGTCGCCGGGCTTGAACGGCAGGCTGGTGATTTCCTGCGTGCCGTAACCTTCCTTGAAGGTCACCTGAAAGCCGCGCGGCGCATCGGTCGCCAGATTGACCAGCATGTCGGCCGAGGATTCGTTCTTCACCGTCACGTTGAAATCGAAGCTCGACTTTGGCGTGCCCTTCAATACCGGAAACTTCGGCGCAGCGGTGAGTTTGGCGGCGAGCGGAGGCGCAAGATCGACGGCGATCTGCAAGGAAGACTTCGCCTCATCCCCATTGGCGTTCAGCACCAGCTTGTAAGCGCCGGGCTTGGCGTCTGCCGGGATGTTCAGCTTCAGGTTGAGGTTGGCCTTGCCGTTGAAATCCACGAAGGCGGCGTTGACCGGCTTGTTGGAGCCGACGATCTCGGCGTTCCAGCCATCGGGCTTCTCGGTGATGGTGAGCGCCGTGCGCTGCGGCGGCAGTCCGTAATTGTAGAGCGTCAGCGGCAGGCTGGTTTCCTCGCCGGCCCGCAATTGCAGCGCCGGATAGTCCGTCGCCAGCCACATGCCCTTTACGGAAGCATTATTCTCTTGCGCGTTGACCGGTGCGATGCCCGCCCCCAGCCACAATGCCATTATTCCGGCAGCCATTGCCAAGCGCATCAGAGCACTCCTCCTCATGTCATTGTCGCCGGCCGTTTTCGACCCGGCGTGAAACGCGACCGTCATGTGGGCACAGGGGCTGCACAACGCAACCTAAAACAGTTCGATCACAGCCATTTTTGTCGCAACTGAAACCTCGTGGTTCGAGACTGCCGCCTTGCGGCGGCCCCTGCACGAGGTTTCATGAAATGATCGCGAGCCGTCAGCAGGCTTGGGAGTTCGTCAAAGCGCGCGCGAAACCGGCCCGCTGATACCCTCGAAGGCGCCGCCGACGAGTTCGCAATAGAGCAGCCGCGCCGGATCGACCGGACCGGGCATTGCGAGGCGTCCCATCGGCGTCCGCTTGAAGCCGAGGCGCTTGTAATAGGGCTCGTCCCCCACGAGGATCACGAGACGGTGTCCGGCTTCGCGCGCCGCATCGAGCGAGCGGTTCGCCAGCGCCTCGCCGATGCCGCGCGAGCGGAACGCCGGTTCCACTGTCAGCGGGCCAAGCAGCAGGGCAGGAGCGTCTCCGCAGCGGATCGGCGTCATCAGGTTGGAGCCGATCACCATGCGGCCGATGGTGGCCACATAGGACAGGTTCAGGTCGGGCGAGACGCCCTCGCGCAGCCTGTAGGCCGTCTTGGTGAAACGGCCCGGCCCGAAGGCGCGCTCGTCGAGCTTGTCGATAGCCTGAAAATCGCCGGACGCCAGCGGGCGCAGCACCAGCGCCGGCATGTCGAGCTGCGGGGTCGCGCCAGAGGGCTGCGGGGCCGCGCCGGGCGGCTGTGAGGTTGGATCGGACATGGAAGAACTTTCGCGGAAAAAGGGACAAACGCGCGCTGCCGCAGTTGCGGCTCAGAAGATCAGCGGCGTCGTCGCAGGCGAAGGCTCATCGGGTCCGTTTAGCATGAAGCGGGCGCGGCGCAAGCCGCCGCGCAAGCCGCCGCGCAATCTCACCACTCCGCAGCGGGCGGTATGCCGACCAGAATTTCCGCCAGACGTTCCCTTGTGCCGCGCGTCACGCCTTCCGGCAGTGCGTCCACCGGAAAGAAGCCGCTTTCGGCAATTTCCCAATCGGGCGCGCGGGGCGGACCGATCTTGAATTCGCGGACCACATAGACCGCCACATGGTCGCGCTTCGAGGCTTCGCGGTTGAAATAGAGGCCGTGCAACTGGGCCGGGCCTGTCACCTCGATATGGCCTTCCTCGCGCAATTCGCGCGCCATGGCGTGCAGACAGCTCTCGCCCGTATCGACCCCGCCGCCCGGAAAGTGCCAGCCCGGCACATAGCCGTGACGGACGAGGAAAACGCTGCGGTTACGGTCCAGCACCACGGCCCTGACCCCCATGGTCATCGGTCGTCGCAGGAGAAAGGAGAAGTGAAAAAACTTCCGGACCAACGTGCGGTAAAGGCTTCTGGGTGCGTTTTCTGACATCAGCCACCGGGAATCGAAATGGGGTCTGGCGAAATGTCCTATGGATGCTGCGAAGATTCACAAGGGCAGGGGTGGAAATGAGCCGCCCTCCAGCTTAGAACCATTCTAATGAGCGTCCGCCCGCCCCGCACGGGGCTGTCGCGTCCGGCCCGGAGCCCGCAATGAAGTCCTTTGCCGAACTGACGGAACGCGAGATTCTGGCGGTGGCGATCGCGGCCGAGGAAGAGGACGCGCTGATCTACCTGGCGTTCGCCGAAGATCTGTCTGTCCGCTACCCGGCTTCCGCCAAGGTCTTTCAGGAAATGGCCGACGAGGAGACGCAGCACCGCCACATGCTGCTCGACATGTACGAGCAGAGATTCGGCAAGGTGCTCCCGCCCATCCGCCGCGAGGACGTCAAAGGCTTCATCAAGCGCCGCCCGATCTGGCTGACCAAGAACCTGCCTCTGCATACAATCCGCGCCGAAGCCGAGAAGATGGAGTTTCAGGCCTCGCGTTTTTACGCAAAGGCCGCCGAGCGCGCGACCGATATCGGCGTGCGCAAGCTTTTGAGCGACCTGTCGGAAATCGAAAAGGGTCACGAGCGCCACGCGACGGAACTCGAAGCCGAGCTGCTGAATGACGCCACGCGCGGCGAGGAAGACAACACCCGCCACCGCATGTTCGTGCTGCAATATGTGCAGCCGGGCCTCGCCGGCCTGATGGACGGATCGGTTTCCACCCTCGCCCCCCTGTTTGCGGCGGCCTTCGCCACGCACAGCAACTGGGAAACCTTTCTGGTCGGTCTTGCGGCCTCGATCGGCGCAGGCATCAGCATGGGTTTCGCGGAAGCGCTGTCGGACGATGGCGCGCTGACAGGGCGCGGCTCCCCGTGGCTTCGCGGCACGATCTGCGGCCTGATGACGGCGATCGGCGGACTTGGGCATACGCTTCCGTTCCTGATCCCCAGTTCGTTGCCCAACGCTTTCTGGTACGCCACGGCGATCGCCGGACTGGTGGTTTTCATCGAACTCTGGGCGATTGCGTGGATTCGCGCACGTTACATGGATACGCCCTTCCTGCAGGCAGTATTCCAGATCGTGCTTGGCGGCGTGATCGTTCTGGCGGCGGGCATTCTGATCGGCGGCGCTTGACGAAGCGCCGTGCGGGCGCGACATCCCTCGCGTGACCTTTCTTCTCGCCCATCTGTCCGACCCGCATATCGGCCCCTTGCCGCAGCCCGCCCTGCGGGACCTGATGGGCAAACGGCTGACCGGTTTCCTCAACTGGCAACGCCGCTCGCAATTGCAGGACATGGCGGTGCTGGCGCGGCTTGTCGAAGACATGCAGGCGCACAAGCCCGATCATGTGGCGATGACCGGCGACATCATGAATCTGGGTCTGCCGGCTGAATTCCCCATCGCGCGCGCATGGCTCGAAACGCTGGGCGACCCGCGCGACGTGAGTTTCGTTCCGGGCAACCACGACGCCTATGTGCGCGGCTCGATGCCCTGGCTGGCCGAGACCTTCCGGCCATGGACGAGAGACGAAGAGCACAACCGCACGCACTATCCGTACATGCGGGTCCGTGGCGACATGGCCTTCATTGGCCTGTCGTCAGGCATTCCGACAGCGCCCTTCATCGCGTCCGGACGCCTTGGTCACGAACAGCGCGAGGCTTTCACCCGGCTTCTGGTCGACGCGAAGGATCGCGGCCTTTGCCGCGTCGTGCTGATCCACCATCCGCCTTACCGGAAGGGCGCGACCATCGGCCGGGGGCTTTCGGATTCCCGTCATTTCGGGGCGATCATCACCCGCCACGGTGCGGAACTCATCCTCCATGGCCACAATCACCGGACGATGGTGGAGCATATGCGCGGGCCGGATGGCGACGTCCCGGTCGTGGGCGTCGGTTCGGCGTCCGCCGTTCCGGGCACCCCGCATCACCGGGCTATCTATCATCTCTACCGGATCGAGAAGGCGGGTCGCCGCTGGAGCATCAGCGGCCAGGCGCGGGGATTGCTGGCCAATTCCAGCGAGATCGGCAATGCGGGCGAAGTGAAGGTGACGCGGTAAGCCTGATCAGCCGACCCACCAGGCCTGCAGGCTCTTGAACCCGAAATAGAACGCCACCGCCAGCAGGCTGAACAGGACGACCGAACCCAGCGCCTCGACGGTGAACAGGAACGCGGTCGCCAGCCAGCCGCGCTTTTCGACAGCAGCGGATGTCCCGGCGCCTTCGGCCTCGACCGGCTTTGCCGGTTCCACATCATTGGCCGGCGTCATCACCGGCATGCGGCTTTCTTTTTCGACCAACGCCCGCGCCGCCTGCTCGACTGTGCGATCCGACGCAAGAGCCTGCTCCCGCTCTACCAGACGCCGGGCGATATAGGCCGTGATGGCCTCCACCGCCGTTTCCAGCCGCTCGGTTTCATTGATGGTCACGCGGCCGTGGCGGGTGTCCTGGATGAACCGGTAGGTGCGCCGGTCGTGACCCATCTCGACGAAGCCGATCATGTCGATGAACAGGCGCGGCCGCTCTCCCGGCACGATGCCGGTGTCGAACAGATCGACGCCGTCCGGCACCTGCGCCAGAATGGGTTCCAGCGCATCGCGCAGGATTTCGAGCCGGGCTGCTTCCGCGCCGCGCAATTCCGCCACGACTTCCGACCGCTCGGCTCCTTCGAGGCGCGCGCGACGGATCGCCGAGGTCAGGCTCGGCGCCTGCTTGGGAACATCGCGCATCGTGTCGTCCACGGATCGTCTCCGGATTAACGTCTCGTTCAGCATATAGCGGAACGCAGGGCCATGCGAATCCGCCCCGAACGGCCGCAACAGCTATTTTTGCAGTTGCCGGGCCAGCGCCACCGTATTGGCCAGCAATTCACGGATCAGATCCTGCCCGGCCTTGTCGGTGAAGTTGAGATCGGCGTCGAACTTGTCCTTTGCGCCGCCGATGAAGACCTGCGGCTTGTTCACCGTCATCCCGTCGCAGGACACCATGATCTGCCGCATGTGCATCTGGCCGCGCGAGCCGCCCAGCAGTCCCCCCGAAACGCTAAGCATCGCATAGACCTTGCCGGCCAGAGGCAGGTTCGGCGGACGCGAGGCCCAGTCGATGGCGTTCTTCATCGGGGATGAAATCGTGAAATTGTATTCCGGGATGGCGAACAGCACGGCGTCGGCCGTGGCGAGCTTTTCCCGGAACGCCTGCACCGGGGCCGGAAAACCCGTCCCGCCGGGCCGCAGGTCCTCGTTGTAGAGCGGCAGATCGCCGATTTCGGCGATCTCGATGGTCACGCCTTCGGGCGCGAGCTTTTGCGCAGTGCGCAGGATGGCCGAGTTGAAAGAGCCCTTGCGGAGACTTCCGGAGACGGCGACGAATTTGAACATTGCGCTCATGGCGGCCTCGACAGGTTAACGAAAGCTTTCTTCGCCAACCCTTAGGCCGCCGGCCCGGTTCCGGCAAATGCAAAGCTCGCAAATGAAAAAGCCCCGCTCGGGTGAGCGGGGCCTGATGTCGTTGGTGCGAAGCGGCTTAGCCGACTTGCTGGATCGCCGAGAGTTTCCAATCGCGCGGACCGGTTCCGGTCGGCCGGACAAAGGTCCAGATTTCCGTCACTTCCTCCGGCTCGCTCGGCGCGCCCGGCAGAGGCTTGCCGGTGGCGCGGTCGATGGGCGTGTCGACCAGCGAGTAGTGCATCGCGACCGTGGCGTAATCCTCGCCATTCTCGCGCCAGGCTTCCGACAGGTCGCCGTTCAGGAGCTTCACGCCCGAGATGCGGCTGCCCTTGCCGTTGCGGACCGCTTCGGCGATGTCGTCGCTGAAGTAGCCGACCATTTCGTCCGTCGCCAGCGTGCGCAGGCGATTGACGTTATCATCCGCATAGGACGTCTGGACGTCGGCCAGAAGTCGCTCGAAGGACTGGTAGTCCTCGGTCTGCACCTCCAGCGGACCGGTCGGGGCGAAAGCCCCGCCCGCAAGTCCGCCGCCACCCATGGCGCCGGCAGCGCCGCCCGGAAGGCCGCCGCCGAGACCGGTGCGGGCCGAGTTCATGCCCGCGCCCGCCATGGCCGGCTGCTGGCGACGGCTGGCGAACCAGCCGATCGCGAAGCGCACGATCAGGAAGAGCAGGCCGATCTGCAGGATCAGGCCGAGGAACGACATGATCGAGCCGAGCCCGCCGCCGAAACCGTTGCCCATCAGCAGGCCCATCAGGCCCGCGCCGAGAAGGCCGCCCAGCAGACCCTTGCCGAGCGCCGAGCCGAAGAAGCCGCCGGTCTGGGCCGGAGCCGCCGTCTGCGGACGGGCCTGGGCCGGGTTGGCCTGACCCGGCTGCGCCTGTGTGCGCTGCATGGGCTGCGCCGCATTGGGCGCGGTCTGGGTGGCGGCCGGAGCTGAATTGGTACGCGATCCGCGGCTGCCCGAAGACCCGCCTGTATTGGCGCGAGCCTCTGCGAGGGCAGGAGCGAGTGCGATAGTGGCTGCGAGCGCAAGAGCGAACACGCTACGAGCCTTGAAAGGTCCCAACACTTAAGTCTCCCTCTGTTGCGCCGGATTCTGAGGCCCGGGCTAATCCAATATGGTGTCGACCTATATGAATTGCCAAGCGCCCTGACGTTTCAGACCGTTCGATGATGGATTGCGGGAAATTTTCCCGCAATCCGTGGAACTACGCGACGCCGGCGACCAGCAGGCTGACAGCAGCAACGGCCATGCAGACGGCGATCAGGTCGATTTGCTTGGGTCCGGTCATGGGGCCTCCTGTCTTGCGGGTGTGAAATGGTTGATTCGTGCGGGGCTTCAATCCCTTGCGTCCTCACATCTCGCTGATCCGCCTTGCGGCGGACGTGCCGGGGCGCACAGGCCGGAAAACTCGCAAAGAGCCGCCGGGGGGCCTATGTTGAACTTTGGAATCGGGATTGATGAGCAAGAAGGACTTCATCAAGCAATCTTTCCTCGGCGGCGAGCGCCGGGGCTATCATCATGGCCGTCTCAAGGACGCCCTGATCGAGGCCGCTCGTTCGCTGATCGCCCAGCACGGCCCGTCCGGCTTCACGCTGGCGGAAGCCGCCAAGCTCGTCGGCGTCACGCCCGCAGCCCCGTACCGCCATTTCTCCGACCGGGACGCCCTCATGGGCGAACTGGCGAAGCGCGGCTTCGAACAGTTCAGCATTCGCCTTTCGGCCGCCTGGGACGCCGGCCGGCCGGACCCGCTGACGGCCTTGCGCCGGATGGGCACAGCCTATCTGGGCTTTGCGAAAGAGGAGCCGGGGCTTTACTCAGCCATGTTCAGCAATGCGAAAAATCTTAATTGCGACCCGGGCGTCGAATCGCAGAAATCGCTCGACATTCTGATCGGCGCATCGGCGGTCGTGCTGCAAAGCTTCGGGGCGCCCATGAGCGGCGCCCGCACCCTCGCGATGGACATCTGGACCCTGTCGCACGGCGCCGCGATGCTGATGCTCGGTGGACACCTCGACGGCTCCAATCCCGATTGCGATCCCCATTCCGCGCTGATGCGCGGCGTCAGCGCGATGGTGGAGGGCGCAGTGCGGGCAGGCGGCGGCCGGACGCCGGACCGCCGCCCTCAATAATGCGGCGGCGGAGGCTCCGGGCCTTCCGGCAGCTTCATGGCGATGTTCTGGAACTCGTCCTTCAAACGCGCCAGTTCACGCTCCAGCGCGTCGATCTTGCGCCATTGGGATGTGATGACCTCGTTCAGTTCGCCCAGCATCCGGTCCTGATCGGCGAACCGCATCTCCAGCGCATCGATCCGCGCCGTCTCGTCTGAGCTGACCATCCCGCATTATCCCGTTCGATACAGATTTATCAATGCACAGTTGGCGCGCCGTTCATGGCGGGTCAACAGCATTTGACCCCGACAGGCAGCTGTTGCTTTATGCGAAGCCCGGTCCGGTTGCCCGCGAGGACATGCGGATTTCGGTGTTCAGCATGAAAAGGCGCGACATGGAACGATTTGAGTTCGGCGAATTCAGCGTGTTCCCGCTTCTGGATGGTCCCTTGCCCACAGCTTTGGACAAGATCCCTGATCCGGAACATCGTGCGCTGGCGCAGGAACTCATCGAGCAGGTCGGCTCCGATGCGCTGACCATGAATGTCTTTGCATTTCTGATTTGCGGGCCTTCAGGGAAACTGTTGATCGATGCAGGCGGCGGAAAACTGAAGGGCGGCCAACTGGGTCAGGTCCCTCAGCAGCTTTCGGCTCTGGGCATATCCTGCGTCGAGATCGACGCGATATTCATGACCCATTTGCATGTCGACCATTTCGGCGGATTGTTTGATCGCGATGGAACGGTTTTTCCAAACGCCGAGATCGTTGTTTTTCGGGAAGAAGCGCAGTTCTGGCTGGATACGCCGGTGGCCGATTTGCCCCAGCGTGCGCGCCGCAGCGTCGACGCCGTGCGGGAATGCATGAGCCTGTATCAAGGCCGTATCCGGATTGCCGAAGCGGGGGAGGTGGTCCGGCAGCTGCGGGCGGTGCCCGCCCAGGGACACTCGCCGGGTCATTGTTGCTGGCAGCTCGAGACCGGCGATCGAAGCCTTCTGGCGTGGGGCGACCTCATTCACATCTCGCACATTCATCTTCCGGCGCCTCATATTGCTTTCGAATATGATCTCGATCCGGCGGAAGCCCTTGCAAGCCGCCGGCGTATCCTCGACCGTGTCGCCGATGACGGCATTGTTGTCGCGGGCGCGCATCTTCCTTCACCGGGCATCGGGTTGATCGTCAGACAGGGCGCAGCCTATGCGTTTCGGCCCGGATCCGATTCATGAAGGCCGACATTGCGTCTGAAGGCAGACTGGGCCTGATCTCCTTTTGAATCCTGCAAACCGGCGTTCGCTTGACACTTCAAAGTGGCAGGCCGAAGCTCGATGGTCAGAAGCGGCAAAAAAAGATCGCTTCGTACCGGGAGGATCGCTCATGAGCAGGACGAATATCGTCAGCTGTTTGCTGGCAGTTGGTCTGGCGGCCGTTGCGCAATGCGCCTTCGCCGCAGACTTCTACGCGGGCAAGACGATCCGGATCACCACCGGAAACGACCCGGGCGGCGGCCACGATCTGCATTCGCGCATCATTGCAAATAATCTGCCGCGCTTCGTGCCCGGGCAACCCGCAATTGTGGTGCAAAATCTGCCGGGCGCGGGCGGGCTTGCGGCAGTGAACTACGTCTACAATGTCGCCAACAAGGATGGCACTGACGTCGGACTGTTCAATCGCGACGTACTGTTGCAGCCCCTGTTCGGCCAGACTGCGGCACGCTTTGAAATCGACAAGTTCAACTGGATCGGAACGCCCGCAAGCTATGCGGACGACGCCTATTTGATTCTTGTGAGGTCGAGCCTCGGCTACAAGACGATGGAGGATGTTCGCAAGGCGTCCCCACCGCTGAATATCGCGCACCACGGGACCCCGCTTATTCCACTGGTGAAAGAGGGTTTGGGCGCAAGCGCCAAAATCATCACCGGCTATCGCGGCAGCAATGAAGCTGTGGTGGCGTTTCAGCGCAATGAAGTGGATGGCATCGGGACGAGCTATGTGAATCTCTCGCGCCGCTTCCCCGACTGGGTCAAGAACGACGTGGTGCGCATCATCGTGCAATATGGACACGAGAAGCGCCTGCCCGAACTTCCCGACGTGCCCACCGCGCGGGAACTGGCGCAGACCCCAGACGATCTCGATCTGATCAAGCTGACCGAACTGCCTCTCACGCTGGGCTTTCCGCTCGCGGCCCCTCCGGGCGTTCCGGCGGAGAATGTGAAAGTCCTCCGGGAGGCCTTTGCGGCGATGCTGCAGGACCCGCAGTACAAGGCGGAACTCGGCAAGGCCGGGCTTGAATATTCGCCGCGCTCCGGCGAACTGCTTCTGAAGGACATCCGCGAGATCATGTCCGTAAAGCCGAACGTCATCGCCCGGTACAAGTCGCTCGTGAACTGACTGTTGTCGCATTAACAGGCGAGACGCCGGCGCCGGTCGGCCGTCTCGCGCTCGCCCGGCGGCTGGTCCGCCGCGAAAATCCCCAACCCGGATGGCGGAGTTTCAACTGCGGAATTTTTCCCCGACCGCCTCTGGACATCCGGGAATGTAAATGTATATAACATTCACATGCGAGGGAGCCTGTCGCGCCCGAAGCATGTGGTGGGGGACGCAAGTCCCGACAAGGAGCGCCTTCATGCAAGCATATGCACAAGCCGCCGATCAGGACGCCGGTCGCCGCTACCGGCACACGCGCTGGCGCGCCAGCGAACTGGTCGCCATGATCCTCGGTTTCATCGTTTTCTGGCCTGTCGGTCTCGCCATTCTCGGCCTGAAGATCTGGCAGCGCCGCAGCGGCGACACGGGCCATCTGGTTGATTTCGCCCAGACCAAATTCCGGGCGAAGTGGGACGATCTCAAGAGCGAGGGGAAAATGTGGAACTGCGGACATAATCGCGCCGAACGCACGCGCGGCTTCTCGGGCTTCGGAATGCGCTCGACCGGCAACACGGCTTTCGACGACTGGCGTTCGGCTGAACTTGCGCGCCTCGAAGAGGAGCGCCGCAAGCTGGAAGCCGCCGAGCGCGAATTCGCCGACTACATCGAAAGCCTGCGCCGTGCGAAGGACCGCGAGGAATTCGACCGGTTCATGAACCAGCGCAAGGCCGCGCAGACTCCGGTTGACCCCGCGGCGAACTGAACCATGACATTCGAGCCCTTCTGGACGGCGGGCCCCGTCGTCCAGACCCACGCCGTCGCCGCCCTGCTGTCGCTGGGCGTCGGCGGCGCAGTCTTGTCCGCCCGCAAGGGCACGCCCCTCCACAAGACGGCCGGCTGGATCTGGATCGTCCTGATGGCCGCGACCGCCGTGTCGTCCTTCTGGATTCTCGAAGTCAGACCCGGATCGTTCTCGCCGATCCACATCCTGTCGATCGTGACGCTCGTGTCCCTGGCGCTGGCCGTCTGGCGGCGTCGCAAGGGCGACATCAAGGGCCACGCGCGCGCCATGCTGGGCGCATTCATGGGGCTTCTGGGCGCAGGCCTGTTCACCATGTTGCCGGGGCGGGCGATCGGCCGAATGCTTTTCGGCCCTTGATTTTCATCGGTTATTCTAGCGCATCCATGTTTTATTAACCGTCTTTCTTGGGAGGCGGTTAATGAATCGCGCGCATTTCTTTGCAAATGGCGCGTCGCGTAATTGCCTTTCTGTCCCTCGCCGGACTCTTGCTCAGCGTATCGGGCTGCGGACAATTCCAGCGCCCCCAGCGCCCGGCCTGGCGCGAGGCGGCGGAGAAAGTCTGCCTCGCCGAAAAGCGCGTCGCCTTCTCGGCTTATGTGCAGCCTGCGCGTGAGATCGACGGCCCCGGCATTTGCGGACTCACGGCGCCGCTGAAAGTCACGAAGCTGCTTGGCGGTTCGGTCGAACTGAATTCCACCCAGACCATTGGTTGTCCGCTCACGGCTGCGCTCGAACAATGGCTGCAGGAAGTCGTGCAACCGGTCGCACGCGCGCGTTTCGGCGTTCCGGTCGTGAAAGTGTCGTCCATGGGTTCGTTCTCATGCCGGCCCATCGACAATATTCGCGGCGCGAAACTGTCCGAACATGCGTTCGGCAATGCCATCGACATCGGCGGCTTCGTACTCGCCAACGGCCGCCAGATCATGGTGGTGAAAGGCTGGACGCGCGGCGACGAACAGGAAAAGGCCTTCCTGCGCGAGGTTCATTCGGGCGCATGCAATTTCTTCACGACCGTGCTGGGCCCGGGCTCCGACATGTTCCACTACAATCATATCCATGTGGACCTTGCGGCGCACGGCAACACGAAGTCCGGCCCGCGCCGGTACTGCAAGCCTGCTCCTGCGCCGACTCGGGTGCCGGTCCCGCGTTTCGACGACGGCCTGCCGGATGCCCCGGACCTTGAGGAAGAACTCGACGTCGCGCGCATGCAGCGCAACATGCCGCAGGCGCGCACCGCCATGGCGCTCGGTCGTCTCGATGCCGCAACGCCCCCGCAGGCGACCCCGGTTCCCAACATGTCGCGCATCCAGCGCGCGCCGCCGCTCGCGACGTCGGGTGAGAAGCCCCTGCAGCTCTTGCCTCGCAGCGTCACCAGCATAGCCACGATGGGCGATGACGGCGTGTTCGATCCCGGCGAAGTCGGGGACTGATCTTCCCGGCCCACGCTCCCGGCCATCGGTGCGGGCAGGGAGGGACTCCTTGCCATCGCAATCTCCGAGAGTTGCCCGCCATCCCGTTCCCTGCGATCATGGATGAAAGCGTCGCGATGCGCGCAATCCGCCGGAGGGAACGACCATGAAGACCTTGCGCAAGACATTCATCGCCGCCATCGCGCTGGCGGGATTTGCCTCCCCTGTTGCGGCGGCCGATCAGGCGCTGATCGACGCCGCCAAGAAGGAGGGCAAGGTCACCTGGTACACGGCGTTGATCGTCAACCAGTTCGCCGCGCCTGTCGCCGAAGCCTTCCAGAAGAAATACGGCATCAAGGTCGATTACGTGCGCGCCAATGCGGCCGAAAGCATCCTGCGCATCTCCAATGAAGCCAAGGCCGGAAAGGTGCAGGCCGACGTGTTCGACAGTTTCGGCGCTGCCGGGCTCGCGAAGGACGGAATTCTCGAATCCTATATTCCGGATTCCGCCAAGCGGCTGTCGAAGGAATTCTACGACCCGAACGGCTTCTGGGTCGCCACCAATCTCTACATCCTGACGCCGGGCTATAATTCGACGCTTGTACCGGCCGCGCAGGTTCCGAAGACCTTTGAAGACCTGCTCGATCCGAAATGGAAGGGCAAGATGGCCTGGGGCTCGAACGGCTCTCCCTCCTCTGCGGCAGGCTTCGTGGGCGTCGTGCTGGCCGAGATGGGCGAGGACAAGGGCATGGCCTATCTGCGCAAGCTGGCGGAGCAGCGCATCGCGCCCGTGCCGCTCGCGGCGCGTCAGGTGCTCGATCAGGTCATCGCGGGCGAATATGCGATTGCGCTGCAGATTTTCAACAACCACGCGGTCATCAGCAAGCAGCAGGGCGCGCCGTCCGAATGGATTCCGATGAATCCGGCCCTGGGCGTGCTGAGCGTGTTTTCGCTGACCAAGAATGGACCGAGCAAGAACGCCGGCAAATTGCTGATCGACTATCTGGTGTCCGAGGAAGGTCAGCAGCTCTTCAAGGCCGCCGACTACATGCCGGTCGACCCGAACATCCTGCCCAACGATCCGGCGCTGCGTCCGGATGGTCAGAAGTTCCGGGCGAAATTCTTTTCGCCCGAAGAAGTCGATCAGAAGCTGCCGGTCTGGAACAAGATCTGGGCAGACGTTTTCCGCTGAGCTTGCGGCGGCCACTAGCCGCCGAACAGCTTCAGGATTTGCTGGCTGCTTGAATTAGCGATGCTGAGTGACTGGATTGCCAGTTGCTGCTGCGCCTGCAGCGCCTGCAACCGCGTGGATTCGCGCGTCATGTCGGCATCGACCAGTTGGCCGATGCCGGTGGTGATGGAATCCATCAGCGTGTTGACGAAATCCTGCTGCATCGAAACGCGGCGCCGCGCCGAACCGATGCTGCTGGCAGCCGACGCCACATCGCCCAGAGCGGCGTCAGCAATCGAAATGTAGTCATCCAGAGTCTGCAGATCGGCCGATGAATCGCTCAGGCCGGAAATGTCCATCGTGGCCAGCGCGACCGTGGTTGCATTGATGGTGCGGTCCCGGTCCACAATGCCGCTCTGGTCGTTCGCATCGAACAGCTTCATGTTCGAACTGTCGATGTCGATCGTGCCGACAGAGACTGATGTTGTGGTGCGATTGAACGAGGCCACGATAGTTTTGGTGGCATTGTAGGCGGGCGCGGCGGAATCCTGCGACAGCCAGTTCTCGCCGATGAAGGAGGCCGAGCCCGCAATATCCTTCAGGGTCGCCTGCAACTGGGCGATTTCGGCCTGAACCTTCGCGCGATCAAGCCCCGGTTCGCGCGCCGCCACAAGTTTTGTCTTGATCTGGCCGACGAGATCGACCGTGCTGTTGAGCGCGCCCGATGCAACATCGAGCGTCGCGGAGCCGACGCCGAGCGCGTCCTTGACGGCGGACAGCGACGCATTGTCCGAGCGCATGGTGGTCGCGATGGACCAGTAGGCCGCATTGTCGGCGGCCGACTTCACCCGCATGCCGGACGAGATTCGTTCCTGCGTGGTCTCGAGATCGCGTTGCACCTGATTGATGTTCTGCAGAACCGCCAGCGCCGTGCCGTTGGTCAGAAGACTCGTCATTTGATCGCCCCTGTTGTCCGAGCCCTGCGCGACTCGATAAGCTCAAGGTCATGCTATGGGGCTTTCGTGGAGCTTGACGCAGACGCGGGCGCAGGAGGTTCGAGAATCCGGGCCTTCTCGGTCACAAGGCTCCACCCCTGGCCGAAGCGCTCGACAGCGGTGAACTTTCCGATTGATCCGATCGCATCGCCCCGGTCGTAAAGCCGGACGCCGTCAGCCGAACGCACCAGCGCCTTCCTGCCGACAAGGCTGATCAGCGCGTAATCGGGCGAGACAGGCAGGGAGGAAGGCGCAGCAGGCTTTGCGGGCGCTTTCGGAATGGTCCCGATGGGAGTCATGTCCAGATTCTTCATCTGCGCGAGATCGCGCGCGAGCCGTTCCCTGGCGGACGCCATTTCGCCGGGCGAAGCCGTCTGCGCGCCGGAAGGCTGCGCAAAGATCGCGAGATGCTGAAGCCCGCCGAAATAGGGCGTCTCCGGCGTGTTGATCATCATATAGCCTGCGAAAGCCGCAGAGCCGACCGCCAGCGTACTTCCGACAAAAGACAGCGCGCCGTGCTGGAAAAGGGCCGCCGCCTTGGCGAGCAGGACTCCCATCAGGCCGCACTCCCGTAGCGCAAGCCGCGTGCGGTCCGGGTCTTGGCGTCGAGATCGGCCAGCGAAAGGGAGGGATATTCGAGAATCGCCCGCCGAAGCGAAGCGATGCTGGCGCGGATCTCGTCTGCCAGCTCTTTCGGCAGGTGTTGCGTCCGCAGGCTGTTCGAAAGTTCGATCATCCGCAAGCGCAGGAGGCTCGGCGAGCGGCGAAGCTCGCGCAGGGTGGCGCCATTGGAGGGCGCGGCGTCTCGGTCCATTCATCTCTCCGAAAATCACGACGCGCCCATGCTGCAGTGGCGACCTTACGCAGGGCCTTTGCCGGGCGGCATCGCGAACGGCGCGCCCAGAATGCGCGCAAGACCCGCGAAAGGATCGGTGTCGCGCGGACTGCCCGGAGCTTCGTTGAGAAAATCGTAGATGCGCGGAACAATCTCGACTGCCGAATCCGCGAATGGATCGAAGCCGCGCTGGTAAGCTCCGATGGCGCGCAGATCGCGCGTGCCCTCATAAGAGGCGATAAGCTTGCGCGCATGGGTCGCGAGCGTGCGCTGATGCGCCGACAGCGCCCGGTCTGCAAGGCGCGAAATCGATTTGAGGATGTCGACCGGCGGATATTGCGTGCGTTCCGCGATTGCGCGATCGAGCACGATATGTCCATCGAGAAAGCCGCGCGCCGCATCCGCGACGGGGTCGTTATGATCATCGCCGTCGACCAGCACAGAAAACACGCCCGTAATGGCGCCGCCGCTCGCGGGGTCCGGCCCGGCCCGCTCGACCAGCCGCGCCATATGCCCCGCCACCCCCGCCGGATAGCCTCGCGCGACAGGCGCAGCGCCGCCCGCCAGCAGGATTTCCCGCACCGCATGGGCGAACCGCGTCAGCGAATCGATCACCAGCAGCACATTCAGGCCCTGACGGCGGAAATGCTCCGCGACAGTAATAGCAGTAAGAGGCGAAATACTTCGCATCAAGGCCGGCTCATCGCTCGTCGCCACCACGCAGATGGATTTCTGCAAAATGGTCGGAGAAGTCAGGGCAAGAAAATCCGCAACTTCGCGCCGTCGTTCTCCCACCAGCGCCACGACCGCGACATCGCACGAAGCGCGCTCGACAATCATGTTGAGCAAGGTCGATTTTCCGACGCCTGACCCGGCGAAGATGCCGATGCGTTGCCCTCTGCAAATCGGAGTGAAGAGATCGAGCGCCTTTACACCCGTCCCCACCGCACTCCAGCTTTCCGCGCCCTTGATCTCGGGGCGAGAGCCTTGATGCTCGACCACCACCCGGTCAGCGCCCAATCGCCAGTTGCCGGGGCCGGAAATCTTGCGTCCCAATGCGTCGACTGTCGATCCAAGCCATGATGCATCGGGCCTTATGGTCGCCGGTCCCCGCAGATAGAGATACTGCCCGAGTCTAAGTCCTCTGGAATCGTGGGCCAGGACAGTTGTCCGTTCCGGCGAAATCCGCACAACCGAGCCAACGATCGTTGAAGACGAACTGGTTTCCACGCTGACAAGATCGCCGATTGCCGCGACCCGAGATACACCGGTTAAATCGACCAGCTCTTCATCGACGCTCGCCACCATGCCGCCGCACAGGATGTGATCCGAAATGCAAGCGCTGAACTCTGCAATCCGTAACAATCGTGCAAGTCGCGGATCCTCCGCAAGAGAAAGCACCCGGCTAACCTGTTGCGGATAGCGTCTTGATGGCGTCATTGAACGACGCTTCGCACGCTTCGATCAGCGTCGTTGTGCCGCTGAAGAAGCGTTGCGCAGTGATGAGCTTCGTCAACTCGGCCATCGGGTTTACGTTGGAGGTTTCGAGAAACCCTTGCTGGAGGGACGCTTCACGCCCTTCGCCACCCGCATCGGCTGGCGACTCGGTCCAGACCACAAGAGGCGACAGCCGCTGCAGATTCGCTTCGGGCGGAAGACTGAACAGCCCGATGCGTCCAGCTTCCGCACCGTCCTGCAATACGACCCCGTTCTGACGGATGAGCAACGGGCCACCCGCAGGGTTCACCATGATGGGGGCGCCGGATTCATCCACGACGGGCAAATCCATCGACGTCATCAGCATTCCGCTTTCCGCGATCTTCAGCCGTCCGTCCTTTGTGTAGCCAACGCCTGCCTGCGTCTGCACACCGAGCCAGCGGTCCTGAGAAACCGCGACGTCCAACGGGTTGTCGGTCTTGGTCAGCGAACCGGAAGCGCGCTCCAGCGCGCCAGCCTGGCTTTGCACCATGTCGACCGGGACGCCGTCAGCCATCCGGCTCTTGCGTTCAAAACGTTCAGCAGTCGCCCGAAAGCCGGTCGTGCTGGCGTTCGCCAGGTTATAAGCAATCGTATCCACAGATTGCGCAAGCGCGCGTTGTGTGGATAGCCCGATAGCCAAAGCATCCATGCCGCAGTCCTCGAATGGAAAGAGGCAAGATCGAGCCCAACGATTGCTCGAAACTGGAAAGGCGCGGCAAGCCTCGCGCCAGCGCCTGACGGGAATGTCCACGCCGGAAGGACGAAGCATGAGTTTCGCAATAGGTCTGATCATCGCTCTGGGCTGCATGCTCGGCGGATTCGCCGCGATGGGCGGGCATCTGGTCGTCATCTGGCAACCGTGGGAATTCGTCATCATCGGCGGCGCAGCGCTCGGCACATTCGTGATCGCAAACAGTCCTGCAACCATCAAGGACACTGGCGCGGCCATCGTAGAGGCTCTGCTGGGCCGCGCGCCGCACGAGAAGGAACATCTTGAACTGCTGGCGCTGTTGCACGCTTTGATGAAGGAACTCCGCCAGAAAACCAAGGCCGAAGTGGAGGCGCATATAGAACGCCCGGGCGAGTCGGCAATCTTTCTGTCGAGTCCCACGGTTCTCGGCAGGCCAACTCTCGCCACCTTCATCTGCGACTACATCCGCCTCCTGATCATGGGGAAAGCGAAATCATACGAGATCGAGGCGCTGATGGACGAAGAACTTCAGACTCTCGCACATGATTTCATGAAGCCATACCATGCGCTGACATCGGTTGCTGACGCCATGCCGGCGCTCGGAATTGTCGCTGCTGTTCTGGGAGTGATCAAGGCAATGGGAGCGCTCGACCAATCGCCGGAAATTCTCGGCGGATTGATAGGCGCAGCGCTGGTAGGAACCTTTGTGGGCATTTTTGTCTCTTATGGAATCATCTCGCCGCTCTCGGCAAAGATCAAGATAACCCGTGAAAAGCAGTTGCGGCTACGCTCCGACAGGCGGCTCGCGGTGCTGGCGGGCATTTTGCTAGCCATTGCGGCGGTACTTCTCGTTCTTTGGTCTATGCCGCAGGCAACGCCGTCCAAGTCAGTTCTTTATTCAAACCTGGATAGAGCGGAATCAGCAAAGATTACACAGGCGTTGCGGGATTCAGGACTCGCCTACGAATTGTCTGCTGATGGGACCAGCATACAGGTTGGCAGTGCGGAATCGGCTCGCGCCAAGGGACTGCTTGCGGAACGCGGCTTCCCGTCCGAACCAACGTACGGTTATGAAATCATGGATCGCCTCGGCGCGACAGGATTGACCACTTTCGTCCAGGATATGACGAAGGTAAGAATCGTCGAGGGCGAACTCGCCAGAACTATTCGGCAGATCCGGGGAGTGAACAGCGCGCGCGTCCATCTTGTTTTCGGGATGGACGGGAGCTTTCGCAAAGCAAAGCAGGAAGCGTCGGCTTCAGTGATCATCAATGCAGAAAGCGACGGCAAGCAGATCCCCGCGCTTGCGATTCGTCGCCTTGTTGCAGGTGCAGTGCCCGGGCTACTTCCCGAACGAGTGACGATTGTTTCCAATACCGGCATGCTGATTGGCGGCGGCGACAATGATGATGCTGGCAGTATGCGTTTGCTGACGCTTGAGCGAGCCGCCGCGCAGGACATGCGGGACAATGTGGTCCGAACCTTGGGTCCGATATTCGGCGCGGGCAATATTCTTGTCAATGCAACTGTGCGGTTGAATGCAGACAAGCGCCAGATTTCGGAGACGACGTTCAATCCGGATTCGAGAGTTGATCGGTCCGTCCGAGCGATCCGCGAGAACCAGACGTCGCAGAATTCATCGTCACAGGCCTCCGCCAGCGTTGACCGCAATCAGCCGGATTCTCGTTCTGCCTCGTCATCGCCGCGGCAGTCGAACGAAGACAATGCGAAACGAGATGAAATTACAAATTATGAGATTTCGTCCAAATCCATCGCAACGCAATCGGATGGGTATGAAATTACATACGCGACCTTGTCGGTCGCCATCAACGATATCGGCGACCGTGGGATTGCGAAGACCGAGGTCGGCGGAGTGCGTGTTCCTGACAAGCAGGAACTGGAGGATCTCATCACATCGGCCGCGGGCCTGAAGCGAAGCAAGGAGCATGATCTGAAGGTAAGCTTCGTCAAATTCGATGAAGAACGCAACGGCGCGTTGGAACGCGTTAGCTTGATAGAAGAATTGCTAGTGTGCCACGGCGGTGACACAGTGCGTGGGCTTCTCTGGCTGATTGCGGTTGGCTTCGTGGCCAAGGTTGTGGTGAGGCCGGTTGCGTTGTCGCTTTTCAAGCCGGTTGACCCTGCAAGCAGCGCGCCTGGTTTGACATTGTTAAATGGCGACGTTCAAAACGTGCCTCCTCCTCCTTCCGCTTTAACGCATGAATCTTCGCCGGAGAACGATCGCGTCTCGCAAGTAGAATCGTTCCAGAAGCGCTTTGCGGATGAACTGGAACAGCTCGTTATCAAGGATGAAGATCGCTCTGTCCGGGTCCTCAGGTTATGGCTAAAGGGATGAATTGCATTCCACCGTTTGGCTGGAGAGCATTTGCGACCGGGCCTCGGCCATCTTCACATGACTTACCGAAGTCTGTCGATCAGCAATCGTCTGACTGGGGAGTGCATGGGGACGACGGTTTAGCTGTTCAGCTGATGACGGAATTCCTGACGCGGGAAATTGACAGCGTTCTTTCCAGACACAGGACCCGCGTTGGAGCGACGACGGAGCATTATTCTATTGTTCGCGATGAATTGATGGGTGTCATGAACCGGAACATCGAAGGCTTGTCACAGCAATTTTGCGATGTACTTTTTCGCGCCCTGAGTCCGTTCGTTCGTGAAAGGGCAATTGGCGGAATTGCGACAGAGCTGAAGAAAAGGTTGGAGGATATATCGGACGAAGCCGCACGAGGAGTGAGTGTCGCGCCGGTCATGGCCGCTGTTGAGGCGATTATTTCCGGCGAGTACGTACAGCAGGACGTCATTCTGCTTCAGTTGGACGGTGCTAAGTTGATGCTGAAACTTGAGTGTTTGTTCGGGGAGCTCGAGTCCCATGCCGAGTGAGCAGATCGGGAGTACTGAGCCGCCGATCATCATTGTGCGCCGGAGCCGGGCTGCTCACGATGGCGGGCACCATGGCGGGGTCTGGAAAATTGCTTTCGCTGATTTCATGACAGCAATGATGGCGTTTTTCCTTGTCTTGTGGATCGTGAATTCCACCACGAAGGAAACACGGATTTCCCTGGCGCGCTATTTCAATCCGATCCAGATGGCAGAGAAATCCGCCCAGAAGCGTGGCGTCGAGGAGCCGTCTCAGGCGCGCCCGCTGGAGTATCCCGGAGATGTTCGGGAGAATAAGGACGCAAGCGCAGTGAGTCTGGCAAAGGCCGCAGGAATTGGCTCCGGAGAGGGGAACGTCCCGGGAGAGCACCCGTTCACCGACGTGGTTGAAGACGAGGTGGCGATCGGAAAAGAGTTGTTTGGCAGAAACGTCAGTGCCTCAGTAGCTTCCAAGAAGCAGACTGCTGAGCGGTCGCAGGCTCGCGATCAAATCGAGAAGCATGACGGACTTTCATCGCAATCATTCATTTCGCGGGGACTTGCTGAATTGGAGCGGGAGGTTTCCGAATATGTTCAGTCGGGCGCGTTAGAAAGGCCTAAGGAGCTGATGCCGACAGTTACGCTCGCCAGAACCGGTGAGGGCTTGCGCATTATTCTGACCGACAACGAGAAATTTTCAATGTTCGCGGTCGGATCGTCCACTTTGAATGCACGAGCCCAGGCGTTGATGAAGCGAATTGCGGCTATGTTGGCCACCCGACCGGGCCCCATCGTCATCGGCGGACATACGGATGGGCGAAACTTCCAGCGGGGGAAGGGGAACAATTGGCAATTGTCGGCGGAGAGGGCGTCCGCCTCTGCGCAGTCGTTAGTGCGGCATGGTGTTTCCACGAAGCGCATCGAAAAGCTGGAGGCATTCGGCGACAGTCAACCGAAACTGGCCGATCCGCTGGCGGCAGAAAACCGGCGCATCGAGATTTGGTTGAAGGGGCAGTGAGAAGCGCTCTGGCGATCCTCGGTTTGGCGCTCTTCTGTTGTTCGGCCGCGGCTGAGGAGTTCAAGTCATTGTTGCGCGCCGGAATTGATCTGCAGAACAAGATCGCCATCGGCGCGAGGGACATGTCCGAACTGAGCGCTGTCCGGCAAAGGATTGATGAAGAGTTCCGTTCGGCGCCGGTGGCGGGGATAGGTCCGATGCAGGTTGTGGGAGGAATTCTGGCGGGATTGTTGAAGGCGGATCGTGTTGCCAGTCATGACCGTTTGAAGAGCCATGAAGTCGTGCAGGCAGTCGTAGCCTACGTCGCCGGTACTGACGAGCGGGCGCGTGACAGCCTGGGACGAATAGATGTCGATACGGTCGATGGCGTTCTGGCGCCTTATCTTGCCTTTGCAAAAGCTGATATTTCAGACGCTGATGATGCGTCAGCCTTTCTGAAGGCCGCACGGTTGTCGCCGAACTCTGCAGTTGAGGAAGCCGCATTCCGACGCGCTATCCGGATTTATTTGCGTACCGAACGCATGGTTGAATCACCACTTTTGATAAGCCGATATTTGGCGCGCTACTCGCGCAGTCCTTTCGCTGGGGAATTGATTCGGGAGATCGAGGAATTTCTGGTTCAGGCCGGGCGGAAGTCCGGGAGTTTCGAGCGGCTTCAGCGGATCGGGCTTTCGGTTGGATCGGACCGCTGGGTCCGTTCCGCACTTGCACTGGCGCGATTTCATCTGCTGGCTGGAAATTTTGGCGACGCCAAAAAATTTGCAGAAGCCGCAAGGCAAGCGGCGGACCGCGGCTCAATCGAATTCGTTCGTGCCGACCTCTATCGCGATGCTGCGGCCTTTGACCCGGCGGCGGCTCGCGCGGCTTCACCTGATCCGAGGCTAAACGACTGGGACCGGGATTTGGCGAACTTTCTCCAGATGTCGAGCCGGGAGGCTGCTCTGGCGAGCGACAACTTTGCGAACGCCAGTTTATCAACGGCAACCAGCGCTGTCTCGCCCGACGTCAGAAGATTGCCGCACATCGAAGGAAAGATTGAAGAGGCTGAACGCCTGTTGGCCAAGGGCAAATGAAAATTGATCTCCCCACGTCGGAAAGCGTGCCCTTCGCACCTCCAATGACGAGGCCGGAAACGCGCGTTGATCATTCTCGCGGACTTCAACCGCGTATTCCGGGCGGAAATGTCGAGTCTGTTGCGCCTGACTTCACAGCGATGTTTCAGGAACGTCTTCTGGCCTCAGGCGCGCGTGTTATTCCGGATGAGTCCCTCGATCGGCAACGCGATCCCGGCGGTTTCGGCGAGTCCACTAGCGGGCCAGATGAAGGGCCGATGGAGTCGCTTCGAAGCTTCGCAGCCTTGCAGCCGCCCTTGTTCGTGGCGGTTCTGTCCGAAGTTAATCCACAGACGAGTGTCTTGGAAGGAACCGTAGCGTCCCAGATTATGGGGCCCGTACTGGAAGCGGCGGGGCGGTCGGGCAAAGCTGCTGCGATGGAGAGTAGGCCCGAGGCGCCCGGGCAGGATGCGTCGATCATTCGCATTCATCTCCAGCCCGAGAGCCTTGGTTCAGTGGAAGTCAGGATGTCCCTCAAGGGCGATGGCGTGAGCTTTCAGGTTCAGGCGCAGACGAAGGCGGCTGCGGAGCATCTCTTGCGCGAGAAGGAATTTCTGGTTGGGGAACTCGAAAAAAGAGGTTTGAAAGTTGATTCGCTCGTCGTTGGATATGGAAGAGGCGACGGCCTTTCGGTCAGCCTTTCACCGCATGGCGTGGATCAGAGAGTCGATGAGGGCCGTTTTGCCGACCGCGAAGAGTCCGGCTTCGTCAACGAGCGGCGCGGTCGAGAGAAGCCCGGGGACGAGTCTCGGCGGCGTCGGGGCGCGCATCGCGGCGGTTTTGATTCTGACTAATATCAGCGCAGCGGCAGCCTTCGCGGAAAGCTGCGAGACCTTTATGTTTGAAGCGGCCCGTCGTTACAATGTTCCGCTGTCTGTTCTGTACGCTGTTGGCATGACGGAATCTGGCAGGAAGGGCAGGATGTCTCCCTGGGCAATGAACATCGACGGCGTTTCTCATGCATCGCCCACGCTACAGCAGGGCGTCGAGGCATTCCGACGCGCGAAGCGCGCCGGCGCACGCTTCATCGATATCGGATGCATGCAGATCAACGAACGGTTTCACGGTCGCAACTTTGCCCGGATTGAGGATGTGTTCGATCCACGCAAGAACGTCGACTATGCAGCGCGCTTTCTGCGCGATCTACGCGCCCGAGAAGGAAACTGGACGTCTGCGGCTGCGCGCTACAACGCAGGTCCTGGAAACCAGCCGGCGCAACGCAATTATGTATGCGCTGTCATTCGGAGCATGGTCGCCAGCCGCACCGGGGATTGGACCCCGTCGGCGCGGAAGCTCTGCGGCCCGACATGAGTGGCGTCGTCAATATTCGAACATAGCTTTCTGTTGCTGCGCCAGATCCTGTTCCCGGGTCTGCGCCGCCAGTCGAATTGGCGTATTTGCAGCGCCGAACAGGTCGTAATTCCGGCGCTCGAGAACCTCGAAGAAGAAGCGATCTTCAAACATCGTCGTATAGATGTGGAAGAACTCGCCGGTTGCGGTCCGGTCATAGAGAATCTTGAGCTCGCGCATCCGGTCGAGCGTGTCGGCAGGAAGATCGTAGCGGGCTTCAATGTCGTCGTAATAATTGTCGGGAATGTCGAGAAACCGGACGCCGCGTTCACGCGCCGCTTCGACGAAGGCAAAAAGATCATGCGTTGAAAGCGCGATCTGCTGAATTCCTCCGCCGCCGGACGAGTCGATAAAGCGGGAAACGCCGGTCGAGCCGCCTTCGGCGATATTGAGCGGAATACGGACCGATCCGTCGGGCGAGCTGATCACGCGGCTGAAGAAGGCTCCGTACGGGTCGGCGAGTTCCACCTGCGGCTCATCGCGAAAGCCGAGGATCGCCTTGTAGAAGAGAATCCACGAAAGGAACTCGGAGCGACGCACCACGTTCGACAGATGGTCAAAGCGCTCCAGTTGACCTTTCGGCGTCGCATCGCCTTCGAAGATGAAATCCTGATCCCAGTTGCTTTTCGCCTTTGGCGTATCGTCGACGAAATAGATCAGGCTGTTTTCGACGCCCCCGACCGCCGGGATCACGGCTTCTCCGGGTCCGACGCGGCCGAAATAGGTGGTCGCCGCGAGGGCGTTGGCGCGTTCCAGGGCGCGCCTTGCATCGTCGAAGCGCAACGTCAGCGCACAGACAGATGTGCCGTGCACAAGATAGAAGGAATGCGCAAAACCGTCCTGCTCCCGGTTCACGACGATGTTGATGTCGTTCTGCCGGTAGAGATCGACGTCCTTGGACCGATGACGCGCCACGAGCGTGAAGCCGAGCCCTTCGAGCAGGGCCGTGAGGGCTTCGGATTCGTGTGAGCTGGTCGCAAACTCGATGAACTCGATGCCGCCGATTTTCGCGGGTGGGGGAAGAGCGGCCGACGCCGTAATCGGCGGTTGCCCGACAACCTTTCGGTTGTCTTCCAGCTTTTCGGCGGTGATCTGCAGCGAACGCATTCCGTCGCGTGCAATCACCGTTGCGGGTGCGCCGCGAAACTGGTCGTTGAAGATCTCCAGCGAAATAGGGCCGCGATATCCGGTGCGCAGGATGGCTTCGAGATATTCCGTCAACGGAAAATCGCCTTGCGCCGGGAAGCAGCGATGATGACGGCTCAGCGACATCGGGTCCATGACTATACCGGGCGCGTCGGCGAGTTGGACCAGGGCGATATGCTCCGGCTTGATCTCCGCCAGGGGGGCGATCGGATTCTTGCGGGCGCAGATATGGAACGAGTCCAGGACAATGCCGAGGTTAGGCCGGTTTGCGCGCTGGACGACGTCATAGGCCTGCATCCAGTCATGCACATATTTGCCCCACGCGAGGGCTTCGTAACCCACGCGGAAACCCCGCTGCAGCGCGAGGTCCGCCAGCGCGCCAAGATCCTCAGCTGCGCGTGCGGGGTCGCCGATCGCATTGTCGGCCACATTCGAGCAGACGCAGAGGAGGGATGTCCCGAGTTCCGCCATGAGGTCGAATTTGCGCTTGGCCCGTTCGAGGTTGCGAGTCCTCTGCGGCTCCGGCATGCCTTCGAAGTCCCGCATAGGCTGAAACGCGATAATTTCCAGGCCCAGATTGCCCGCCATGCTTCGCACGTCGCGCGGGCTTCCGGAAAAAAACGTCAGGTCGTTCTCGAAGATTTCAACCGACCGGAAGCCGGCGCGCGCCGCCGCAGCCAGCTTGGCCTCCAGCGTCCCGCCCATGCTGACTGTCGCGATCGACCACTTGAGCATCCAAAATCTCCGATTCGCGCCGTTCGAGCTGACCTGCTGCCAGATTCTGACAAGGTCGCGGCGGAGACTATAGTCGTCCCGAGATGTAAACGGAATCGCTTCGCGATCTTTCGTGCGGCGCACATCACCCCATATTGGATACATGCCCAGACCGCCCCGCAAACCTTCCCGACCGACCAGTTCCAAGGCCTCGCGGCCCGACGTGCAGCCGCTCGACCAGCACCTTGCCGCACTGCTCAACCCTGCGCTGAACGAACGCCGGGGCGGTTTTCAAGAAAGCCCGCAGGCTGGGTTCAAGGCGGGCGAGGCTTTCGAGGCCGAAATTACCGAGATGGACCCCAAGCTGCGGCGAGCGCTGGCGCAGCGCCCGGCGAATGGGGTTCGGGAACTGACGGGCGCGACCGCTACGGTTGAATCGCTCAAGGATTTGCTGGAGCAGGGCGATCCGAACTTGCGCGATACGCGACCGTGGGTCCCGCATCGCCCCATGCGACCGGAAAAGTCTGAAGGCGGTCGCCGTTTTGAGCTTGTGTCGGACTATGAGCCCAAGGGGGATCAGCCGACGGCCATCCGGGGTCTGGTGGAGGGTGTGAACACCCACGAGCGGGATCAGGTTCTGCTCGGCGTCACCGGATCAGGTAAAACCTTCACGATGGCGCAGGTCATCAAGCATACCCAGCGTCCTGCCTTGGTGCTGGCTCCGAATAAAACGCTGGCTGCCCAGTTGTATGGAGAATTTAAATCGTTTTTTCCCAACAATAGTGTTGAATACTTTGTTTCATACTATGACTACTACCAACCCGAGGCTTACGTCCCGCGCACCGACACCTACATCGAGAAGGAATCCTCCATCAACGAGCAGATCGACCGCATGCGCCACTCGGCGACGCGCGCGCTGCTTGAACGCGATGACGTGATCATCGTCGCCTCCGTCTCCTGCATCTACGGCATCGGCTCCGTCGAGACGTACACGGCGATGACCTTCGGCATCAAGCTCGGCGAGAAGCTCGACCAGCGTCAGCTCATCGCGGACCTTGTGGCCCTGCAATACAAGCGCAGCGGCGGCGACTTCTCGCGCGGCGTCTTCCGGGTGCGCGGCGATACGCTGGAGCTTTTCCCCGCCCACTATGAAGACCGCGCCTGGCGCATCGGGTTCTTCGGCGACGAAGTCGAATCCATCGCCGAATTCGATCCGCTCACCGGCAAGAAAACGCAGGATCTGGAATTCGTGAAGGTCTACGCGAATTCGCATTACGTCACGCCGCGCCCCACGCTCATCCAGTCCATTCAGGGCATCAAGGGCGAACTCAAGCAGCGCCTTGGCGAACTCAACGCGGCGGGCCGCCTGCTCGAATCCCAGCGCCTCGAACAGCGCACCATGTTCGATCTCGAAATGCTGGAAGCCACCGGCTCCTGCGCGGGCATCGAAAACTATTCGCGCTACCTCACAGGCCGCCGCCCCGGCGAGCCGCCGCCCACCCTGTTCGAATATCTGCCGGACAATGCGCTCGTCTTCACCGACGAGAGTCACGTCACCGTGCCGCAGATCGGCGCCATGTATCGCGGCGACTTTCGCCGCAAGGCGACGCTGGCCGAATACGGTTTCCGCCTGCCGTCCTGCCTCGACAATCGCCCGCTGCGTTTCGAGGAATGGGAGGCCATGCGGCCGCAGACCATCCATGTCTCGGCCACGCCCGGTTCCTGGGAAATGGAGCGCACCGGCGGCATCTTCGTCGAACAGGTCATTCGCCCCACCGGCCTCATCGACCCGCCGGTCGAAATCCGCTCCGCGCGCTCGCAGGTGGACGATCTGCTGGGCGAAGTGCGCGAGACGGCGCGAAAAGGCTACCGATGCCTCGTCACCGTGCTCACCAAGCGCATGGCCGAGGACCTCACCGAATATCTGCACGAGAACGGCGTGCGCGTCCGCTACATGCACTCCGACATCGACACGATCGAGCGCATCGAGATCATCCGCGACCTGCGCCTCGGGACGTTCGATGTGCTGGTCGGCATCAACCTGCTGCGCGAGGGCCTCGACATTCCCGAATGCGCGCTCGTGGCGATCCTCGACGCCGACAAGGAAGGTTTTCTGCGCTCCGAAACCTCGCTGGTGCAGACCATCGGCCGCGCCGCCCGCAACGTGGACGGCAAGGTGATCCTCTATGCCGATCACATCACCGGCTCGATGGAGCGCGCGATGGCCGAAACCAGCCGCCGCCGCGAAAAGCAGGTCGCCTACAACACCGAGCACGGCATCACGCCCGAAACCATCAAGCGTGGCATTCAGGACATTCTGGGCTCGGTCTACGAGCAGGATCACGTCACGGTGGACCTCGGCCTGGCGCAGCCCATGCCGGCAGGCCACAACATGAAGGCCACGCTGGCCGATCTCGAAAAGCGCATGCGAGAAGCCGCCGCCAATCTCGAATTCGAAACGGCGGCCCGCATCCGCGACGAAATCAAGCGTCTGCAGGAAACCGAACTCGCCATCGCGTCCGACCCGCTCGCCCGTCAGCAAAGCATCGAGGACCGCGCCGGCTCCTACGAGGGCGAACGGAAATACGGGTCTGCGGCGAACCTCCCGACGCGCGCCCGAAAACCGACCGACGAGGACATGGGCCCGCACAATTTCGGCGGAGGCGAAGCGCGGCCGAGGGGGGCGAGCACGGGCGGGAAGGCGGGGACGCGCGGAGGGAAGTCGCGTCCGTTCCGGGGGAAGAAGTAGGGCAGCGCCCAGACGCAGGCGCGAAGCCCTTCTCCCCGGTTCCCGGGACCGGGCTTTGCCCGGCAAGAAGGTGGCCGAAGGCCGGATGAGGGGCCTGTCGGACGTGGAGAGACAGCGCGACCAGCCCCTCACCCCAGCCCTCTCCCCGTAAACGGGGAGAGGGAGCCCGCAGGCCTCCTCAGCATGAGGGGGCGGACAAATTTCAAAATGCACTTGTCGCTGTTACCCCGAGCCCTCATGCTGAGGAAGCCGCGCAGCGGCTGTCTCGAAGCACGAGGGCGATCCGGTGACCTCCGACGGCGCAACCGTCTACATCCTGCAATGCGCCGACGGCAGTTTTTACTCTGGCCTGACCCATCGCACGATTGACGAGCGCGTTGGCGAACATCTCGCCGGGAATGGCGGCGACTACACGCGCCGCCGCCTGCCTGTAAAACTGGTCTATGCCGCACATTTCCAGCGCATCACGGACGCCATCGCCACGGAGCGTCGCATCAAGGGCTGGTCGCGCGCCAAGAAGATGGCGCTGATGCGCGAGGATTTTGAAGCCTTGAAGCAACTCGCGTCGCGAGCGGAAAGGCAGCGATGAGTTTTGTGCCTGCTGCCGATGCTTCGAGACGCGAGCTGCGCTCGCTCCTCAGCATGAGGGATTGGGCGGCGCATTCGGAAGGTGACACCTGCCGTTACAAACCCCAAGCCCTCATGCTGAGGAAGCCGCGCAGCGGCTGTCTCGAAGCACGAGGGCGCCGCACTCACGCATCCGAATAATGCGTCTTCTTCGGGATGAGCATTGGGTCGAACGTGGCGACCAGCGCGTCGCCTTCCTCGATGAAGCGCGTGCCGTGCGGGCGGCACATGCGGCGCAGCCATTCGACGGTCGAGAAACCTTCCTGCAGGCCGATGATGCGCGGATGCCAGATGGCGTCCGCCACGGGACGCACCAGCGTGCGCCCCAGCCCGGTTTCGGTAAGTTCCATTTCCAGCACGATACTTTCGTCCGCAAATGTGTGCGACTTCATGTCGAACCCGCAATGGCCGACCGAATACGCGATGGTTTTGCCCTTGTAGAACTCGATGGGCTGCACCGTATGCGGATGATGCCCGACCACCAGATCCGCGCCCGCGTCGATGGCCGCGTGGCCGAGTTCGGTCTGGTAGGGGATCAGGTGCTGGTGCCCCATGCTGACGCCCCAGTGCATCGACACAACCACCACATCGGCTGAGGCTTTCGCATCCGCAATGTCGGCCTTCATGCGCTCCAGATGGGCGGGCCGCGCCTTCGTTTCGCAGACAAGCGGCGAGCCCGGCACTTCATGAAGCCGGTTGGGAATGCGGTAGTTCGACTCGATCTTGATCGCCGCCATGCCGGTGCGGGACGGAGTCGCCTCCATGCCGGGAGTGAAGACGGACGTGTAGGACAGGAACGCGAACTTCAGATTCTTCCACGTCACGATTGCGGGGCGATGCGCTTCCTCCATATTGCCGCCGCCGCCGCAATGCGCGATGCCGGCCTTGTCGAGCACCTCGATGGTCTGCATCATCCCTTCATTGCCGAAGTTCATCAGATGATTGTTGGCGAGGCACACGACGTTGAAGCCCGGGATCGTGTAGGTCGTGACGAGTTCGGGCGTCGATTTCACCACGCGCCCTGCCTTGCCGGGCCACGCTTCGCCCCTGTCCGACAGCGGCCATTCGCAATTGGCGAACGCAATGGCGGAATCCCGCACATAGGGCGCGAGCAGATCGAAGATCTTCGCCGGATCGCCCGTTTCGGTCGCCACATCGCCGACGAGGATCATGCGCGGCTTTGCGTTCTCGCGTGCTTGCACCATCTGGTCCTCAGCGTTTGCGGGTGAATGTTGCGTCGAAAAGCTGCGTCCACTTTTCGTATTCTTCAAAGAAGTTCGGCTTCTGGGCGAAGTAGATCTTTTGCGAGGGCGCGTCTGGCGATTTCATGTCGCGGCGCGCGGAATCGTAACCGAGTTCCTGATACATGGCCTGCGCTTCCTTGGTCAGCAGGAAGTCGATCAGCAGCATCATCGCATGGGGATGCGGGGCCTTCACGGTGATCGCCGCCACCGCATCTGTCACCGCGACCGGGCCGGGCGCAACCCAGCCGACCTTCGCGCCGTTCTTCTTGCTCTCGATGAAATGAGCGTTGGAGGCGCGCGCCGAAATCGGCACTTCTCCCGAGACGGTGAGGTTCGCCAGCGCGCGGCTGGTGATGTTGTAGACGCGCATGTCCTGCGCCTGCATCTTCTTCAGAATGTCCATGCCGTATTCCTGGACCATGATGGCGGTCCAGTGAGCGGTGACGGACGGCGAGCCCGAGATGCCGAGCTTGCCCTTGAATTTCGGGTCGGCCAGATCGGCCCATGTCTTCGGGGCCTGGGCAGGCGGAATGATATCGGTGTTGTAGCCGATGCCGCCGTAGGACTCGCGCACCGAAATCCAGCGCTTCTCCTTGTCGATGGAAGCCGGATCGTAATTCTCCTCCTCCGGCGACCAGAACGGTTGCAGGATTCCTTGCTCGCGCGGCAGCACCAGACCTTCTGACGCAAGCTCGAAGCCGTCGGCCTGATAAAGCCCGGCGTTATATTCTTCCATGATGCGCCGCGCCGTATCGGCATTGTCGCCGCGCTGCAGATCGAGACGGATGAACGGATATTTCTGCGTGAACTTGTCGAGGATCGGCTTGATCTGCGTGCCCGTGGTGTAGAGCAGCAGACGGCCTTCCTTCTTCGCGCCGGCTTCCAGAACGGCCTGACGATCCGCGCCCTTGTAGAGCGCGATTTCGGCGACCGTCTGCGGAGCGGCGAGCGCGGGAGATGCGCCCGCAAGGCCTGCGGCAAAAAAAGCTCCGATCAATCCAAACGCCGTCCGGCGCGACGCTGCGCTTCTTGCCGCCATGCTTCCCTCCCGATGTTGCTTGGGCGGGGCTATTTTGCCCCTGCCGCCTCAATTGCCCGCCAGATTTTCACAGGCGTATAGGGCATGTCCAGTCGCTTGATGCCGCGCGGTCGCAGCGCGTCCATCACCGCATTGGCGATGGTAGGCACTGAGCCGGTGGTTCCGGCTTCGCCCGCGCCCTTGGCCCCCAGCGGGTTGTTCGGCGTCGGCACCGGATGATCGTAGAGCCTGATATCGCCGATCGCATCGGCGCGCGGCATCGCATAATCCATGAAGCTGCCGGTCAGAAGCTGGCCATCGCGGTCGTAGACGCATTCCTCGGAGATCACTTCGCCGAGGCCCTGCATGATGCCGCCGTGCATCTGGCCTTCCACGAGCGTGTGATTGATCACGCGCCCGCAATCGTCCACCGCCACATAAACCGGAATCTCGATGACGCCTGTCTCGGGATCGATTTCGACTTCACACACATGAGCGCCTGACGGGAAAGCGCGGCCCTGCGGGGCCTCTCCCTTCGTGTCGAGCGCATTGCCTTCGGGCGTCTGATAGCGCCGGGCGATCTCGGCGATGGTGATGGAGAGGTCCGTGCCGCGCACACGGTAGCGGCCCTTCTCGAATTCGATGTCCTGCTCGGCGGCTTCGAGCGCCTTCGACGCAAGCTCCTTGCCCTTGCGGACGATTTCCTGCGCGGTAAAATAAAGCGCGCTGCCATGTGACATGAGCGAGCGGGACCCGATGGTGCCGTCGCCGATCAGATGCGGTCCATCCGGATCGCCGGCCCTCAGCGTCAGCGTTTCGGCTTCAACGCCCAGCACTTCCGCCACCACTTCCGGGAAGGCGGTTTCGTGGCCCTGGCCGGATGGTCCGGCCACCGTGTAAAGCGTCGCTTCGCCCGTCGCGCCGAACTTGATGACGACTTCTTCCTTCGGCGCGCCGCCGCCGCCCGCAGGCTCGACGAACACGCAGCATGAAATGCCGCGCAGCTTGCCACGCGAAGCGGCTTCCTTGCGGCGGGCCTCGAAGCCCTTCCAGTCGGCAAATTGCGCAACCTCGTCGATCAGCCCCACCGGATCGCCGCTGTCGTAAACGGCTCCGAACGGGTTCTTGTACGGGAAGGCTTCCTTCGTGATGAGATTGCGTCGACGAATGTCCACGCGGTCCATGCCGAGCTTGTCGGCGGCTACGTCCACAAGACGCTCGACCAGATAGGACACATTCGGCCGCGCCGCGCCGCGATAGGCAGTTGCGGGCGTCACGTTTCCCAAGGCGAGACGATGCAGACCGTGAACCGTCGGGATCGTGTAGATGTTCACGGAATGGATCGCGGGCGCAATCGTGTTGATCAACGCGCCTGCGCTGGACAGATAAGCGCCCATGTTCACCGTCCAGCGGTGGCGGATGCCCAGAAAATTTCCATCCTTGTCGAGTGCCAGTTCGCCCGTCATCTTCGCGCCGCGTCCGTGATGATCGCTCACGAGCGTTTCGGCGCGCGAGCCGACCCACTTCACCGGGCGGCCGACCTTCTTCGCCGCCAGCATGATCGAGCAATATTCCGTATAGCCCTCGCTGCGCACCCCGAACCCGCCGCCGACATCCAGCGCATGCACGCGAACCTTTTCGGGCGGTACGGAAGCGCCGCCGCTAAGGCTGTGCACCATCATCGACATGCCTTGCGTCGGCGCATAGACGTCATACGTTTCCGTCGCAGCGTCATATGTCGCCGAGCAGGCTTTCGGCTCCATCGGCGCGCCCGCAATGCGGGGCATATCGACGGTGACGCTCACCACATGGGCGGCGCTGGCAAAAGCCTCGTTGGTCTTCTGCTCGTCGCCATATTCGTATTCGAAAGCCAGATTGCCCGGCACGTCGTCGTAGAGAAGGATCGCGCCGGGCGCGAGCGCGTCTTCGGCTTCGACCAGCGCCGGAAGGTCTTCATATTCCACCACGATGGCCTCGGCGGCTTCCTGCGCAATCGCCGCAGTCTCGGCCACCACCAGAGCCACTTCCTGTCCGATGAAGCGCACGCGCGTCTCGGCCAGCACCTCGCGATGCGGCACACGGATCTTCGACCCGCCCTTGCCGGGATAATGGACGAGTTGCGGTGCGGTCTTGAAGCCTGCGGCCTTGGTGTCCTCGCCGGTCAGCACAGCCAGCACGCCCGGCATGGCGAGCGCCGCAGAGGCGTCAACGCTCACAACGCGCGCATGGGCGCGGTCGGCGCGCAGGAAATGCGCATGGGTCTGGTTCGGAAAGTCCCAGTCCGACGTGTATTTCCCCTGGCCCGTCACAAGACGGAAATCCTCGCGCCGTCCCTTGAAATGTTTGGTCATCTGCATCCCGGCTTGTGATGTATGCTGTTCGGGCGGATATTCGCCCAGTCGGGTGCAATCAACAAGTATGCTGGGCTGTTTTCGTGGTGGTTTCGTGGTCGCGACTGCATGGTTTTGGACTGGCGATGCTTTTCGTTGCCGCCGCAGCATGGAACGCACAGGCGCAGACCCCGAGACGCATCGACCCCGACCGGTTTCCGGATTACGGCATTCGCGCGGAACCGCAGCCTGCCGCGCCCCGAATTGAACTGCCGACCGATGCGCGGCCCCTCGGCGTCTGCACGCGCGACATGAACCCCGCCATGTGGACTCGTTGCCTGCGCGAGACGGCCAGCGCGACGGACGATGCGCTCGCGTCCACAGTTGAAAGCATCAAGTCATCCTTCGAGCAGCGCAGCGAAGTCGCTCCCGTGCTGCGCTCGGCCTGGGGCAGGGGACTGGATGAAGCCCTGACCCGCTGGCGCGCCCTGCGCGATTTCGAATGCGGGCAACTCGCCCTGGCGGAACCTTCCGCTCCCCGCGACCTGCTGGAAGCCCGCAGCCTCTGTCTCATCAGCCGAAACCGCGCCCGCGCCGCCGAGCTTGTGCGGCGCTACGAGGGCATTGCGAACGCCGCCCCGGATGCCGCGCCCTGAGACGCAGCGGCGCAGGGGTCCATCCTTGACCCTCCGTTGAGCCTCGCCCATAATTTGCGCAACAACAGCGCCGGTTTCCGGCCAATCAGCTTGCGGGCAGGAAATGCGCAATTCCAATCTCGACATTCATCCCGTCACCGGCATGATCGGCGCGGAAATTCTCGGCATCGATCTGGGCGCGGACCATCCCGATTCGGTCTATGCGGAAATTCGTAACGCCCTGAACGAACATGGCGTCATCTTCTTCCGCGATCAGACCCTGCCGACCGACAAATATGTCGAGTTCGGCCAGAAGTTCGGAACGCTCATCGCCAGCAAATTCATTCCGACCCTGCCGGACTATCCGCTGGTCGCCGAAATCCGCAAGGAAGCCGACCAGGACCGCAATGTCGGCGGCGCGTGGCACACCGACAATCCCTATCGCGAAATTCCCCCGATGGGGACGATCCTGTATGCGCAGGAGATTCCCGACCACGGCGGCGACACCTGTTTCATCAACATGGGCGCGGCCTATGATGCGCTGTCAGACGGGTTGAAGAAGACGCTCGGCCAGTTGCGCGGCGTCCATTCCAACGCGCAGGTCTATGGCAAGCTCGCCAGGGCCGACAAGCGCGGCAACCCTTCCATGATCAATCTCGATCAGGCGGCGCAGGAAGTGACGCATCCGGTGGTGGTGACGCATCCCGAAAGCGGTCGCAAGGTGCTGTTCGTCAGCCCCTCCTACACGCCGCGTTTCGAGGGCTGGACCGAGGAGGAAAGCCGCCCGCTGCTGCAATTCCTGTTCGACCATGTGAAGCGCCCCGAATTTGCTTGCCGCTTCCGCTGGCAGCCCGGCTCTATCGCATTCTGGGACGATCGCCAGACGCTGCACTATGCGGTGAACGACTACACCGGAACGCGGCGCATCATGCACCGACTGATGGTGCAGGGACTCGGGCCGCTGGGGTGAACGGGCGTATTCGCCCTCGCGCTTCGAGACCGCCGCTGCGCGGCTTTTTCAGCATGAGGGCTACGGAACGCCCGCTGCTCTCATGACTGAAACCTCATGCTGAGGAGCGCCGCAGGCGCGTCTCGAAGCGCGAGGTTTCACGCTCGAAAAGCCGCTTCAGAACTTCGCCACGATCTCCTTCGCCAGCACGGTGCGCCAGTCCGCATCCGCCGGGATGATTTCGTCGTGAGCGCGCACGTTGCGATAGGTCGTGGGGTCTGACCCGCGCGGCATGTTGCCCCGGGCGACCTCGTCGATGGCTTCCAGCATCAGACGCCGCATGGCCACGATGGCCTTGTCGGACGTGCCGAGGAATTCCTTCGACCGGTCGACGATCTGCCCCATGCCTTCCTGCAACGCATAGTCCTGCGTGTTGAGGCCCGTGATGCCCGTAAACGTCTTCTCCTTCTGCAACTTGCGGTCGATCATGTAGTCGTTCGACTTGTTGCGGATGAGCTTGAAGGTTCCGGGAATGTGATCGTCCTTGCCGCGCCCGGTGAAGGCCGAGAATTCTTCCATATATTCCGGCGTCAGCGGCACGCTTTGATCGTACCCGATCGCCCAGTTGTAGACGTGGCACGTCTCGTCGTCGATCGGGACCCAGATATGTCCGTCGATCTTCGGCACCGGATTCTTGCCGCCGGAAATCGCCGTGATGCCGCCGCGCGCCTGCATGGTCGGCATGATGTAATTGTAATATTTGATCCACTTGCGGCCGCCGCTGACCTTACGGGTTGAAGCGTACCAGTAGCCGTAGTCGGTGCGTTCCAGTTCGATCTGCGGCGCGGTGTCGGCGTTGCGCAATTCGCCCTTGTCGCGAATGCTGTTGTTATGTGCGAAGGACGAATGCGCCGTATCGAGGCCGCCTTCCAGCGCCTGCAGATAATTGCAGTCCTCGAATGTTTTCGTCACATGCCTGTGGGTCGCGGGCGCTCTGGTCCATTCGTGGTCCGGGGGCGCGGGCATCTTGTCCTTCGGACCCATATAGGTCCAGATGATGCCGCCGAGATCGACGACCGGATAGGACTTGATCTTCACCTTCGCCTGAAGCGGCGTCCCGGCAGGCTCTGACGGCATGTCGGTGCAATCGCCGTTCAGGTCGAACTTCCAGCCGTGATAGACGCAGCGCAATCCGCAATCCTCGTTGCGGCCGAAAAACATCGGCGCGCGACGATGCGGGCAATAGGCGTCCAGCAGGGCGGGGCGGCCCTTGGTGTCGCGGTAGGCAATGAGGTCTTCGCCCAGCAGGCGCACCCGCACCGGCGGATCGTCCGGTTGGCCAAGCTCCGAGGTCAGGCAGGCTGGAATCCAGTAGCGGCGAAACAGCTCCCCGCCCGGCGTGCCGGGGCCGACACGGGTGATCTTCTCATTGTCCTCGCGCGACAGCATGGCGTCTCCGGTGAATTATGATTTCCTGACGACACTATGTTGGGTTCGGCGGCGGACCAGTTTGATTCAGATCAAGGTGGAGCAACCCGGCGCAAGCGCGCTATTGCCGCATGTCCACATCTGCGGATCAGACGCACCGGGCGGCGCTCGCCTATTTCGCAATCGTGTTCTGGGCCGGTGCGCTGCTGGGGCCGATCCGCGAGTTCGCGCTTGCGCCAGCATTGGGAGCAATGCCGGCGGTGCTGGTCGAGGCGCCGGTCATGCTGGCTGCATGCTGGCTCGCGGCGCGATGGACCATGCGGCGCTGGCGGTCGGACCCGTTGCGGCTGGGAGTTTTTGCGCTGGGGCTTCTGCTGACGGCGGAGGTCGCCGGGTCGCTCACGCTGCGTGGCCTCACGATTGCGCAATATCTGGCGCATCTCGCCACCCCGCCGGGGCTGCTGTCGCTGGCGCTCTTTCTGGCTTTCGGCCTGATGCCGCTCGCGGTTTCGCGCACTAACATGACGGCTCCCGCCATGGAGTGAGTCGCATGGAATACGGCACGGCGCTGCGGCCCCTTTGGCGGCTTGATCCGGCCGTGCGCTTTCTCAACCACGGCTCATACGGGGCGACGCCGCGCGAGCTTCTCCAAGCCCAGCAGATCTGGCGCGACCGGATGGAAGATCAGCCGGTGCGGTTCATGGCGGATCTCATGCCCAAACTGCGCGAAGCCGCTGCGGCGGCGGCGCGGTTTGTCGGAACCTCACCGGAGCGTTTCGTGTTCGTCGAAAACGCCACCGCCGCCATCAATTCCGTGCTGCGCTCCCTGTCATTCGGGCCGGGCGATGAAATCCTTACCACCGATCATGTGTACGGCGCGGTGCGCCAGACCTTGCGGCACGTCGGCGCCACGACAGGCGCACGCATCGTCGAAGCGCCCCTGCCTTTGCGGGTGCGCGGGCCGGGCGAGGTGGCGCGCGCCATCGAGACGCATCTGAACGCGCGCACGCGCCTTGTTGTCGTCGATCACATCGCCTCGCCATCGGCGTTGATTTTCCCTGTCGAGGAGATCGTGGACGTCTGCCGCCGCCGCAATATCCTCGTTCTGGTCGATGGCGCACATGCGCCCGGCCAGGTCGATCTCGACGTCGATGCAATCGACGCCGACTGGTACGTGGGCAATTTCCACAAATGGATGTGCGCCCCGAAAGGCGCCGGCTTTCTCGCAGTCGCGCAACGTGAATTGCCGCCGGTGCATCCGCCGGTCATTTCGCACTTCTACGGACAGGGCCTGACGGCGGAATTCGACTGGATCGGCACGCGCGATCCTTCCGCATGGCTGACGGTTCCGGATGCTCTTGCATTCCACGAGAAGATTGGCGGCGCTTCCATGCGAGCCCGCAATCACGCGCTCGTAGTCCAAGCCGCGCAATCCATAGCCGATGAACTCGGCTCGGCGCTCAGCGGTCCCCCGGAGATGTTCGGCTCAATGGCGACCCTGCGCCTGCCCACGGGCGCGCCTGCGACGTTTGAAAGCGCCTTGCGTATCCACGACGGGCTTCTGCAGGATTTTGCGATCGAAGCGCCTGCGGTGGCTTTTCAGAACGCGCTCTGGCTGCGGCTCTCGGCCTTCGCGTACAATGAACCGGGGGATTACGCAGAGGTCGCGGCGTCATTGCGCGCCGTTCAGTCAACATTGCGCGCATGAAAAAGGCCGGCGCGAGGCCGGCCTTTTCGCAATTCTGGATGGAAAGCCTCAGCCCTGCGGCTCGATCTTGGCGACCTTCACATAGTCGCCCCAGGCCTTGATTTCCTTCAGCAGCAGTTCCTGTCCCTGCTCGGGCGTGCTGATGAACACGTCGCTGCCGAATTGCGCGAGGAAGGTCGCGGCTTCCGGCGTACGCAGGATGTCGTTGAACCAGGTGTTGATCTGCGTGACGATGGGCTTCGGGGTTGCGGAGGGCACCTGCACCGAGAACCAGCCCATCATGTCGAGGCCCGGAACGCCGCCTTCGATCATGGTCGGGATTTCCGGCGCGGACGTCATGCGCTGCGCGGAGCTGACCGCCAGAATGCGCAGCTTGCCGGTCTTCGCCTGCGTGGTCGAGAATTGCGGGTCGAGCGTACCGAAGTCGATCGCCCCCGAAGCAAAGTCGGGCAGCACGTCCTGCGCGGTGCGGTAGGGCACCTCGACGGCCTTGAGGCCCAGAATGGTCTTGTAGAGCGCGCCCATCACCTGACCGGGCGGATTGGAAATCGCGTAGGTCGCCTTGTCGCCCTTCTCCTTGAGATAGGCGGTGAGCTCCTGCGTGGTCTTCCACGGCTTGGAAGGATCGACCACCAGCATGAAAGGCTGCTTGTTGATCGTCGCCGCGACTTGCAGCGCCTTGCCGGCGTCGATGGTCGGGTTCTTGAACAGGTGCATGTTGGCCGCAATGCCGCTGCCGGCGTGCACATAAATCGTGTAGCCGTCCGGCTTGGCGCGCGCCGTATATTCGGTGGCGATGTTGCCGCCAGCGCCGGCCTTGTTTTCAACCAGCACGGTGCGGTTGGACGCGACGCGCACCTTTTCGGCGAACCAGCGAACTACGATATCGGCGCCGCTGCCGGCCGGGAACGCGCAGATGAAATGCAGGTCCTGCGAGGGATATTGCTGCGCCGAGGCCGCGCCCGGAACGGCGAGCGCCGCCGCCAGCGCAAGCGGACGTGCGGCGCGCAGAACTGCCTTCGAAATCTCCAACATGACGCTTCTCCCCGGTTTTTGCAGACTGCGGCGAAGGCCGTCAGTCCTCCACGAAAGCTTCTTCTCGAGTCTTGCGGAACTGCGGCAACACGATCAGCAGAACGACGATGCCTGCCATGATGAGCAGCGTCAACGAGATCGGCCGGTTGAGGAAGATCATCGGATCGCCGCGCGACAGCACCATCGAGCGGCGCAGGTTCTCTTCCATCAGCGGGCCGAGAATGAATCCGAGGATCATCGGGGCGGGTTCGCAGTCGAGCCGAACCAGCACATAGCCGAACAGCGTGAAGACCGCCGTCAGGATGATCTGCACATAGCTCGAACTCGTGCCGTAGATGCCGATCATGCAGAACACGAGGATCGCCGGATAGAGCATCCGGTACGGCACCGACAGCAGCTTCACCCACATGCCGATCATCGGCAGGTTGATGATGACCAGCATCAGATTGCCGATCCACATGCTCGCCACCATGCCCCAGAACAGGTCGGGCCGGGTCTGCATCACGGCGGAGCCCGGCGCGATGCCCTGGATCATCATCGCCCCCATCATCAGCGCCATGATGGCGTTGGATGGCAGCCCGAGGGTGAGCAGCGGAATGAACGAGGTCTGGGCGGCGGCGTTGTTGGCCGCTTCCGGCGCAGCCACGCCCTCGATCGCGCCCTTGCCGAAGCGGCTTGGGTCCTTGGCGACCTTCTTCTCGATCGTATAGGCCGCGAAAGCGGCCAGCACCGCGCCGCCGCCCGGCACGACGCCGAGGATCGACCCGATTGCGGTGCCGCGAATGACGGCCTTCCATGAATCCTTGAAGTCCTTCAGGCTGGGCCACAGGTCGCGAATGCGCGTCGACATGGCTTCGCGTTTCACTTCCTTGCCTTCGAGATTGCGGATGATCTCGACAATGCCGAACATGCCGATGACGAGCGGCAGGAAGTCCATGCCGTCCCACAATTCCTCGACGCCGAATGTATAGCGCTGCACGCCCGTGTTTACGTCGGTGCCGATGAGGCCGAACAAGAGGCCGATCAGGATCATCGCGACGGCCTTGAGCACCGAACCGTGCGCCATCACGACTGCGGTCACGAGACCGAGCACCATGAGGGCGAAATATTCGGGCGACGAGAATTTCTGCGCGAAGGCCGCCAGCGGCGGCCCGAAAGCGGCGATGAAGATCGTCCCGACGCAGCCGGCGAAGAAGGAGCCAAGCGCCGCGACGCCCAGCGCCGATCCCGCACGTCCCTGCTTGGCCATCTGGTGGCCGTCAATGCAGGTCACGACGGATGATGCTTCGCCCGGCATGTTGACCAGAATGGACGTGGTCGAGCCGCCATATTGCGCGCCGTAATAGATGCCGGCGAGCATGATCAGCGACGTCAGCGGACTCAGCCCGTAGGTCACCGGGAGCAGCATCGCGATGGTCGGGATCGGCCCGATGCCGGGCAGAACGCCGATCAGCGTGCCGAGCATGCAGCCCATCAGGCAGAACATCAGATTGTTCAGCGAAGCGGCCGCGACAAAGCCGTCGACCAGATTATTGAGGAAGCCGAGATCCATCTTACTTACCCCACCAGGCGGGCATGGTCTGGCCGAGGCCGTAGATGAAGGCGACGACCGAGAAGATCGCCAGCCCAATGGCGAGTGCGATCATCTCGACGTAGTTCGGTTTGGCGCGTCGCGCCAGGGTCGCGATGATCACCAGCGCCGCAACCGAAATCGCCAGTCCGGTTCGCTCGATCAGCCACCCGAAGGCCAGCATGCCGGCGATGATAAAAAACAACGGCCGGAACTGCGGCTTGTCGATCGGCGGCCCCTGAAGCAGGAAAGCCCTTGCGCCCACGATGATGCCGAAAAAGCAGATGAGCCCGCTCAACATCATGGGGAAATAGCCCGGCCCCATCCGGGACGAGATGCCGACATTCAGCTTGCGGCCGAAATAGAATCCGCCGAGTCCGATGACGATGAACAGCAATCCTGCGCCCAGATCGCGCGGGCTCTTGATCTTTATCATGCCAATCCCTCGGGGCTTTCCTCGCCGTGGCAAGCTCTCTGGCCCGCCCAGGCTCCCGTTACATTCGGCGACCATTTGGCATTTTTGGCCCCCCCTCGTAAACCACAAAACCGTCAGGTTGGCTGTTCATTGTGCGGCGCATCCGATCCGCGCCATGCGCCGGGCGCAAGGCTTTACGCGAGCCGCGAAAGTGGCTTCTAATCCGGCGTCGATTTCTGGAGGGAATGATGGGAACCCGCATTACATTTAAACGCCCCGATGGCAAGGACGCGCAGGGCTATCTGGCCAAGCCCGCCCAGCCCAATGCGCCGGGAATCGTCGTCATTCAGGAATGGTGGGGCCTTCAGGACCAGATCCGGGGAATCTGCGATCGCTATGCGGCGGCGGGATTCGAGGCGCTGGCGCCTGATCTCTATGCCGGAACGGTCGTGCCCTACCACGATGCGGCTGCGGCCGGAAAAGAGATGGGTTCGCTGAACTTCATCGACGCGACCGAGCAGACCGTGCGGGGCGCGGTGCTGTACCTGCGCAAGACCGGCGTGAAAGTCGGCCTCACCGGTTTCTGCATGGGCGGCGCAGTGACGATCATCGGCGCGTGCCGAATCCCTGAAATCGCGGCTGCCGTGTGTTTTTACGGCATCCCGCCCGAAGCCGTCGCAAAGCCGTCGGACGTGCAGGTCCCCCTGCAGGGCCATTTCTCGAACAATGACGGCTGGTGCACGCCGCAGGTGGTGGATGCGTTTCAGGCCGGCCTCAAGGCCGCGAACAAGACCCACGAATTCTTCCGCTACGATGCGGACCACGGCTTCGTGAACGAGCAGCGTCCCGAGGCCCACAATCGCATCTGCGCCGAACAGGCATGGGAGCGCTCGCTGGACTTCTGGAAGCGCCATCTCTGAACGAACGCGCGAGACCCCGCGCCGTCATTGCGAGCGTAGCGAAGCAATCCTCAGCAGCAACTGCGGTCGGATTGCTTCGTCGTTCCGCTCGACTTACTTCTTCAGGAAATACCGGCCCTCGTCGTCACGCTCCAGACCCTTGTCGCGCAAAGTGTGCAGTTCGCGCACGATCTCGCGGCCATCGCGGCTGCCGAGCGCCGCCATCAGGGATTCGAAACGCTTCGGTCCGTCTTCCAGCGCTGCGCGCAGCGAAGGAAACTTCGCGCCCTCGTAGGTGGGTGGCGTCGGCGTGACGAGTTCCCACTTGTTCGCATATTGCATCGGCCAGGTGAGGTCGTAACCGGCCTTCGCCCCCACGGGCGAACCGTGCAGCGAAGGATCGAGCGGGCTCAGGCGGACGCCCGACACGATGATGAGATCCTTGTCGGGCTGGAAGCGGGTGCCGAGCGCCCATTCCATCTGCTCGTTGGAAAAGATGTCGATGTCGGGATCGACCACAAAGGCGTTCTTCACCCCGACGCTGCCGAGGATCGTGTAAAGCGCCGTCCGCGCCTCGCCCGGATAGCGCTGCTTCAGCGACACGCGAACGCTCATCGAGCCGCCCGACGCAACTGGCGCGTAAACCGCCTGCGGCTCGCGCACGACAGGCTTCAGGGCTTCCCACACATTCAGTTCGCAGCGCAAAGCTTCGAGATTGGACGTGTCGGTCAGGTCCATCCGGTTGCCGCTGATCGTGGTCGTCATGAACAGCGGATTGCGCCGATGCGTGATGGCGGTGACGTGGAAGACGGGGTTCATCTTCACGCCGCCGTAATAGCCCAGGTACTCGCCGTAAGGGCCTTCCTTTTCGGAATAGCCGCGCTCGTCCAGATAGCCCTCGATCACCATTTCGGCGTCGGCCGGAACCCGAATGTCCTGCGTCACGCATTTGACGACTGGCAGCGGCGCGCCGCGCAGCGACGACACGAGGCCAAGTTCATCCACCGGGATGCGCATCGTGGCCGATACATGGTCGATGGGGTGTGAACCGATGACGAAAGCAACCGGCAATTTCTCGCCGCGCGCACTGGCCGCCATATAGATGGCGCGCAGATCGGACGGGGCATTGAGGTCGACGCCCGCCTCATGTGCGCTGCGCAGCATCAGACGGCGGAAACCCGAATTCGTCATGCCGGTCGCGGGATCGATGACGTAATCCAGCGCAGCCAGATAAGGCGCACCGTCCGCCGCATGTTGCAGGTGAACCGGCAGTTTCGTCAGGTCCGCATCCGTGCCTTGCAGCACGACTTCCTGCACGGGCGCGGTGGCCTGCGTGCATTCGATGAATTCCGGCTTGTTGCGCAGGCGCTTCTGCATTTCGACGGCGACCTTGCGGGGTTCGCATTCGAAGGCGCGGGCCAGACGGTTGCGGCCCGCCAGCACGTTGCCGACAAGCTCCATCTGCTCCTGGCCCACATTGCGGAACCAGACGGCCTTGGCGTTGCCCTGCATGATGGCCGCCAGGTCCGCCAGATCGACCCGGTCGTCGCGAATTTCAAGCTCGCCGCTGTCGATCAGGTCTTCGATGAAATTGCGCAGGCGAAAGCGGTCCAGATCGTTGCGCTTGGCGGTATCAGGGTTCTTGGCGTCCACGTTTCGCTCCGCTGAAATGAATGCGCCCGCAGGCGCTTTGCGGCGACCTTCGACGCCGCTGCTGGTGAAGTCAACCGTTGGGATTTCGCCCATCTGTGCCTTGTATGGCCTTCCAGATTTTGAGCGGCGTCGCCGGCATGTCCATATGGGTCACGCCGTAATCGGAGAGCGCATCCACGATGGCGTTGGTGCAGGCCGCAAGGGCCGGCGTGGTGCCGCCTTCGCCGCCGGGCCTGAGACCAAGTGGATGGCTGGTCGCCGGCGTCTCGCTGAGTTCCGTTGCGAAGAACGGAAAGTCGGACGCGCGCGGCATGGCGTAATCCATGAACGAGGCGGTGAGCATCTGGCCGCTTTCGGGCTCGTAGAAACATTGCTCCATCAAGGCCTGCCCTGCGCCCTGCGCGATGCCGCCATGAGTCTGCCCGTGCAGGATGAGCGGATTGATGGCCCGGCCTACATCGTCGAGGGCCGTGTAGCGTACGATCTCCCACGCGCCGGAGTCAGGATCGATCTCGATTTCCACCACCTGCGCGCCGAACGGATAGGCAAGGCCGGTGGTGATCTTGTCGGAAATCGCCCCGAGCGGCCCGCGCAGATCTTCCGGCACGCGCGGATCATTCTGCGCAGCAGCCGCAATCTCGAAAATCCCGATGGTGCGGTCGGTGCCAGTCACGCGAAACACGCCGTCCTCGAAGCTTATGTCGCCCACGGCGGCTTCCAGCACCGCCCCGGCTATTTTTTTGCCCTTCTCGATGATCTCCAGCGACGCATTGCGGATGACGAGACTGGCGAAACGCATGGAGCGCCCCGAATGCGATCCGCCGCCAGCCTGCACGAATGCCGTGTCGCCATAGCGTACGTCGATGGAGTCGAACGGCACGCCGAGCCATTCGGCGATCAACATCGAAAAGCTCGTCTCGTGGCCTTGGCCGGACGCCTGCGTGCCGATGATGCAATCGACCGATCCATCTGGCCCGATGGTGATTTCGGCGCGCTCGCGCGGCGCGCCGCTGGTTGTCTCGACATAATTGGCGACCCCGATGCCGCGCAGCTTGCCTCGGGCCTTCGCGTCGGCACGTCGCGCCGGAAAACTTTTCCAGTCGCCGACGTCCAGCACACGCTCCATCGTGGCGCGATAATCGCCATTGTCATAGGTCACGCCCGCCGGATTGCGATACGGCATCGCGTCGGCGCGGATGAGGTTGCGCCGCCGCAGCTCCACACGATCGAAGCCGCACTGGCGCGCCGCCACATCCACCAGCCGTTCGATGACGAACATGGCTTCCGGGCGGCCCGCGCTGCGATAGGGAATCGTCGAAGGCGTATTGCTGAGCGCCGCGCGCCCGCGCAGATGCGCGACCGGCACGTCATAGACGCTCGTCATCAACTGCAGGCCCTTGTTGAGCGCTACGAAAGACGCCGTATGCGCCCCCACATTGCTGACGTTCGAGGAACGGACCGCCAGAAATTTTCCGCTCTCATCCAGCGCGAGTTCAATCTCCACATGGAGATCGCGCGCCTGATAGTCGCTCAAAAAAGCCTCGCTGCGGAGCGTCGCCTGCCGCACTGGGCGATTGAGCTTGCGGGCCGCATAGGCGATGCAGCAGAATTCCGGATAGGTGGCGTTACGGGTGCCGAAATTGCCGCCCACATCGGGCGGCGCGGCGATGCGCACCTGCGCAATGTCGAGCCCCATCACGGCGGCGATTTCGCTGCGCATCTGCACCACGCCGATTCCGTGCGAAGCGTGCAGGGTGAGATGCTGCGCCTGCGAATCCCACACGGCGGCGGAGGCGCGCGGCTCCATATGGACGCCGGTGACGCGCTGAACCTGCGTGGCAAGTTTCACCCGATGCGCGGCTTGCCCGAAGGCCGCATCGGTCGCGGCCTTGTCGCCCAGCGTAGCGTCGAGCAGCAGATTGCCCGGCACATGGTCCCAGATGGATGGCGCGCCGTCTTTCAGCGAGTCGATGGCGCGGGGACAGGCCGGCAGAGAATCGTAGTCGATCTCGACGAGTTCGGCAGCCGCCTCGGCTTCGGAGCGTGATTCGGCCACCACGATGCAGACGGCCTCGCCCGGAAAGCGCACCTTGTCGGTCGGCAGGGGCATGTGCTTCGTGGTGAGGCGCTCGGACCCGTCCGCAAAGGCGAGGGGCATGTCGGAGCCGACTTTCGAGCCGCCGGTGGCGTGGGGAATCGGCTTCAGGCCGTCGGCGGCCAGATCGGCGCCGGTGAAAACGCCCAGCACGCCGGGGGCGGAGCGAGCCGCCGCAGCGTAAATGGATCGCAGAATCGCATGCGCGTGCGGCGAGCGCACGAAGACCGCATGGGCCGCGCCTGCAATTGCAAGATCGTCCGCAAAACATCCCGCGCCCGTGACGAGACGCTCGTCTTCCTTGCGCCGAACCTCGCGGCCGATCATCCCGCCCATGCGCTCCTCCATCAGACAGGCTGATAGAACATTTCTGCGCGGCAGGGCAGGGGGGCTATGAGCGGCGGTGCGGGTTTTCCCTCACCGCTGCCTGGCCGTTACGACTCGGCGCTGGCCGCTGCGGCTTCTTCGGCCAGACGCTTTTCTTCCGGCGTCCGGGCCAGTTTGGCCATATTGAGATTTTCCTGTTCGGTATCGGTCACGGAGACGGACACGACCGGAAAGGCCGTCGAGATCAGCTTGGCTTCGGCGTCCGCGTCCTCGCGCGTGTCGTAGCTTCGCTTGGGCTGGTGATCGACCGAGACCACGAAACGCTTGGTTTCCTGAAAGCGGGCGAGTTGTTTCTGGGGCTTGAGCATGAAGGTTTTTCCGTGGACGAGAATTATTCGATCAGGGCGCGCAACTGCACCCGAATGGTTTCGGCAGCCGCGCCTTCTGCGCTCTGGATCGTGTCCAGAAAGGTCAGAATGGACTTTTTCATGCGGCCGGCGGGATTCTTGTTGAGCATCATGGAGGCGGCCCATTCCTCGGGCGTCTCATCTGCTTCGAGCTGGAGCGGATCCTCGCGGGCGACTTCTACCAGCAGCTTTGAGAGGCTCGTCATCAATTCGCGTTCCTTTCGCGGGGAAGATCGCAGTCGCGCCGGTCCAGCCGGTCAGAAATCCTTGCTGGACAGACGGATATAGAACTGGCGGCGTTTGCCATAGACCTTGACAGCTGCCTTTTCGATGCGGTCGCGATTGAGGTCGAACGCTCCGAGCAGCGAACTCTCGTTTCGCTCGGCTGTGGGGCAGAGCGCATGCAGCGCTTCGTCTTCCACCTCGAAGGAGATTTCCATCGTCGAGTCGTAGCCCCAGAAGCTCACGCATTGCTTGCGCGGCTCATAGGACCGGCTGGTATTGGGAAAATTCAAGGGCATGAGTTTCGCCCTTTCTGTCAGGACCTGACGGGCACGTTCGCCGCAGTCAGCTTCGCGCTCGCGGCGTCTTTCAGTCCGGCCAGTTCGAGTTCCAGCGCCTTGATGCGCCCGGCGGCGATCATCTGGCGCAACTCGTGTGTGATTTGTCGGGTCGAGGGAAGCGATATGCGGCGGCCGAAGCGATATGCATTGCTCATGGCACGTCCTGACGTGAAGGCGTCGATGCGAAGCTGTTTGGTGTTTCGGGCGGCCGCAATGCTCGCTCGCCCCGTATGCATCGCAACGCGATCGCATTCTGTCGTTCCCAGCGCGCCATCAACGCGAGCCGCCCCGAAGGGAGATGCCGGCCCGGGCCACCATAAGGTCGCCCGGACAGGCGGTCGAATTAATCGCGGGTCTTGAGATGATCCGCAGACATCTTGCCGCTCTTGCGGTCGGTCACGAGCTCGAACTCGAGCTTCTGGCCTTCATGCAGATTGCTCATGCCCGAACGCTCGACAGCGCTGATGTGCACGAACGCATCCTTGCCGCCGTCATCCGGCTGAATGAATCCAAAACCCTTTTGAGCGTCAAACCACTTTACGGTTCCCGTAGCCATGGGACACCTTTCACATTCCAGGAGTAGCAGTCGGCCCTCGGGCCGCCAGTCGAATTTGCATTTTTCGGGGAAGAATTTCGACTACGAACCTGGCGTGAAACAGAGCGTATTACGCGAAGAGAAGTCATCTAACCGTCTATCGACAATCACAATATGGGCGCTCCTTTTGAAAATAGCAAGGAAATACGCGATCTAATTTGAAGCATGCCGGTTTCATCTGCAGCGCGGCCATTGGGATGCGACGAAAGATCCGCCCTGAATTTGCTCTGCAGTTTCGAAATTTTGATCCGCGGAAACTCAGCCGGCTTTTGGCTTGGCGTCGTTCGCGGAGGCTTCCAGCGAACGAATGATGTGGTGCGCCAGCCGGTCCGCAGGTTGTGACAATGCGCCCGCCGTCAGAAGGGCAATTTCGGTTTCCGGAAGAGGCGGCAGGCCAGCCTTGCGTCCAAGCCGCCGGAAGTCAGCGGGCATCATGCCGATCGGCAGAACCATGAGTCCGAGGCCCGCCCGCACGGCGGCCTGCGCGCCTGCAAGCGATGTCGATGTGTAGGCGATGCGCCATGGAATCGCGGCTTCGTCGAGCGATGTGATGGCGCGCTTGCGATAGACGCAGGGGTCGGGCGAAACCACGAGCGGCAGCGCTTCCGTGCGTCCCGCAAAGACCTCCGCATGTTCGGCCTCGCACGCCCAGACCAGCGCTTCGCGCCAGACCCTGACGCCCTCGCTCGGGCCGCGCGGTTCGCGCTTGACCAGCACCAGATCGAATTCGCCGCTGCGGAAACGCTCCATGAGATTGAGCGTCAGGTCGGTGGTGATCTCCAGCGCCACGTTGGGATGCGCCCGCGAGAAGGCCGCGAGCACTTTCGACAGATGGATCGTGGCGAAATCCTCCGGAGTCCCCAGACGCACGAGGCCCGGTTCGGTCGGCTCCATGATCTGGCTCACCACCTCCTCGGAAAGCGAAAGAATGCGCCGCCCGTAGCCCAGCAGGGTCTCGCCCGCATCGGTGAGTCGGAAACTGCGCGGGGTGCGCTCGATGAGTCGGCGGCCGAGTCCGTCCTCCAGCCGCTTGATCTGCAGGCTGATGGTCGGCTGGCTCAGGTGCAGCCTCTCGGCGGCCCGGGTCAGGTTCCCGGATTCGGCGGCGGTGACGAAGGTGCGCAGCAAGGTCTGGTCGAGGCGGTAGGGCATGGGGCATCATTGCGAAAGACAATGACAAAGGCCAGAACTATTTAATTTCGCAGGGCTGGAGAATGAGGCATTGAGGCGCGACAAAAAAAACGGGGTGCTGCATGAACGTCTCCCAGCTTGTTGCCGACAATCTCCTCTCGCCCGCCATTCTGTGCTTCGCCCTCGGGGCGCTCGCGACTTTCCTGCGATCCGATCTGAAACTGCCCGATCAGGTGTTTTCCGCCCTGTCGATCTACCTGATGCTCGCCATCGGAATCAAAGGCGGCGTCGAACTGGCCGGGCGTCCGATGAGCGAAGTGGCGGCGCCGCTGGCCGGCGCCTTTGCTCTGGGCTGCGCCATACCGCTCTGGTGTTACGCGCTGCTGCGGCGCTTCGGCAATCTCTCGGTTCCCGATGCGGCAGCTCTGGCGGCGCATTACGGATCGGTCTCGGCGGTCACGTTTGCGGCGGTCACGACCCTTCTGGACCGGCAGGGCGCTGCCTATGAGGGCTATATGCCAGCCCTCCTCGCCGTCATGGAAGTCCCCGCCATCGTGATCGCCATAGGGCTGGCGCGGATCGCCACAGCCGCAGCCGAAATCCGGGTGCACGCTTCGGGGGTGGCCATTGCAGGCGGCCCCACGCCGCCGGCTCTGCCCCCGATGGGCGGCGTCTGGGCCGAGGTCGTTTCGTCGAAAAGCATCGTGCTGCTCATGGGCGGGCTGGTGATCGGCATGCTGGCGGGCCCATCCGGCGTCGCGAAGGTGAAGCCGCTGTTCGTCGATCTGTTCCAGGGCTTGCTGTGTCTGTTCCTGCTCGATCTCGGCCGGGTCGCCGCAAGCCGCATTGCGGATTTTGGTCAGGTGGGCTGGCGGCTCGCCGGTTTCGCGGTCGCAATGCCGGTCGCCCACGCCATGCTGGGCGTGCTGGTGGCGCAGGCGGCGGGGTTGAGCGAAGGCGGCGCGGTGGTGCTTGCGACGCTGGCCGCCAGCTCCTCCTACATCGCCGCGCCCGCAGCGGTGCGGCTCGCGCTGCCTGAGGCCAATCCGGGCTACTACCTCACCTGCTCGCTGGCCATCACCTTCCCGTTCAACATCGCGCTGGGCCTGCCGCTCTACGGGCTGATGGCGCGGTGGGTTTACGGGTGAGCGGACGCGCCACTTGGCAGGTCGTAAAAGTAAAACAGCCGGGCAATTTCTCGCCCGGCTGCAAAATACTTACATCCAACCCCGTCGCCCTCAGACGATGATCTCCGTCATCACGCCCTGCGGGAAGCATTCTTCCGGCTTGGCGAGACGGTGGGCGATGCCCTGCTGGTGCGTGTAGAGCAGCATCTGTTCCCAGGTCGGGCGGTTTTCCTCGATGCCGTACGGGAAGGGGTCGCCGTCAAACATGTCGCGCATCTTGCGTGCGTAAGTCGGCAGCCACGCGAGCGGATAGCGCGACACGGCCGGGTCGAGCAGGCGCTCAAGGCTGCGGCGCTTGGATTCCTGGAAGGCGTTGACGAGGCTGCGGGCCACCCACGGATGCTCGTCGAGGATCGCCTTCTTCATGGCGATGATGTGCATGATCGGCCACACTTTCGTGCGCTGATAATACTCTTCTTCCATGCCCAGATAGTCCGGATAGAGGCGCACCACATTCGGATCGCCCTTGAGGAAGCAGGTCGGCGGACGCGCGATGATCGCGCAATCGATTTCGCCGGACGCCAGCATTTCCGACAGCGACTTGTCGGCGACGCGCGTCAGCTTCACGCCCGGCGGCAGGTCGAGTTCGACCTTTTCGATGCGGCCCGCATCATTCGCGCCCGCCTGATACCAGTGCACGTCCTGCAGCTTGACGCCCATCTCGTTGTGCATCCAGCCGCGCATGTAGACGGCGGCGGAATGCGCCCATTCGGGTGAGCCGATGCGCTTGCCCTTCAGGTCCTGCACGGTCTTGATGCCGGAATTCTTGTTCACATAGAAGGACGAGAACCGGAACAGGCGCGAGCAGACGATCGGCAGGCCGATGATGTCGGGATTGTCGCGCGTCACCTGCGCAGTGAACTTGGCGAGCGACAGTTCGCTCACGTCCCACTCGCGGTTGAAGGTCTGGCGCGCGAAGATTTCGTGATGGCCGTGGGTGCACCAGATGTGGTCGATGCCTTCGGCCTGCACAAGGCCGAAACGGAAATCACGGAAATGGTCGTAATCCGTGGTGGCGATACTCAGCTTGAGACGGCTGCTCATGTACCCGTTCCTTGTCGTTCGTCCCGGCCGGATGTCTGCCCCCAGCCACGCCTTTTCGATTAGAGGCAGGGGCCGGGCGGGTCAATCGTGCGGCGCGGCAAGCGCGTCGCCTCAGCGTCGGAGTTCGAGCCGGTCTTCGAGGATTGCTTTGGAAAAATCGGTGATCAGAGCGTCAACCCGCACCTCCCAGGTCCCGGCAGGCTGCAGGTTCAGCGGCCCCGCGCGCCAGATGCCGTCCGCCCCGGCTTTGGCCTTCCGTTCGATAGGTTCAATACCGGCGCTCGGCAGGCTGAACTGGATTGTGACTTCCTTTGGTGTCAGCGGGCTGAAATCACCGCTCTGGAAATACAGTTCGACTTCGGAAGGTCCGGCCCTTCCGGGTTTCAGGGTTACGTCCACCATCGCCTGTTCCGTGTGTATGTGCAGGTGCGCCGGCTGTGAAGCGGCCTCCGCCAGCGCGCGCGGCGGTGGTGTGAATCGCCAGACGGCTGCCGTGCAGAGGATCAGGCCGATCAAAACCATTTCGGCCCGGATGCTCTTCCGCAGTTTTGACGTCGCGACCCGGGACCCTGCAGCGAGCGCGGGCGTCAGCTTCACCCGGTTCCAGAGCGCCAGCCCTGTCAGCCCTGTCACCAGCGCCAGTTTGACCACCAGCACCTGTCCATAAGGAATGGCAAGCAGCTGGGATGGATCGCCGACCTGCACCCACGCGATCGTCGCTCCCGTAAGGGCCAGTACGGCGACGACCGGAACCGCTACGGTCGAGAATCGCAACAGGGCATTCGTAAAATCGATCCTGCGGCTGGCGTCGAGCAGCGCCGGCAACGCCCCCGCCCAGAACGCAATACACAATCCGTGCAGGGCGACCAAAGTGCTCATGATGACGCGCGGTTCGGCGGAACTTGCGTGGCCGCTCAACGACAGGGCCGTTCCAACACCCGCAAGCGCGAATGCCGAAAGCGTGCGGGCAGCGGCGCTGGTTGCATGAACCGCCAGGCGCGCGGCCGATAGGGCGAGCGTGCCGGTTGCGAGGGTCCACGCATAGCTGGTGGCCATCGTGGCCGACCAGGCTGCGGGTGACATGAGTGCTTCGGGCGGCAGCCCCGTTGCGTCGAGTCCCTGAAAGGCCCAGCCTGCGGCGGCGCTCACAAGGCCCGTAGAGAGCGACGTCGTTACAAAATAGCCGAGGGGGCGCGAGCCGGGAGAATTGAGTTCGATCCAGTTTCGGAAAAAAACGCCGCCGACGCCGATGAAAAGTCCGGCATAAAAACCAACGCGGGCCAGCCAGACGGCGGCCTTCAGCCAGCGCGGCGTCGTATCGGAAATATCAACTCCTGCCGATGGCGCTCCCACGGAGAAGGCGATGGAGCCTGCAACCGGATGCCCGTCCGCCGAAATCACCCGATAGCTCAGCAGACTGGTCCCGACCGGCAGGCCGACGTCGATATTAATTGCGACCGAGCGGTCGCTCGAGACGATTGAAGTAGGCTTAAGGGTTTCGCCCGATGGATCAATGATGAGGATCGAAAACGGCGTGACGGGCTCGTTAAAGGTCAGAGCGAGTGCGCGAGGAGTTTCCGCAACAACCATCCCGTCTGCTGGCTGCGAATTCAGCAGAACGGCGTGTGCCAGGGCGCTTTGCGAAGCGCCCCAAAGCATCACAAGCAAGATGGCCAAAAACGGCATGAATGCGCGCAACGCCAAATGCGACGGCGCTGTCGCCGTCGCATCGGAGTGCTCGCGCCGTCTTGCGGCGCGAGTTGGGTTGCTGGGCAGGGGCAAGCTCAGTTCGGGGCGACGATGCGCAGGCCCGGCGCGGGCTCCTTGTAGTCGCCCGATGACTTTCCGGCGGCCGGAATCTCGATCCAGCGATTAAAGCCTTTCTCGCATTCCTGCACGGTCGGGAGCCACATCGTGGTGTTCGGCGATACACTGCCATCGATCGTGCCGGTGAGCACGAATTCATCGTAATGCGCGTCAAGCAACTTGCCGGTCCAGATGACTTCCTTGACGCCTTCGGTGATCCTGGCGTGCCCGGTGTCATATTCCTTGCCGTATTTGCCGACGACGGTTTCCATGGTCCATCCTGCTTTCGGCATGGGCTTCACGTTGACGTAGCCTTCAGGCACCTGAATACGCACCTTGAGCGTCGGTGAACCTTCGCAGCCGTGGCCGATGCGCATAATGGCCTTGTAGCTCGACTTCGGAGCAGCCTGTTTCACTTCGAGCGTCGCGTGGGCAAATGCTACGCTGGACGTCGAAACGAGTACAGCAGCGGAGAGAGCAGCGCCGACGATGCTGGATATTTTCATAGCAATGTTCCTCTGGAATTGAAAATTGAGGTCGATGAGGTTTTCAGTGATTCATCTGCATGGGCGCGGTCGTCGCCCCCATGCTTTCGACGGAAAGTTCGACCGGCACCTTGCCGGCCTTTTCAAATGTGAGCGTTCCCTTCAGGGTCTCGCCCTGCTTCAGTTGCCCCTTCAGCCCCATCAACATGAGGTGATAGGAGCCGGGCTTCAGTTCGATGGAGGCGCCGGGCTTGATTTCGAGGCCATTTTGCAACGGCCGCATGGTCATAATCCCGTTGTTCATCGCCATCTCGTGGACTTCGATCTTTCCGGCGATGCCGAAGTCGCCGCCTGTAAGGCGTTCCGGTTCGCCGCCGGTATTGGTGATCGTCATGTAGCCGCCTGCGACCGGCGCATTGGCCGGGGTCGCTCGCGTCCAAGGCTTTGCGATAGTCAAGGTCGGGGTTGCGGCGTCGGCGGCAAGTGCCCCGAAGCCCAAGAGTGTTAGCCCGCCGGCCAGCAGGCATTCGGCGAGAGTCGGAAGATTACGGCGCATGGCCGCTCCTTTCGGTTTGATGAAAACTGGAAGTCCGGACCGCGCGCCTGGCGCACGGCTCTTGTCAGACGCGCGGGGGCGCGTCGTTACGCGAAGCAACGAGCTTCGGGAATCAGGCGAAGGCGGGCGGCGCTCGTTGCGCGCCGGGCGATGACGCAATGCGCCACGGCGGGCCGGCGGCGCGGCGGATGATGCGCCGGGCGGGCTGGACGGCAGTGTCGAGGATGGCGAACAGGACCGCCGCGACCGCCAGAAGCGGCGCAGCCAGCGTCAGCAGACGCAGCAGGCAGCCTTCGTCGCAACAGGTTTTCTGGTGAGACGGGTCGGGCGAGGCCGGCGTCGAGCCGTCAGGGTGCGCGGAGCAGATGACGAGATCCATCCCCGGCATGCCGAAACTGCCCTGATGGGCCGCGAGCGGGGCGAACAGGGCCTTCGCCACGAGCACATAGACCAGCGCGATCGCCAGGATCGTGCGGGCGTAGAATGCGCGCGGGGGGTGCCTCGTCATGGGGCGCAATATTTCGGCGAGTTCGCGGGACGTCAAGCTCCCCGGCGGAGCGGTGACAAAATGCCCGATTTGAAGCTGCGACGATTGCGCCGCGACTCCGAACAGCCTATATTACGGTTATTACCGTCATTCGTGAGTTTTATGAGGCTTTGCCTCGGCCGGGCCGGAGCGCGGCGGAACGCGTCTGGACGGCCTGCCAACAGGAGATAAAGATGAGCAACGCCCCGCTGATGCCAAAGGCGACCGCCGTGTGGCTCGTGGAGAACACCTCGCTCACCTTCGATCAGATCGCCGACTTCTGCAAGCTGCATCCCCTTGAAGTCAAAGGCATTGCGGATGGCGAAGTCGCCGCAGGCATCAAGGGGCACGACCCGATCAGCTCGGGCCAGCTCACCCGCGAGGAAATCGCCCGGGCCGAAGGCAACCAGAACTACCGGCTGACGCTGGCCGTCTCGAAGGTGCGCCTGCCGGAGATCAAGAAGCAGGGCGGCCCGCGCTACACGCCGCTGTCGCGCCGTCAGGACCGTCCGAACGCGATCCTCTGGCTCGTCCGCAACCATCCCGAACTCAAGGATGCGCAGATCATGCGTCTGGTCGGCACGACCAAGACGACCCTGCAGGCGATCCGAGACCGGACGCACTGGAATTCCAGCCAGTTGTCGCCGCTCGACCCGGTGACTCTGGGCCTGTGCTCGCAGATCGACCTCGACATGGAGGTCAACCGCGCCAACAAGGATCGTCCGCAGACTGCGCCCGATCCGGGCCAGACGCTGGTGTCCGCCGAGATCACCACCGCGCCGCGCGAACCTTCCACGCCGCTCGACGTGTTCGGCTCGAGCCCGGCCCCGGCGCCCAAGCGGGCCGAAGAATCCATCGACGTGGATTCGGTCTTCGCCAAGCTGAAGACGCTCAAGACGGACGAGTAATCGGCACCGATCACAACGCGGTCGTCATCCGATCGTATGGCTGTGCGTATTTCTTTCGATGATTGCCGCTGCCGCGACGAAATGTCATGGTCGGCGTCAATCGGATGGAAGGAGACGCCGCCATGAATATTGCGGCCACAGTCGCGCGGCCCTGGCTTGCGCATTACCCCTCGGGCGTGCCTGCGGAAATCGACCCCGCGGCCCCGAACACGATCAATCGAATCTTCGAGGAGAGCGTGACGCGCTTCGCGGCGCGTCCCGCCGTGTCGAGCTTCGGCGTCCAGATGACCTATGGCCAGCTCGACGTCGCCGCGCGGCGCGTGGCCGTGGGCCTCCAGCAGCTCGGACTGAAAAAGGGCGACCGCGTCGCCATCATGATGCCCAATGTGATGACCTATCCGGCCATCATGTTCGGCGTGCTGCTCGGCGGCTATGTGGTGGTGAACGTCAATCCGCAATATACGGCGCGCGAACTGACCCACCAGTTGAACGACAGCGGCGCGCGCGTCCTGTTCGTGCTGGAGAACTTCGCCCATACGGTGATGGACGGCCTGCTGGAGCTGCATACGGTCGAGCGCGCCATCATCGTCAAGCCCGGCGACCTGATGGGCCTCAAGGGCAAGGTCATCAATTTCGTTTCGAAATTCGTCAAGCGCGCCATCAAGCCCTACAGCCTGCCGGCCTGCATCAGTTTCGTGGATTTCTATTCCTGGGCCGCGAAGGATTCGCTGAAGCCCGTCGAAATATCCCCGCACGACGTGGCCTTCCTGCAATATACGGGTGGCACGACCGGCGTCTCGAAAGGCGCGACGCTGCTTCATCGCAACATCGCCGCCAATGTGGCGCAGGCGGAAGCCTGGATGAAAGTCTTCATCGGCGACCGGCCCGATCACATCATGCTGACGGCGCTGCCGCTCTATCATGTGCTGGCGCTTACGGCCTGCTGCCTCTTCATGGCCCGCATCGGGGCCATGCAGGTGCTGGTCGTCAATCCGCGCGACATTCCGGCGCTGATGAAGACCATGAAGGAGCACAAGTTCACCATGCTGGTCATGGTCAACACGCTCTACAACGTCCTGTGCGATCAGCCCGACATCAAGGAGGTTGATTTCTCGCAGGTCGCCACCTGCGTGTCGGGCGGCATGGCCACGCAAGCCGCTGTCGCCGCGCGCTGGAAGAAGCTCACCGGCAAGGCGATCATCGAGGGCTACGGGCTTTCCGAAACGTCGCCCATCGCGACCGTCAATCGTCTCGACATTCAGGATTTCACCGGCGGCATCGGCTATCCGGTTCCCTCGACCGACATTTCGATCCGGCTGCCCGACGGCAGCATCGCCCCGCAGGGCGAGCCGGGCGAAATCTGCATTCGAGGCCCGCAGGTCATGGCCGGTTACTGGAACCGTCCGGACGAGACGAAAAACGTGATGACGCACGACGGATTTTTCCGCTCCGGCGACGTCGGCGTCGAGAATGACGACGGAACATTCAAGATCGTCGACCGCCTGAAAGACATGGTGGTCGTGTCGGGCATGAAAGTGTTTCCGAACGAGGTCGAGGACGTGCTGGTCTCGCATCCCGCCGTGCTGGAAGCCGCCGTCATCGGCCTGCCGGACGACAAGTCGGGCGAGGCCGTCACCGCCTATGTGGTGCGCCGCTCCGAGGAGGTGAGCGCGGAAGATCTGCGAGCGTGGTGCAAGCAGAACCTCACGCCCTATAAAGTTCCGAAGACCATCGAGTTCCGGGCGATGCTGCCGAAGACGAATGTGGGGAAGATCTTGCGGCGGGCGTTGCGGGACGAGGTGAGCCGGTAGGCTGTAAGTTCTCGCCAAAACTTGCCAATGACGGCTTGCGGAAACGTATCTTTTTTGATACGTTTCTTTTGAATGACTGCAGACCTCAAACCCATCCCGTTCCGCTTTTGGCGCTCGACCACTGGACGCGAGCCGGTGCGGGAGTGGTTGACCGAATTGCCCCTCGATGATCGCCGGATCATTGGCCGCGACATTGCGAAGGTTCAGTTCGGTTGGCCGATCGGGTTGCCTGTATGCCGCCCGTTGAGCGGCGGACTTTGGGAGGTCCGGTCATCGCTTCCCAGCAAGCGGGAAGCGCGCGTTCTTTTCGGGTTTCACGAGGGCGAGCTGATTGCCGTTCATGCCTTCATCAAGAAAACTCAGAAGACCTCGACGGACGATCTTTCGCTTGCACGACAGCGCTTTCAGGAGGCCACGCCATGACGAAGAAGAAAAATCCTCACATCGGTTCGACGTTCGAGAGCTGGCTTGATGAACAGGGGATCAGGCAGGAAGTCACAGGCGCGGCGATCAAGGCCGTGATTTCGCTTCAGCTTGCGGAGGCCATGAAGCAACGCGGCATCAGCAAGACCGCCATGGCGGAGCAGATGCACACCAGCCGCGCCCAGCTCGACCGCTTGCTTGATCCCGACAATGGCGGCGTCACTCTTGAGACGTTGCAGCGCGCAGCGAAAATCGTAGGCCGTGAATTGCGCCTCGAACTGGTGTGACGGCGCATAATCTACGGCTATGCGGGTGTATCGACCGATGGCATGCCTGATTGATCCGCGAGACGCGAGCGACTCTCGCCCTCGTCCTGAGGAGCTTGCGCAGCAAGCGTCTCGAAGGATGTAGGAGCAACGAGCGCGCGGCGCATGAAGCAGCGTGGCGCGCCCTCGTGCTTCGAGACGGCGCTGCGCGCCTCCTCAGCATGAGGGCTACTCTCCATGAGGGCTGCCGACCGTCATCGCGAGGAGCGTAGCGACGATGCGATCCATCGTGGTGCGCGCGCGACTCTGGATTGCTTCGCTGCGCTCGCAATGACGGCGCGCTAAACCCCCTTCCGCCCCAAAGCCCCCGCGATCTCGTCCAGTATCGCCGGATCATCAATCGTCGCGGGCATCGACCATTCATCGTGATCGGCGATCTTCTTCATCGTGCCGCGCAGGATTTTTCCTGATCGCGTCTTCGGCAGACGGTCAATCGTGATCGCCAGTTTGAACGCCGCCACGGGGCCGATCTTCTCGCGCACCAGCGCCACGATCTCTTTCTCGATCTGGTCGTGCGGCTTGGTGACGCCTGATTTCAGCACGATGAACCCGCAGGGCTGCTCGCCCTTGAGATCATCCTTGATGCCGATGACAGCGCATTCGGCCACGTCCGGATGGGACGACAGAACTTCTTCCATTCCGCCGGTCGAGAGGCGATGGCCGGCGACGTTGATGATGTCGTCGGTGCGGCCCATGATGTAGAGATAGCCGTCCTGATCCTTGTAGCCGGCGTCGGCAGTTTTGTAATAGCCGGGGAACTCCGCGAGATAGCTGTCGGCCATGCGCTCATCGTTCTGCCACAGCGTCGGCAGGCAGCCCGGAGGCAGCGGCAGCTTCACCACGATGGAGCCCATGCGGCCATTCTCGACCGGCCTGGCGGCTTCATCGACAATCTGCACGTCATAGCCCGGCATCGGCACAGTCGGCGAGCCGTGCTTGATCGGCAGGATGCCGAGGCCTACCGGATTGCCGACGATCCCCCAGCCGGTTTCGGTCTGCCACCAGTGATCGACAATCGGCACGCCCAGAATGCGCTCGGCCCACGCCACCGTATCGGGATCGGCGCGCTCGCCCGCGAGGAACAGGGTGCGCAGCGACGTGGTGTTGTAGCGCTTCAGATGTTCGGCGTTCGGGTCTTCCTTCTTGATCGCCCGGAACGCGGTCGGGGCGGTGAACAAGGCCGAGATCTTGTATTCCTCGATCATGCGCCAGAACGCGCCCGCGTCCGGCGTCCCGATGGGCTTGCCCTCGTAAACGACGGTCGTCGCCCCGTGCAGCAGCGGCGCATAGACGATGTAGGAATGGCCGACGACCCAACCGACATCCGAAGCAGCCCAGTAAACCTCGCCCGGCTCGATGCCGTAGAGATTTTTCATCGTCCATTTCAGCGCGACCATGTGGCCGCCATTGTCGCGCACGACGCCCTTGGGAATGCCGGTCGTGCCGGACGTGTAGAGAATGTAGAGCGGATCAGTCGCGGCGAGTTCGACACAGTCAGCCTTCTTGCCCGCAGCCTTCGCGGCTGCCATCGTCTGCGCCCAGTCGTGATCGCGGCCGGCGATCATGCTCGCCTGCGATTGAGGGCGCTGGAGAAGCAGCACGCCGGTGGGCTTGGAGGCCGAGAGTTCAATCGCCTGATCGAGCAGCGGCTTGTAATGCACGACGCGGCCCGGCTCGATGCCGCAGGAGGCGGTGAGAACGAGTTTCGGCTTGGCGTCGTCGATGCGCGTCGCCAGCTCTTTCGCCGCGAACCCGCCGAAGACCACGGAGTGAATCGCCCCGATGCGCGCACAGGCCAGCATGCCGATCACGGCTTCGGGAATCATCGGCATGTAGCAAATGACGCGGTCGCCCTTGGCGACGCCGAGATCGCCCAGAACGGCGGCCAGCGTGGCGACTTCATCGCGCAATTCGCCGTAGGAAATCCTGCGCTTCTGCTGGGTGACGGGGCTGTCGTAGATGATGGCCGTCTGGTCGGCGCGCCCGCCCTCCACATGGCGGTCCACCGCGTTCCAGCAGGTGTTGCAGGTCGCGTCCGGGAACCAGCGGCCATAGACGCCGGCCTTGGCGTCGAAGATTTTGGTCGGCTTGCGGATCCAGTCGATCTCCTTCGCGGCCTCGCCCCAGAAACCCTCCGGGTTCGACTGCCACGACTGATAGACCTCGGAGTAGCGGCTCGACATGGTTTCCTCCAGCTTTCCCGGGGCCTCATTGGGGCAAGATTTTTAAGGGCGAAATTGGCTTTTCGACTTAGTTCAATCGGCCCCCCGGACCCGCTCCACCAAATCTTAAAAGCTTGCGCCCATGGTCGCCATCAGTTTTGACGAGTGCGTAAAGCGTGATGTTGGAGTCCCTTCGGAACGGCCTTTGGCTGACGCGCGAGCGCATGCGCCTCGTCAGCGCTGTTTTGCTCGTCTTTTACGCGCTTTCGACCGGCTTCCTGTTCGCCACCTCCGACGGAAAGATCGACCGTTTCGACCGTCCGCTCGGCACGGATTTCTCGGGCGTGTGGGCTGCGGGCGTCTTTGTGCTGGAAGGCCAGCCCGAGAAGCCCTTCGACCCGCAGGCCCATGCGGCGAAACAACTCAGCCTTTTTGGCGACCCGGACGGCTTTTTCCCGTGGAGCTATCCGCCCTATTTTCTGGCCGTCGCAGGCGTGCTGGCGCTGTTTCCCTATGCGCTGGCGCTGATCTTATGGCTTGCGACGACATTCGCGCTCTATCTGCGGGCCATCCGGGCGATCTTGCCCGGAAAGGACGCGCTGCTGATCGCGAGCGCCTATCCGGCGGTCTTCATCAACATCGGCCACGGCCATAACGGGTTCCTGAGCGCAGCTTTGCTGGGCGGCGGGTTGCTGCTGATCGACCGGCGGCCTTGGATCGCGGGCCCGCTGATCGGCCTTCTGGCCTACAAGCCCCAATTCGGCCTGCTGATCCCCATCGCCCTGATGGTCGGGTTGCACTGGCGGGCTGTGGTGTCCGCCGGCCTGACGGTTCTGGCCATGTCGCTGGCCACCTATGCAGCCTTCGGAGCCTCCACCTGGCAGGCGTTCGTCGATTGCCTGGAATTTTCCCGCCGGGTGAACATCGAGGCGGGCGCGACCGGCTGGCAAAAAATCCAGACGGTTTTCGCCGCCGCCCGCATGTTTGGCGCTTCGGTCGAAATCGCCTATCTGGCGCAATTTGCCTCGACGGCGGGTTGCGCGCTGGCTCTGGCGATCATCTGGGGCGGCAAGGCCGACTGGCGCCTGCGCGGCGCAGCGGTTCTGGTGGCGGCGCTTCTGGCGACCCCTTACGCGCTCGATTACGACATGATGCTGCTCGGCCCGGCCATCGCGATGTTGGCGTCCTACGGCATGGAGCGGGGCTTCCTGCCATGGGAGAAAACCACGCTGGCGGCGGTCTGGATCGTGCCGATCATCGCCCGCAACATGGCCGCCGCCACCTATGTGCCGCTCGGCTTGCTGACCATGCTGGCGCTGGCGGCGATCATTGCGCGCCGCGCGCTGCTCGACATGGGCCTGTGGGCGCAGATCCTCCGCCTAGCCGAGAAGCACGCGGCGCTGGTGGGCCAGATGCGGGCCTTTCTGGTGGTGGGCGTCGTCGGCTTCGTGGTCGACGCGGGCCTGACCATGCTCTTGTCGAGCGTCGGCGGCCTGTCGCCCTATGCGGCGCGCATTCCGGCGGTGCTGTGCGCGGCGACGACCACATGGCTGCTCAACCGCCGCCACACATTCCGCTCGCAGGATGGGCGGCGCGCCCGCGAATTCGTCCGCTACCTATCGGTCAGCGTGGTCGGCACCACGCTGAACTACACCGTTTACAGCCTCGTGCTGATCGGGATCGGCCGCATCGGGCTCGGGTTCGTTACGCAAAACATGGCGATCTTCGCCGCCGTCATGTGCGGCTCGCTGGTGTCGATGAGCCTGACGTTTACGGGGTTCCGGCTGTTCGCGTTCCGGCGGGAGCGCACGGCCTGAAGTTCTTGCGGTACGGATTCAATCCGTATATTTTGTCCGCAAGCAGGAGATTCCCATGCCGCGCGCCATTTCCGATAACGGCCGGATCGAACTTCGTCTTCGTCCCGAAGACAAGGCTACGCTGACGCGCGCCGCCGCGCTCAATCGGCTGGACCTCACAGGATACATTTTACGGGAAGTTCTGCCGAAGGCGGAGGCGGATATTTCGGAATCAGAACGTCTCAAGCTTTCGGAGCGTGACTCGTTGCGCGTGCTGGACCTTCTCGAAAATCCGCCCGCCGCCCCCGAACGTTTGATGCGAGCCGCCAAGGCAGGCTTCACGCTGAAATGACCGCGCTGGTCTGGCGGGAAGAACCGCTTGCGCGCCACCACGACCGCCTCGCATTCGATTGCGGGGACGCGGACCTGAATGCCTATTTCAAACGCTACGCCCGTCAAAACCATGAAAGCGGCGGCGCCAAATGTTTTGTTGCACGTCCCGAGGATGAGCCTTCGCGTGTGCTTGGCTTCTACACTTTGAGTCCTGCCTCACTCGAATATGCGCGAACTCCCGCTGTCGTCGCTCGTGGACTGGCGCGATATGACGTTCCGGTTTTTCGCCTTGGACGTTTGGCGACGGATTTCAAAGTTCAGCGCAGGGGCCTTGGGGGCGCACTCCTGTTACTCGCAGCCGACCGTTGTATGCGCGTTGCCGCCGAAGTTGGCGGCGTCGCTCTGGTGATCGACGCAAAAAATGACCGCGCTGCGCAATGGTACGAGAGCTACGGGGCATTGCGCCTTAGCGATGCCGACCTGTCGCTGGTGCTGCCTTTCTCGGTGGTCGCGCAAGCTTTGAAACAGACGATTTGATCGCTTCGCGCCCAATTCCTTTTTCGTCCGTTTCCTTTATGGATGCCGCATGTTGTCTCGCCGCGCGTGCCTCCCATGATCACCGACTGGACCTTCTACGCCATGGCGGTTCCGGCCGTGATCCTGATGGGTCTGTCGAAGGGCGGGTTTTCGGGCGTCGGCATGGTGTCTTTGCCCATGATGGCGCTGGTCGCGCCGCCCCTGCAGGTGGCGGCGATCCTGCTGCCCATCCTGATGGTGCAGGACATTTTTGGCATCTGGGCGCTACGCAAGGACTTCCACCGTGAAAACCTGATCGTCCTCGTCGTCGGCGGTCTGACCGGCATTCTGGCCGCGATGGCGCTGGCGAAATACGTCACCGACGCCGAGGTGCTGGTGGCGGTCGGGCTGATCGCGGCGGGCTCGGTGCTGAACACATGGTTGAAGCACGGCGGCTTCGATGCGCCCGCCCAGACCGGAAAGCCCGCCTGGGGCGTGTTCTGGGGCGTATGGGCCGGTTTCACAAGTTTCGTCGCCAATGCGGGCGCGCCGCCCGTGCAGGTTTTCATGAACCCGCAAAAGCTGTCGCCCCGCGTCTATGCCGGCACGATGGCGATCCTGTTCGGCATTCTCAACTACACGAAATTCGCCGCCTTCATCTGGCTTGGGCAGGTCAATCTGCCGAACCTGAAAGTCTCGTTCGTTCTGTTCCCGGTGGCCATCGTGTCGGTGCTGATCGGCGTGCAACTGGTGAAAACTGTCGCGCCCGGTCCGTTCTATCGCTTCGTCAATGTCATGACATTTCTGGTCGGGCTGAGACTGATCTGGGACGGTCTCGTGCGTTTACTCGCCTGAAGCCGCCATTGCTATCTCCCCATATAGGGCGGACAAGAGTTCCCTGATCTCGGGGAGCACATTATGGCCGCTGATACGGGTTCGATCGTCGAACGGATTCGCCAGCTCCAGGCTGAACTCGATGCAGAAATAGCGCGCCGCAGCGCGGACCTGCGTTTCGGGGTGGAGAAGGGCAGGGCGATCTTCGAGGAAGAGGTCGCGCGGCGTCACCGCGAACTGAAAATCAGCCTGTGGCGCTATGTCCGACAATCCAACATTCTGGTGATCCTGACAGCGCCCTTCATCTACATGCTGGTCATTCCGTTTGCGCTGCTCGACCTTTTTCTCTTCGTCTATCAGGCTGTCTGCTTCCGGGTTTACGGAATCCCGCGCGTCAGACGCTCCGACTATTTCGAGTTCGATCGGCGCTATCTGGCCTACCTTAATCTGATCGAGAAGCTCAATTGCGCCTATTGCTCCTACGGAAATGGGGTCATCGCCTATGCGCGCGAAGTTGGATCTGTGACGGAACAATACTGGTGCCCGATCAAGCATGCGCGCCGCACGCAGGATGCTCACGCGCGCTATCTGAGCTTCGTCGATTTCGGCGATGCTGACGCCTATCTCGAAAAGCTGCCAAAGCTCCGCGAAGAGGCGCGCGTCCCTCCAGCGTCGACCCGCTAAGCTATTCCATCGTGTCCTTGCGCCAGGCCTTGTAGTCCGGACCCTGCAGCACGGCGTCGAGAAAATCCGACTTCGGCAATCGGGATTTCAGCGCATCCGGCGATCCTCCCGTCAGCAGATGTTCGTAGATCCCCCGAAATGTCTCAACCGCCGCCGCATAGGGCAGGTGGCCCTGAAGCATGATCCGCACTCCGGCAGCCGCCAGTTCCTCGCGCGTTGCGAAATTCGGCGCCATGCCGAGCATGATCGGCAGCCCGACAGCATCACGGATCGCCACGATCTGGTCCAGACTGTCCACCCCGATGGGGAAGATCAGATCGACGCCCGTGGCCGCATAGGCCTTGAGCCGCGCGATCGTTTTCTCCAGACCCTCGTGCCGCACCGCGATGCTGCGCCCCGCAATGATGAAATTCGGGTCCTGCCGCGCGGCCACAGCCGCCTTTAGCTTGCCGACCATCTCCTCCGTGGAAATGATTTCCTCGTCCTTCGCGCCGAACCGGGCGGGCAGCTGGGTATCCTCTATGCTGCAGCCCGAGGCGCCAGCGTGTTCCAGTTCTTCGATCGTCCGACGCACAGACAGCGCGTTACCGTAGCCATGGTCGGCATCGACAAACAGGGCAAGATTTGTGTTGCGGCAGATGGAGCGAACCAGACCCGCTAGCTCGGTCAGGGAAATCACCGTCAGGTCCGGCGCGGCCAAGGCGGCTGCGGATGCGACGGAGCCGCCCAGCATGGCGAGGTCGTAGCCCGCCAGTTCCGCAACCCCTGCCGACATGGCGTCATAAACGCTGGCGGGCGACACAAATGCTGCGCCCGCAAGTGCGATACGGAGCTTCTGGCGTTTTTGTGAGGCTGTCAGCCGGACGCGCATGTGGGACTTTCGACGGGAAAAGGCATCGCCAGTTAGGCTTTTGCCTGTCTTTTCACAAGCGGGATAACGCCGGAAGAGGGCGCTGACTTGAAAACGCGGCTGCTCTATGCTTCACCGCGGTTCATCGGTGCGTCGAAATAAATAAAGGCGGCGTCCCGAAACTTGGCAGTTACGAGGCGCCGTCGCATCAAGGTCTGTTGTCGAATGTCTCAAATTTCATCCGATGAGAATCGGGAGCTGCGTCGGCCCAACGCCTCGTCGGCCGCCCCCAAGAATTCGGCGGCCAAGGCGATTGCAGCTCGGATCGACCGCTGGCTCTTCATTGTAATGTTGGCCGGACTGGCCTGGGCGCCGCTGTGGCTTGGCGGCAATCGCATGTTTCCGTGGGCGGTCAACGCCCTGCTGTTTCCGGGGCTTGTTATTCTTTACGAGGCCGGCAGGCTGGGCCTTGGCGTCGGCCATAGCGTCAGCCTCAAAAATGTCGGAGCGTCGGCCTTCCTGTTTGCCGCCGTGGTGGCGTTCATTTTCGTGCAGATGGGGACGTTCATCCCGCAAGGCTGGGTGCATCCGGTCTGGACCATGGCCGCAGAAGTTCTGGGCGACGAGTTCCCGGTTTCAGGCAGCATTTCGGTCAATCGTGACTTGACGGGGCTCGCCCTCGTGCGCCTGCTGACGTCGGCGGCGGTCTTCTGGCTGGCTCTGCAACTTTGCCGCGATCGGATGAGAGCCAACCAGCTTGTCGCCGCTGTGGCGGTGATCGTCGCCGCCTATTCGCTGGTCGGAATTGTCCTGTTCGTGTTTTCCATCAACGTCATCACCTCGATGGGTGGGACAAAGACGCCCGATCTGTCGTCCACATTCGTGAACCGGAATTCCTTCGCCACCTACGCCGGGCTGGGGCTCGTATGCCAGTTCACCCTGCTGTTGCGCATGTACCAGCACGAGGTCGAGAGCGCCCGGGGCATCAGGTCGCTGCGGGTCGCCAAGTTCCTTGAGGTGACGGGTCAGCGCGGCTGGCTTTGGATCGCCGCGGGCGGCGTCACGTCGGCGGCGTTGCTGCTTTCTGCGTCGCGCGGCGGCATCATCTCGACGGCCGTGGGGCTGTTCGTGCTGATCGTTCTGTCGTTCAATCGTCCGAACAGACGACAGGCGAACCAGTGGGATATCGTCCTGATCCTGGTCGTGCTTCTGTCCGGGGTGTTTCTGGCTTTCGGCGATCGGCTCCTCGCCCGTCTATTCGGTCAGGAAGGCTTCGGGGATGTGAACCGGTTAGCGATTTATGTGATCGCCCTGCGATCCGTGTTCGATGCGCCTTTCCTGGGCTTTGGGTACGGGACCTTCGCGGACGTATTCCCCATCTACCGAGACAAGACGATGCCGATCGAAGGCGTTCTGGACAAGGCCCACAACACTTACCTCGAAATATTTCAAGGGCTTGGGTTGATTTTTGGGGCCGCCCTGCTGGTCTGCGTGTGGCTTCTGGTTTTTGCCTGCTACCGTGGTCTTGTGAAACGAGAGCAGAGCGCCTCAATCCCGATCATGGCAACGGCAGCGGCTTTTCTGGTCGGCGTGCATGCGCTCGTTGATTTCAGCCTGCAGATTCAGTCTGTGACTTTGACCTTCATGGCTCTGCTGGGAGCTGGCGTGGCGCAGTCTCTCACCTCGCGCCAGTCTATGTCTGACTAGGTCAAGGCGGGTGTCGGCCACGACTGGAGCCCCAACATCCGCTATGATACCTTTGATTCGCGGCGATATTTTCGGTTCGCCGATTTTCGGCCATACATGGCTGTTTTTGAGGCGGTCTCGCGTCAGGTAATTTTGCTAGGATTCGTCGAAACATGACTTTATGCCTCGCCGGACAGGCCCCACTACCGCCATATTTTTGGTCGAGAGCTTGATAATGCTGCAAAATGTCGATCGCTATGAACAGACCGAGCAAGCTGGGGCCGCCAAAGGCTTCGATCTGCGCGAAACGCTTCATTTCGGTTGGCGTCAGTGGAAGGTTATAGCCGTCGTTACCGCGCTGTGCCTTGTTATCGGCGCTATTCAACTCGCGCGGCAGATCCCGGTCTTTACGGCTACCACCCAGATATTGCTTGATCCCCGCAAGGAAAAGGCCGCAGGCGCCGACACAATCCTGTCCGACGCCGTGCTGGATCTGCCGATGCTGGAAAGTCAGATGGCCATCATTCGGTCGTCGACACTCCTGCGTCGTGTGGTGGAGAAAGAACGGCTGGTGACCGATGCCGAATTCGGCCCCCGCAGAGATGGCGGCGGCTGGTCGCTGATGGGGTCAATTCGTTCGCTGATTTCGAGCGAGCAGCCCACTCAGCAGGATTCCAATTCTCCTAGTGGTTTGGCGCAGGCCGGTGGCGCTGACGTCCAGACGTCGATCAACGCTCTGGCCACAGCAACATCGGTCGTTCGAAGCGGGCAGGGTTACGTTCTGTCAATCTCGGTGGCCTCAATTGATCCAGCGAAAGCCGCGCGCCTGGCGAATGCTGTTGCGGACGCTTATGCGGTTGACAAGCTGGACGCGCGTTTCGACGCAGCGCGCCGCGCTTCGACATGGCTCGGAGATCGTCTCGATGATTTGCGCAAGCAACTTCGGGATTCCGAGAAAGCCGTCGCTGATTACCGATCTGTGAAGGGAATTCAGGCCAACAGCGGCCTCACCCTCAACCAGCAGCAGCTCGCCGATCTGAACGCGCGCCTGATAACGGCGCGTTCCGAGACGGCCGAAAAGAAATCCCGCTACGATCTGATCAGTGGAGCCAACAGAGGCGCGCGCGTAAGCGTGCAGAGCCTGCCGGACGCCATGAGCACGTCGTCGTTGTCCTCTATGCGCGCCCAGCTCAGCGCTGTGACCCAGAAGGAAGCCGATCTGCTGGCCCGGTACTCCAGCGGTCATCCGCTCGTCGTGAACGTGCGCGCCGAACGGGCGGATATCGAACGTTCCATCGGGGGCGAACTGCAGCGTCTGGCGGCGAGCGTCAAGAACGAATACGAACTCGCCAAGGCCCGCGAGGAAGCGGTCGAAAAGGCTCTCGAGAGCGGTTCTGGCCAGTCGCAGATGGACAGCGATACGGCGATCCAGCTTCGCGAGCTCGAGCGCACGGCCACAGTGAACAAGAGCCTGTTCGAGGACTTTCTCCAGCGCGCCCGCGTGACGGAAGAGCAGTCGACCTTCGAGGCGCGCGATGTTCGAGTGATCGCCCCGGCTCAGACGCCCCGCGTTCCGAGTTCGCCTGTCCGGACGCTCGTGATGTCCACATATCTGATTATAGGACTTGTGCTGGGACTTGTCTGCGCTTTCGCCATCGAGGCCATGAACGCCGGATTCACGACTCCGGTGCAGGTGGAGCAGGCGCTCCACGCGCCACTTTTGGTTTCGATTGGCCTTCAGTCCAACTCCGACCTTACGGTGGACGGGAAAGTTGTCCCGTTTTTCCTCAATCCGGTCCTGCGTCCATTCTCCCGCGCTTCCGAGGCTGTCCGCTCGTTGCGTTCGGGCGTGCAAATGATGGACGTTGATCATCCGCCGAAGATCATCATGTTCACGTCGTCCATCCCGGGCGAGGGCAAGACCACCATCGCAATGAGTACGGCCACGTCGGCCGCGCAGGGCGGTCAGAAGGTTCTTGTCATCGATTGCGACCTTCGCCATCCCTCGTCGTCGCGCCTCGCAGGAATGGAGCGAGACACGGGGCTGGTGGAATTTCTCGTCGGCGATTCCGAAATCACTACCGTCATTCAGCGTTTCGATCGTGGAAACATCTGGGTGCTTCCGGCTGGCGGTCGGACCCAGAACGCGCCCGATTTGCTGGGGTCTGAAAAGTTCAAGGCATTGCTGCAGCGTCTCAGCAAGTCCTTCGATCTCGTGGTGATCGACACGCCGCCGGTGGGTCCGGTCATTGACGCGATGGTCGTGGCGCAGTTTGTCGACAAGGTCGTTTTCGTGGTCAAGTGGGCTTCGACCGCACGTGAACTCGTTGGGCGCGCCTTCAAGCAGATCCAGTCGAGCGGCGGCAAGCAAGCCGCAGGCATCGTGCTCAACCAGGTCGTCGAGAAGGAAGCCCAGAAGTACGGCAAGTACGCTTACGGCTATTACTACGGCAATCGCTACTACAAGCAATATTACAGCGAATAGCAGCGATGAAGATTCGGTATCTGCGCCTTGGAACACATGCGGCAGTCCTCGCCTGCTGCGTGTTCGTAATGATGCGCGCGCTCACCATGGCGGGATTTCTGTTCACCGACGCATTCGGCGGAGACGGGAAGGCGGATCGCATCTACGCTTATATCGACTCGTCGCCGATCGCGACGGCCGCGCGTCTTGCCTCCGTTGAACTGTCCGCGCCAATGCAGACGATCGCCGACGCAAGTGTCCGGGCCTTTGTGCTTGCCCAGGTGGTCTCCAATGCGCCGGCTCTTGCAGTGTATTGGCGGGAGCTTGCGTCCATGCGGTGGACTGCCGGCGACACCCCCCAAAATATCGTCAGCGCCCTAGCGATGTCCATCATCATGAGCCCCAATGACGCAAATCTGATGGCGTCCCGAATTCCTATCGAGTTGATGCTTTGGGAGGACCTGCCGCAGGAAGGTCGTTCCAGCGCGATCGCGGACATGATTTTTGGCAGTTACAAATTAACCAGCGCTGAGCGTGTCAGTTTGGGGAAACTTCTGAACGCCAAATCGAAAGAACAGCGCACAAAAATGCTCCAGACATTCGAGGCGATACCGAATTTCCCACGTCCCCTTTTGATTGACACGGGGCTTCTGTACCCATGACCGCAGAATCCTATCAGGGCTACGCGGAATGGAAGCAATGGGGATCTGAATCGTTTGCGATTTGCGACCCCGAAGCGGCGGCTTATTTCGCTGGCGAAATGCGCGGCCGTGATCTGCGGGGAAAGCAGGTCTTGGAACTGGGCTTCGGCAACGGCAGGTTCCTGGCATTTGCGCGCGCGCAGGGCGCCACGGTTTACGGGACGGAACTTATTCCCGAGGCAGTAGAACTCGCCAAAGAGCAGGGCGTCCGGATTTTCGCACCCGACCTGTCAGATGCGGTGGCGGAATACGCCGGCGCTTTCGATATTGTCGTCGCCTTCGACCTGTTTGAACATCTGTATCCCGAGGACATTCAGCGCACGTTTGCGCAACTAGCGATTTTGCTGCGCGAAGGCGGCGTTGTGATCGCGCGTTTTCCAAATGGTGGCAGTCCTTTCGGCGGCGTGAGCCAGTACGGCGATCATACGCACCGGACGTTTCTGTCAGCTTCTCTGCTGATGCAATTGTTGATCGGTCAGCCGTGGCGGCTGAAATTCGCGGGAAATCCTTACCGGTCGACCATGGGTTCCAGTCTGAAGCGCCGCATTGGTCTTGTGGTGCGACACAAACTTCGCGATCTGATCGAATTCAGCGTTAATCGTATCTGGGGTATGTCCTCGACCATGGACCCCAACGTGGTAGTCGTAATTGAAAAGGTTAAGCCCGCATTCACCGGATGACGCAATAATTTAATGCGCTGGACGCACGATTCAGCTATATTTTGCAGGTATTTCTTCGCATTTGGAGGGCTCCCTGATGACGCACCCGGCGGGTGAATCGAACGATGGGTCTCTCC